>NZ_JBXVVT010000022.1:0-578 GCF_057219935.1 Tabrizicola sp. T74 | reverse complement strand
GCGATGCCATAGTCCTCGGCCCCGCCCATCAGCACCGATGCCCGCGCGCCCTCGGGGCTTGCCAGTTCCATCGACTGGCCGGGATGCGCGGCGAAGGTGTCGGCCAGGGGCGACAGCGGTTGCGTGCGGGTCTGCCGGTAGTCCTTGGCAAAGGTCTGCGCCGCCAGCGTCTGGCCCAGGTCCGCCGCCTCTGCCGGGGTGGCAAAGGCCTTGGCCGCCACCGCGAAATCGCCGCCCAGCTGGTCGCTGACCGTGACATCGACCCCTTCCAGGGCGCGCGTCACCGCATCCCCCATCGCGCCCCCGGTCGAGAAGGCATAGTCCTTGGTGGTGACGACCTCGCCCCCGTTCAGCGAAACCCCGGTTTGCCCGATCGGCAACAGCGCCGCCCGGATGTCCAGGAAGCCATGGCCATAGACCGAGGACCAGGCATGGTTGAAGACGCCCGGTCCGTCGTCCAGGTCCACCGAGTTAGTCGCTGTGAACCCCGCGAAGGTATTATCCGCCGACGCAAGAATCCGCAACCGCAGCTGGTGCGGCGTCAAGTTCGGGAAGGCCTGCGCCAACAGCGCCAGCGC
>NZ_JBXVVT010000021.1:0-826 GCF_057219935.1 Tabrizicola sp. T74 | reverse complement strand
GGCGTGATTCAGCCTCCGTAAGGAGACTGAGCGATGAGCAACCTTTTCTGGCTGACGGAGGCGCAGATGGCGCGGCTGCAGCCTTTCTTTCCCAAGAGCCACGGCAAGCCGCGCGTGGATGACCGGCGCGTGTTGAGCGGGATAATCTTCATCAATCGCAACGGGTTGCGATGGCGCGATGCGCCGAAGGAGTATGGCCCTCCTAAGACCCTCTACAACCGCTGGAAGCGGTGGAGTGACAAAGGGGTCTTCGCCCGGATGATGGATGGGTTGGCCGCCGAGGCCGCTGTTCCGAAGACGGTGATGATCGACGCGACCTACCTGAAGGCGCACCGCACGGCGACCAGCCTGCGTTCGAAAAAGGGGGGCCCGGCGACCAGCGAGGCCGTCTGATCGGCCGAACGAAAGGCGGCATGAACACCAAGCTGCATGCCGTCGCCGATGCCGATGGGCGACCGCTCCGCTTCTTCATGACCGCAGGCCAGGTCAGCGACTATACCGGTGCTGCGGCCCTGCTGGGCGGCTTGCCGAAGGCGGAGTGGTTGCTGGCTGATCGAGGCTATGACGCCGACTGGTTCAGAGAAGCGTTGAAAGACAAAGGCATAAAGCCATGCATCCCGGGCCGGAAGTCGCGTGGCAGGCCCGTGAAGCACGACAAGCGCCGCTACAAACGCCGCAACCGCATTGAGATTATGTTCGGGCGACTGAAGGACTGGCGACGTGTTGCTACCCGATACGACAGGTGCCACAAGGTCTTCCTCTCCGCCGTCGCTCTCGCTGCAACTGTCATGTTCTGGCTATGAAGCAAGAACGAGTCCTGACCCTA
>NZ_JBXVVT010000020.1:0-1079 GCF_057219935.1 Tabrizicola sp. T74 | reverse complement strand
GACCACATGCCATGGGTCCGCACGATCTGGTGGCGGTCGAACATGATGTGGACATAGGTCACCGGCTGCGGCCCTTGGGTGAAGCCGCGGCGCCCCAGCATCTGGATCGCGGGGACCAGCACCTCATCCGTGCCGAAGTACAGCTCGCACTCGGCGCCGCCGAAGAGGACGCGGTGCTGCGGCGAGACCCGCAAGGAGCGGTCCGGCACGCCGGGGGCGAGGGCATGCGCCGGGATTTCCACCGGCTGCAGGGTCGGGTCGGCAAGGAGGTCGGCCAGCCCCAGGCGCCGCTGGCCCACCCAGCGGACCGGCTGCGGGCCGTCGTCCAGGGTCAGCACCAGATCACGGGGCTGCAGGCTTTCGACGGCGCGCGGACCGGTTGGCGTGTCGATCAGAGTGCCGGCGGTGAAGCAGGGGATGACCTGCTCGATCTCGGTGAAGTCGACCGTGCCGAGGAAGACGCCATTGGTGTCGTAGAACGACACCGTGCCGGAGTCCGAGCTGGTGTAGACAACGTCGGTGCGCGCCCAGCCGTAGCCGGACAGGTCGAGGATGTCGAAGTCGTCGCCGCCGCTGCCGCCGTCGATGAACTCGCCCACGGCGAAGTCGCCGTCCTGGATGAAGATCGTGTCGCGGCCGGCATCGCCGTGGATGTAGTCGGCCCCGGCCCCGCCATAGATCAGGTCGTCGCCTTCCTCGGCTTCGATCGTGTCGGCCCCGGCATCGCCGTAGATCGTGTCGGAGTCGAGGCCGGTGAAGATCCGGTCGGCGCCGTCACCACCATAGACCAGGTTCCGGCCGGCCAGACGCACCCCTTCCAGGTCGTCGACGTAGTCGTCCCCGCTTCCGGCGTAGATGGTGTCGTCGCCCTCGGCATAGAGGATGTAGTCGCGCCCGTCGCCGCCATAGACGAGGTCGGTGCCGGCCCCGCCGAAGACCGAGTCATCCTCGCTTCCGGCATAGAGCGTGTCGTTGCCATCGCCGCCGACAAGCGTGTCAAAGTTGCTGCCGCCGTCGAGCAGGTCGTTGCCGCCGTCGCCGGACAGACTGTCCGCCTCGGTCCCGCCGAAGAGCTGGTC
>NZ_JBXVVT010000019.1:0-1738 GCF_057219935.1 Tabrizicola sp. T74 | reverse complement strand
GAAAGAAAGGCTGCAGCCGCGCCATCTGCGCCTCCGTCAGCCAGAAAAGGTTGCTCATCGCTCAGTCTCCTTACGGAGGCTGAATCACGCCACAGACGCAAGATCAATGGGTCCTGACCCTAGGCTGTTCGGCAAGGAACTATGCTGGTGCCGAGTGGGCGTCCTCACCTTGAGCCGAGAAGTCGCCTGCGAACTGCCCCGCAACGACGGACATCTCACTGCATCGTTCGGTCGTGGTGCGATCCCGTTGTGACTGGCTGTCATCCTGCCGCCTAGTTGGAACGACACCGGGAGCGATCTGAGCGGCAAGTTCAAAGCAAGAAGAGCCCGGTCCACCAAACCACCTAGTAGCAGTTTGTTCGCCAAAGCATGTAGGTTGGGAACGTCAGGCTTGCCTGAAGGATCACCAGTATCCAGACACATACACAACTTCCCAAGCACATCTGGCTGAAGAATGGCAGCCACAACACCGTTAACCATAGCATTCCCGTCGAAGTTGCGTTCGTCAAACTGGTGCTGTCAGACGAATGCGAACGGCATTGTCAGAGGAATCGCCACACTGACTGGCTGCCGCCCCCTCGACTATATCTGGGGGCATAAGTCACTATCTTCCAAGGCGTTTGCCGTGAAACCGAGCCGCGCAACCCAACAACCGAGCGATGATGAACCTAGCAGACTGGTTTCCTCTGACAACGCCCCTCCACACGCCTGCACCTGATCTCGGCGGCGAACAGCGGGCCAAATCTGTTCCACCAGAGCCGCACAGTCTCGTGGCTTATCTCTATACCACGCTCGTGCAGCAGATCCTCGACGTTTCGAAGCGACAGAGGGAACCGGATGTAGAGCATCACCGCCAGGCGGATGATCTCAGGGCTCGTCTTGAAGTAGCGGAAGGTGGAGCGTTTGGTCATCCGGGCAGGCTAGCCAGGCATCATGGTCGTCTCAAGGCAAGTTCTTCTGACAACACCATTGGTGGCGTCTCTGTAGCGCGTGAACCCCGCTAACCCCAGGAAACAGGGAAGAATTTGCCGTCGGAACGGAGAGAGCAGGGATATCAAGGGGTTGGTGGCGGAGAGGATGGGCCTGATATCCAACCTTCTCCACCTGTAAACTATTGGTATTGCTTAGATCGCCTCGGGCTTGCGCGCATCAGGCGGATCTGGACCCGGCGCTCGCGCTGCAGGTCCTTAACATTTCGCGGTGACAGCGGGAACCGGATTCTGAGCATCGCCGGCGGTCGGATGATCACGAACTGGCCTTGAAGTTAGGGGGCCGCTTGCTCATCAGAAATGGCTAGCAAGCCACGCTGGTCGGCGGGCTAAGTTCAACAGACAACACACCTCCGAGGAGTGCACGAGCTGGCCGCGGTGTTCTCGCAAGTCTGACCAGTGTCGAAGTACAGCTGCTTGGCCTAACAGAACTTGCTCGACCGTGAGGTCGGGCAGTCTAGTTGATGCACTGGGGAAAGGAGGCAGCCTAAGCTCCGCGAGCAGCGCGCGGCCACGCGTCTCTCAAAGTCCGGTTCTTGCCGTTAGTACGTTTCGTCTGACCTTCTGGCTAGCCAGACACCGCGGCCCGCGCCATAAGTGTTAAGCTTGGAACACTCTTGCTCTACCTAGGGTCAGGACCCATTGATCTTGCGTCTGCGGCGTGATTCAGCCTCCGTAAGGAGACTGAGCGATGAGCAACCTTTTCTGGCTGACGGAGGCGCAGATGGCGCGGCTGCAGCCTTTCTTTC
>NZ_JBXVVT010000018.1:0-2101 GCF_057219935.1 Tabrizicola sp. T74 | reverse complement strand
GCGGCAAAGCCCTCGATCTGGCTTTCGATCTGGCGGATGCGGGTCTTCCGCTGGTCCTCGGCCTGGGCCATCATCTCGGCCTGGTTGGCGAACAGGCTTTGCTGGCCCGCGACCATCTCGGCCACTTCGGGGCGAAGGCCGGCGGCGGAGAGAAGCGTTTCCGAAAAGCGGATCGCCGTGGCGCCCTGGCTTTGCGCCTCAAGCCGGGCGCGGCGGGCGGCGAGTTCCAGAAGCTGGTTCTCGACAATCGACAGTTCGGATTTGAGCGCGCTGCCGTCCAGCCGCATCAGCACGGCGCCCGCCTGAACCTCGGCGCCCTCGCGCACCAGAATCTCGCTGACGACACCGCCATCCGGGTGCTGCACGACCTGACGGTTCTGCGACACCTCGATCTGTCCTGGCGCGATGATCGCGCCTGCAAGCGTCGTCAGCACCGACCATGCGCCGAGGCCCCCCACCAGCAGCGCCAGCGTCAAGAAGCCCCAGAACAGCGGGCGGCGGGCCGACCATTGCGTTTCGGGTGCGGTCATGTCGTGCTTCCCAGGACCAGGGGCTTTAAGACTTCAGTGTGGTTCTTCACCTGCTCGCGCAGCACCTGGTCGCGTGGGCCAAAGGCCTTGCGCATCCCGTCCTCCAGCACCAGGAGAAGGTCGCATTCCTGGATCGCCGCCGGCCGGTGCGCCATGATCAAGACCGACTTGCCCTCGGCCTTCATCGTGCGGATCGCGGTGTTCAGCGCCGCCGAGCCCGCGTTGTCGAGGTTCGAGTTCGGCTCGTCCAGGATCAGAAGGACCGGATCACCGTAAAGCGCGCGCGCCAGCGCCACCCGTTGCATCTGCCCGCCCGAGAGCCGCCCGCCCGCCGCCGAGACGCGCGTGTCATAGCCTTGCGGCAGGCGGACGATCATGTCATGCGCATCGGCCTTGCGTGCGGCCTCGACGATCTTGGCGCTGTCGGCCTGGCCGTCCAGCCGGGCGATGTTTTCCGCGATAGTGCCGTCGAAGAGGGTGATCCGCTGCGGCAGATAGCCGATGAGCCGCCCCAGGACATCGGGGTCGTATTGGTCGAGCGCTGCGCCATCGATCCGGATCTTGCCCGCCAGGGGCCGCCAGACCCCGGTCAGCGCCCGCGCGAGCGTCGACTTGCCCGAGCCCGACGGCCCGATCACCCCGAGCGCCTGGCCCGGCTCCAGCCGGAAGCTGACTATGCGCAACAGGGGCGTCGTCTCGCCCGGGGCGGCGACGGTCAGGCCCTCGACATCGACCAGCGCCTTCGGGCGGGGCAGGGTGGTGCGGACCTGCGGCGGCGGGATCTGCGACAGAAGGCCCGAGAGCCGCTGCCAGGCCTCGCCCGATTTCTGCGCCACGGCCCATTGCCCGACCGCCATCTCGATCGGCGACAGCGCGCGTCCCATCAGGATCGACCCGGCGATCATCGCGCCGGCGGTCAGTTCGCCCTGCAGGACGAGCCAGGCTCCCAGGCCCAGCATCGCGGATTGCAGGAACAGCCGGAAGGTCTTGGTCAGCGACCCGAACCCGCCCGCAACCCCCGCCACCGCGATTGCCTTGGCCAGCGCCATGTGCCGCGCCTTCTGCCAGCGGTCAAAGCCCGCGCCCGACATGCCCAGGGCCTGCAGCGTCTCGGCCTCGGACTTCATCTGGTCTGACATCCGCTCGGCCATCACGGCGGTCGATCCGGCCTCTTTCTGCGGCCCCTTCGACAGGACCTGGTTCAGGATGGTGACCAGGATCAGGATCGCCCCGCCCGCGACCGACAGCCAGCCCAAGAGCGGGTGGAAGATGAAAAGCGCCGCCAGGAACAAAGGCGTCCAGGGCAGGTCCATCAGCGCGAGGAGAACCGGCGAGCCGAGGAAGGTGCGGATCGCTTCGAGGTCGCGCTGCGCGGTGATCGCCGCGGGATCGTTCGGCACGCTGGACGACCGCTGCATGGCCGCGGTGAACACCCGCCGGTCGAGCCGTTCCTGGAACCGGGCGCCGACGATGGCCATGACCTTGCCGCGCGCGTATTCCAGCACACCCATCGCCAGGAACAGGACAATCACCAGCACTGACAAGGCCACCAGCGTCGCCTCGGACCCGCT
>NZ_JBXVVT010000017.1:0-2401 GCF_057219935.1 Tabrizicola sp. T74 | reverse complement strand
GAAAGAAAGGCTGCAGCCGCGCCATCTGCGCCTCCGTCAGCCAGAAAAGGTTGCTCATCGCTCAGTCTCCTTACGGAGGCTGAATCACGCCGCAGACGCAAGATCAATGGGTCCTGACCCTAAAGAACTCGCCAGAATCCGCAACTTTCACTAGGTACGCATCTGGCGCAGTTGAAAAGAAGACGGGAAGAAGTGACACTACTTGCACGTGAGACAGCACCTACGCCAGTTTGCACCTGTCAAGACGCCCAAGGTCGCTTGCGCGAGAATCAATCACTCCTTGAAGCAGCCATCCGTTTCGAGAAAAGATCTATTGCGGCGCCATAGATCATTCCAACCTTACCTCTCTCAAGTATGTTGACTTTGTTCGCGACGACGTCTTCTCTATACTTGAGTATACTGTCGTCAAAGAATCTCGCCTGAGCGCGCGATTCAAAGTATTTTTGAGTGTGCCTTACTTGCTTTACGATCTTGGGTGTAGCGCCTCTTCCCCTTTTTTGTCGCAGGACGAACTCGGGGAAAGTACGAATAGAATAGTGATTGATTTGGGCAAAATCAAAAGCTTTCGAATTAGCTCCGGGACTACGAAGAAAATCGTAGTGACAGTCACCTATTGAGGAGACCATCACATTCTGAATACCGGCAGAAGTGCTAACCTTAAGAGTGCTTCGGTCCCCAACAAATCCAACTGGGCCGTGCGGCTTTAGTTTTGCAAAGCGCGAAGGCTGGCGGATTAGGCTCTTTGCTTCCGAGCTAAACCCAACCATTTGACTGAAGCGAAACATGAATCGAACGGATGAATCATTGTCTTCCCATCTGCTGTGTGGAAAATTTCCGAAGGTGGCGCTGTTTATGGAAACTACATCTACGTCAGGTGAAGTTCGCCTTATTAAGTCATCAATCCTTCCCTGACCGAGCTTAACATTTAGCAACTCGTCGGCATCGAGAACCAATAGCCATTCGTAGTCATCGATGGCAAACTTTGACTTTGCCAACGACAATCCGAAGTCTTGCGGGCTCATTTCATCAGGTGCTTGACAAGAGATGTGTTTGATTACCCCCGCGTCTCTCATTGCATCTGCCAACTCTTCCGTGAGATCATCACTGGGGTTTGTTACAAGGAGTATTTCTTTAAATCCCACCGCTAGGTGGTGCGCAACGAACTCTAGAAGATATGGCGCTTCATTCTTCTGTACAGAAAGAAGAGCAGTTGACATGATGATCTTACGCTCTCCGTCGCCAATACCAACGCGATGCAATCTCGCGATGGTATATCATTTGTCGCGACTATCTTCTAGATGGGCCTGCTAAACAAGCGCCTTTCGCGTAGGACTCTCCAAGGAGGTGCGCATAGGTCTTGCGACCTACGAGTTTGGTGACAAGCCTTCAGCCCCCTTGTTCGTCAGCATAGGGCGTCGGGGCAACCGTTGTGACGTGCCGCTTTCGCTCAGTCTTGTGGTGTAGGCTCCCATCAGTGCAAGCGGGAGGCACGTATCAGCACCAGACTTTGCAATGATTAAGTGTATGAGGGTTCGGCGACGGCGACCCAAACAGGAGGGAGAATAGGGTTAACCTCGGTCGGCTTCGGCGGAGGCTAAGTAATGCAGCGGGTCCAGCCCAGCCGACTTATTCAGGGAAGCACAGAAGTTGCTTTCCCGACATTTCATATGCTGAGGCACTGTTGTGTCTAAGCTATAGACATTCCATAACTTTTGCGCCAGAAGTTAGGACGGACACTGCACGGGTTCGTTGGGGCAGTCCACAATCTCCACCAGTAGTCGCGAAGGCAGGTGGAGGTGCTCCACTGTGATCTGGAAGAGGAATGGAACGGACCTTCCAGCCAACTTTTTTTGATAGCGGTAAGCGTAAGCTGTCCGCTCAGGTCTCGCGGAAGGCGTTGCGGAAGTAGTCGGTGAGCGGTTTCAGGAGGTAGGAGAGCGGCGTGCGGTCGCCGGTGCGGATGAAGACGTCGACCGGCATGCCGGGGACGACCTGGGCATCGCCGAGCGTCTTCAGGGCGGCGGCGTCGATGGCGACTTCGGTGCGGAAGTAGCTTGCGCCGCTGCGGTCATCGGTCAGCGCGTCGGCTGACACCAGCGTCACCTTGCCGATCACCTCGGGCGTGGAGCGGGAGGGCAGCGAGGAGAAGACCAGCCGGACATCCTGGCCGGAATGGACCTCGTCGACATGGGTGACGGGCACGCGCGCGGCGACCAGAAGCGGGCGGTCCTGCGGGACGATGAACATCAGGGCGTCGGCGGGGCGGATCACCGCCTGTGGCGTCGTCACCTGCAGGCCAAGCACCAGGCCTGCGGCGGGCGACCTGACCTCCAGCCGGGTGATCCGGTCGGTCAGGGCGCGGGCCTGCTCGTCCAGCTGGCTTTCGCTGGCCACCACGTCG
>NZ_JBXVVT010000016.1:0-3827 GCF_057219935.1 Tabrizicola sp. T74 | reverse complement strand
TTCCTGGAACCGGGCGCCGACGATGGCCATGACCTTGCCGCGCGCGTATTCCAGCACACCCATCGCCAGGAACAGGACAATCACCAGCACTGACAAGGCCACCAGCGTCGCCTCGGACCCGCTACCCAGCACCCGGTCATAGACCTGCAGCATGTAGAGAGGCCCGGTCAGCATCAGCAGGTTGACGACGACGCTGAACAGCACCACCGCCAGGATCAGCCCGGCGGATTCACGCCGGGCCGCCTTCAGTTCCTTCATACCTGACACCACACTCGTCCGATCCAACTGGGGCCAACCGTCAGGCAAAGAGGAAGTCATCGGCGGCAACCAAGACTGTTGGATTGTCTCTGCGCTCAAGCAGAGGACTTGAGTTGTTCTCAATCCTTACGCAAGACTCACGAGTTGACTTCACTCTCGTATCTCCTTTGAATCAGGTCCTTAGCTTGGGCCGAGCACCTTACGCAACCAGAGCTGACTAGCATCAATGCATTAACAATTCGCGAATACCCGAAGCAAACTGCCAGTCTTGTGGGGCCGCAAGAAGCTTCTAGATAGGGCATCCTATTCTGGCAGGGCGCTGAACGATCCATCCTTTGCCCGAAGAAAATGCCTACTCTACGCATAAAGGTTCTTCCGAAACTCCTAAAGATGATGCGTAAACTATCCGCCTGTGCTGCCAATTCGCTATGGTAATCTAAATTTACCCACCTTGACAGAGAACGTCTTCCTCCGCACCCTACAAGTTTCTCTGAATGTCAGTCGAACGACCCCAACCCGCACCTCAGTGCACCAAGCTCTACTACCCCGAGACTTAGGAAAATAAAATGGAGAAATAGAATAAAGTAAACACTTCAAGCCATCAAAGCCCATTGCCCGCCGTGAAGGTCTCTTCCATCAAAAACCGCCCGAACACCGCAATGTAAAGCATGAAAAGGGGACGTAGAATAACTAATGATCACAGGGCTGTCCCATAAAATGTGCCATCTCAAAGATGTAAAGCGTTCACCCAAATCACTATCCCGGAATACTCATACCTACGAGAAGTACAGCCAGAGATCATCAATCGAACCAATGAAACAATCCTTAAGCAAGACACTAGTTTCAGTCCCGAAGAATACATGAGTTCCTTCACCCGTCTGAACAAGCAAAGGTGGAGAAGAAACTGTGCCAGAATACTCGATGACATCCGACTGACTATTAAACCCAATGATCGTGTCATGATCAGAAGTACTATTGAATACAAAGCGATCTGAACTCCCTAGAGCCCGAATTAGATCGTTGCCTTCTTGCCCCTCAATGGTATTTCTACTTCCAGCAGTGAAGATAATGTCATCACCACTTCCACCTTTTACATTCAGCCCTGAGGTAAAGGAGACTACTCGGTCCTTTCCGGCGCCACCCTCAACAGTAACATCGCCCCTCTGGATAATTGCAGTGTCGTCCCCATCACCACACAAAATAGTGTGGCGTCCAGCGGCCAAGACTTCGAAAATGTCATCACCATCAAGACCGCTAATGATTGAAGCAGACTGACCGGCAGAAAATCGATCCCCGAAGTTCGACCCAACAAAATTCTCCACTTCCCGAAATGATACATTACCCCGCTGTGTCTCTACTACCCCAGAAGCTGCCCACACGGTTACGCCACCATCGAAGTCGGCAAAAGAAAGAGTGTCGCTTCCCGGGCCACCTATGACTGTGTCGTTGCCCCCCCCTGACAAAATCCAGTCGTCTCCACTTCCGGCGTTAATGCTGTCGCTTCCGTTTCCCCCTGAGATGAAATCGTTACCTGTCCCGCCAAGGAGAGTATCGGCACCATCGCCTCCAATCAAGAAATCATCGCCATCTCGTCCATCGATCAGGTCCCCTTCACCCGTGCCAACAATGGAGTCACTAAAGGAGGAGCCAAGAACCCGCTCTACGCTTACCAGTACATCCCCGGTGTTGGACGGATCTGTTGCCGACAAGCCCATTTTGAGATCAATGCCGGCCAAGGCTTGAACATATGAGATTGTGTCAATAGAAGCACCACCGACGTAAACTGTTGGTGTATTTGATCCATAAAGCAAATCTCCGAAGTCAGTGCCATAGACGAATGGCCTACCAGGAATGTCGAGGGTAAACACGAGCATCACGCTCTCAAATGAGTCCATAGCTTGCGTGCCGAGGGTGCCGTTGATCAGGGAAATGGGCAATTGAGTGACTACGATCCTTGCATCCGGTTCCCCGTATGCTGGAAGGCCCACCAGGGTCTTGTACTCTCCGTCCGATGTTGTCTCGTCCACTCCAATAGAGTATGCATCGACTAACCGATACCCCGGCGGAAACTGTGATGCAGCAATGTCTAGCTGAAGTGCTTCGATTGTGGTTGACGATAACACTGTCACAAACCGTCCACTTCCAGTAAAGGTATAGGAAGAAACTTGAGCATCCCTAATTGTGCTGCCTACTTGTGTTCCCAAGACTGCCGGCTTAATGATGTCCATCAGTGCTCCGGCTGCCATTGGGCGTCCTGATGAGTCGGCTAGGCTGGTCGCATGATACTGCGCCGACCAGAAGTCAAGGGCGTCGAAGCCATTTCTAAGGAGGCTTGTAAACATCTCCATCAACGGATTGATTTGCTGAAGGCCAAGATTGGTGGTTGATCGGAAAAGAATGTTCCACTCTGACATGCGGCTGATCATTTCTTTACCGGTCGCCAACTCCCACTGACGGTGCATCGCAGCGACCATTGAAATCTGGTTTGTGATGCCCAAGAGAGTCTGCGCCTGATCCGTTCCAGCGTGCCGCCCTTCTTGAAAGTAGTAATGACTCACCAATCCATCAACACTCTGGCGGTTTGCCGCGGTAAACTGATTCAGCACTTGCTGATTGCGCGCTGCCAGATCACTGTAGGTCATCCCGCCACCTATTGAGTAGCCCCAGACTTGAACGAAGATTTCTGGTTCTGGATACGGTACTTGGTTATCTGGATCATCAAGCAGCTGCGAGTGGGCTTCACTGATGAGTTGAGTTACGGCATTAGCTACACGGCCGTACTCCGTTGAGGTCATGTAGCTTTCGTACTCGTTTCCTATTTCGAATGCGACCTTTAGGTTTGGATCGATCTTTGCCAGAGTCGACTTAAAGAAATGCACAAGATCGCTGGAGTAGGAAGTATCGTAGGCGCGGTGGCCATCAATTGACGTTAAAGTAAGCAGCCATCTCGTCGGAACAATGATTGTTGGATTTACTCCTTCTCTGTTGCAGAAGTCGATGAACTCATCAAGAGTCTCCAGCTGTACGGTCTCGCCATTCCCATTAACCGCAGAGGTTCGATTGGGATTCCGGAAGTCGAATAGCGTCTCTGCCGTGGAACCGCCAGGGTAGCGCAGATAGTTCACATCGATTCGATTCACTATGTTATCAAATTGCTCCCACCCTCTGGTTCCAATCCTCTCATAGTCGGAGACAAAGTTGAGTCCAAAGTGCGCGTCGGTGATCAGCGAACCCTGTGTTGCAGCGATTTGCAGATTTAGAGCTTTTGTCATGTTCATCCCCTTTCCCTGACGGTACTTTGTAGGGATGTTTGCCTTTCACCCATATTTTGGCGTGATTGTGGATTTCGCTTCCAGTTTCAATAAAAGGCGACCGACTTTTCAGTTTTGATCAACTTGCAATAACTTGAGTGCAGATTACTGTGACGGAGCTCGTTTGGCGATGCAGTTAGGGTCAGGACCCATTGATCTTGCGTCTGCGGCGTGATTCAGCCTCCGTAAGGAGACTGAGCGATGAGCAACCTTTTCTGGCTGACGGAGGCGCAGATGGCGCGGCTGCAGCCTTTCTTT
>NZ_JBXVVT010000015.1:0-2500 GCF_057219935.1 Tabrizicola sp. T74 | reverse complement strand
TACTGAGTCTAAGCAAACTCCGAATACCGTGGAGTACTATCCGGGAGACACACAGTGGGTGCTAACGTCCATTGTGAAGAGGGAAACAACCCTGACCTGCAGCTAAGGCCCCTAATTCGTGGCTAAGTGGGAAAGCATGTGGGACGGCCAAAACAACCAGGATGTTGGCTTAGAAGCAGCCATCATTTAAAGATAGCGTAACAGCTCACTGGTCTAGATAAGCTGTCCTGCGGCGAAGATGTAACGGGGCTCAAGCCACGAGCCGAAGCTCAGGATGCACAGCGATGTGCGTGGTAGCGGAGCGTTCTGTGATATAGCTCATCATGTCTTATCTGCCGCAAGGCGGTGACGGACATGGAGAGCTTTCTGTGAAGCCGGGCTGTAAGGCATCCGGTGGAGAGATCAGAAGCGAGAATGTTGACATGAGTAGCGACAAAGAGGGTGAGAGACCCTCTCGCCGAAAGTCCAAGGGTTCCTGCTTAAAGCTAATCTGAGCAGGGTAAGCCGGCCCCTAAGGCGAGGCCGAAAGGCGTAGTCGATGGGAACCAGGTTAATATTCCTGGGCCAGTGGGATGTGACGGATCTCGAAGGTAGTTTGCCCTTATCGGATTGGGTGGGCTGCTTAGAGGTTCCTGGAAATAGCCCCACATCAGACCGTACCCTAAACCGACACAGGTGGACTGGTAGAGTATACCAAGGCGCTTGAGAGAACCACGTTAAAGGAACTCGGCAAAATGCTCCCGTAAGTTCGCGAGAAGGGAGCCCCATATGCACGCAAGTGTGTGTGGGGGGCACAAACTAGGGGGTGGCGACTGTTTACTTAAAACACAGGGCTGTGCGAAGCCGTAAGGCGACGTATACAGTCTGACGCCTGCCCGGTGCTGGAAGATTAAGAGGAGGGGTGCAAGCTCTGAATTGAAGTCCCAGTAAACGGCGGCCGTAACTATAACGGTCCTAAGGTAGCGAAATTCCTTGTCGGGTAAGTTCCGACCTGCACGAATGGCGTAACGATCTCCCCGCTGTCTCTAACGTGGACTCAGCGAAATTGAACTGTGTGTCAAGATGCACACTACCCGCGGTTAGACGGAAAGACCCCATGAACCTTTACTCCAGCTTTGCATTGGCAACAGGACTGTGATGTGCAGGATAGGTGGTAGGCATTGAAGCGGGGACGCCAGTCTTCGTGGAGCCTCCCTTGAGATACCACCCTTCGCCGTCTTGTTGTCTAACCGCGACCCGTTATCCGGGCCCGGGACCGTGCATGGTGGGGAGTTTGACTGGGGCGGTCGCCTCCCAAACAGTAACGGAGGCGCGCGATGGTTGGCTCAGACCGGTCGGAAATCGGTCGTTGAGTGCAATGGCAGAAGCCAGCCTGACTGCAAGACTGACAAGTCGAGCAGAGACGAAAGTCGGTCATAGTGATCCGGTGGTCCCAAGTGGGAGGGCCATCGCTCAACGGATAAAAGGTACTCTGGGGATAACAGGCTGATGATGCCCAAGAGTCCATATCGACGGCATCGTTTGGCACCTCGATGTCGGCTCATCTCATCCTGGGGCTGGAGCAGGTCCCAAGGGTATGGCTGTTCGCCATTTAAAGAGGTACGTGAGCTGGGTTTAGAACGTCGTGAGACAGTTCGGTCCCTATCTGCCGTGGGTGCAGGAGACTTGAGAAGAGTTGACCCTAGTACGAGAGGACCGGGTTGAACGAACCACTGGTGGACCAGTTGTCGTGCCAACGGCAGTGCTGGGTAGCTATGTTCGGACAGGATAACCGCTGAAGGCATCTAAGCGGGAAGCCCCCTTCAAAACAAGGTCTCCCTTGAGGGCCGTGGAAGACGACCACGTCGATAGGCCAGAGGTGTAAGCGCAGCAATGCGTTCAGCTGACTGGTACTAATTGCCCGATTGGCTTGATCTGATCCGGAAACAGCAAGGCATTACGCCCTGCTCGGATCGTCAAAAGCACGTAAACACGAAACCTGGAACAATCACTGATGTTCGGGGAGCCGTCGCAAGACACTCCCCCGTCTCTTCTCCGGTCTGGTGGTCATAGTAGGCATAAAACTCCCGATCCCATCCCGAACTCGGCCGATAAGTGTGCCCACGCCAATGGTACTGCGTCTCAAGACGTGGGAGAGTAGGTCACCGCCAGACCTGACAAGAGACTGCCTCTCTCAAAAAACGATATCCCCCCGATCGCATCTCTAAGCCCTCGGGACATGGCGCGGGGTGGAGCAGCCCCGTCCGCCCGCAGGAGGCCAAAGCCTCCGAGGACGGACAAATGCAAAGAATACCGGGCTGCAGCGGAACATCTGCAACAAAGCGTCGCGGGGTGGAGCAGCCCGGTAGCTCGTCAGGCTCATAACCTGAAGGCCGCAGGTTCAAATCCTGCCCCCGCAACCAAATCTTCCCATAAAGATCAATGCCGTACGCCCCGCCAACCAGCGGGGCTTCCCGCGTTCCGCGCCCCTGACCAAGCTCGCGAAGATCACACCATGGCC
>NZ_JBXVVT010000014.1:0-12130 GCF_057219935.1 Tabrizicola sp. T74 | reverse complement strand
GTCCAGGTCCACCGAGTTAGTCGCTGTGAACCCCGCGAAGGTATTATCCGCCGACGCAAGAATCCGCAACCGCAGCTGGTGCGGCGTCAAGTTCGGGAAGGCCTGCGCCAACAGCGCCAGCGCACCCGAGACCTGTGGGGCTGCAAAGGACGATCCGGTCGCCGACTGATATGACGTGTTCGACACAGCCGAGGCACCCACCCAGGCCCCGTCCGCCATGATGCACCAGGGTCCGGACTGATAGCAGGGCGACGAGTCCAGGCGGGCAACGGCGGATACGCCGTTGTCGTCGAAGACCGGGATCGCGTTACCGACGGCGATCCAAGCCCTCTGCAGGTCATTCTGACTGGGAATGAGGGGCAGGCCATCCATGATTCCGGCGGAACCGTTGTCACTGTTGTCAATGGCAAAGACGACAACGCCGCCCGACCAGCCGCTTGTTCCTAGGGCATAGTTGCGCAGCGCGCTTAGCCAGGCCGTCCCGCCGGGGTCCCCGAAGGTTGCGTCAAAGTTCGCTTGAGTTGCAAGCAAGCCATTCTGGCTCTGGTCGACCAGACCCCAGGAGTTGTTCTGCGCCACCGCACGGCGGTTGCGCGCTTCATCGGCGGCAGCGGCGAGGTCGAATTTGCTGTCTGCCCCCCAGTCGCTCAAGATCAGGTTGGCACCGGGTGCTACGCCGACCATTGTGGAGGAGTCGCCGGCGGCGACTGACGCTACCATCGTGCCATGCGAAACGAGATTGCATACGGTTTGTGAATTGGGTGGGCATGTCGAGGCCGGAGCACCCGTTACACTGACTATGCTTCCGGTCAGGGTCTCGTGCGTTGTGAGAAAACCTGAATCTACAATCGCGATCACTTGGCCCGCGCCGGTCAGGCCCAACGCATGGGCATAATCCACGCGGGACGAATGCAGCGGGTTGGCGAAGACCGGCGAGCCATTGATCGTGAAGGTCCCATCCTGCCGGATGTAGCGCGGGTTGTTCTCGCGGAAGCTTGCCGCCGCATTGCGCCATTCATTGGTGATCGAAGCCATGAAGAACGACCCCAAGGTGCCGCTTCCGCCCGGACTGCCCGAGATGGTGAACCAGTCGCCGCCATCCTCATCACCTCCGCCACAGCCCGCCAGCGCCAAAGTGGACAACGACAACAGCAACAACGACTTGCAGCGCAATGAACTAGGCAGAAAATGGCGCACGGTTTACTCCTCTCGATCACGTCACTTGGTACAACTGCAGGTAATGACGTCGATTCGGTCAATAGGGCACTTTGGCCACAAGGCAGTTTCTTTCCGAGCTCTTGCCGGACGGCACGATGATCATGAGTGCTGCGGACGCCGACCTGTGAAGGCGGCGTCCGCATGGGTTCTGCGAGCGATGGATCAGATCACGGTCTTCGCGATCCGGTAGACGCGCCCGCGGTCTTCGATCCTCTCCGAGGTCAAGATGCGGCCGAGCTTCTTGGTGATGGACCCGGCAAGGGCGCCGCGCACGGTGTGCTGCTGCCAGCTCGTCGCAGTCATGATCTCTGAAATGGTGGCACCTGCCTCGCCTTCGAGCAGGTCTACCACCTGCGCGAGCTTGCTGCCGGGCCGCGGCGTGCGCGCAGCGGTCTCGGTGGTGGTGGGCGCGTCTGATGCCTCGACGGGTTCGGTTGCAGTATCGTCCTTGGTTTTCGCGGTGCGTGCCATTGCGGCCTCCTTGTCCGGGCCAGCGGCATGCCAGCCCTTCTACGGGGCCAAGGCCCGCGTGGGGCGTGCTGTGGGGCTCTGCAGGCCTCGCAAGGGCTAGCAGGTGGGATCAGCCCTTGCCGGTGGTGAAGTCCGCGATCTCCTGCAGGCGCTCCCGGACGTGGTTCGCGCTTCCGTCGTGGCCCCAGCTGATCTCGTCCGGACTGGCATGGAAGTGGTCCGCACTCAGAGCGGCCAACTCGGCGAGGAGCCGGTCGATCTCGGCCTTCGCAGCCAGAAAGGCGTCGAGGGCTTTGTCATTCGTCGCTGCGGTCTTCCGGGCCATCGTCCGATCCTCCAGGCAGGTGAGTTGCCCTGCCATCAGCTTCGCTCTACTGCGGGCACCTATCAACTCGTTAGATCATTGTTCTTGCACCTATTTTTGACCTCTCACGCCACTTGGCGCTACGTCTTCCGCGCCTCTCGGTGTACGTAACTGCGCAACGAACGTTAGGCAGGTGTGTACAGGGGTCGAAGATGGCGGCAGGACAGCGGCTGGTGGCATACGAGCGGGTCTCCACGGCGCGACAAGGGGCGAGCGGGCTCGGGCTTGAAGCTCAGCGCAAGGTGATTGAGGACTTCGCAGTCTCACGTGGCGCCGAGGTTCTGGCGCGGTTTACCGAGGTTGAGAGCGGGCGCAAGGCCGACCGCCCGGAACTGGCCGAGGTGCTCCATCTGGCGAAAGTTACCGGCGCGACCCTGGTGATCGCAAAGCTGGACAGGCTCAGCCGGAATGCGGCGTTCTTGCTCGCCCTGCGCGACAGCGGCGTGCGGTTCGTGGCTGTGGACATGCTAGAAGCGAACGACCTGACGGTCGGGATCATGGCTCTCGTCGCGCAAGCCGAGCGGGAAGCGATCTCCCGGCGGATCAAGGAGTCACTCGCGGTCGGCGAAGCGCGTTGGATGAAGCTCGGGAACCCGAACGGTTCCGAAAGCCTGCGGCAGGCGGGAAAGGTGGGGCGGCGCTCAGGGCGGCTGTCTCGGCAAGTGCTGTAAGCCTTCGCCGCTGACCTGGCACCGGTGCTCGCGGACATCCAGTTGGACGGGCACACCTCGCAGCGGGCGATTGCTGAGGAGCTCACGACACGAGGGATCAGGATGCGACGCGAAGGGAGCTGGGGCGTAGGGAACGTGAAGAGGCTAATGGATGGTCTCGCGCAACACCGGTTTAAGGGACAGTTCGGCCGCTCGCTTGCTTAGGATAGGTTAGTCCGGAACAACTCCCACACGCAGGGCAGCTTCATGGCCCGGATCCGGCGGCAGGGCATATGATGCACTCGCTACCTTCCATCCATCGGAAGTGGACCTGATGGTCGACATACCTGGGTAGGTCGCCTTAAGAATTCTTCCTCCTGCGACCAATCTGCTTACGTGGGTTGATCGAATTTCCTTTTGGCTCACGAACTCTGCGGCTACCACATGGCGTTCCATGATGGTGACCTTCGTTGCTTCGAAGTGCCCCCTCACGCCGTCGAACACCGCGCGAAGTTCTTCGAGCTCACATATTCGACGTCGGCCTTCGAAGGTGTCAAAGTCTTGGGGGAGAATGAAGCAGTTCGCAAACGGGGCAAAATCCCCCGTCAGGAGACCTTCGCCTGACCGAGCGAGTAGATCCTCTGCGATTGACTTGGCTTGACTGGCAGTCAATGTTCCACCCTTTTTGACTAGTCCGTCTCTGCATAAGGTCGACCATCAGCCAGCCGCAAGGAACTCGATGTCCAAGTCGGGTCGCTGGGCTACAGTACGAAGCTCGTCTTCACGAAATGCGATCCGAACCGTGATCGGCGAAAGGAACGCGAGCACCTGCTCCAGCATCCTTGCGTAGCCTAACTGTGTATTGTCATGGACCAGGATCGCGCTGATCGTCCCACGCTTGAATTTGGCAAGTAGGTCACGGAGCCCCTCTACTCCAAACAGAACGCTCTGAAAGTTCGCGTGGATCTCGGTCACGCCGCGGGCATCGGTGACCATCAGGTAAGTGGGATCGAAGTTCTTATCCTTGGTGTACTGAACGAAGGCTTCCTTGGCCGATGCCGCCGAGACATCATCCCAGAACCGGAAGAAGGCGACACGTTTCTCGGGAAAGACTTTGAAACTGTATGCCAAGGCCGGACCTCTCTCGCTTCTGCATGTTACATAGATATATTCGCATGTGAAACGATCATAGGGCGCTCCTTCGGGGAAGCCATCCGAAAATCCCGTATGCTGGGGAAAACTGTTCTGAACGACATTCAAGGATCGAGTCTCCCACCATCCCTGCGAATGCGGTGCGGCGCTGAGAGCGGCGGTGGCAGCCAACGCTTCGGCCTTCGCGGCTGACCTGGCGCCGGTGCTGGTGGACATCCGGGCGAAGGGTCACACCTCCCTGGGGGCGACTGCGTCGGAACTGACGGTAAGTCGGATCAGGACGCGAAGAGGTGGGAAGTCAGGCGTAGGGAATGTGAGGCGCCTCATCAAGCTTGATCGTCCGTAGCTTCTCCCGGGCCAAGTGTGCCCGCACGTACCTTCCGGTCAACTCCATCATCGGCAAGGCAACTGCGTGTGGTGGTAGACTCTGGTACAATATGCGAAACACGAAGGCATTGTTCTGGCTCGGAAAGATCGAGCGAGTGCAACACGATAACCCAACGCTCGCTGACATTCATGAACGCAATATTCATGCTATCGTCCAAGCGCAGCTTATTCAGTCGGCTGGCGGTCTGGGTGAAGTGGAGAGGCAGGTCATTGACGATCTGATCGAGATCTTCGATGCCACCCACTCTTGAGCTGTTTGAAAAGCGCGCGGACCGAGAAATCCGTCGAACAATTGATCACCTTGCACTTACGGTCGTCAGCCGGGTCCGAGTTTATCTGGCGCAAAGTACCCTTGCTTGAGTTGTCCGAAAAGAAGCGTAGCCTGCAGCCAATTCTGGCATGCAGATTGCACGTAAACCATGGAACAAGACCGCGCGGGCACAACTGCCTCGATCAACTTGCCGCCCGCAGAGAAACGCGAGGCGAGCCTAGCCGAATGCCTTGATGCCCTCGACCGGATCGTCCGCAGCGGTGCGTTGGACGTCGGATCTCGCGGTTACAATCTGCTGACGTATCTAGTGGATCATCATCAGAAGTTTGGGCCTGGAGTGCCTGTAAAGGCCTATTCGATCGCGGTTGATGTGCTTGATCGACCCTCGACCTTTGATCCGAGCGAGGACTCGATCGTACGCGTCGAAGTCGGGCGATTGAGAAAGCTCCTGGAAATGTACTACTTGGGGCCAGGACGCGCTGACCCATTGAAGCTTCGGATCCCGAAAGGCCAAAGCCATGTGGAACTGGAGCGACCCTGGACCAGGTCACAATCGAGTGCAGCCTCGACAGCGTCTACGGCTCCATCCAGGCGGGTCTGGTAGTTCCTGCCCATCGCAATTGCCGCCCTGGTGGGTTCAGTACTCGTGGCGTACTTGCTTCGCCCGCCTGCTCAAAGCCCCGAAGTCCAAGCAGCTTTTTCCGATCAGTTTCCGAGGCTCTTTGTCAGGCCGTTTCAGAAGGACGATGGGATTGCGGAGTCCTTTCCGAACCGTGCGCTTTCGGAGTTTCTCGCGGCCGAGCTGTCGGCCTTCAGCACATTCCGGGTAATGGATCCAACTTCAACGTCGCTTCTACCAATCCGAGCGCAGGACTTTGTTCTGGATGGTGCCGCCATCGCCATCGACGTTGACGGAGATGCGTTCGAAGTCGAGCTTCGGCTCGTGCTCAAGGATGGACTGGGGACGATCCTATGGTCGGAAGAACTCCGATATTCCCTGGGTACGATGGGGAGTCCACAACCAACGCTGGACGCCATCAGCAGCATCGCGTCGAAACTTGGCGGCGCGATGGGGGTGGTCGATGCGGTTGGGCGCGCACGCCTGAATGACGAGAACCAGGAGTGGAAGGCTGGAACCTCGGAGTTTCGATGCTTGCTAACCTGGCAGTCCTTCGATCTCACCAAAAGCGCAACATACATGGCTGCGACGGATTGCCTGGAAGATCTCGCCAAGCGGGAAACACAGGTCAGCCAGATCTGGGCAGCGCTCGGGTTCGTGCGCCTCGTGAAATGGATCGAAGCGGGTGCCGATCCGAAGGATGTGCGCATCAACCTGGCCCTGGAAGCCGCTAACCGGGCGTTGCTACTGGACGCCAGTGGCGCAGACGGACATGAGGCGCTTGGATCGATCCTGACCGCACTCGGTCGCTTCTCCGAAGCGAGGCGTGCACTGCAAATGGCCAACTCCCTCAATCCCTCAAACCTGGACACCGTCGTGAAGATCGGGTGGCTGGACTGTCTAGAAGGAGACTGGGAGGCAGGTGTCGGCAAGATCAGGGCCGTCAAAGATCGCTACACTGTCGTTCCAGGATGGTATCGATTGCCGCTTGCGCTTGATGCCTTCAGGCAAAACGATCCCTCGGAAATGCCTAGTGAAGCGGAAGCAATCATCGCGTCGGGAGATCACCGGGGGCTGGTCTTTGCCATCATGGCTACCAGACTACTAGGAGCAACAGAAAAGGGGAAGCGCTACCAGAACCTGATCAGGCAGTCCAACAAGACAGAAACTCAAAAACTCTTGGAGTTCAAAGCACTCTTTCCTGACACCGAACTATTCATGCTTCTGCGAAAACACACCAAATGAGCAGACAGAAAGATGCGTCGACCGATCTTATGTCGTGCCCGTGCATTAGGACCCCTTATCCCTGTAACAGATCGGCGGACTATCGGAACACAGCTCACTGCGAACAAATTCGACCGAACCTTGCAGGGCACTCCTCAAAAATCGTCGCACCACAAGTCGAGAAACACCGAAATCACACATCAAGGTCAAGCGGGCCATCGAATTCTGGATAACCCATTTGAGCACCAGTTAGCCTGCCGGCCAGTACATCAATCATCCCATGTGCCGCAACCTTAGCAGCATACAAACGAGCTTGGTAGGTCAGATCCGCAGCCAAAAACAAAGGCAATAATCTTGCATGCTCATCATCATCCATACCTAACCGCGCAACATCCGCAAGAACTACCTGTTCAATAACTGCCGAAACCTCAGAAACTCTCTCCAAGAGAGTATTGTGATCGATTGAAAAGTCGGAAAAATCCCAAACTACCACTGAGTCACGAACGGACACCTTCAGCTTCCCTCCCACCGCAAAAACTCCTTGAATTTGGGTATCTTCCACAAGACACGTCGGACCGTCCGAACAGCGCACACCAGAACTCCAAGCCCTTTTGACCTTCGATTATAATAGCGATAAGTTCAGCGATGAAAGTACATTCTAAGCAAGTGTTACAAATTCTGATCAGGCGCCAAGAAGCGTTCAGGCCCGAGCATCACTAGACCCACCATGCCAGGAACCGCCAATACATAAATCGCAATGTGTAGCGCCGAGTCAAGGGGCTCGCAAAGGCGCCTAAGCCTCTTGTTCATGCGAAGTTCAGTAGAATCAATCCCCCACAAGGATATAAGCCCCAACTGATGACAGCAGATCGCGGTGGCAGCGATCGACGGTAGATCCGTGCTTCCCACCTCCCACTGCCACGAGGGACCTCTGGAAGGCACTCCAACCTCCAGTCGCAAACCCTCCTTTAACTGCCATACCGAAGTCCTCTCCTGCCCTCGCAGAAGAACTTCCTTGAGCGACTCAACGCCAGAAGCGAGAACCATCATTAGGAAAACTTGAAAGACAACCCCGACTGCGATAATGTGACCGACGCACACCCTTCTGGGGCTTTCGGCAATGGACATTCTCGTTCAATTAAATGGACAAACTGGAGGCACAACATGTAAATGCCGTAAACCAAGGCTTTAGGCGCCGGAGGTTATAAAGTCTGGCAAGAAACGGAGTCGACTGTGGCGCCAAGGATCGTGTTTCACCTTAATCGCGATGGACTGAGTAACTGGCGCATTGCATCTAGATTTGAGCTCTACAAGCGAATTGCGGACTTAGCTGAACAGTGCGGCGAAGAAATTGAAATCGACCCGATAAAGCAAACAACCGGAACAATCGTAAACTTGCCCGGAGACAACAATCTCCACTTTGTTCACGGCGGGTCAGTGAGAGGCGTTGGATGGCTCAATTCCTCACTTTCGTACCTTGAAGGCTTCTGGCATGTTGACACGGACGGTATACTCGCGAACAGCTCTGCAAGGAACCATCACTTTGATGCCCATCAAGTGCGGCGCCGTGCAGCAGACGCCTTCGCACAACAACTGAGGGCTGAGTTTGTCGAGCGAAGGCGATCACGCTACAATCAACAAATCTCAGGAAATTGCCTTCCAGAGGGCTGCATTGCTGTTTTCTTGCAGGGACGGTATCCATACGCCAAGCGCCAGCACTTCATGTCAATGGTTGATATGATTAATGAGGTCCTGCAAGGCAGCGGTTCACGCCAAGTCGTAGTAAAGCCGCACCCGTTGGAGGTGGATCTTGGGCTTAGTGCTTTAGAGAAGGCTTTGAACAACCGCGGCAATTTATGGATAACACACGCAAACGTTCACGACATTATAGAACGCGCTGTGGCGGTCGTTTCAGTGAACTCTTCCGTTACCTTCGAGGCTTTTATGCACAACAAGCCTTCCATTGTGTTCGGACGAACTGACCACTCGAGCTTGGTTGAGACAGTTCGAAATCAGGGTGAGTTTTCCACAAAACTTTCCGATGCATTAGAAAGAAAGTGGGACTTTCCCGGAATGCTTCATTGGTACTTCAGGAATCACTCAATAAGGGTAAAGTCACGGAAGTTCCTTGCGCGCCTACAGCAGAGCGTTGCAAAATCAGGACGAGATCCGCAGATCTACAGAATATTCCAAGTATTGCGCTGAAAGTATTGCGCTGAACATTGCCGCGAAGCAGTGCGATGGGCGTGATCTATGCGAAGGCGTACAGCAATTCCGTTGAATTATGTGGAAGTGCATACGCTTCGCGAGGCTGGAACCCCAATGTCACAGCAACGCAGACGCCAAGACTCTTGAAGTTAGGACTGTCTGGGATTGCATGAATTCCGCAAGTTCCGAGTACATTGATCGATTTCGCATTGCATAAAGCATTGCGGCGGACACCTCCTCTATTTTCATGCATATTGGAATAGGTAGGCCAGTCCACTCAATAAATGCCTCAATCTTGTGGCTATTAGACGGCGTGGTCACAAAGGGGCAGCCTGCTAAAGCAGCCGCATACACGCCGTGATGCTGGGCCGTCAAATAGACTTCAGCGCAACGAAGCGTTGCGACAATATCTTCAAACGAATTATTCCTCATTGTCAATCTTTGGCCTACTATTCCAGCAAAGGGATCGTAAAGCAGTCCCTTCTCGTGAAATCCACCAATCACGCAACCATGATATAGAGGTAGCGACT
Organism: Tabrizicola sp. T74; assembly: GCF_057219935.1. Taxonomy (NCBI): domain Bacteria; kingdom Pseudomonadati; phylum Pseudomonadota; class Alphaproteobacteria; order Rhodobacterales; family Paracoccaceae; genus Tabrizicola; species Tabrizicola sp. T74. Next base: position 3,036 of record NZ_JBXVVT010000014.1, on the reverse strand, counting down.
TACCCAATCCAAGGAACTGGGGATCTGCCGCAGAATCCAGAAATGTTGTTGGATTACCACCGAACCGCTTCGCAAATGCCGCACTTCTGGGCTCCCTGACTGTCAACAGTGTCAAGTCTTTGAGCAAGTCTGTCGCTGGGCATTCATATTGTTGGAACAATGCGTTTACAAGCACGATTCGCTTGCGGGATAGCTTTGCCCTGAGGATTAAGTTAAGTAAGAATTTAGCCCGACGCCCGGAATGGTGAATAGCTCCCTCTCCATTGATGAATACGACATCCGATACTGTAAAGAGATGTGGGTCAACCGACATAGAGGCAAGATCGACCCTTCCAATGATACTAGCCCCAGGCAGCTCCGAAATTACCTTCTCTAGAGATCGCATTACTGCTCTGCAGCCCGCATGATTGGACGAAGAAGTGTCGTTTACAAGGTAGATTTTCACTGTTTCAACTTCTGAGCTATTTCTCACTTTCAAGACCAGCCAGCCGGCGAAGGCGCGAGCTCTTATGCCTCCACAATCTCACGGTATCGGGGCACCCTGATTGCGCCATCCGTAGCGACGGCGATGCTTTCCCAAGCAGACGATGTCCGCCTGTACAGCCGGCGGTCACCACGATAGGTTTCGTTAATGCTCCTTCGTATATTTGGAGTCAATAGCTCTGCCTTCTGATGGGTCTTTGTTGAACTGTTTTGCTCTGCCCGCGAGAGGATCACTGCAATACTGGGAGTGTGTTGCATAAGCAGTGCCTCCAAGCCTATGCTCAGCTTATCTAGCGTCAGTAGCTTTAGATTGAATTCTTGCATAATGTTGGCGCGATGAGTTTGCGGCGTCCAGTGCGCTTCATTTGGCAAGTCGACCGCATCATCGAGGTTGCGTTGGATCCAGCCAGAGAGTATGGATAAATTGTAATGGTGATCCCGCAGCGAGACTGGTGTCTCTATCAACCTGTGACGCTCAATCAATATCTGCGCCAACGGAACATACATTTCTCTTCCCTTGCCAATTATCTTGTCGAGGTAAAAAGATAAAAAGCGATCAATCGGATTCCGGAGCACGGTAAATGCGACTTCTTCCGCTTGGATCAGGCGTGGATCCGAGTATAAGTCAGACGCCCTCGAGAACTGTACATCATCGTCATGGACCCGAACAGGATTAGGGTGAAAGGTAGAATGCTTTAGGTACCAAAGAACATTCTTGACGTATGTGCAACCACATTTTGGGATTGACAAGTACAGAATCCGCGGCTCCTCAATGGCAAGGAGTCGCCTCGCTAGCCGTTGAGCTTGACTTGAATTGGTTGGAACATAGTGTCGAGTTGAGCGTTCGTTCATTGGGTTGTCGAGCTTATTTGCGAAGCGTGTGAGGCGGTTCACTCACAGCGGCCGTTCCTTGCATTGCGCTTACTCACGTTTGATTGAACTTTTCTGCGGTGCACGGTCTCATCTTCTCGTAAGGGCAACTGCACAATACTGCTAGCTAGTGCGTAGATGGCGGTTTTGGCACCTAAGGGTTGATAACCTCTGCCAGATCGCAGGTCATTGTCCTGTGACACTGAATACATAATCGCTCGGCGGCTGCCATGATCTGCCACATCTTTATGCATTCATAGAGTAGGTACAGCGGAAGATCAATGTCGTCCGCCTCCGAGGCCGAAGGAGCGACGTGGTCTTCGGGGGTAGCTATGCAGAGCGGGTTTCTGACATACCTCGGGACGCAGAATGTGTCAGTTGATGCCACCGCGCTCTAAGCAGGCTGTCTTCCTAAGTCTCGTGGTTCCCTGTCGGTAGAGCCACGGAGCAACGAAGAGATCCCATGGGCTCTTTTGCACATGTCCCGTGGGAGATTCATCTCGTGAATCCGGCCTGGTAGCTGGTCTGCATGAGCAGACGAACATCCCCGGCCAAGAGACCCGGAACAGGCCAGCCAATACACGGCGCTCAAGCGCCATGTCTCGCTGTCGATCTGGTTCGACCCTGCCATGACTTGGGAGGCCGCGCACAGTGGCAAGCGTGACCAACAGCGCGACTACAGCGTCGCAGACGTCCGCACCTGTCTGACGACGACGGTGCTGCTCTGGATGGCGCTCAGCTAGCCAACTGGATTCGTCGAGAGCCTGCTGCGACTGGTCGGCGTGGACTGGGGATTGCCCAATTTGAGCACCCTGTCTCGGAGACAAAGGGCCCTAAAGGTGAACATCCCTTACCGGAGTTCCGACGGCACCCGGCACCTGTTGCTCTACAGCACCGGGATCAACGTCGTAGGCGAGGGGGAGTAGAACGCCCGCGAACACGGAGGCATGACACCACGCGTCTCGCGAAAGATCTACATTGGGATCGACGAGAAGTTGTTTGAGATTCGGGCGGCCGAGTTCACCACCGGCGATGTGGGCGACCCGCCCACGCTACCCGAACTTCCCGACCAGATCCCTCCCGAGCAAGAGATCGACAGCGTCACCGCCGACGGCGCCTTCCACACCCGCAAGTGCCATAACTCTATCGCCACTCGCGGGGCTGCCGCGATCATTCCGCCCTGCAAGGGAGCCAAGCCCTGGAAGCCGGACAACGCCGCAGCATCGCACGCGACGAAATCCTGCGCACATTAAAGCGCGTTGGAAGTACAGTCTCGCGACGATGGAGCGGGTATCACTGAGAAACTGTGCATAGACCAAGATGCACCGTGCAAAAATGCTGTGGCAGCGTCTGTCCGCCCAGACTTCGAGCGTCAGGTCACAGAGTTCCAGCTGCGCGTTGCCGTCCTGACGGCTTCACTGCGCTCGGCACCCCTGTCACAGTAGCTGTGGCATAAGTATCTCCGGGGAAGGAGGAGCCTCGACACTCAGTTGATTTGTGCAACAGAGCCCCCTTACTCGTTCACACAAAACAAATTGCAACACTACACTCAGCGCTGCCGGCGAGGCTAGGGTCAGGACTCGTTCTTGCTTCATAGCCAGAACATGACAGTTGCAGCGAGAGCGACGGCGGAGAGGAAGACCTTGTGGCACCTGTCGTATCGGGTAGCAACACGTCGCCAGT
>NZ_JBXVVT010000013.1:0-18959 GCF_057219935.1 Tabrizicola sp. T74 | reverse complement strand
AAAGAAAGGCTGCAGCCGCGCCATCTGCGCCTCCGTCAGCCAGAAAAGGTTGCTCATCGCTCAGTCTCCTTACGGAGGCTGAATCACGCCGCAGACGCAAGATCAATGGGTCCTGACCCTAGTCATGTCAGCGCCTGTAATTTTAAATGATGCATGGGTCTTTATCGCGGTAAACGACCCTCCGCAGTCATTCATCGGGCCGGTTTACGCAGTGGTGCAGCGTTCGCATTAATGACGTTCGTGCATCACGCAGCATGTAACACGAACAACGCTCTTCATCTTCGCACCTACGTAAACGGAGCCAACGATGATTGCGCGCGCGGCTATTCGTCGATCTGAACCTCCTCTATTTCATAGGGCCAGATTACCGTGAGTCCGCCTTGAGATGCGGCTCTGTCCTCGGTGTGCAAAGAATAGTCAACGGAAGACTCCCCTTCGCGAACTGATTGGATATAGTTGGTTGACAGCGACGCCAAGACGATATTGGGCGCAATTTCGCGCGCCTGCCTTATGCGCGGCAGATCGTTGGCATTTCGAATGGGCATAGCACCGAATGGGCCAAGGGCAACCACAAGGCCGGGTTCGATCGGGCGCGCGCCTACCTTGAGCCTGATTCCCGCGCCTAGCTCAACAGTAGGTTTGATTCCAAAACCTCCAGCGATGCCGATGGCGCCAACTTCAGCCGCATAGCGCATCCCGGCCGTAACGGCCTGGATGTCAGCCTGCAAGAAAATTCGTTCGAGTGATCTGTAGTCCTCCTCATCCAGCTTTCCTTCTTCAGGATCCCACGCGATCAAGGTTGGATCGCGGCCGTCTTCCTGAGTGCCCCAGCGGGATGCGATAGCCCAGCGTTTAGATGGAAGTTTGCGGCTGGATGCACGAACGAACACGGCGGTCCGTTCGGTCTGGCCGATCGCACTTTGTAAGACAGACGGTGTGCCACTGGGACCTCTCCATGCACGTAATGCCTTGTCGTGAGACCCCTTGGCTTCAGCGATCACCAGACCATGCGCGTCCAGACCGATCCAATCCGCTTCTAGGCCGTTGCCCAATGGGTCCTTTCGTATCTGAAATGGCGTACCCTTTAGCCGCCGCTTGGCCAAGTCCAGTGGCACCAAGACCCGGACGCCTTCGAAGGCAGTCAGATAGGCGCGCGCCATGTAACGACCGAGAAGACTAGAATAGGCAGTTTTCGCATCTCTGCCAAGGCCGGGACCGTCGTCTTTCCAGCGAAGCTGTGGGCCGGGCGCCAAGATGCTTTGAAACAGGTCCGTCCAGATCGAGGCCATGTGTGGCGTTGCGGTCATGAACGTCTCACGCGCCGCCGCGTTGCCGATCGCTGTGAGGGCCAGACCTTGCCATGCCGCAGCACTCGGCGGAGTGGCTGTCGGATCAATCCGTCTCAGCCAGACGGAGCGGGATGTTGTCGATATCGTTCGCGTCTTCACTGCCATATCCGGCTCCAGTTCGAGTCATGGTTCATAGCAGTCGCTCGCACGCGAGGTGAATAGCGCCCATGGCGCCAGACAGCCGAACTTTGCCCACGGCTTTGTCAGAAGAATGCTTGGGTGATGCCTTCCTGCGCCCGCCTCGCTCGGCCGTCCGGCAAATCTCCAGTGTTGCTTGACTGTTGCCAAGCAGATTGACGCGACCGCCCCTGAAATTCCTGACCCACAGGTTAGCAGATCAGTTTCTTCTGACAATGCCCGTCCAGATGCCACTGCCATTGGCGGCAAGCGCGCATCGCCTCCACCCGCTTGCCCCTGATCTCGGGGGCGAACATTGGACCAAACCTGTTCCACCAGTACCGCACAGTCTCGTGGCTGATCTCGATGCCTCGCTCGTGTAGGAGGTCCTCGACGTTGCGAAGCGAGAGCGGGAAGCGGATGCAGAGCATGACCGCCAGGCGGATGATCTCAGGGCTGGTCTTGAAGTAGCGGAAGGGGGAGCGTTTGGTCATACAGAACGCTAGCCGGGCGCCCCACTCGTCTCAAGTGAAGTTCTTCTGACAACACCCGCCGCGCCACTCGGCGAGAGCGGCGGCGCGGCTCTGTTTGTAGGCGTTACGATCTTGGAGATGGCGCTCCGTCGGGACGTGCTTGTGGACCGAAGCACAAGGTCTGGACCTCAAAGCCGGATCGATCCGTCCTTGACCCGCTCCACCAAATGCCGAGACTGCACACCTAGGCGCATCGAAGTTCAAGGCCTGAACCACGCGACACTCGGCTTGCACTTTGCAGGTCTTCACTCCCAGTCGGTTCCAGATTCGCGCAAAGAGGTCCGGTGAAGCCATTGCTAGAGCAAGGTGACTTGACCTTGCAAGCGCAGAGCGAGCGGGCCGACGCAAGATATTGTGCCCCCTTGATTGTGTAGCACAACACTACGAAGACCGAAACTGCGGTGTGCTCAAAATGCTTTGCGTAGTATCGTTGACTTACTGCCCCCAAGATTGCAGAAAGGGGTCACGGAAACTCGTGCGAGCACCTCGGGGCGGGGCGTGGTGGCGGAGGCGATGTCGAGATGATCTTGGTGGCCTGTTCCCGACGCAAACGCGCGCCCGTCGATGCTACCCTTTGTGCTGCAGAACTTGTTGCAGACAGTCTTGAAGCTGTGGCAGTGGAATGGCGAGCTAGGCTCAACGCCTCGACCAAGAGGTATCTTCCGACGGCTCTCTACGGCGGGCGTTCCTTTGCGGAAGCTCTGTCTACATCGAGGGATCTGGGCATTCGGTTGGCCGTCATCTCGGCTGGCCTCGGAGTTGTCGAACCGGAAACGCTAGCACCTTCCTATTCACTCACGACAGCAGGTGCGACCGACGAGAACGTGCTATCGCGCTGCCCTCCCGGCACAAAGCCAGCCGACTGGTGGCGGGCAGCGTTCCAGCACGGGTCATTATCTCGACTGCTTCATGGGTCAACTGGGCGCATCTATCTCGCGTTGCCACAAACGTACCTTGACATGATTGCCGACGAACTCACGCACCTGGATTCTCAGACCTTGGACAGAGTGCGGATCTTCACAGCGGGAATACGAACACTCTCCAGTTCCACCCTTCGGCACTATGTGATGCCGTATGACGGGCGACTTGATGGCCCCGACAGTTCTCTGCCTGGCACCAAGAGTGACTTTGCGAGTCGAGCCCTTAAGCACTTCTCAGGAATAATCAGCACATCCGAATACCAAATGGTCGAAGACGACCGTGCATGTGTTCTACGATCACTCGATGGCATGAGACATCCTGAAATTCCGCGGCGCTCGAAGATGAGCGACGCGGAGGTTCAGTCTACGCTTCTTAAGGCCTGGCATGCTTTGGGCGGAAATAAAGGTCGCCTTCTGAGGCATTTGAGGGACGACATGCAAATCGCATGCGAGCAGTCACGCTTTTCAAGACTTGCTCGAGAACTCGAAGAGGCAGGTTACGTATGACGCAAGCCTCAGATCCGCAACCTCAGCAGGCAATTCTTCTTCGAGCAATTCGTACGCAACAGGCTGGCGCATTCGATTTGTATGCTTTCTTCATTGGTGCTGCAGACATCCTTCGTGTTGCTGACATCTCAAGGATTAAAAGGGATGGTGGGGAACTTCAGGGCTTTCAACGCCGGGAAATTCAAGCCCATGTAAAGTCGATCGTTGAGTTCCTTGATAGTGGCCCTGTTCTCTTTCCGAACGCAATCATCCTAGCGCTGTCTCGCGAGGTCCAGTTTGAGCCATCCAGGGGCCCGGTTCCCGCAGGTCTTAGTGACGTCGGTCGGTCAGGCACCTTAACTATACCGCTTCGCCCGGAAGGCCTACGCGCTGCTTGGATCGTCGACGGTCAACAACGATCGTTAGCTCTGTCTCGAGCCAGGAACAGCGCCTTTCCCGTTCCGGTCATTGCCTTTGTGTCGCCGGACGTAAAGACTCAGAGGGAGCAGTTCATTCTTGTGAATAAGTCGAAACCCTTGGAAGCAAGGCTAATTAACGAACTACTTCCTGAAGTCGGTACCCTGCTTCCTCGAGATCTGAGTGAAAAGCGCCTCCCATCAGAATTATGCAACCTACTGAATACGAGACCCTCCTCTCCGTTCTTTGGACTGATCAAGCGTGCTTCGAGCGCTACGGGCGGAGTGGTTTCGGACCAAGCCTTACTGACTTCCCTGAAGCAAAACCTGCGCCCGGGGTATGGGGCACTGTCGATCTTACGAGGCGAAGAGTTTGTAGACCTTGAGCAAATTTTTCAATCACTAGTCGAGTACTGGAGTGCCGTTAAAGATACGTTCCCTGAGGCATGGGGAAAGGACCCGACACAAAGTAGGCTGATGCATTCAGCAGGCATCAAGTCTATGGCTGCGCTTATGGACACGATAATGCTGCGAACAGAGTCTGCAGAAGATCAAAAGGCCGAGATTAAGAATGCTCTCGCGCGCCTTGCGCCTTTTTGCGCATGGACTGAAGGGCGCTGGTCATCGGGCATGGATATGGCATGGAACGAAGTGCAAGGCACACCACAACATATAAACCGTCTCAGCCAGTATCTGATCGCTAAGGATCGCGAACTTTCGAGGGCTCAGCGATGAAATTCATATTCGCCGACAGCCTCGACTATGTCGATCCAGGATTTGATTTCATCCGGGACCGCAATGCAGAGGGTCGCCGGCCATATTGGGACGATCATTACCCACACGAAGCCCTGGGCTATGCGCCGTACCAAGGCATGCTGGTATCCCGCGCAATTGTAGGCGGTGGTGCATCCAGCGGAATTTCAGGGAAGTATACCGAAGCACAGGCAATGCGCTTTCGTCGCGTAGGTGCGAGAGAATTCTTGCGCCTCACGGATCATCGGTATGCGGCACTAGAAATCTTCGGTGATTGCGGAGCGTTTTCCTACCACAACGAGGATGTGCCCCCTTACACGCCCGAAGACACGGCCGAATTTTACGACGACGGCCGCTTCACGCATGGATGCTCGAGTGACCATATCATATTCGACTTCGTAGATGGCCTACCGGGAATGTCTGGGGGCAGCCAAGAGAACCTCCGTCGTTTTGACATAACTCAGGCAAACGCTGAGGCGTTTCTCAAGGCAACCCGACACATGAGCAATCGCTTCTGCCCGCTTGGTGTCATCCAGGGGTGGTCACCTGCGAGCATGGCCGAAGCCGCGCGCAGGCTTGTGGCGATGGGGTACGACTATCTTGCTTTGGGAGGCACTGTCCCCCTCAAGGCTCCCCAGATCATGGCCTGTGTCACCGCAATTCGCGACTCCATCCCGACCTCTACCCGTCTGCACGTCCTCGGTTTCGCGAAGGCCGACAGTATCTCGGACTTCATTGGCAAAGGGATCACCAGTTTCGACACTACCTCGCCTTTGATCCGCGCCTTCAAGGATGCGAAGTCAAACTACTATCTTCCCGGAGTTGGCGGTGCTTTGAACTACTACACCGCGATCCGCGTGCCGCAGGCCATCGAAAACCCCAAACTGATGAACCTGGCGAAGCGGGGCGTCCTTCATCAGGAGGACCTACAGAAGATGGAAGCGGACGCATTAGGCGCGTTGCGTCGATACGACCGTGGCGCGGCAGACCTAGAGGAAACTGTGGAAACAGTCCTGGCTTATGCTGTCCCAGCTACGATTGGCGACTTGATACAAAACTTACCCGGAACGCGCCAGATTGCGGACCTACGGGCTCGATATGAGCGCACGTTGTCGGATCGTCCCTGGACCAACTGTGGTTGCCCGATTTGCCGCGACGCCTCGATCGAGGTCATGCTCTTTCGGGCCTCCAATCGCAACAAACGGCGCGGCATACACAACCTCCATGTCTATGCCAACCATCTAAAAAAACTGAAAGAACAGTCATCTTATGAAGTCGCTTAGGTCCTTTTCCGCGGTCTATGCCAAACAAAGCGCGGCGCATGACGTACTGACCTTTTCGGCCAGTGCTGCTGACATCCTTAGCTTCGCGTCGATTGACCGAGCTGGACGGGAGAGCGACGGCAGTCTAAGTGGCTTTCAACGCCCCCAAATCGCTGGCCACATCCGAAACATCCGTGACTATCTTGAACAAGACGACGCCGTCCTGCCCAATCCGATCGTCGTCGCATTTCTTGGCGGTCTGAAGGTCGTCGACCGGCAGGAGAACGGTCACTGCCGGATCGAAATCGAAACCTCGGCTAGCAAGCCGGGTCTGGTTGTCGACGGACAACAACGCCTAACCGCGCTTTCGCAAACGTCGCGAAGCAATTTTCAACTGTTCGTCTCAGCTATAGTCTGCCGCGACGAGGCAGAACTTAAGCGTCAGTTCGTCTTGATCAACTCCGCTCGGCCGCTGCCCAAGTCACTAATTTACGAGTTGCTGCCCACGATGCAGGGTCTGAACCGCAAGATGGGCGAACGCGCATTGGCAGCCGAACTGACTGCGCGCCTGAACTTCACAGAAGGATCGGCGCTTCAAGGCCTGATCCACCAACATACGAACCCGGACGGGGTGGTGAAGGACACGGCGATCCAAAAGGTCATCATGAATTCCGCGAGCGACGGGATCATGCGGGAGTTCCTTCAGGAACCGGATGGCATCGCGCGTTGCTACGACGTGATCAACGAGTTCTATTGGTCGGTCCGAAATAGCTTTCCGGGCGATTGGGAAGGGCACAAGCCGAAAACCTCGCGTTTGCTCCATGGTGCTGGGGTCATCGCGATGGGCCATGTGATGGAGGTGCTTGCCTACTTCGACAAGGCGACGAAACGGGAAGAGTTCGCGGTCGGTCTGGCTTGCCTGAGGCCGAAGACTGCTTGGACCCAAGGCGAATGGGATTTCGGAAATGGCGAACGGCGCAGTTGGCGCGGAATCCAGAATGTTAGTGGCGATATCGCCATGCTATCCGACTACCTTGTGAGGGAGGTCAGGGCTGACCAGCGCGAACGGCTTTGGTTAGCCGAACAGACACCCGAAGTAAGCACAGCGTTGGAAGGATCAATGCAGTGAGGGAAAGTGCACTTGTGCTGTTTTCTGGCGGCCAAGACTCGGCAACTTGTCTGGCCTGGGCGCTGTCCCGTTTCGATCTCGTCGAAACCATCGGTTTTGATTACGGGCAGAAACACAGCGTTGAGATGGTCTGTCGCGAAATCATCTTGAGTAAGATAGGAAACCTAAGGGGCGAGTGGTCGGGACGACTTGGCGAAGATCACCGGATTGACTTAAGCGTCCTCGGCCAGATTTCCGAAACCGCCCTTACGCAAGACATGGCGATCACGATCGCGAAGGACGGCTTGCCGAACACCTTTGTCCCAGGACGGAATCTTCTCTTTCTCACACTTGCCTCTTCGGTCGCATATCGCCGCGGCATCCGTCATTTGGTCGGCGGTATGTGCGAAACTGATTTCTCAGGTTATCCCGACTGCCGCGACGATACGATGAAGGCGCTGCAAGTCACGCTAAACCTCGGCATGGACAAGCGCTTCGTGGTCGACACGCCGTTGATGTGGCTCGACAAGGCAGGAACGTGGCAGTTGGCCGAAGAAGTCGCCGGCCGAGAACTCGTCGATCTGATCATCGAGGATAGCCACACCTGTTACACGGGTGACCGTTCACATCGGCATGCATGGGGCTACGGTTGTGGAACCTGTCCAGCCTGCACCTTGCGCGCGAATGGTTATGAAAAATACAGAACCCAAACTCACATGATCGCAGGGAGATGCGGATGACCACGGCCACTGTTACCCAACGGCGCATTGAAGGCTTCGCCTTTTTTGCCGCGTTCGCTGCCTGCATTCCGGCAGCGAACTATCTAATCCAGCATGTCGGTACCTTCTGCGTGCCCAACGGTGGCCCATGCCTCATCCCGGTGGCGCCCGGTCTGACCGCACCGAGCGGGGTGCTGATGGTTGGCCTCGCACTTGTCCTGCGTGATCTTGTACAGCGTAGGCTTGGGCTTTCGTGGTCTATCGTCGCCATCATCACCGGCGCCATCCTCTCAGCCACTTTCTCGCCTCCGAGTTTGGTTCTTGCCTCCGCGGCAGCGTTCCTATTTTCAGAGATCGCTGATCTTCTCGTCTTCACGCCGCTTCAAAAACGCGGGTTGGTGCTGGCTGCAGTAGTCAGCAGTATGGTAGGCCTCGCCATTGACAGCATTATTTTCCTTCAAATGGCGTTCGGCAGCCTCGAATTCGTTGCAGGCCAGATCGTCGGCAAGACCTGGATGGTGTTCATCGCAATTCCAATTCTCATCTTGCTGCGCAATCGCGACCAGCGCATTGGGATGACTGCAGCGACCTGACCGAAACGTGCCTGGTCCAATCGGAGGCTGGATCGTATGTCCTTCCAAAGGAAAATGCGGCCCTGGCGACAAATCCCGGTCACGTAACCAAAGGTACTCGGCAGAGGCCGCGGCGATGCCTTCTGGTTGTTTTCTCCTGTAGCGGAGCGTGATCTACTATGTCTTGAGCAAGGGAGGGATGATTCGGGGTGCTGGAGCAGAAAGAAGAACAAGAAGCGGAGAGCGGGATGAATGCTGCAGATTCTTTCTGGATAGCTTCATCGATCGAAAGATGCCGCCGCGCTTTGCTCGCTGTAGGTTGCACAGCGGACCGGTTGGCTCTTCTCCGGTCGCTCGTTCGCCTGCATGGTGGCCGCGTCGATCTCGCCGATTTGCCGATCTCTCTCAGTGTGGAAGACTATTTGCAATTCGTGCGCTTCGGGTTAGCTCGAACTAACTCAGACCGCTCAGTTCGCATTGTTGATGAGGACGATCCTCCTGGTCTCGGTGGCCTTACAGCGTCGATGATTCTCGATACCCAACCGAGGCGAATATTCGAAACCGCGTCGCCTGATGCGGTGCTTCTCCGTCTGACACAGCACGCTCGGTATCGAACAATAGCGCAGAAGGCTGCTGTTCGAGCACTACTCACACAGCCTCATGGTTCCGGGCTCATGGTCAGCATGCCGACCGGCTCTGGGAAAAGTCTCCTGTTTCAGATCGCAGCAAACTTTGGCCGCGAAGCCGAGCCAGGCGCTTGTGCTATTGTTATAACGCCGACGGTCGCTCTCGCACTCGATCACGAACGCACTCTATCTCGCATGTCGGGTCTGGAAGGCAGTCGAGCGCTCACCGGCGACACCCCATTTCTCGAAGCAGAAGCAATAATCAACGGATTTCGGCGGGGTGACGTTCCAATTTTGCTCATCTCACCGGAGAAAGCGCTGAACCCTTCATTGAGCGTGCATCTCGTCGAAGCCGCGACGCCATCGTCGGTTGAATATGGCTTGGATGCACGTCTAACCCACATGTTCATTGACGAGGCGCATATCGTCGAAACTTGGGGGCGCAGCTTCCGTCCAGATTTTCAACGCTTGCCGGCGCTGTTGGCCAGATTGCGGGCCGTTAACCCCGCCCTACGCGCCGTGCTGTTGTCGGCCACACTTACCGACACCTCGAGGAGGATCCTTCGCGAAAGCTGGCAAATGGACGGCGAATGGCTTGAGGTCGATGCCAAGCTTCCGAGGTACGAACATGACGTTGTGATCGGCCACTTCCAGTTGGACCTTCAACGTGAAGCAGCGCTCGACCACGTAATCGATCGCGCGCCGCGTCCACTTATTCTCTATACTACGGAGATAGCTTCAGCCAAGGCGATCCATGATCGTCTTTGCACGGAACGTGGCTTTAGGCGGGTCGCCTTGTTCACTGGCGACACCAGCACTCGAGACCGGCGTCGGATAGTCGAAGACTGGGCAAATGATGCGTTTGATATCGTCGTTGCTACGTCCGCCTTTGGGATGGGCATTGATAAGGCGGACGTCCGTACTGTGGTCCATGCCTGTCTGCCCGAAGGTCCTGCACGCTGGTATCAAGAAATTGGCCGCGCTTCTCGAGACAATGGTCAGGGACTTGCCGTGTGCCTCTTTATCGACGGCCCGAAACCCAATGATGTGAGCCAAGCATATGGCCTAGCGACTGCAGGTTGGCTGACGCGAGACCTTGCGGAGCAACGTTGGTCTGCGATGGTTAAAGCGGCAGGTGGGCGTACTTTTGTCGGTGAACGACGACAAATGACGATCGATCTCGACGCGTTTCGCGAGGGAATCCGTCCGAAAGCCGGCGATTGGAACCGCGGGTGGAATATGACGCTCCTCACGCTTATGCAGCGTGCCGGCGTCCTGCGCGTGCAGACGATTGCAACCGATGGCGATCAGCCAGAATTCTCTTGGACAATCGAGATCCTAGACCATCGGGCGCTCGATGGTGTCAATGACAATTTGTGGCAGAAGATCAACGAACTCCGAGCGAGGGAACTGGCTGAGGTGCGGGCGGATCTGGATGCCTTTGTCGACGTCATGCGCCATCCGGAACGGAATTGTGTCACCCGCACAACCTTTGAGTTGATTGAGCCCCGATCGTTCGCGCCACCTTGTGGTCGTTGTCCATCATGTCGCGAAGCCGGTATCGCACCGCCGCAATGGTTGCACGCCGCTGGCCTGGAGAAAATCTGGACGGCGAGATATCCCACAAGGGGGACGCTCCCCCGAGACACATTGATTTTGGCACCAGCAGATCCGCACTTCGGAACAGGTTTGGCGATGCTCGTCGCTATCCTTTCTTCGGCCGGGATCGATCAGATTGTTGTGCCATTTGGATTGGCGGAGCGGGTCGCTCGGCTTTTGGTAGCATCGCCGACACGACTGGGTCTCGTTCTCGACGAACGGGAGTGGACAGGGGAGAATCGATTGGCAGATTTACCGACCGCCGTTCTTGTTCCGGATTCTTCAGTCGATGCCGAAGCGTTCATAGATCGCATACAGCTTTCTCGTCGCGAACACCAAGCGCCGCTTCTCGTCGTCGCTCGTCCCGATCTGCTCGTTCGTGGGCGTAGGCTTGACCAGACCCTTTCGCGTTACGCCCCTTATTCACAGGATATGCTCGCACTGCAAATCGGCGTGTCGGCGGATCAAGCATGAGCGTGCTTTCAAACCCACAAGGGACCCCAGAACGTGTCTGGTCATTAGTCGCTGGCTTGGCTGCACTTGGCGGTTCTACCGAGCGCGCCGCCTATGACAGTTTGCTCAATCCCGGCTTCAGCAAAGACGGCATCGAATTCCGAGCAAAAGATAGCTTGGCGGGCAACGCGCATGGTGCTGCGTTGAGCCTCAAACTTGTTGAAGCGGGCCGTGATCAAGCGGTACTGCTAGTTGAGCCGCCGCTCGATTTCGCTGCGTTTGCCGACCTCGTCCATGACCGGTTGGCGGGCTTGTCACCGAGAGAGACCGATTCCCCTATCCTTGAAGCATTTGCCTGGATTTCGGCCGAAAGCGACCGGCGCGGCGGGTTGGAGTGGATCTACCAGACTGGGCGCGAGGAGTTTGCTGATCTCGCCAACGATGCGCTCGCCGGCGAGGACGATGACGGCAAAACCATGAACCCGACCAAGGTGGTCGCTTGGCGCCGGTGGCTTTCGTTCCTTGGTCTCGGCATCGCGCTGCCCTTTGAACGGATGCCTGATTTCCCGACGCCTGCAGATCGGGTCACCCGCGAGTTGCGGCGTTCCGCCCTCGCGGCAAACACCAGTTTGCCGGCTGGAGAATTTGTATCGCTGATTGCGACACGAATGCCGTATCTCGACAGGGGGCGGCTGTTCAACCAGGCCTGCGCTCGCATCAGCCACGTGCCGGCAACTGGGCGGTTGTCGCCCTTGCTTAGTATCGCTCTGCGCGACCTACATGACGAAGGCACGATCAGCCTGCGGCCAAGTGGCGATGCTGCCGAGCGGTTGAGGTTGAGTGAAGATAGCGCTCACGCGATCGACGCATTCTCGACGGTGATCTGCTTTCCGCAGGCTAGCGCATGAACGCGCCGCTTACCGCATGCTGGCGCGCCGAGGATGCACGTGCGATCTTCGTTACCGAGGCGCTGGAAGGCGATGACGCAATCTTCCTCGCGACTCATACCCCCATCGAGGGATTCGACGTAGCTGGCCGAGACGCCGGTGAATTTCAGGGCCGCGACGAACGTTCAGTGCTGAACGCATTGGCCGATCCGTTGCGCCAGCATGCCTTTTGCGTGGTCCAAGGGGAACCGGGATCGGGCAAATCGCATCTCATCCGCTGGCTGTCGGTAAACTGGCCGCATGCCAACGACATCAAGTTGCTGCTCCGCCGGGCCGATGGCAGCCTTGAAGGCGCATTGCGCCAATTGCGCGATCGACTCCCAGCCGAATTCGCACCGCTGTTCGACAATCTGGGGCAGCGGCAACGCGCATCGTCGCAAGGCCGCGCAAATATCTTCCTAAGCACCCTCTCCAATACGCTCGAACCGGGTCACTTCGACGTGCCGCTTCCTGATGTGGTCTGGTGCAAGCAGTATTGGCCGGCCGAACTCCTCTCGAACGCGACCGTCAAGGCAAAATGGAAAGCGCCGTCGCGCATCCTTAGGCTGCTCGAAGGAGCGGGTGGCGAACGAAACTCTGCGACGGCGTCGTTCGATCTGTTCGATGTGCAGGAGTTGGGGGAAATCTGTCCGTCGCTGCGGGGCACCGCGACGATCGTGCACAGTCAGGAACTCGCCCGTCGGCTCGCACGCGAGGCCGAAACGATCAGGGCGTATCGCGACCAGGAATGGCTAGCCGACGAACTCGCCGACGAACATGCCGGCCAGTTTCCCACCAGCCTGAGCCTCGTCCGGGCGCTCAATCTGCGGCGCAACGACGCAATCCAAAACGTGCTTGGCGTCTCAGCCCAGGGCCTCAAAACGTTGTTCCGCCAAGTACGTGAAGCGCTCGCCGACCGGGGGCAGCGGTTGGTCTTACTGCTCGAGGACATTACCAGTTGGGAAGGGCTCGACGACAGCCTGATCGACGTCCTCGTCTTCAATGCAGCGGCTAAGGGCGACGGGGGCGAACAGCCAGTCTGCCCCCTTATCTCGGTGGTCGGCGTGACGCCGGCATACTTTGAAAAACTGCAAGGAAATTACCGGCAGCGTATCACCCATGAGGTGCGATTAGGGCAGTCGACGGGCGGGTTGCAGGATGTGGCAACGCTGCGCGAAGACGACACTCGGCGAGCGTTTGCTGTGCGATATCTTGCCGCAGTGCGGGCCGGGCCCGCCGCACTCGACGGCTGGCTTGCACAAGTGCGCAACGGCGTCGACGTCGCACCGCCCAATCGATGCGAGACCTGCCCGCGCCAGTCGTTATGCTTCGACATCTTCGGAGAAGAAGCAGGCGTCGGGTTGTTCCCTTTTACCAGTCACGCACTTGATCGTTTCTATGATGCGCTCAAGGAGAACGACAACGGGCAGACCTGGAAGACGCCTCGCGGCATTCTACAGGCGATACTCAATCCCAATCTACTGCAGCCAGACAGCCTCAGTGAAGGGGCCTATCCAGGAGCATTTATCGAATCCGATGCCTTTCGTTCTGATCGGCGATCGCAGATGGCTCTGATGCCCCGGCTCGATCAGATCGTCAGCAACCGCATAGACGATCCCGAAGAGCAGGCGCGGATGCGCCGGATGCTTGCATATTGGGCCAACCCAGATCGCGCAGATACGACAGCGATCGGAGATGAGTTGGCATTCGCCGGTACTCGCCGCGTGGTCTATGAGGCCTTTGGATTGCCCTGGCTTGGCGGCAGTGAAGCAAGCAGCAGCGCTGAGACCCGGCCGGCGCCTGTAGCCGTCCCGCTACCTATCTTTAATGAGCACTTGAGCAACACTGATCATTCGCCGGGCGAAGCCTTTCGGCCAAGTTTGTCTTCGGTGCGCCCAACCCGCACGACCCTTTCTGCGCCTAAACCCAAGCGACTGACGTCAACGAAGAGCGAACTCGAGCAGCTCCGTGAGCAGGTTCGTGGTTGGAGCGCGAGCGGCGCCATCGAAAATGCAAGCAAGTGGAATGGCGTTCTCTACGCGCTGACGCAGACGATCGACCGGCGCAAGATCGGCGTGCCAGCAATCTTGTTTGACCGTCTGATCACGCCGGAAATGGTCAAGCTACAGGGCAGCACCACCCGAACGCTGGACTATTTTACTGTGCCGGCAGAAGCGTGGGTGCGCAATGGTCTCGAAGCATATGTGTCGCTTAAGCAGGACAGCGACATGTCGGTAGGCGATGCTGAGTTCAACCGCCGCGCCTTGGCCGCGATGATGCGGCGACTTGAAGGCAAACTTAAGATCTATCTGGAACGCAGAATTCCAGCACTTGCCGACGGAACGCGATGGTCGCCGGTTTCAAGTTTTGCGCAGATCCTTCTGGCGCGCGCCTACCTGCGCGGCGTGACTTCAGCCGACGCACCGATTGTCGATCAGGTCCGTGCTGTGATGAGCGACGAGGGTGTTGCTGATGCGGATTTCGCCGCGCGCAGCGCCCCCTGGCAAGAGTGGCTGAACGCAACGAAGAGTATGCACGAAAGGCTCCGAAACGACCTTCGCGCAATGGTGACGCTGGGCCTCGGCGATGGAGTTGCGGGCATGCCGCTCACCGATTCAAGTGAACTTGCTGGTGCGATCGTCCGCTTTTGCGAGACCGGACGGTTCGATGCGGTGCCCGAGAATAGTGGGGGGTTGCCCGAACCGTTCAAGCGCGCTCGTGAACTCGCGCAGATCTGGAACGAGAAGCGCTCACAGATCGAGCGGACTGAGTTCACTATGGTCAAGAACCGGGCCGAGACACTTGCCGGCCTGCTGCGCGGGAAAGACGTGGCAACGCATCTAGCGCGCGTAGACACGTGTGTCACAGGTATTGCCACACTGCTGATCGGCGCAGCGAACGATAAGGTTGTTGCGTGGAAGCAGGCGCTGACCCGCGTCCAGGCAAAGCTCGGGGAAGGCGCAGGCCCCCGCGTCGAAGACCTCATCTACGCGATCGAAGAGGATGAAGTGCCAGCCAATCACCTTGCGCGACTGGCATGGCTTGCCAAGGCGCCAGCACGCGATCTCGATGAACTGCTGATCGCGGCGCAAGCGGGAGAACGTGCGGTCGAAGCCCTATGCGATCATGCCCGAGACTGTGTTCGGGAGGCTGGCGGTGCGGGGTCACTTTCAGACGTGAAGGCTGTCGGTCGCGCGATTAAGGCGGCTGTAACTAAGTCCGAGACAGGCCCGTTGCCGTCATGAGCGATGTCCTCGAAGACGCCGAGGCGCTACTGATCGAACTGCCCGAGGCGGTCTCGCGCCGAGCACTCGGCGAGCGGCTCAGCCAAGCGTTGAATGCGCTCAAGAATGCCGACCATCAGATAGCGCGCATGCAAGCGCTGATCGAGACCGCCGACGAGATCGGCTACGGCAAATCGGAGCATCAGCGCGAGGCGCTAGACGAAATGGTCCATTGTGCGCTCGGCGTCGGCGAGGGCCTTGAGGCGGCTGAGGAAGCAGAGACGCTTCGTGTCGCAGTCTTCGAGTATCAGGACAATCTCGCCAAGGCGATTGCCGCTTTGGAGCGTCTGTTAAGAGAGCACTGGCGGACAGTTTCGGCCGACCGGTTCCAGCCGATGATCGGGCTGGGCGCTCTTCTGACGTCTATGAATGTCGCGAATAATCTTGGCGGACGGCTCGTCGCCTGCGGGCAGCGCGGTGTGGCCGCTACCGCACCAAGTACCGCGCCCGAACTGCTCGCGACAATCCGCGCGCTATTTGCCGACTATAGCCGTCTCCAAGCAGAGCGTGCCGCAGAGATCGGTGACGATGAGGTTGGCGACTTCATCAACGCGCTGGCAGAAAAGAAGGCGACGCTCACGATGATCACACCAAAAGTGCTGGCCTGGCTTAGCGATCACGACGCCCTGGACAGGCTCGCGATCAATCCTCGCTAGCAAGAAACTGCTGGAGCAACCAGCGACTGGTGCTCGCCTGAGTGAGGCTGTCGCTCATCAGGTCGCTGGCCTGATGCACGCAACTGCGGCACCCATCACCGCACAGTGGGGCCGACAGGCGATAGACCTGCTCCGCGAGCCGCGCATCGGGTGCCAGCGACCCCTCGGCTGTCGGATCGAGCGCGCTATAGGCGTCTCGTAGGCGCTTAAGGACCGGTGCCGCGCCGGTGGAGGCGTCTGCGACGGCCATAGAAGCCAACGCCCAGC
The DNA here is from genome assembly GCF_057219935.1 of Tabrizicola sp. T74. NCBI lineage: Bacteria > Pseudomonadati > Pseudomonadota > Alphaproteobacteria > Rhodobacterales > Paracoccaceae > Tabrizicola > Tabrizicola sp. T74. Next base: position 2,913 of record NZ_JBXVVT010000013.1, on the reverse strand, counting down.
CCAAGACCGGTTGGTCGCCCGGGCTGAAGTTGCGCCGACGCACGGCCTCGATATCGGCAGCGACATCGTAGAGCGCAAATGGCTCCGCCTCGACGGCATCCTGCGCGAACAGAATCCGGGTAAGGATAGGTGCCAGACGGGCCCCAGCTCCGTTCGGACTCAAATCGGCGGCGATCGCCGCAAGCGCGGCCGGATCGCGCGGATCGAGCGCACGCCAGGCGGCATGGTGCTCGCTCGCCGCCCAGAAGCGGCGGACCGCTTCATCCTCCTCAGCATTGGGACAGACCCCGATGAATCCGCCATCGACCAGGGTTTTCATTGCTCCCCAATTGTCGATCACGCCACGTGTCGTGCCATCGCCATAGGCTCCGGCTTCGCAGATCGTGATAGTCGGATCGGCATCATCGCCGAACTGGAGCGGCAATTTGCTGTGGGCGAGCAATTGCCGCTCGTCGCCCTGTCCGACCTGCGTCACCAACATTTTTAGCCGGATCGTCAGGCTGTGCACGATCGAACTCTCGACATAGGCTGCGAGTAATTCGTGCTGGCGGATTTCATTGAGCGCGACGCTCAAGACCTGACGGAAGGAATCCCCCGAGAGTTGCGTGGCGGCGCGCCGAACCCGATCGGGTGTCATCAGCGGGTGCTGGCTTAGCAACTGATCGCGCACTGCAGCGAAAAGATTGGTGAGAACCTCGCCTGACCAGAAGCGGGCGAGTCGCTTGACCTGTTGGGCGTACCCCTGATGTCTGATTGCGACTGCGAGCAAATCTGCCCCTAACCGGGCGTCGTAACCTGAGATGCCGAGCGCAGCGCAGCGGCTTTCGATGAGGTAGCGCAGAAACTGCGCCTCATACCATTGCCGTCGTCCGTCATCCTGCTCGAAGTGCGCCATGATGGTACCGACGCATTGGGCGACGCGTGCTCGATCGAGCGCGAAGCGCAATCCTTCGGTCTCGACCTGATAGCCGTGGAGAAGCGCCCGGCCGGTTTCGGGATCGGTAAAGGTCTGCGTGATCCCGAGGGGCTCGACACCACGCCGGTCGAAGCGAAGTTCGACATCCGCGCCCCAGAACACACGCGCGATTTGCAAACCCGTTGCGGCGCCCTGCATTTCATTGCCAACAAAAGCGTCGACCCGCTCGATCGCTGGCAGTCCGGCATCCACGATCTCTTCCGCAGCACCGCCATCCGCTTGGACAAGCAGGAACCCACGCAGTCCCGCCTTGCTGTCATGCCGCACCGGAATGACGTGGTCGTTGACGGGAACGACTATCGGGTTGCTGTGGGCCGAAAGCCCCACTTCAGCCGTCCAGTGTGCGCCTGCAACCCAGCCTACGCGCTCAAGGCTCGCAATCACGGGACGGCACAGATCGATATGAATGTCATCAAGACTAGCACGGATGTCGAGTGGCAACTCAGAAAGCAGAGCCTCGCGATTGTTGCGCAGCGGCTGTCGCTCGGCCTGCGCATAATCCCCCTTCGCAAACCAAGGCGCCCGACCCTGCATCGGCGGCCGCCAATGGACGACCGTCGGGTTGTAACGGCGCGTCGCATTGCCAGGCGCAATCGTCATCAGCGCAAGGCCAATATCCTCGCTCCCACCGCCTAGGACATCCGGTCCGGTCACAGTCAGCGCCGGCAAATTGATGGTGTCGAACAAGAGATCGGGCGCCCAGCGCAGATGACGCCGCATCTCGTTGAGATATTGGCCGGTGAATGCTGGCTGGGCAGCTAATGCCTTGGACCAGAAGTCTGCGGCATCGCCCGAACCGAATTCCTGCCATACGCCAATTCCGAATATGGCTTCAACCAGAGAACCGGCTTCCATCAAATTGGCACGACTTACCGTGCGAATATCGAGGCGTCCGCCAGCGCGCGATGCCTGCCGAGACAATCCATCGAGAAGCGCAGTCAGCGCCTGGCCACGACGCACAAAATAGTTGTCAGGATTGAGCGGGATCTGGAAGCCGTCCGGGGAGATCATCTCTGAGGGCCGTCGGAACCACCAACTGTCGCGCGGCGAATAGATCGACAGTGTAACCGCTGTCATGGAGCGGTCATCGACTCCGCGTCCGCCGCGACCCTTGCGCTGAATGAAGCTGGCAAGATTCTGGGGGGCATAATGCTGATAGACGAGCGTGATGTCCGGATCGTCATAGCCTACCTCGAGCGACGACGTGGCAAACACAATGTCGGCGCCCTTGACGAGCGCTTCCGCGTCACTGCTGGTCCCAGAGTAAATCGGCGAGGGCGCCACTTTGAGCGGTGTCCCTGGGACACGACGTCCTTTCGCGCCGCATTGGCGAGCGTCATTGGCCGCGAACCACCAGCATTCGCCGTCGGCAAAGCGATCGCAACCAATCGGCTCCTTGCAGCATTCGGTCTGCGGCTGGCCGGTCGCATCGTCGCCGAAGTCAGAGATACGCAGCGCGGCGAGTTCCTTGCCTTCCTCAGCATCCGTGAACGCGCCGTGGAGGCGGCGCATCTTGTCGATCGAATCGAAGAAGACGAGGCTGCGATACCCGCCTTCGTCACCTGTCCGGCGGCGCATGCCGTGACCAAGGCACATCAGGCTCTGAATGGTCGTCGAGGCGCCGGCAATTTCGGCCCCGCGCGATTCGACCTCAGGCTGGATGAAGTAGAAGTATTCCCGGCCGCGTGGATTAGATTGCTGCTCGCCGACTTCAGGGCGCACGATGGCAACTTCACTTCGACCGATCAGGCGACCCCATGCTTCTGCCGGGTCTGAGGTGGTAGCGCTCATCCCGATCGCCACCATAGGATGCTTAACGCCGTCCGCTGTCTCCGCGCGCGCAGCCAGTCGGCGCAGAGCCATACCGACCTGCGCGCCATGAATATGCGTATAGAGGTGGATCTCGTCGGCAAGCAGCGCACGCGGCGGTGCGAAGC
>NZ_JBXVVT010000012.1:0-19652 GCF_057219935.1 Tabrizicola sp. T74 | reverse complement strand
TGAAGGACTGGCGACGTGTTGCTACCCGATACGACAGGTGCCACAAGGTCTTCCTCTCCGCCGTCGCTCTCGCTGCAACTGTCATGTTCTGGCTATGAAGCAAGAACGAGTCCTGACCCTAAGAGCATAACTCAAGATGACAGAGTACTACTTCTTGCTGAGTATCAACCGCTTCGGGAAGAGGTTAATCGAACCGTTGATAGAATGACAGCGAATGAACTCGCCTGCTCTGCGTTTGTGTTCTCGATCATACTATTTCAGTTCTCGACTGACAACGTAACGCCGATACCAGACTGGGTCGTTATTCCGTTTGGCGCATCTTTGGCGATGATTGTTGCGTTCGTGGGGCACGAACGTTCCAATGTGTTCAGGCGCCACATGGACCAAGTTGACGATTATTTGGCCGACCTGGAGCGGGAACTGAGCGACCAGTTTGGTTGGACCAATCACTATCGAGACAACATACTGCCGTCTGATGCAAGACAGACCGGTTCGCGCCGAGTGCTCTGGCACTTACTGAGGTTCGTGGCGCTGGCAAATTTCGTTCTCCAGAGTGGTGCGCTTCTCTATTCGAGCCCGGTGGCATAGCCTTTAGAACTTTCAGGAAGCCTTCTCACGTTGATAGTTGACTGCTGTGCGGAATGCAGTTGCAGCATTCAACCACGCGGCCCAATGGCAGCTAAGGGCCGTCTGGGGCCTATGCCATCCGAGGGGTGCTGTCAGAGGAACTTGGCTTGAGAGGGCTAGTGCGCCCAGCTAGCCTCGCCCTATGACCAAACGCTCCCCATTCCGGTACTTCAAGACGAGCCCCGAGATCATCCGCTTGGCGGTGATGCTCTACGTCCGTTTCCCGTTGTCGCTCAGGAACGTCGAGGATCTGCTGCACGAACGTGGTATCGAGGTAAGCCACGAGACTGTGCGGTTCTGGTGGAACAGGTTCGGCCCGATGTTCGCCGCCGAGATCAGGGGCCGACGGGTGGAGGCCATGCGCGCCCATCGCCACTGGCAGTGGCACCTGGACGAAGTCTACGTGAAGATCAACGGCGTGACGCACTACCTCTGGCGGGCTGTCGATCATGAGGGCGAGGTGTTGGAAAGCATCGTCACCAAGACCCGAGATCGCAAGGCAGCGCTGAAATTCTTGAAGAAATCGATGAAGCGGCATGGCCGACCGGAGACGATCGTGACGGATCGGCTTCGATCCTATGGCGCTGCCCTGAAGGACCTCGGTCGCGGCGATGACCGCGAGATGGGGCGATGGCTCAACAACAGGGCCGAAAACTCGCACTTGCCGTTCCGACGACGCGAGCGGGCGATGTTGCGGTTCCGGCGCATGCGAAGTTTGCAGAAGTTTGTCTCAGTTCATGCCTCGGTCCACAACCACTTTCCGACGGAGCGACACCTCCAAGACCGCAACACCTACAAGCAGACCCGCGCCGCCGCTCTTGCCGAGTGGCGCGGCCTTCTAGCTGCCTGACTAGAAGCTGGGCTGGGGTAACGGAGACTGGTTCGCATTCGTCTGACAGCACCCCGGTGGCCGCTGGTCAGTCGCGTAGCGCTTCCTTCTTCGAGACCCTGACCAGCACGCTCCTCGGGTTCGTGCTCTCGGTGGCGGTGCAGCGGCTTCTGTTCCCCGCAATGGGTCACGACTTCGGCTATGCCGAGAACCTGGTCGTGGCCTCGGTCTTCACGGCTATCTCGATCCTGCGGGGCTACACCGTGCGGCGGGTGTTCAATGCGCTCAGGGATCAGCTGCCATGAGCGGTCCGCCGAAGAAGCCCACGGCCTGGCGCCGGGCGGAAGGCAACCGCGGCAAGCGGGCCTGGAACCATGCCGAGCCGAAGCCGCCAGAGGGCACACCGGACTGTCCGGATCATCTGAGCGAGGAGGCCAGGGCCGAGTGGCACCGGCTCGTGGATACCCTTGTTGGTATGGGTGTCATCACCATCGTCGATCGTGCAGTGCTCGCGGCCTATTGCCAGGCTTATGGGCGCTGGGTTGAGGCGGAGCGGAAGCTTCAGGAGACGCCCGTCCTCTTCAAGACACCTTCGGGCTACGTGCAGCAATCACCCTGGCTCAACATCGCCAACCGGCAGATGGAGTTGATGGGTCGCTACATGGCCGAGATCGGGCTGACGCCCGCTTCCCGGTCCCGGATCGCCACGATCAGCGCACCTGGACCGAACGAGCCCATCACCATCCACCGGATCATCCTGGAAGCCGCAAACCCATCGGGCAAGGCGCGCGAGCATTCCGAGCTCATGCCAGACGGCACGATGATCATAAGTGCTGCGGACGCCAACCTGTGATGGTTGGCGTCCGGATGAGTTCGTCAGAGCCTGGATCAGATCGCAGGCTTGACGATCCGATAGACGCGCCCGCGGCCCTCGACCTTCTCCGAGGAGAGCGTCCGGCCGAGCTTCTTGGTGATGGATCCCGCGAGGGCCCCTCGCACGGTGTGCTGCTGCCAGCTCGTCGCGGCCATGATCTCGGCGATGGTGGCGCCAGCTTCGCTTTCGAGCAGGTCAACCACTTGAGCGAGCTTGCTGCCGGGCCGCGGCGTGCGCGCAGCGGTGTCGGTGGAGGTGGGCGCGTCTGATGCCTCGACGGGTTCGGTTGCGGTATCTTCCTTGGTCTTCGCGGTACGTGCCATTGTGGCCTCCTTGTCCGGGCCAGCGGCATGCCGGCCCTTCTATGAGGCCAAGGCCCGCGTGGGGCGGGCTGAGGGGCTCTGCAGGCCGTCCAAGGACCAGCGGGTGGGATCAGCCCTTGCCGGTGGCGAAGTTCGCGATCTCCTGCAGGCGCTCCCGGATGTGGTTCGCGCTTCCGACGTGGCCCCAGCTGATCTCGTCCGGGCTGGTGTGGAAGTGGTCGGCGCTCAAGGAGGCCAAATCGGCGAGGAGCCGGTCGATCTCGGCCTTCGCAGCCAGAAAGGCGTCGAGGGCTTTGTCATTCGTCGCTGCGGTCTTCCGGGCCATCGTTCGATCCTCCGGGCTGGTGAGTTGCCGTGTGATCAGCTTCGCTCTACTCGGGACACCTATCAACTCGATAGATCATTGTTCCTGCTACTATTTTGGACCTCTCGCGCCACTTCGCGCTACGACCTTCGCGCCTCTCGGTGTACGTAACTGCGCAACGAACGTTAGGCAGGTGTGTACAGGGGGCGGAGATGGCGGGATTGCAGCGGCTGGTGGCCTACGAGCGGGTCTCGACGGCCCGGCAGGGGGCGAGTGGGCTCGGGCTTGAAGCTCAGCGCAAGGTGATTGAGGACTTCGCAGTCTCACGTGGCGCCGAGGTTCTGGCGCGGTTTACCGAGGTTGAGAGCGGGCGCAAGGCCGACCGCCCGGAACTGGCCAAGGTGCTCCATCTGGCGAAAGTTACCGGCGCGACCCTGGTGATCGCAAAGCTGGACAGGCTCAGCCGGAATGCGGCGTTCTTGCTCGCCCTGCGCGACAGCGGCGTGCGGTTCGTGGCTGTGGACATGCCAGAGGCCAACGATCTGACAGTCGGGATCATGGCGCTTGTAGCTCAGGCTGAGCGCGAGGCAATCTCGCGGCGGACCAAGGAGGCGCTCGCGGTGGCCAAGGCGCGTGGAGTAAAGCTTGGGAACCCGAACGGTGCCGAGAGCCTGCGGCGGGCTGGGAAAGGCGGGGCGGCGCTCAGGGCAGCGGTGTCAGCCAATGCGGCAGCGTTTGCGGCAGATTTGGCGCCTGTACTAGCGGACATCCGGGCGGAGGGGCATACGTCGCTGAGGGCGATTGCCGCGGAACTTACAGGGCGAGGGATCAGGACGCGGCGCGGTGGGGTGTGGGGCGTGGGGAATGTGAGGGGGCTGCTCCTTCGCCACTAGCGACGCCAAGCGGTGTCCATTGCGTCACTCATGGCGTCACGAGTGGTCTTTCGACGCGCACTGTTCACCATGGGGCCCAGGGAGGAGCCCAACCAAGTGTTGCACCGCGGATTTTGAACCTTCACGTCCTTGTGTACCCAAAGCCCTATTCTATATCGTTCACTAGCTTTCATAAGGAGTGCAGGTGTTTCAGGTTCTTTTGAGTGGCCCCTTCCAGGCGTTTGCGCTGGCCCTAGGCCTCTTGGTTGGATTGCTTGCGATTGAGCTGATCGCTCTGCTGCTTGGGGCAAGCATATTGTCCGATGGGGGTCCTGACGGGGTCGACGCAGTTGATGCGACCTTTGACCTACCGTCCGGTGTCGAGCCTGACATTCCAACATTGATCGCTGCCAGCGAGGCAGTGCCTGTCCACACCGCCCCGCCAGAGACAAATGGAGGAGCGCTGGCGATTTTTGGCTTAGGACGCGTGCCTTTCGCCATCTGGTTGGCCGCAGTTCTTACCGGTTTTGGGGTCTCGGGGATCGCTATCCAATCCGTCGCAATCACGATCGTGGGTGCGCCGTTGCCTGCCGCCGCTGCGGTCATTCCTGCCGCAGGTATCGGTCTTGCCTTTGCGCGTGGGTTTGGACATGTCCTATCCAAGGTTCTGCCGAAGGTGGAGACGACAGCCACCAGCGCGCAGTTCATGGGGGGGCTACGCGGAGTAGTTACGCAGGGGACGGCCAGTCAGGGCGTTCCGGCAGAGGTTCGCGTGCGCGACCGTCACGGAAACACGCATCATATCAGATGCGAGCCAATCCGCAGCGAGGACGTGGTGCCGGAAGGCACGGAAGTCCTGCTGCTTCGCCAGCGAACATCGAGCGGCTGGAGCCTGAAGGTCCTCCCGCTTTCGTCGTAATTGTCTGCATCCCTTAATTCGGAAGGCTGAACCATGACCCTTGAGACTTTCGCCATCCTGATAGGCGCAATTCTTGCATTCTTCCTGTTGGTCGGTCTGATCCTAGCCCGCTTGTACAAACGCGCCACCCGGGAAGTCAGCTTGGTGAAGACCGGCGCCGGGGGCAAACGCGTCATCATGGACGGTGGTGCGATTGTCATTCCGCTGCTGCATGAAATCAGCCCGGTGAATATGAAGACGCTTCGTCTGGAGGTGAAGCGGGTCGGGGAAGCGGCTTTGATCACCAAAGACAGGATGCGCGTCGATGTGGGGTCGGAATTCTACGTCTCTGTCCAAGGAACTGAGGACGGCATCTCTCGTGCGGCACAAACGCTAGGCGCCAAGACCTTCAACGTGGATCAGTTGCGCGAAATGATTGAAGGGAAGCTCATCGACGGCCTCCGTGCCGTGGCTGCGCGAATGACCATGGATGAATTGCACGAAAACCGAACCAGCTTTGTGCAGGAGGTGCAGAACGCCGTCTCGAATGACCTCCTGAAAAACGGGCTGGAGCTTGAAAGCGTGTCACTCACTGCGCTTGATCAGACCCCGTTCGATGCGCTGGATGAGAACAACGCCTTCAACGCGGTCGGTATGCGCAAACTAGCCGAGGTAATTGCGAAGTCGAAAAAGGAGCGTGCCGCGATTGATGCGGAAGCGGATGTTTCTGTTCGGCGCTCGGTCATGGAGGCAGAGAAGCTCAAACTGCAGATCGCCCGCGACGAAGAGATGGAGCGCATCGCGCGCGTCCAAGAAATCGAGTTGCTCAAGGCCGCTCAGGACAGCGAAATCGCCCGATCAAGAGAGACCGCCGAGTCTGAGAAGGAACGTGCGCGCATTCTACGTGAGCAAGAGATCAAGGCCGCGGAGATCATGCGTGCCCGTGCCATCGAGGAAGCGCAGATCACCAAAGAGCGGGAGATTGAAGTCGCTAACCAAGACCGCCAGGTCGCGATCGCCCTGAAATCGGAAGAGGAAAGCCGGGCGCGAGCATCGGCTGACACTGCTCGCGCCGAAGCCATGAAGGCGGCCGAGGCAATCGAGACGGCGCGGACAGTGGCCATCGCCGAACGGACCAAGCAGATTGCCCTGATCGAGGCAACGCAGGACGCCGAGCGTGAAGCGACGCGGATTCGCCTGTCAGCCAGCGCCGAGCGCGCCGCCGCCGAAGACCGTGCCGCAGCCCGCAGAGAAGAAGCACAGGGCGAAGCTGATGCGATTAAGATCCAAGCCGAGGCAAAGAAGGCTGACCTCCTGGCCGAGGCCGAAGGACGGTCCGCGCTTGCCCAGTCCGAAAATGCTTTGTCCGAAGAGATTGTCGCAATGCGGGTTTCGCTTGCGCGGCTTGAGGCCATGCCAAGGATCATCGCCGAAATGGTCAAGCCAGCCGAGAAGATCGAGTCCATCCGTATCAATCAGATCAGCGGCCTGGGTGCTGCCTCGTCGCCAATGGGTGGGGATGGCCCGAAGTCACCCGTCAACCAAGCCTTCGACGCCATGTTAGGTGCTGCGTTGCAGCTCCCGACCATGAAGAAGCTTGGCGAAGAAATCGGCCTGAACTTTGACACTGGCATCGGCGGCTTGTTGGATGAGGTACCCGAGAAAGTCGGTCCCAAGGACACCTAATTGCAAGCGCGACTGATGTTTACAATAGTCGCCTAGCCAGATCGATGAGCTTCTACACTGATCGAACGGTGCGCAAGCGCGCACCGTTCGATCCTGTTGCTATGGCGGAGGCGAATGACCTGACCGTCGGGATCATGGCGCTGGTCGCGCAAGCCGAGCGCTAGGCAATCTCGCGGAGGACCAAGGAGGCCCTGGCAGTCGCCAAGGCACGCGGAGTAAAGCTGGGGAACCCGAACGGTGCCGAGAGCTTGCGACGGGCTGGGAAGGGCGGAGCGGCGCTTAGGGCGGCGGTATCGGCCAATGCTGCAGCCTTTGCGGCCGACCTGGCGCCGGTGCTCGCAGACATCCGGTCTGAGGGGCACACCTCGCTGCGGGCAATCGCGGCCGAACTGACTGCGCGCGGGATCAGGACGCGGCGTGGAGGGAAGTTCGGCGTGGAGAAGGTGAAGCAACCAGCGTGCCGATCAAGCAAAGCTGTTCAAGAGAAAAGCTTGCTCAGCACAGCCACTCAGAAAGCTTGACGTTTCTCTTGATGTGCTCTCGTGCCAGTTCGTACAGAGGAGAAACGCACTCTGGACGGTCGAGGCTTCGTAGCGTCCTAAGGCTGACCTCTGTTGCGTCATGCCCAAGGCGACGCAGGTCATCGGCTTCAAGCGACATGTCCAGCCTTAGGAACGTGAAGAGCGGTTCGTCTGCAAGGGTATCGTTTGCCAAAGTGCCTACTTCGCTGTCAATCCAACTTGGGTTGGGAGATTTGCCCATCCACTCCATCATGGTCAAGCTGAGCAAATCACCATCTGCACTAACCCCAAGAAGAGAGCGAATGGCATGAAGGAAGGCACTTGTGTTTCGAGCCTTTTCAAGCGGAATACGTTCGCGCCTGCGTCCAGTTCCCAGGGAAAGAATGAAAAGGTTTTCGGCGCCAAGTGGCCAATTCAGTCCAAATTTCCTGATGCGAGCCAAGCGCAGCAAAGCAAGGCTAGGATCGTTGTAGACGCTGAGACCGCCATCCACAAAAACTCCTGGCGGTTCACCCTTGACGATCTCCAGTTCCTGATGACTGAACAGAGTAGGAGCTGCCGAAGCTGCACGCAGAAGGCGCGCAACCTCAAAATGGCGGTTGCCGATCCAACGGCCATCAGGATCATCATCAAAGTAGGGCGATCCCGGGATGTTCGACAGGATCCAGGGTGCTCCGGTGTCCAGTCGCTTGGTGACGATCGCAAGATTGGTGCGAAAGGCCGGGTCACCAAGTGTGAGATTGCCAACGTCCTTCCGCAATTCTCGTTCTAGGCCTTCGCAATCAAAGACAGGTGCCAGCCCGTATCGCCACCACTTCCTTTCGGAGAAGAAAGTGACGGCACGATCGAGATAGAAATCGCGGATGACAGATATCGGTTTCCCGAGAGATAAGGCCGCGGCGATGAGAGCCCCTGTCGAAGTACCTCCGACCAGGTCAAACCAATCACATATCTGGCCAGCACCATACCGTCGGGAATACTCTGCCTCGATCTCTTCTAGGAATGCCACTTCAATGATTCCTCGAAGGCCTCCTCCCGACAGAGCGAGAATCCGACGAGGCCTGCTCATGATCAATTCACTCACGATTGTCGGCCAACTGCGCCGCCAGCTGACTGCATAGAAGATACCTGCCTTCTGCCCATCACCAGGTCGCAGGGAAGGAATGGAGGCACTTCAGCCGAGTTCCTGGGTCTGGTGCTTTCCGGAAGGCCCGGCAAATGGTCCGACCCATAAGCAACTGAATCGTCATTCATCACTCGAACCGATTTGACCCCTTGACACTTGTCACGCGACCGAGCCCAGACGCCAGAGGGAAACGGACAGAAGCGATGCAGGCTTGACATCCGCAGAGGATATACGACCGGGTCGTCCTGGCAATCGGGTTTCACATGCTGCTCTGATCCCGGGGTCAACCCATATCTGCGGCAGAAATCAGCATGGTATCCGTTGATCTTCGTGCTGGGCTGGAAATGGGCAAGCTCGATCGCTAACCTGGCCCGGCACGGACGAGCCCATGCAGCTGACAGTGTGCTACGATCGAAAGGACCATTGACATGCGCGAACTGCGACTGGGTATGTCATCCGCCGTCGGTGCCTATGCCCACAGAGGCTGGCTGGATCACGATTTCCCGCTGGTTCCAGGCCCGGTAGCGGCACAGGCCCTGCGGCGAGACGATCACGTCTGCCAGTTCTGTGGCTTTCAATCCCGGAAGTTCCAGGGCTGGTACGGCGACGAAGGGGCCGGCGCAGATGGCTTGGCAACAACGTGCCTGTTCTGCCTGCAGGTGCTTCAGGTCGACCTGGCTCTGGATTGGCAGTCGGCAGTTCTGGTCTGGTTGCCGGAACTGGACCAAGCGGCGCTGAACCGCGCGATGCCCGAACTTTACGTCAACCGGATTTCGATCCGAGATAGCGTCAGCCGGCGGGCGCGAGATCTGCTGTCCCGAATGCGCGCCCGTGGCGCGGCAGCGAAGGCGCGCTTCGGTCTCGACGACCCCGGCGATCTCGTGCGACGCCTGCTTCAGGGCGCAAGCGCTGATGCAGACATCGACGCAATGGTCGCAGACGGCCTACGCCTCTTGCCGCTGGGTCGGCGCCTGATCCGGCATGACGGGCTTGAGTTCAATCACTTTCCGCAAGCTCTCGCCTTCTGGCGCTCTGGCGATGGGCCGTTTGCCCCGGGCCAGACGCGCAGCTTCGAGAACCTGCAACTTGACCTCCTGATGGTCTGATCAGGCTAGGGGAGCATCCATCTTTGCTGGCAGGTTGGTGGCAATTGGCTCATCGTTCCGCATCCGGACCATGCCACCCGGCTCGACAGCGAACTCCGCGGTAAAGAGAGCGTTGCTGTAATAGATCACCGTGCTGCAAAGGTAGTTTCCGTCACTGTCATGCCCTTCAAGATTCGCCGGACGCGCAGCATTGGTCAGGACAGCTTGCGCCTTCTCGTCCGAAAAGACGGGCAGCATCGGGTCCCGGCCATCTTCAATGACATAAAACGGCCCCTCTTCCCCGCGGACGAAGAAGCAGAAGAACCGCAGATAATCCAGGACCGAGCCTTCAGTCAGCCGGATCGGAACCCTCGTGTTGATCTCGTGAATCGGCGGTGAGGTTCCCGCCAGTCTGAAGAGCGAACCCTCGTGGACAAGGTAGAACAGGCGCGTCTTTCTTGCGTCGAGTTCGGCCGAGCGGATGCTGACAAGGGTGGTATCGGCATAGAACGACAAGGCCCGGGTCTGGACCGTGGCCGTGTCCATGCCCAGCGGCCACTTCCCGTCCACCGGGGATATCTGGTCCAGGAACGACCGCTTTTCGGCATCCGCCATGCTCTGCCAGGTTGCGCTGTCGTTGGGCTTTGCGAATTCCGGGAAAAGGCCGGTTGCCCCGGGACCGACTGGACCGGTAACGGGAGCGACGGGTGGCCGCGCGGTCTTTGGCGGTTTGGCCGAGGCATCGGTGCGGGTCGTGGCAGGCGGCATCGATGCAGTGGGCTGGGTCATTGGCGGCAGAGGCAGAAGGTTCCCGGCTTTGCGCAGCGCCTCTTCCAGACCGGCATGACGCGCATCCATCCGGCCGAGAGCTTCGGCCTGCCGAACCTGAGCAAGGTAAAGGACGGCAATCGTGCGACCCGTTTTGGGATCCTGCTGGCGGGTGTCGGCTCCGGCTGTGATCAGTCGCCCGGCAACGGCGTAGGACCGGTAGATCATCGCGGTAACAAGGGGCGTGCGCCCTTGCGGAGGCGCGCGGTCCGGTGCCAGCGCGCAACTGTCGAGCAGCCAGTCGACCGTCTCGAAGGATCCGGTCTGTGCTGCAAGCGTCAGCGCCGAATGACTGTTATCGGCGGTAAGTGCTGCGACTTTCGCCCCGCGCAAGGCCAGAAGTCTCGCCGAAGCTAATGCGCCGACTTCGGCAGTCCGGTGAAATGGGGTGAATCCGTGGGCATCTGGCTGATCCAATGGCTCGGCACCCCAGTCAAGGATACACTTAACCGCGGCCTCGGACCCCGACCGCCCGGCAAGATGAAGCGTGGAGGGGCTTGCGCTGCTGGTCCAGCCCCCCGGAAGGACGGCCCTGTGCAGCAGATAGCTTAGCGCAACAGCATCGCCCCGGCGCGCGGCATAATGGATCGGGCTCAGCCCGACATCGTCACGCAGCGTGGGGTCGGCCCCTGCCTCCAGCAAAATGCGCACCAGGTTCGACTGTCCTTCAAGCGCCGCGAAATGCAGCGCGGTTCGCCCAAGCGGCCCCTTGGCATCGGCTGCTGCCTTTCGGTTCCTCGCAGTATGCAAGGCGAAACGCATGAGACGCGCGTTCCCCGTTCCAGCGGCCTGCTGCACCACGTTCAGGGCAAGCTCCCGCCCCCGAACCGATCGCTGATAGGTTGCGCCCTCGCCGATCCGGGGACTGGCCAGAAGCACCCGCGCGGTCGTCCATTGCTCTGCCTCAACCGCCTTCTGCAGCGCCCCATGACCACGCACATCCCGCAGCGCCGCATCGCAGCGCCCAGTATCAAGGAGCATCCGGACGATTTCGGCCTGGCCCCGTTCGGCGGCAAGATGCAGCGCCGTCGCGCCCGATCCGGTGACTGCATTGGGGTCCGAAAACTGCAACAGGACTGGCAGAAGCCCAGCCTGGCCTGCGATTATGGCTACATGCAAGGGGGTCAGGTCGAAATGCCCTTGGTCCTGGTGCGGAGCGGTTGTCGCGCGAGCAGCGATGCGCTTGACGATGTCCTCGACCGAGCCCTTGAAATCGTCCACCGCCCGAAGGTCGACCGCCTGCCTGCGGTTCCGCAGCGCAAGGACCAGCGCGGCCGCAGCCTCGGCTTGCCCGGCCCTTGCCGCAAGGTGCAAAGCGGTAAAGCCGTTGCGCAGCGTCAAGGCGGGATCCAGGCCTTGCTCCAGCAGTACCGAGATAGCCTCCGTCGCGCCAAGTTCCGCGGCGGCGTGCAGCGGGCTGTATCCAAAGTCACGCGGAGTACCATGATACTCGCATCGCTCAGGTCGGGCGCCAAGTCCGACAAGTTCACGTACGACTTCAGCTTTGTCAGCAATTGCGGCGCGCATCAGTGGCGTCCGCCCGTCATCGTCGCTGACGTCCGGGTCGCGCCCCAACTCCTTTACAAGGTAATGCAGCGTTTCGAGGTGTCCACCCGCCGCGGCAAGATGCATGGGAGTAGTCGCGGCCGGAGCCCCGCTGCCAGACAGATCGACCCCAGCCTCGACCAGCCGGCGGCAGGCCCTGGTCGCGCCCATCGTGGCTGCAGCATGAATGGGCCGCCAGCCATTCACGTCGGCCGAATCCGGTTGCGCCCCATAACTCAGGAGCAGGTCCATCATCGGCAGGTCGTTATGAAAGGCTGGCACGAACAGCGCCGTGCGCTTGTCCAGACGAGGAATGTCGACCACGCCCGGGTCCTGCTCCAGGAATCTTTTCGCGATGTCGATCTTCTGGTAGTAGACCGCCAACAGAAACAGCGTCGGCTTTCGCACGCTTTTCTCGACCGTCTCGCGTGGGACACCTAGGCGCGACAGGCATTCGAGCGCGAAATCCCGCAGCAGCGCGCGCTGGTGCGGGTCGCTTCCGGGGCGCGCTTCGGTCAAGAGCTCATAATGCGATGCCAGCATCCGGAACGCGGCCTTGCGCAGATGTTCCGGCAATTGGTCGACAAGGCCTGGCGCTTGTCCGGCGGCAACCCATTCTTCGGCATAGTTCTGCAAAGCCGGAAGCGCACGCAAGAGCGGACGCTCTTCCTCAAGCCAAGTACGGGCTTCGGCCCAGTTGGAAATCACTGCCTCGTGGACAAGGCGAATTCTATCGCCGTCGTCAGGCACGATGAGCCGCCGCGCCTTCATCGCCTCGGCAAGGGTCCGCACCGTTCCGGGACCTGGCCAGTCAGCTGCGGGCAGGCTGAATGGCTGCTCGGAACTTCCTGCCCACGAGACCAGTCGCCGCAACAGAGTCGGCACTTCCAGGTTCTCCCAGGCCGGACCAGCCTTGTCCCTGGCCTCTGCCACCGCTTCATCAGCTAGGATTGATATCGCATTCCTGACGTCAAAGAAGTTGTGGGGTACGGACTTGTCGTCGATCCGATAGGCTTGGCAGAGAGCCACGCTCAGGCGGGCCCGCATAGGTTCGTTCGTCGCACGCGTACTGAGTTCGAAGTCGTCCTTGTATCCCTCGGTCTCTGCCGGCGGCGGCCCCGCCACACCCGCGTCTGCACGGCCAAAGTTGCGTACGTTCTCGATCTCGCGCTTGGCGACTTCGCGGTAAAGTCGGTCCAGCGTCAGGCCGATCAGCGGCAAGAGGCTGGCGGGGCTCACCTTCTGGACGCCCGTGTTCCGCCCGAACGCCTCGACTTCGGCGACGAGGGTTTCGATCACGTCGTCATCCAGCACCAGATCCCGCACATATGTGAATGGCCTGCGAAGGATGGCGACGAGATCGGCCCCGGTCGGCAGGCTCAGCTCGGGTGAGGCCATCTTCGTTGCAGCGTAGATCCGGGCAAGGTCGGAATGTCGCTGCAATGCCACGGCGCGATCTTCGCGCATTGTGGCAATCAAGAGCACATCGGGATGTTCGGCAAGCCGAAGTAAGAGCGTGATTAGGTCAGCCCAGCATTGCTTCCTGACTTGGTCCGCCAGCAGGTCGACCGCCTCTTCGAACTGGTCGAGGCCGATCACAAGCCGACGACCGGGTTGGCCGGGAACTGAATCAGCCGCCAGGGCCGCCGTCAGGATGTCGCGCGCGCAGTCGACCTCTTGGTCAGTGGTCGCGCCATCTCGATCGGCAGCCGCTTGTTCCAGTTGTGACAGCGCATCCTTCCAGCGCTGCTCCGCCACGACGGGATCGGACGCGAGCTCGGCAAGGCAACTGCGCAGGAACACGGCAATCGGAGAGTGGGGCGGTTGATCAAGCGCGCTTGTACGGACCACCAGCTTGACCGGAGGCGTGGCATAGGCGCCCCGCGCCCGGATATTCCCGACAAGGCCTGCGCGCAGAAAGGACGACTTGCCCGCACCGCTTGGCCCTCGGACCCAGTAGATGCGCGGCTGGTCCGTACGGCTCCACAGCGAGTCGATCCGTTCCAAAGCCGCCTTGATTGCCGTTTCCCGCCCGAAGAAGACGGCCTCGTCGCCGATATCAAAGACGCCCAGACCCTTGAAGACGTCGTCCGGATCCACCCGGTCGACCGCCCCTAGCACCGCGTCGAAGAAACGGTTCATGTGCCCTTCGGCCTGGCCCACGTCCTCGACGGTCTTCGTGACCAGGCCAAGGACTTCGTCGAGATAGCGCTTGAAGTTGCGCAGTTTCGCCAGATGCAGATCCACGATGTCGAGCCGCCGGTTCATCTCCTTCCGGTCTTTGCTGCGGAGCTCGTCGTTGATTCTGTCGCGCAAGGCCCGATTGCCCCAGCTGCCCTCGGACGGATCGGTCTTGTCAGCGATGTCAGGCGGACCGACGAACAGGATCAGCAGGTGGGGCGCCTGTGTCCCTTCGGCCTTGGCGGCAGCAAGTGCGGCAAGCACTTCGAAGGTGCTGCCAGTAAGGGGAAACCCGCCGTGCTGTTCGGCCCCATCGACCCAGGGATGCACCAGTCGAAACGGCTGTCCACTGTCGCCGGCGTTCAGCTCCTGAAGCGGTGTCATGTCCCAGTCGACGGGCAGCGGCCGACCGATCCATTCGCCGAAGATTGCGATCGTGCCCGCGCAGAGCGGGTCCCGGGGCGAGGGAATCTGTGCCTGAGCCGGGAGCCTGTCGTCGAACGGGTCTTCATCCGTGGCCCGCTCCCAGGCGTACAGATGCACCGCGTCATCCTGCGGGTGGTCAGCCAGGCGCAGACCGTGCAGGCGCTGTGCGACGTCGCGATAAATGCCTACATCCCAAGGCGAACTCAGGATGATCGCGCGGCGTTCAAAGGGCGGATAAAGTGTCTGCATCGTGCCAAATAGAGCGCAATCCTCACCGCTTCATCAAATGCTTTTTTGCTGGTCCGTGCACAAGACGACTAGCGTTTCAGCCGCTTCAGTAAGTCAGCCGCATTTGTCGGCGCGGGGGTGTCGGCAGCGCCCGGCAGGACACTGCGATGGAACGTGCGTGTGACGATGCTGCCCGGCCCGACGACCGGTCGGCTGCGATCATGAAAGGGGTTCGGATCAAATGACCCGGAAAAGGCCGGATCGGTCAGGTAGTTCGGAAGACGGGCGACCACCGGGATATCACCCGACAGTTGCAGCAGCATTTCATCGGCCTCAAGCTCAAGAAGCTGCTCGGGCGTGGCAAAGCCGACGATCTCGGCCATGGCACGCGCAGCCAGCAGGGTGTTCGCCCCGAAACACTGCACCGTCCGGCAATTGTTGACCATCGTCTGCCAGTCATTTGGGTACAGGTTGGTCAACTGGCTAGGGTCTTGCCAGAAGGTCCAGGTCTGCAGCCCGTAGCCGCGCATCAGAGTCACGGCCGATCGGAGAAGATCGAACGGGCCCAGCTGGGCCACTTCGTCAAGGATGAACAGGGTAGACTGCGCCGGGCGGCTGTGCCGGCTCGAGATCAGCGTCATCAGCACGTGCACCCAAAGCCGCAGCAACCTCCCGTGACTGACAAGCATGTGCGGCGGCAGTACCAGGTATATCGACAGGGGATCGCCGCGCAGTACGGCATTCATGTCAAAGCTGGTCCGGATAAGCGACGCCTCCACCGCCCCGGCACGCACCACAGAGACTATGCTTTGCGAAAAGCTGAGAATCCCGCCCAGGGTCGTCACCGCACCCATGCGCAGCATCGATCCGATGCGCCGCGCCTCGGCATTCCGCGAGCGTTCGAGCGCGTAAAGGACAGTGTCGGTGTCCGAGCCCTGCTCGCCGCGCTCGGCAATCCGGGCATAGGTACCGATCTCGCCCATAGCGCGCGCAACCAGACGGCTTACGGTGCCGAGATGACGGTCGGCAGTCGGCAAATCCGCCAGGACATGCAGCACGATGCCCAGGACCATCGTCATTCCACGTTCGCGCCAGTAGTCGCCGTCGGTGCTGTTGCGTCCGAGTGTCGCCGGGCTCAGCGCCTCTACCAGCGCCATGGCGGCGTCGATTGCCCGCGGCCCGTCGATGTCGATCAGATCCAGCGGGTTCAGCGTCGCCGCCTCTGCGCCAGTCACCCCCATCGGATCAATGATCGCCACCTCCTGGCCCATTTCGCGTCGCCTACGCGCGGTGATCGCAGCATTCTCTCCCTTGGGGTCGATCACGATGACCGGACCGGGATAGCGCAGAAGCGTCGGAACGATGCACCCGGTGCCCTTGCCTGCGCCGGTCGGGGCGACCGTCATCAGGTGACCGTCTCCCTCCATCAGAATTGGATCGACCAGTTCCGGCGTGGCGATCGTCTCGTCCTTGCCGAAGCCAAACCCGACGGGGCGACGGCGATGCTCGGTTTCAAGCGACCACGCGACCAGGATTCCAGGCGAATCAACTGTCGGGGGCAACTTGCGCTCGGTGCCGACCATCATCTCGCCGAGGCGCGTCGCTTGCGTCATGATGTCTCTCCGTTGTTCGCATGGGAATGCTCTGCGAGGTGCAGGAGGTAACCTGTGACCCGCTCAGGCCGCAGAACAAGTCCCGAGGCGACTTCGGTGTCGTCAACCATCCGTATCATTCCGCCAGGCTCCATCCGCAGGGTCGCCTGGAAGATCACGTTGGAATAGAGAAGCCGGGTCGAAATCTCCCAGTTTCCCTCTGCCTCAGGGTCCGGAAGAATGCTTAGTGGCCCGGCCTCGCCCTGCATCCGCGCAAGGCTTTCGGCGTCCGGGTCGCGGTGCAGTGGGATTGCGTCGACGCCAAGCGGCTGGAACCGCCCTTCTTCGCCGCGCACCCAGTTCATGAAGAGCAGAAAATAATCGCTGCGCGCCTCAGGCGTCGAAAGGTCCACCGGAATGATTGCGTTCAGCCAATGGATAGGCTCGCTGCGGCCGGTCAGATAGGTGACCCCCTCTTGGTGCAAGATGAAGCTGACAAGGCCGATCCGTGGTACCAGTGCAAGCGCCTCGACCAGAAGCGCATCGCCATAGCAGCGCATCGACCGCATTCGTACCCGACAAAGCTCATGCGCGATCGGAACCGGATGGTCCAGTGCTCCAGTTACCGCGTGGCGCCCCGCGACATCCAGAATGTCGAGCGCCGTTGCCGCATCTGGCACTTGCCAGTCGCCGGGCACAAGGGGCGGCATAGGCCAGTCCGGTACAGGCCCGGCAAGCGCATTGGCTATCCGGTTGCGATGATCTTCGGACAAAGGTTTGGGATCGGTCATCGTGATGGCATCCCCTGCCCGCTAGAAGGTACAAATCGCGACGGGCCGAACAAGACGGTGACGGTTGATTTCGCCGGTGCCTCGGTCATGCGCTGACCTTCCAAGGTCCTTCCCGTAGGCAGGTCAGCACGAGGGCTATGTCATGGACTCTGTAGTCCTTGCCGCCAATCTCGAACCAGTCGTGCATGCCGTCGTGCCGCTTTTCGACTTCGTTCTTGCCCAGAAGCGGCCGATCCGTGGGCACAAAACCGTTGACCGCCCTCTCCACGGTCCATCTGTCATGCTCTAGGATCGCAAGGTCGCGCAGGATCAGAGCCTGGGCCAGATCAGCCTCTGTCGGGTTCATGCCGGGCTTGAACCAACTTGCCTTGGCTGGGCCACGGTCCATTCTTTCGAAATCAACTTTGGATGCGACGGAGAACATATGGGCGATCCGGTCCCTGTCTTCGTCATTTTGCCCATCAGTAAGGTTCAGGGCTTGCGAGAGGTCGTCCAGCTTCATTGAGTGGGTGCGCCAAAGCGATGCGTTCGCCCGTCGCTTGATTTCTGGCAGTTCATCCCAGGACTGAGCGGTCTTTGAAATACCGGTCTCAAGCCTTGTCTTATCGTAGACCGCGTGAAGTTCCCTGGCTTTGGCATCGGGGTCACGGTCGAAGATCGACGAGCCGCGCAGGGTGGCGACCATGCCGCCAAAGCCATTTAGCAGGTCAAGACTATCATCGGGACGCGTCGGCTCCATACGGATATAGTACGGTCGACTCGGCACTTGCCGTCTCTCCATGGCCGCGTGCAGTGCCAGTGCGACGCGCAGGTTGCGATCGTTGTCGCCGGTCGCCACCACCCAGCCCGAGACGTCGGCGCAGTCTCCCAGCCCAGCACAGGCGTCATCGCCTAGGAAGTGTAGCCGCTCGACATCCAGCGCCCGAAAATCCAGCTCTGCCCGAGCGCCAGGATAGAGTGCCTTTGTCCCAGGTTTCAGGACGAGCGCTGGCATCCGCCGCCGCAGACGGTCTTGCACGCAGGCAATGTTGTGGTCGATGATCGTGACCTTCGGCGGTCCTAGGCCAAGGCGGAAGCAATTTTGCAGTGCTTCTACGGTCACCGCCTCCCCAAGATTGCCGCAGCCGATTACCACGAGGTGCACACGCGCGGCCGCATTCCTGATCGCTACTTGGTCAAATCTAGCTCGCTGGATCAGTTGGCGCGCGGTCTCGTCGGCCAGCGAAAACCAGTGCGAGGAGTTCTTGCGTAGACCGAGAAAGTTCGTCTCCGTCGCCTCAGGCAGTTGCCAGCCTACTTCGGTCGAGGTGCTGATCACTCGGATATCTGCTTCCGGCGCCTGGGCGCATACGGCCTGCACCGCGTCGACGGCGCGCAGGTCGTCTTCCTCGGCCACAAAGACGCGAGTTGTCAGCGAAAGCCCGATCCGGTCCAGCAACGCGCTGTCCGATGGGTCGCCCTCGATTAGAAGCACATTGTCAGCCCTCGCCCGCGTCGCCATCGCCGTGGAAACTTCTGGCGCGATGGCAGTGACGAACAAATGAGCGCTGGGCGCGCGATCCAGCTCGCTGCCGATCGCCTGGCCAAGAGGACCATATCCAAGGATGAGGGCATGACTCCGGGTCCGGCGCCGCAAGGCAAGCGCCGCCCTGCTTCGGATTCCGCCGCCGAAGGTCAGAAACAAGGCCGAGGCAGCCGTCACAAGCGCGCCGGTCCGAGCAATGTGCTGCCAGACGTTGACCTCCTTCACGTTCTCGGGGTTCTCGAAGTTCATGAAGAACATCTGGGCAGACCTGTAGGCTGCATCGAACTGAGCACCTGGTTCACGTTCAAGCGCTTCCCAGAAGCCAAAGGTTCCCAGTGCCCAGCTTGCGCCGCCCACAATGTATATTCCGGATTTCTGCCATGCCTTCGAAAAACGACGCCAGGCTTGGAAGAACTTGTGGCCTCTGGCAGGCGCCACGGTGTGCGCCTTCATGCGTTGTCCTTTACTCGTCTCGGGAGCTTGGCCCCGCGATTTCCCGCGACAACTGACGGTACCAATGCATCGGACTGCCTCCACAGGCTCATCGAACTGCCAGACAAAGTTGTCTCCCTAGATGCCGCTCCGAATCGAAGTCCGCGCCATGAAGGCTTGCAAGAGCGTATCTTTGTTACAAGCCCCTATGTCCCGAGCTGGAGTGGATCACAGGCGAGAACGGGCAAGCCGCCAGCCCGCGCCAGCGACACCATTGCGCCAGTTCCGCCGGGACGACCGGGCGCGCCATCCCAAACCGCAAGCATCAAGCGCGGCCCGGTACGCTCCAGTGCATAGAACAACATGGATCGATTGCAGGCCTCGAAAGGATTGGGCCCTCGCGCAACCACAACCTGGCGCTGTTGGTCGGGCGTTGAGTCCCACAGGCGGCGAAACCGCGACTGCCATTCTCCCGGTGCCACCGAAGCGGCAAGGAAGTCACCGGGTGGCAGGGGCAAGATGATATGGTGCGCGAGGCCAAGGGAACGACATGCCTCGGCGAATAGGATGTCGCCTCCGTCCGCCAATCCCGAAACCGCCCGGTCGTCGTGCTCAAGCTGCGCGCCGATCCAGCTTGCGACCGCATCGATGCAATGCGGAGGAAACCTTGGCACTCGACGGTCGGGCGCATCGATCCGATGCCCGGAAAAGACGATCATCCTGCCCACAGTGGAACCTCTGAACTGGCCGGGCAAGGCTTTCCCAGCCATCTCCACAACTGGTAGCACTCGCCGTTCGTCGGGGGAAGTCGGGCGGCCCTTACCGCGGACGCACGCCTTAGGGTCAGGACTCGTTCTTGCTTCATAGCCAGAACATGACAGTTGCAGCGAGAGCGACGGCGGAGAGGAAGACCTTGTGGCACCTGTCGTATCGGGTAGCAACACGTCGCCAGTCCTTCA
>NZ_JBXVVT010000011.1:0-49435 GCF_057219935.1 Tabrizicola sp. T74 | reverse complement strand
ACTGAAGGACTGGCGACGTGTTGCTACCCGATACGACAGGTGCCACAAGGTCTTCCTCTCCGCCGTCGCTCTCGCTGCAACTGTCATGTTCTGGCTATGAAGCAAGAACGAGTCCTGACCCTACACATTCGTTCATGCCGTGCCTACTGCGCTCTCCTGTCAGCCCGATTTGTCCCGAGACAAATCGGGCCGCGCCTGCCTGCCCCTGGCAGGCGCGTTTCCGCGCCAGCCCAGGCAGTCGCGCCCCGATTTCCAACCGTCCAGGCAAGCTGAAAACCCCTTGCCTTCCGGCTTGCGCCTTCAGGCAATCGGGTCGGGCGACTGTCCACTGGACAGTCGCTTTTCCGACCCTCTGGCCCTTCCTTTACACGGAATTCAAAAGTTAACACCACCCTAACGAAAAACCCCAACCTCCTGAAATCCCTCCCAAACTCCGTTTTGTCCACCGTGGACACCCCGCCCCCCGAGGTCGCTTTCTGCCCCCAACGCGTCCCCTCCGGCTTGGAAACCCTCCCCCGGCCCGCTACTCTCCGGCCGCAAAGGAGACCCCGATGACCCGCGAGACGACCCTCTCCCTGATCCGCCGCTACTACGACGCCTTCAACGCCGGCGACCCCGAGGGGATGCTCGCCTGCCTGGCCGAGGACGTGGAGCACCGGGTGAACGAGGGCGGGCACCGGATCGGCAAGGCGAAGTTCCGCGAATTCTGCGGCCACATGGGGGTCAGCTACCGGGAGAGCCTCCACGACCTCACCATCTTCGCCAGCGACGACGGCCTCCGCGGGGCCGCCGAATTCGTGGTCCACGGGGAGTACCTGAAGACCGACCCCGGCCTGCCAGAGGCGAAGGGCCAGACCTACATCCTCCCCGCCGGGGGGTTCTTCGAAGTCCGCGACGGCCTCATCAGCCGCATCACCACCTTCTACAACCTGAACGACTGGATCCGGCAGGTGAGCCAGTGAACATCGACGAGATCGACGTCCGTGTCCTGACCGGTCGCGACCTGGAGGCGGCGCTCGACGGCGTCGCCCAGCTGCGGATCACCGTGTTCCGGGACTGGCCCTACCTCTACGATGGCTCGCACGAATACGAACGCGAGTACCTCGCCACCTACCGCGACAACCCCGGCGCGCTCTTGGTCGGGGCCTTCCACGACGGCCAGCTGATCGGCGCCTCGACCTCCACCCCGATGGAGGACCACGCGCCGGAGTTCTCGGCGCCATTCCGCGACCTCGGTCTGCTGCCGGAAAGCATTCTCTACGGCGCGGAGTCCGTCCTCCTCCGCCCCTACCGCGGCATCGGCCTCGGCCACCGCTTCATCGACCTGCGCGAGGCCCATGCTCGCGCGCTCGGCCGGACCCATGTCGCCTTCTGTTCGGTCATCCGGCCCGACGACCACCCCGCCCGGCCCGCCGCCGCCCGGACCAACGACGCGTTCTGGCGCAGCCGGGGGTACGAGACGCTGCCCGGCGTGGTCGCGCGGTTCAGCTGGAAGGACGTCGGCGACATCGCCGAGACCGAGAAGGCGCTGCAGTTCTGGATGCGGAAGCTCTGAAGGGGCGGACAGCCCGCTAGCGCCGCCAGACCACCGCGTTCTCGTGCCGCAGGATCTGCTGCTGCATCGTCTCGAACGACTGCACCACGAAGTCGGCAAAGGCCGCCGCGGCCGGGTTGGTGGGCGGCCCCATCAGTCGCAGGATCCCCAGATGGCGTTGCGGCTGCGGAATGTCCACCGGCAGGACGGCGATGCGGTTCTGCTTGCGCTCGGCGAACCAGACCGAGAACGGGAGGACGGCCAGCGCGTCGGTCTCGGACATGTAGTTGATGACCGACAGCAGTGAACCGCCCGAATAGCGGATATCGAGGTCGACCGAGCCGAGCGAGGATCGGATCGCGAAGAGGTCGGCCAGAAGCGGCGAGCCCGGCAAGGGCGCGACCCAGGGGAACCGGCCAAGGTCGCCCGTGGTCAGGCGTTTGGAATGTTGCAGGGGGTGACCCGCGCGGCAGCAGACGACGTTGCGGGCGGGCAGGATCGCGGTGAAGGCCAGTCCCTCGGGTTCGCCGGACGTCCCCAAGGGCACGATGCCAAGGTCCAGCTGGTCCGCGCGGAGGCCAAGGCCCACTTCGGTCAGGTTGCCATAGCTTTGCTGGAAGTCGACGTCCGGGTGCAGGTTCTGGAACGCGGCAATGATCCGGCTGATCATGGCGTCCATGAAGAACGGCACGCCGCAGACCCGGACCAGTCCCCGCGTACCGCGCAAGAGGCTTTGCACCGCCTCGGTCGCGCGGCGGCTTTCCATCAGGATGCGGCGGCCATGCGCGGCGAGTTGCATGCCCAGCGGCGTGGCCTGCAAGGGCCTCCGGTCGCGGATGAACAGGGGCTTGCCGACCCGCGCCTCAAGCTGCGCCAAGGACCGCGACAGCGCGGGCTGCGACAGGCCCAGCGCTGCGGCGCCCTTGCTGACGCTGCCGGCATCGACGACGGCAGAGAGCTGGATCAGGTGCGACTCGGACAGCTTCATAACGGAATGGTATATTGATCTTCGAAGAAGTCATTAGCCGCCTGCGCAATCCCCCATAGCTTCGGTCCAGCAGGGAGGGGAGGACCGGCATGGACGGACAGGGCACCGGGTCGAACGGACAGGGGGGCAGCGCCGAGCAGCGCCTGCGCCTGGCCGCCGCCGCGCCCGGCCGTCTGGGCGATGCGGTCCGGCTGATCCTGAACCACGCCTATGACGTGGTGGCGACGCTGCAGCCCTCGGCCGAAGAGCTGGACGCGCTGGTGCAGTTCCTGACCGATGTGGGCTATGCGACCGACGCCCGGCGGCAGGAATGGGTGCTCTTGGCCGATGTCTTCGGGCTGACCGATGCGGTTGTGTCTCGCGTGGCGGAGGGTCGGGGCACGCCTGCCACCCTGCCCGGCCCGTTCTACCGCCCGGATGCCCCGGCGCTGGCCCTGGGGGCGAACCTGTGCCGGGGGGGTGACGGGGTGCCTTTGGCGGTGAGCGGGAGCGTGACCGGCCCCGACGGCGAGCCGCTGGCGGGGGCCGAGGTCGAGGTCTGGCACGCCAATGCCGAGGGCCGGTATGAGAATCAGGACCCCGACAACCAGCCCGAGCACAACCTGCGCGGCCGGTTCGTGACGGACGCGCAGGGCCGGTTCCATTTCCGCAGCATCAGGCCTGCCGGATATACCTTGCCCGACGACGGCCCGGTGGGCCAGCTGGCGCGGCGGATCGGCCTGTCTCTCGACCGCCCCGCCCATATCCATTTCGCCGTCTCCGCCCCGGGCTACCGGCGGCTGGTGACCTCGATCTTCGACGGCAGCGACCCGGCCATCGGCCGCGATGCGCTGTTCGCCGTCAAGCCCGGCCTGATCGGCGATTTCCGTGCCGAGACGTCCGGGGTCTCGCTTTCCGTCGCTTTGGTCCTGGACCGCGACCCCCAAACCGCAACCTGAAGGAAGGATGACGCACATGGCCCTCGTCTCCGGCTATCACCACCTGACGATGAGCACGCACGGCGTGCAGGAAGACTATGACTTCTACACCAAGGCGCTGGGGCTCTATTCGGTCAAGCGCACGGTGCTGTTCGACGGCGTGCTGCCGGTCTACCACCTGTACTACGGGTCGAAGAACGGCGATGCCTCGACGATCATCACCACCTTCCCGTTCAAGAAACCCGGGGTCTATGGGCGGCGCGGGACGAACCAGACCCGCACGATCATGCAGGCGATCCCGGTGGGCTCGGCGGACTACTGGGTGGACCGGCTGAACAAGCACGGGATCCCGGCCACCAAGGGCGACCGCTTCGGGCTGACCCGGGTGATGTTCGCCCACCCCTGCGGCATCCCGCATGAGCTGGTGGAGAACCCCGGCGATACCCGCACGCCCATCGCCAACCCGGCCCAGGGCGTGTCCGAGGCGCATGGCATCCGCGGCATCTACGGCGGGGCCGTGGCGGTGATGGATGCGACCGCGATGGAGGAGTTCCTCGACATCGGCATGCAGTTCCGCCGCGAAGGGACGGACGACAAGGGCAGCATGTGGGTCGTGCCGCAGAACGACGGGCTGCGCTCGGTCATCGAGATCATCACCGACCGCGACAGCCCGCAGGGGACCTGGACGCTGGCCGGGGGCACGGTTCATCACCTCGCTTTCAATACCGGGAACGAGGAAAACCAGATTGCGCTGAAGGCCCGGCTGGAGGGGATGGGGTATACCGACGTCAGCGAACAGAAGGACCGGATGTACTTCAAATCGATGTACATGCGGTCGCCCGGTGGCGCGCTGTTCGAACTGGCCTGGACCGTCCCGGAAGGCTGGGCCAAGGACGAGCCCGCCGACGCCATTGGCAAGAGCCTCGTCTTCCCGCCGTGGTTTGCCGACCGGCAGGCCGAGATGGAAGCGGGCCTGGAACCGGCCAACTTCTGATGCCGGGCGTGGCGGACATCCTTTCCTTGGGCGTGGACCCTGGCCGGGCGAAGGTGCTGTGCGTCTTCGTCCACGGCCGGAACCAAAGCCCTGAGGAGATGGAGGCGGCGGTCATCCGTCGCCTGTCCGCCCGTGACGTGGCCTTCGCCTTGCCGAGGGCCGGGGACAAGACCTGGTACTACGCCCGCGCCGTCGATCCGCTAAGGGATACGACACGGGCCGAATTGGCGACTTCGCTAGATGGACTTGCTACGACTGTGTCTGACCTGCGCGGCAAGGCTCCTGACCTGCCGCTGGTTCTGGCGGGTTTCAGCCAGGGCGCCTGCCTATCGCTGGAGCATTGCTTCACCGGACGGCAGGCCCCTGACGCCGTGGTGGCCTTCACCGGCTGCCGGGTTGGCGTCGCGTCCGACGACCGCCCCGCCGCACTTCCCTCGGGCCTGCCCGTCTACCTCAGCGCCGGAAGCGCCGACCCCTGGATCCCGGTCACGGCCTTCGCCGAGGCCGCCGCCGAACTAGGCCAAGCCGAGGCCCGCCTGCGCTGCGATGTCTTCCCCGCCCGCCCGCATGAAGTCTCGGATGCCGAGATCGCCATGCTGGACAGCGTCCTGACCGATCTTGCCGCCGGGTACCCGCCCCGGATGGAGGCCCCCCGATGACCCGCCCCTTCACCTTCCTCGGCCTCACCACCCGCGTCGTCTTCGGCCACGGCACGCTCGCGCAGATCCCCGACGAAGTCGCGCGCCTCGGCCATTCCCGCGCTCTGGTCCTGTCCACGCCGCACCAGAAGGCCGAGGCGGAGGCACTGGCCGCAAAGCTCGGCGACAAGGCCGCAGGCATCTTCGCCGGGGCCGCGATGCACACGCCGGTCGAGGTGACGGAGGAGGCCGTGGCGGCCTTCCGCGCCGCGCAGGCCGACTGCGTGGTCTCGCTGGGCGGCGGCTCGACCACCGGCCTTGGCAAGGCCATCGCGGTCCGCACCGGGGCCGACCAAGTGGTGATCCCGACGACCTATGCCGGGTCCGAGATGACCGACATCCTGGGCGAAACGACCGCAGGCGAAAAGACCACCCGCCGCGACCCGGCGATCCGGCCCGAGGTCGTGGTCTACGACGTCGACCTGACCCTGACCCTGCCCGCGGGCCTGACCGTGACTTCGGCCCTGAACGCCATCGCCCATGCGATGGAGGCGCTTTACGCCCCCGACCGCAACCCGGTGATCGAGGCGATGGTCCGCGACGCGCTGCCCACCTTCCGCGACGCGCTTCCGGTGCTAGTGCAAAACCCGCAGGACCGCGAGGCCCGCGCTGGAGCGCTTTACGCCGCCTGGTGCTGCTCGACCGCGCTTGGCTATGTCTCAATGGCGCTGCACCACAAGCTGGCCCACGTCCTTGGCGGCAGCTTCGGCCTGCCGCACGCGGAAACCCACGCCGTCCTTCTGCCCCACACCACCGCCTACAACGAACCGGCTGTCGGGGACCTGCTCAAACCCATCGCCGACACCTTCGGCGGCACGGCGGGCGCGGGCCTCTGGCACTTCGCCAAATCCGTCGGCGCGCCTTTGCGGCTTGCGGACCTCGGCCTCACCGAACCCGACCTCGACCGGGCGGCCGAGATCGCGACGAAGAACCCATATGCAAATCCGCGCCCCGTCAGCCGGGACGGCATCCGGCAGCTCTTGCAACAGGCCTACGACGGGCATTGCCCCGCCTGAAAAACCAAAGGGAGGAACCACCATGCTTACCAGACGCAAGCTTCTGAAATCCGGCGCCGCCACCGGCCTCGCGCTCGCCACCCCCGGCCTCTTCGCGCCTGCCATCGCGCAAGGGGCGAAGATCCGCATCGGCTATGTCAGCCCGCAGTCGGGGCCCCTGGCCGGTTTCGCCGAAAGCGACGCCTACAACATCGAGGCCTTCCTCGCCTCGGAAGCGGGCGCGAACTTCGAGGTCATCGTCAAGGACAGCCAGTCCGACCCGAACCGTGCCGCCGCCGTCGCGAAAGAGCTGATCGTCGACGACGAGATCAACCTCATGGTCGTCGCCTCGACCCCCGAAACCACGAACCCCGTCGCGACCACCTGCGAGGCGGAAGGGATGCCGGTCATCTCCACCATGGCGCCCTGGCAGCCCTGGTTCATCGGCCAGCAGGGCAACCCCGCCGACCCGACCTCGTGGCAGCCCTTCAACTACGCCTTCCACTACTTCTGGGGGCTGGAGGACGTCATCGCCGTCTTCCTGAACATGTGGAACCAGGTCGCGACCAACAAGGTCGTGGGCGGCCTCTTCCCCAATGACGCGGACGGCAATGCCTGGGGCGACCCGAACGTGGGCGTCGGCCCGGGCTTTGCCGCGCAGGGCTATACCTTGACCGACCCCGGACGCTACCAGAACCTGAACGACGATTTCTCGGCCCAGATCAACGCGTTCAAGGCGGCCAATGCCGAGATCGTCACCGGCGTCGTGATCCCGCCCGACTTCACCACCTTCCGCAACCAGGCGCTGCAGCAGGGCTACAACCCGAAGATCATCACGGTCGCCAAGGCGATCCTCTTCCCGCAGTCGGTCGAAGCCCTGGGCGAGGCCGGGCACAACCTGTCCTCGGAAGTCTGGTGGAGCGCCACGCATCCGTTCAAGTCCTCGCTCACTGGCCAGTCGGCGGCGGACCTTGCGGCGGACTTCACGGCCAAGACCAGCCGCCCCTGGACCCAGCCGATCGGCTTTGTCCATTCGCTGTTCGAAGTGGCGTCGAACGTGATGGGCCGCGTCTCGGATGTGACCGATGCCGATGCCGTGGCCGCCGCCATCGCCGCCACCGACCTCGACACGATGGTCGGCAAGGTCGCCTGGAAGGGCGAAGGGTTGCCTCCCTTCGCCGCTGCCAACGTCACCAAGACGCCGCTGGTGGGCGGCCAGTGGCGGCGGAAAGAGGACGGGACCTTCGACCTTGTCATCGTCGACAACCAGACCGCCCCGGCGATCCCGACCGGCGGCACGATGGAGGCGCTGGCCTGACCCTGTCGCGGCCCCTGTCACCAACGGGGGCCACGCCAAAGGCCGATTGACCCATGACCGACGTCCTGACCCTCTCCCACGTCTCGAAAAGCTTCGGCGCCCTCAAGGTGACCGACGAGGTTTCGTTCGTCGTGCCGAAGGGTCAGGCGCTTGGCATCATCGGCCCGAACGGCGCGGGGAAATCCACGCTCTTCAACCTGATCACCGGCAATTTCCTGCCCGACGCCGGGACCATCACCCTCCTTGGCCGCGACGTCACCCGCATCCCGGCAATGGAACGCGTCCGGATGGGTGTCGGCCGCAGCTTCCAGATCCCGCAGCCCTTCGAAGGGCTTACGGTCTTTGAAAACCTCCTCACCGCCGCCGCCTACGGCCAGGGCAAGCGCGAGGCTGAGGTGCAGGACGCCTGCGTCGCCATCCTGCGCGATACCGAGCTTCTGGCGAAAGCCAACCAGTTGGCCGCAAGCCTCTCCCTCCTCGACCGCAAGCGGCTGGAACTGGCGCGCGCGATGGCCACCGGCCCCGAACTCCTCCTCCTCGACGAAATCGCCGGTGGCCTGACGGAAGGCGAATGCCAGGCGCTGGTCGCCACGATCAAGGGCCTCCACGCGCAAGGCGTGACGATCATCTGGATCGAGCATGTCCTGCACGCCCTGACCTCGGTCGTCGAGCGACTCCTCGTCCTCGACTTCGGCCGCGTCATCGGCATCGGCGAGCCCGAGCAGATCATGGCCTCGAAAGAGGTGCGAGAAATCTACCTGGGGATGGAGGTCTGAATGGCGCTCCTGTCCACCCATGGCCTCACCGCGCAATACGGCCAGTTCAAGGCCCTGTTCGGCGTAGACCTCCATGTCGACCCCGGCGAATGCGTCGCGATCATCGGCGCGAATGGCGCTGGCAAGACGACCCTGATGCGGTCAATCACCGGCGTCCTGCGGAATGCGCCCGAGATGATCCGCCTGGGCGGCACCCCCATCGGCGCACTGCCCGCCGACCAGATCCTGCAGCGCGGCATCGCGATGGTGCCCGAAGGCCGCAAGCTCTTCCCCTCGCTCAGCGTCGAGGAAAACCTCCTGATCGGCGGCCAGGTCCGCAAAGGCTCCGGCCGCTGGTCACTGGACGATATCTACGCGCTTTTCCCGATCCTGAGGGACCGCCGCCACTCCCCCGGCACCGCCCTTTCCGGTGGCCAGCAGCAGATGGTCGCCATCGGCCGCGCGCTGATGTCGAACCCCGATCTTCTTCTTTGCGACGAGATCAGCCTCGGTCTCGCCCCCGTCGTCATCCGCGACATCTACGCCGCCCTCCCCGCGATCCGCGCCACCGGGGCCGCCGTCATCGTCGTGGAACAGGACATCTCCCGCGCGCTCTCGGTCGCCGACCGCGTCTACTGCATGATGGAGGGCCGCATCACGCTCACCGCCCCGGCCAAGGCTGTCACCCGCGAGGCGATCCACGCCGCCTATTTCGGGGCCGCCGCATGACCAAGCCATTCATCTGTCCCCAAATATCCCCGCCGGAGGCCCACCGAGCCGTTGCGCGTTCTTCACGCGCAAAAGGCGAGACAAAAGGCTCGCGCCGCAAGGCGCTCAATTCAAAAACCGTCCCCACCCACGAGGCGCCCGATGATCTGGCTTGACGTCCTCGTCCAGGGGATCCTCCTCGGCGGGCTCTACGCACTTTTCGCCGCGGGCCTCAGCCTCGTCTTCGGCATCATGCGGCTGGTGAACCTCGCCCATGGCGACCTGATCGTCTTCGCGGCCTTCGCGATCCTTCTCATCACCGCCACCCTTGGCCTCAACCCCTTCCTCGCTGCGCTCCTCGCCGCGCCGCTGATGTTTGCCGCCGGCTGGGCGCTCCAGCGCTTTGTCCTGAACCGCGTCCTCGGCAAGGACATCCTGCCGCCGCTCCTCGTCACCTTCGGCCTTTCGGTCGCGCTGCAGAACGGGATGCTGGAGGCCTTCAGCGCCGACAGCCAGCGCCTCTCGGTCGGCCCCCTCGAAAGCGCCTCGATCAACCTCGGCATCGTCACGGTGGGCACCCTGCCGCTTCTGACCTTCGCCTCTGCCGTCGCTGCAATCTTCATCCTGAACCGAATCTTCTACACCACCGCCCTGGGCCGCGCCTTCCGGGCGGTTTCGGACGACCCCACGACGGCCAGCCTGATGGGCCTCAACCCGAAATCCGTCTTCGCCATCGCCACGGGTCTTGCGATGGTCATCGTGACCCTCGCGGCCCTCTACCTCGGCATGCGGGCGAACTTCGACCCCTCAATCGGCCCTGCCCGCCTCCTCTACGCCTTCCAGGCGGTCATCATCGGGGGGCTCGGCAGCCTCTGGGGCACCCTGGCCGGTGGGGCGATTATCGGTGTCGCCCAGACCTTCGGAGCCCAGATAAACCCGGAATGGCAGATACTTGCCGGGCATGTCGCCTTCCTGATCGTCCTCCTCATCCGGCCGCGCGGCCTTTTCCCCAGGGCGGTGGACTGAGATGCACCAGGTCACCACTCGCACCCACGCTTCGACCGTCGCCGGCATCGCCGCAGTTGCCCTTGTGCTGATCGGCCTGATCCTCCCTGCCTTCGCCCCCCGCAGCCTGATCCAGGACCTGTTCTTCATCCTGACCATGCTGACGCTCGCCCAGCTCTGGAACCTGATCGCGGGCTTCGGGGGCATGGTCAGCGTCGGCCAGCAAGCCTTCGTGGGCATCGGCGCCTACGCGATGTTTGCGGGCGTCATCCTCTGGGGCTGGGACCCGGTTCCCGCGATCCTCCTCGGAGGCATCGCCGCCTTCATCCTTGCCATCCCGATGGCCTTCTTTGCCTTCCGCCTGGCCGGGGCCTACTTCGCCATCGGCACATGGGTTATCGCCGAAGTCACCCGCCTGCTCATCGCCCAATGGAAGACCCTCGGCGGCGGGACCGGCACCAGCCTCCCGCGAGAAGCAACCTCCGACATCATCGGCGTCGAGGCCATCGCGAGCCTCTTCGGTCTGAGGGACGCCGCCGCCCGTGATGTGCTGGCCTACTGGCTGGCCCTCGCTCTGACCGTCGCCACGATGGCCGCGATCTACACGCTCCTCCGCTCGCGCACCGGCCTTGCGCTGGCGGCCGTCCGCGACAACGACAATGCCGCGCGGTCGGTCGGAGTGGACGCCCGCCGGGTCAAATGGATCGTCTTCCTGTCAGCCGCCACCATGACAGGCCTCGTCGGTGCGCTGATCTACATGCAGACCGCCCGCATATCTCCTGACGCGGCGTTCAGCGTCACCAACTGGACCGCCTACGTCATCTTCATCGCCGTCATCGGCGGCATCGGTCGGCTGGAAGGCCCGATCCTCGGCGTCCTCGTCTTCTGGGGCCTGCAGACCGCCTTTGCCGACTACGGCAGCTGGTATCTCCTCGCCCTCGGCCTTCTGGCCATCGCCACCATGCTCTTTGCCCCCCGCGGGCTTTGGGGCCTGATCCATGACCGCACGGGCCTTGCCCTCTTCCCCGTCCAACGCCGCCTTATCCTGGAAGGAGCCAAAGATGGCTGACATCACCACCGACGTTCTTGTCATCGGCACCGGCCCTGCCGGGTCCGCAACCGCTGCGCTGCTGGCGTCCTACGGCGTCGAGACGCTGGTGGTGAACCGCTACCGCTGGCTGGCCAACACCCCGCGCGCCCACATCACCAACCAGCGCACGATGGAAGTGCTGCGCGACCTGGGGCCCGAGGTCGAGGACGAGGCGATGAAGCACGCCACGCATCAGGAGTTGATGGGGAACAACGTCTTCTGCGTCAGCCTTGCGGGTGAGGAACTGGGCCGGATGCAGTCCTGGGGCACCAGCCCGGAATCGAAAGCCCGCCACCTGCGCGCCAGCCCTTGCGAGATGAACGACCTGCCGCAGACCTTCATGGAGCCGATCCTCTTCGGCACCGCCTGCCGCCGGGGCGCGCAGTCGCGGATGTCCACCGAATACATCAGCCACGTCCAGGACGCGGACGGCGTCACCACCACCTGCCGCGACCGCCTGACCGGCAAGGACCTGACGATCCGGTCCAAGTACCTGGTTGGCGCGGACGGTGGGAACTCCCTTGTCGCCGAACATGCGGGCCTGCCGTTCGAGGGCAAGATGGGCGTCGGCGGGTCGATGAACATCCTGTTCCGGGCCGACCTGTCCCGCTACGTGGCACACCGGCCCTCGGTCCTCTACTGGGTCATGCAGCCCGGGGCCGACGTGGGCGGGATCGGCATGGGGCTGGTGCGGATGGTCCGGCCCTGGAACGAATGGCTGATCGTCTGGGGCTATGACATCAACCAGCCCGCCCCCGTGGTGGACGCGGCGATGGCGACGCAGGTGGCCCGCCAGCTGGTGGGTGTCCCGGACCTGGAGATCGACCTGATCTCTGCCAACACTTGGACGGTGAACAACTGCTTTGCCACTCACATGCAATCAGGCCGCGTCTTCATCATGGGCGACGCGGCGCACCGGCACCCGCCCTCGAACGGGCTTGGTTCGAATACATCAATTCAGGATGCCTTTAACCTGGCCTGGAAGCTTGCTGCTGTAGTAAAAGGGCAAGCCACGCCAAAACTCCTTGACAGCTACTCCACCGAACGCGCCCCCATAGCGCGCCAGATCGTCACCCGGGCCAACCAGTCGATCGCAGAGTTCGGCCCAATCTTCGAGTCCCTGGGGATGGACGGCGGCGTTGACCACGACCGGATCGAGCGGAGCATGGCCGCCCGCTGCGATGCGACCGAGGCTGGCGAGAAACAGCGCGAGGCGCTTAGGCGCGCCATCGACTTCAAGGTCTACGAATTCGACTGCCACGGGGTCGAGATGAACCAGCGCTACACCTCTGGCGCCGTTGTCAGCGACGGCACCACCGCGCCCACGGGCGAGAACATGGAGCTGTACTACCAGCCCACCACGACCCCCGGCGCCCGGCTGCCGCATGCCTGGGTCTATGACCGCAGCGGGGCCAAACAGTCCACGCTCGATCTGTGCGGGAAGGGCCAGTTCACGATCCTGACCGGCATCGGCGGCGAGGGCTGGGTCAAGGCGGCGGAAAGCGTGGGCAAGGCCCTGGGCCTGCCCATCCGCGCCGTCACCATCGGCCCCCGCGCGGACTACGAGGACCACGTCGGCGACTGGCACAAGGTCCGCGAGATCCGGGACTCCGGCTGCCTCCTGATCCGCCCCGACCACCACGTCGCCTGGCGCAGCCAAACGGCCAGCAAAGACCCGGCGGGCGAGTTGACCCGCGTCCTGCGCAGCATCCTGGGGCACTGACATGACCGAACAAGGGTTCTTCACCGAAGCCACCTCGGCCGAGGTCGTCATCTCCCGCAACGCCAAGGCCAAGGACGCGCGCCTGGCCGAGGTCATGGCGATTCTGACCAAACACCTCCACGCCGCCGTGAAGGAGATCGAGCCGACCGAGGCCGAGTGGTTCCATGCGATCCTGTTCCTGACCGCCACCGGCCACATGTGCACCGACTGGCGGCAGGAGTTCATCCTCTTGTCGGACGTGTTGGGCGTGTCGATGCTGGTCGACGCGATCAACAACCGGAAGCCTTCGGGGGCGTCGGAAAGCACCGTCCTCGGCCCCTTCCACGTCGCCGACGCGCCGGAACTGCCGATGGGCAGCGACATCTGCCTCGACCAGAAGGGCGAGCCGATGCTGGTCCGCGGCACGATCCGGTCGACGGACGGCACCCCCTTGGCAAACGCCAAGATCGACGTCTGGCAGGCCAACGACGAAGGCTTCTACGACGTGCAGCAAAAGGGCATCCAGCCCGACTTCAACCTGCGCGGCGTGTTCCGCACCGGGCCGGACGGCAGCTACTGGTTCAAGGGCGTTAAGCCCAGGTTCTACCCGATCCCCGACGACGGCCCGGTGGGCAAGCTCCTGGCCGCACTTGGCCGCCACCCCTACCGGCCCGCGCACCTGCACTACATCATCGAGGCTCCTGCCCACGCCCGCCTTGTCACCCACATCTTCGATCCGGATGACCCCTACATCGGCTCGGACGCGGTCTTTGGCGTTAAGGAGAGCCTTCTGGCGAAATTCGACCGGATCACCGACCCGGCCGAAATCGCCAGGGCGGGCTTCGACAAGCCCTTCTTCCTGGTGGAACACGATTTCATCCTCGCGCCCCAATGAAACCCTGCATCATCTGCGTTGCCATCACCGGGTCCCTGCCGAAAAAGGCCGACAACCCGGCCGTGCCCATCTCGGTCGCGGAGCAGATCGAATCCACGCACGAGGCTTTCGAGGCCGGCGCGACCATCGTCCACGCCCATGTCCGGAACGACGACGAGACCCCCTCCTCGGACCCCGAGAAGTTCGCGCGCCTCAAGGAGGGGGTGGAGAAGCACTGCCCCGGCATGATCATCCAGTTCTCGACCGGAGGCCGGTCCGGCGCAGGCAAGACCCGGGGCGGAATGCTGCCGCTGAAGCCAGACATGGCCAGCCTCTCGGTCGGCTCGAACAACTTCCCCACCCGCGTCTACGAGAACCCGCCCGACCTGGTGGACTGGCTGGCCGCGGAAATGCTGGCCTACGACATCAAGCCCGAGATCGAGTGCTTTGACCTGTCCCACATCCACCAGGCTGCGGCGATGCAGCGGGACGGCAGGCTGAAGGCCCCAGCCTATGTCCAGTTCGTGATGGGCGTGAAGAACGCGATGCCCGCCGACCGCGACGTCTTCGACTACTACATCCGCACGGTGGAACGCCTGCTCCCCGGGTCAGAATGGTGCGCAGCGGGGATCGGCCCGCACCAGATCACGCTGAACGAATGGTCCGTCGCCGCCGGGGGTCATGCCCGCACCGGGCTGGAGGACAATGTCCGCCTGGATCGCACCAGCCTGGCCCCTTCAAACGGGGCGCTTGTCCGGCGCGTGGTCGAGATCTGTGACCGCCACCAGCGTCCGGTCGCCACACCGGCCGAGGCACGCCGATTGCTGCACCTGAAACCGGTGGCCAACGCCTGATCCCTCAGCGTCTGCCGACCCCCAATCCAACGCCAGGGGTGAGTTGGTAGCGAAGGCGCTCTCACCCAAGATGACGCCAAAAGCACCCTCGCTACCCAGCGGATCCAGGCATCAACAGATTGGGGAAGACTTGAACGTGGTACCCAGATCGGAATCGAACCAGCGACACGCGGATTTTGAATCCAGGTCTTTGTGTTTTCTTTCAATACTTTGCTTGCGAGATCTCGGTCAAACCGATCCTTTCAGCTCTATGACTTCGCTGGAAACTGAGAAGCCCATTCTGCCTAACCTGCAGAACCAGAAGGTCCCTGACGTTCCTAGTGACCGCAGGAGCTTGGCCACCAAACAGGCAACGCCGCACTGTCATACCGCTCGTCGACCGCCCAATGGTTGATCGCGGACGAAACGGTTTTTGCTGCGAACGGGGTCTGAGAAATGCTGAAAGATTTGGGAGTTAAGACCTGTGCCCCAAACCATAGGTTGGGATGAAAGTCTGTCTGATACACTAAATATGGTAGGGGTCACCACAGTCGGAACGAGACCGTGTTCAACAGTGCCAAAGGACTGACGCCGCACCGCGACCCGCAACGACCGATTTGCATAGTCTTTCATTTCCGCTCTTGGTGGAGGTGTAACCGTTGTGATCTGGCTTCGACGATCTCTTGGGTTCTGTGCTGTTGCGCGAAAGGGCAAGACATCTAGTGCCACAGGGTCAAGGAAGGGCAGGTTGGAGAGGGTCGGCTCGCACCTGCGGCGGCACAATGGGCCAATAGGCAAGAAACCGTCCAACGGACTTCCAGACCGGGAAACCGGTTGAACCTTCGTGAGATTGATGCAATCCTGAGTGTATAGAAGCATTCCAAGAATTGACGATCCCCCAACTTCAGACGATTAAGGTGGACCGTGCAGATTGTGATAGTCACACCAATCCGATTGCTCGCTGACGGCCTTGTTCTGCTTTTCCAGGCGCGCAAGGATTTCTCGGTTGTTCATGTCACTGACACCCTGACCGAACTGGAGAGCCTGCTCCGCTCTGATGATATTGGTCTGGTTCTGGTGGACACCACCCAGATTGCCGACCTTGAGGAGATCCGTCTGCTGGCGCTGGCCCATCCCGATGTCGTCCTCGTGGCGCTTGGATTGCGAGACCAACGTCAAGAGGTGATCCGCTGTGGCCGGGCGGGCTTTGGCGGTTATGTCTGCCGCGATTGCACGGCGGACGATCTGGTGAAGGCCATGAAGGACGCAGTTGCAGGCAAGCTCAGCTGTCCGGAGGAGGTTTCAGGCAATCTGCTGCGCGCACTTTTTCAGGCCGTGCCCGCCCCGCCGCCGCCGCCGTCGGCCGACACGCTTACCCAGCGAGAGACGGACGTCATGCACCTCATCGGTCGCGGCTACACCAACAAGGAAATTGCCAGGGACCTGAAGTTGAGCGTATCGACCGTCAAGCACCATGTGCACAACGTCCTTGACAAGATGCACCTGCCGCGCCGGGGACATGTGATGCGACAGGTGCGGGAACGGCCCTGGACGGGGGTTTAGTGGCACAACCAGGTTGACCAGGGCAC
The DNA here is from genome assembly GCF_057219935.1 of Tabrizicola sp. T74. Lineage (NCBI taxonomy): Bacteria > Pseudomonadati > Pseudomonadota > Alphaproteobacteria > Rhodobacterales > Paracoccaceae > Tabrizicola > Tabrizicola sp. T74. The sequence goes on along the minus strand of NZ_JBXVVT010000011.1, from coordinate 33,435 downwards.
AGGTCCAAATCATCGGCTCGTCGAGCATCACAACGGGGTCTTGCAACCCTAGTTCAAATTGACTTCTCGGATCACCAGTTTCTTCCCTTCAATCGCCAGCATAAAGGCGATCAGGTTGGCTTCAAGTTTGTCGGTTATCCGGGAGCGGCTCGCATAGACCGCGGCTTCAAATTCCGACCAACTTCCAAAGCTGCCATATTCGCTCCGCAACTGCTTGACTACGGTACAGAAACTTGGGGAAGCTCCGGTGATCGCCGACAGACGTGTCGCCCCAACATTCTGGTCATTCAAGTTGGCTGGCCCACCCTTCAGTTCGCTGGACGGGGGCGGAATATCAACCGGTTGAACGACAACTGGCACAGGGTCCTTGTCCCAACCCTTCGACCCTTTGCGCGGAACATGTAGACCCGCCATGAATGTGACCGCCTTGCTGAACATTCCCGCCGGATACTCGGCCCCTGCTTCGGCGGAAGCACCGTGATAATCGGTCGTCTTTACATGAACCCACACAACGCCCAGCTTCTTTTTCTTCGCTCCCCTGCCCTCTTCGGGCCTCATCAGCTCTTCGACCGTCTTCTCAAAGGTGCGGACCTTTCCGCCTGTGTTGATTGCGCCTGGGGCCGGAATCCAGTTTTTGGGCCCGGGCGGACCACCCAGCCGTCTGGTGATCATGTGCATTCTCACCCAGGGGCTGCGCCCATCGCGCGCTCTGGTCAGGTCCCAACCTCTAAGCAATGTGAATGCAGGATTATCGCCTGATGCTTCGCTGGGATCCTCCTTCGTGCTGCGCTTCGAGAGCTTCTCCAGATTTGCGGACTCGGGACCATTGAACTTCGCTTCAGCCACCGTGTCTGGCAGTTCGCTTTCACCATAGCCAACCAGCTTGGCAAGCATGGTTGCAAACTGGGTGAGCAGACTTGGAATCTCCTCACGCGCTTCCTGGCTGGCGTCTGGTCTAGACCTGGGCTTGATCTCTGCATCATGGAAAGCTAGCGCAGCCTGGGCGTCACTGCGCGTGTCTGGGGCCACGTCAGGGTCTTCGATCATTTCCTTCAAGAAGGTGACCACGAGGCGCTTTTTCGACTCGACATATAGCACTGCACTCTTCTCGCTGCCTTCGAAGTACACTTTGTGCGGCTTACCATCGGCGCCGACGAAATTGCGCAGATCCTGCCACCATTTCAGGATCGCCTTCGCCCCGGCCTTCACGGCCCCGATAACCGCCTCGATCGCCGCCTTGATCTTGTCGATCAGCCACAGGATTGCGGCATCCACCCGCTTGCGCAGGGCATCGATGATGTCGCGGATCGCCTTGCCGACGCCGCCGAGGCCAACCTGATCGGCCAGGAACCCGATCACCACGACCGCGCCTTTGCGCAGGATGACCGCGAGTTTGGCCCCCACCACGTCAATCGAGCCTGCTGCGATATCCAGGACATTGTCGAGCGTGCTGCTGACCATGTCCAGAATCTGCCGGGCCCATTTCTGGGCCGTCACCATCGCACGGTAGATGCGCTTGGCAATGTCCACGACCTCGGACAATCCGGCCGTCGCGGCGGCCGAGGCGGCGATGAAGGCGATTTCTGCGGCGACCTTGCCGGCCACCCACTCGGCTATCCCGGTCAGGATTGTCAGACCAAAATCCTTCGCCTGTCCGACCATTCCCTTCGCATTCTCGGCCGGGGTCTTGGTTGTGTCGATCGCCCGGTTCACCCAGGCCAGGACGCCGGTAACCTTGCCCATGATCTGGCGGAAGCGCGTTACCTTCTGTTCCGGGAAACGCGTGGCAAGCAACTTGTAGACGTGATCCTCGTTCAGCCCCATCACGCTGGTTGCCAGTTCGAAGAGCTGCTTCGGCTCATCCCATTTCGTTGGGATCTGGATGTTCTTGTCCTTGATCTCACCCAGAAGCCAGCCTTTCAGCCCGTCCTTCAGAACCTCGATCTTGTCATTCCAAAGAATTCGGAAGCCCGATCCCAGCGACCGGATGGCGTTCTTGATGAAGGCAATCGGCGCCTTGACCACCACATCCCAGGCTGCCATCGCCTTGGCGGCCACCTTCTGCAGCAACTCAAGTGGAAGATTGAAGACCCGCAGGACAAGATGGAACGCCGCCCTAACCGCGCCCATCAGGTCATGATCGTGGAAGACCAGCTTGATCAGCTTGCCGACGTCGGCTTTGGTCTTCTGCCAGGCTTCATTGTCTTTGGCGAGTTCCTGGAACAGCTCGATCTGGCGCAGGATGATCGGGCCTAGGAAGTCCACAATCGGGTCGCGAACGCAGGCCGGGACCAGGTTCCAGATCGCTTCGCCCAGGAAGACCGGCAGCGCCCAAATGTCGAGAACAACATCGGCCACCCGCTTGAGGAAGGCCATCGCGCGGGACAGGAGGGTCTTCAGCCGGTCAAGCGCGGTTCCGACCCAGACCGCAACCTGCGCAAGTCCTGTCTGCGCCCAGTCGGCAAGCGCCTTCGCCTGCGTGTGGATCCACCCGATAAGTGACTTGGCGGCCGAAAGGACCGACCCTTCCAAAGCACCCGCAAGGCCGGCAATGCCCCCGACGAAGGAGAGCATCGCCCCGGACAGCGCCGCGGCCATCCCCGTGACCCGCTGGGCAAGCGACCGCGTCGTCGCCAGCAGTTCAGGGATGAGCACCGCGCGGATGTGTTCGCGCATCCGCACGATGGCATTGCCCTTGCCCCAGTTCGCGGCGATCCAGCGGATGCCCTGCACGGCACCGGCCGCCGCCGCACCGACCGCAACGATCGGCCCTGCAGGTGAGAAGAGAAGGAGGATCGCGCCAATGGTGGCGCCCACCACCTTGATCTGACGCTCGAACGGGGCAAGCTTCGTGCGGATCTTGCCCCAGACTTCCGTGACCTTGGCCTGCGCCCATTGCAGGATTCCGGCCTGACCTTCCGGCCCGTCGCCAATGCCGAGCTTGCGCTTGACCCAGTTCCAGGCCTGGGCCAGAAGCTCGCGCGTCGGGGCGTAGGCATCCCAGATCCATGCCCAGACCTTTTGAACCAGCCCGACCAGTTGCTGCAGCTTTGCCCATTCCTCGGCTGCACGGGACTTGATCCATTCCCAGACCGGAGCGCCGATCGTCGTCCAGACCGCATCGAGGAAGTCGTGGACCCGCTTGACGATTGGCTGAACCTTCTCGACCATCGGCGTGATCAGGGCGGTTGCTTCGCTCTCGATCTTCTCGGCAGCGGCCCGGATCGGCGCGCAATCGTTCTGGGCAATCTGACCCGCAGCCACCTTGAAGCCTTCAACCATCGGCGCAAAACGCGCGGCCAGAGCGGCCCCGGCCCCACCAACGGCCCGGACCGGAGCCATCAGTCCGTTGAAGACTGTCTCTGCCGCCCCCGAAAGGCGCTTGCCCAGCCAGTCCACAAGCCCGGTCGGGCCTCCGTCGATGATTGGCGCAAGATCTGGCGCAACGACGCTGACCGCCTTCCTGGCCAATCCATCGGCGGTCAGACCAAGATCCTCGGCCAGCGACCGGTTCACCTGCGTCTTGCCGGCCGCTCCTTGTTGGACCGTATGCGTCAATTCATGTGCCAGCAGGCCGCGCCCCTGGGCGGTGTTCGGCTGGTACTCGCCGCGGCCAAAGAAGATGTCGCCGCCGACTGTGAAGGCGCGTGCGCCCATCGATTGGCTAAGCTTGGCGGCGTGATCGTCCGTGTGGACGCGAACCGAGCCGAAGTCGGCCCCAATGCGCGGTTCAAGATCCCTGCGCACCGCCGGCGACAGCGGAGAGCCGCCGCCGAGGCGCGCCGAAATGGCTTCGGCCGTACTTGGTGCAACGGTTCCGCCAGCGGCCCCGTCGCCCAGCGCGGCAGACTGTATCTTGGGTGCGGCGCCTATCAGCGGCCTTGCCGTGCCTGAAGACCTCTCGACTGCGGCTGCGACGCTTTCCGCTTCGCGTTCCGCTGCATCCCGCGGTGACGACACCTGAAGTGCGGCCAACGCGATCATGCCGCGATTGCCAACCCTGCGTTGCAGGGACGGTGTCAGACTGGGCGATGGTGCGGTCACCGCAGGCGTCCGCTGGCGCTCGGCGAGAGCGGGCTCGGAAACCTTCAGTTGCGCTGGGGCCATCGCGTCGTCTACCTCCCGCTGCGGTTAGGCCTGACCTTTGTGCCGCCAGATCACGTCCAAACTCACGAACGTCGGGCCCGATCCAGGTCCTGCCCGATGAGCCGGGGCCGGATCTGGCGGACAGACGCATAGTTGGCCGGAATGGTCCCATCCTTACTGACAGACCCCAGATCGATCTTGCCAATCAGGATGCAGGCGCAGTCGCAGCCAGAACCACATTCGCCGGCCACGTGGTCTGCATAGCAGTCGAACTCCATCTTGTCGGTGCCATCGCCCTTGACCGGAGGGTTGATCGGCGAGACGACAATTTCGCCTTCCATGGTTTCTTCCTTGGCTGGCTTTGGGTCCTTCACGGACTTCGACTTGCTTTCGGCAGCGGCCGCCGCTGCGGCGGGCACTGCCTCCATGGCTTCCTCTTCGCAGCAGCAACCCTTGCCCTTGCCCCCTTTTGCGGGTTCGGGCGGTTCACAGGAACAGGCGCAATCCGGGCGCTTTGCTAGCAACTCGATCCGAACACCGCCCACAAGGCGGGTAAAGGACCGTTGGGCGTCACTGTCCTCGCCACAGGCCAGTTCGCGGGGGCGGCACGGTATCTCGGTATAGCAGGCCGTCACCCACAGGGACGCTGGCCAGTCGCCACATTCGGGATCATATTCCAGCATGGTGGCGCGGCGGAGTTCCAGCGGATTGCCCAGGCAGTCAAGCCCGACCCCGGCCGAAACCTCGACTTGGAGCTTTCGCCCGTTGCAGATGAGTTTCGGCGAAAGCTTGTAGCCGCAGATCACGCCGCAGCCAAAAAGCGATCGGAACAGAAGCTGGGTGAGGCCACGCGTATAGCTTACCCCAGCAGTCAGGTCGTCATCTTCAAGCAGAAGCCCCGGCGCATAGGTCGGACGGATCAGACTGCCCTTCATCGAGGTTTCGGGATGGTTCATCGGTTTTGTCATGATTGGGTCCTCGGATTTCTGCCGGAATCATTCGTTGGCGGTTTCGCGGACAACCGGGCGTCTTCGACCGGCGACGACGAAGCTGGAATGGTACATGCCACCTGGCGTGCCATTGCCGCTGACAAGCCCGTTCAGGCCTCTTGGATCAGCGTCGATGGCCTGACCCGAGCAATCACGGATCAGGCTGCCGCGGATCTCGATCTCGCACAGGAATGTGCCGCCATTGAACCAGGACTTGTTGCTGTCGACCTCGTCGGCAAGCCAGTCGGCGTCGACATGGACGACGAAGCCCAGCGCGGTGGCGTCCATGCCGTTGCCTGACGGATCCAGGGGGATCAGCCTGTCGACCGGAACCCGACGGCCAATGCGCCAGCCGGATTCGTTGTTGGTGGTGTGGATCGAGATGACGATGGCATCCAGAAGCAAGGTCGAAACCAGCACGGGGCCGGTGAAGCGAACAGTCAGGCCCGTCGTGCCCTGCCTGGTCCGACTTTGCTTCTCTGTCTTCTCGGGCTTGACCGGTGCCGAAACGGGGGGTTTCAGCAAGGAAAGGAATTCCTCCCACCGCACCGGATCGGCCCAGTCAAGCCGCCGGTGCTGTGCTTGCCAGCTGACCTCGCTGATCCGGGTAAGATCGCACCCCCGAATAAGGTCATAGAGAAGATCGTTCGTCTTAACGATGCGGCGGGGATGGCATGCGTCATCGATGCTTGCGACCAACAGGGGATCGCACTTTCCAGAACCGCCGACCAGGGTCACGCAGGCAAGGTCAACTGGCGCAGATGCGTCCATGGCAAGGCCATCGCAATCCGAAAGGTTCGCGCCGCCCCCAGCGTCCTTGCGTCCTTCGACCCATGCGCACAGGCGTCCGTGCGGTCCGCGTTCGTCGGCGTCGCATCCGCAGCTGGAATGGCAGCCGTCGTCTTCGCTGCACACGGCCTCGCCACAGGGGCAACGGTCGTCCGCACCGATCAGGCGCAGCGAGAAGACCGCTGTCTCGCAGACACGGTCATGCTGTGGTTCGTCGCAGCTGCAGTCGCCGGGCGTCAGGGTTCCCGCCGGACGTTCGGCGTAGTGGATCGCGAGGACATACCGACCTGGCGCGAGGTTCTCGGCTTTCTGCCATCGCGGGCCATTGGAGCCCTGCCGGAGAACCACTGTTGTCTCTCGGCCAAGCGTGACGGGACCCTCAAGCATGATCTCGCGCCCGTGACGGTCCAGGGCAAGCCCTGCACTTACCGTCAAGATGCCGCCCTCTCCAGCAGCATCCTGACTGACGTTTTCGGCCTCCCCGCCGCTCAGCGACAGGGCGAAGCCCCGAACCACTCCCCACCCAAGCACAGAGCGGTTGATGAGCCGCCTTCTGCCGACCGCGTACTCCTGCTCAAGCACATAGGCAGCGGCCTTCATTCGCTTTCCGGTGAAGTAACGGTTCCGCAAACCGGCACCACAAGGGACCCAGTCGCCGGTGCTCGAGGATTTGACTTCCTTTGACATGCTTTGTTTCTCCCTCCTGAACGCGCGTCAGGACAAAGTGAACCCGGTCTCTCGACCGAGCGAAGCGAACGGATCGGTCAGACGGCCGAAAACAACAGTGCGGCCGATCTCGGCAGTACGCCCAAGGGCCCCGGGACCATTGTCATCGAGCAAGTCCCCGTCTTCCGACAGGAATTCCTGGCCTCCAGGTCGGCGCCAGATGATCTGCAGTCGAACTCCGGCCGGCAGTACCTGCGCGACAATCGTCGGCAAGACCGGTTCCAAGACCTCGCGAACTGCCGCAGCCGCCCTGATTGTGATCCTGAGTGTCGAGGCCAGAGCAGCGAGCGGGTCCGGCAGGTCGCCGCACATCAGGCGCGTTCGTCCGAGGACAGCACCCGCACCCAGTCTCGGCGTACCCGCAGGCTCTCCTGCAAGCAGGAAGGGGATCGGCGTCCCGGCGCGCGCGCCTCCTCCGAGGATCATCGGACGGTAGTCTGCAGCCGTATCGACAATCTCGAACTGCGCGTCGTCCGGCAAGAGAGCCAACAGCAGCTTCTTCAGACCATCACGTGTGCCGCGCTGACGGATCAACTGGCCAGCCTGAAGAACCAACCGGCGCTTGATCTCGGTCGGCAGTGCGTCGTGCCAGGGGATGTCAGTCCATTCGGCAATCCGGTCTAGCCATTCCGGCGGCGCGGTCAGCGGCTGGACAAGGTCTCCGATCCCGGCGATCCGGGCGTCTATCGCTTGCGATGTCGTCTCGATGACGCCGACGAAATCACGCAAGGCCGACTGCCGGTCGTCCAGGGTGCCTCGGAAGACGGCGGGAAGCATCGCCATAAGGGACGTTTCGGGATAAAGCACCCGCATTTCCAGCAGCTTCGGCGTTGAACCCGCCTGCGGAGCGTCGACGTCAAGGCGCAGCCAGATCATGCGCTCGGTCAGCCGGTAGATGGGGACCTCGACTGGCGTGCCTGCGCCCAGCGGACCGGTGAAGGTCATCGGCGGCAGCAGTCGACCCTCATCCGTCAAGAGCTGCCAAACCATCGCTATGCGGCTTGCCGAGGTCATCGAAGTATCAGCCGCAAGCGCCCGGACCCTTTCAGCCAGACGCATGTCCGACGTGCCGGCTGCGGTGCAGGACAAGGTCGCCCCCTCGGGCAGCGAAACGCGGCATTCCGCCCGCAGCCAACCCTCGCCCTGGTCATTGGGCAAGGAGGTCAGGACAGGGGTGAGGAACGTGCCCTGACGACGCGCCCCGTGAAGGTCGGCTGCACCGCCCCCCTCTGTACCCGATGGCCCGAAGGAAAGCGCGCCAACGGTCGTCACCAGGACGATCCGGTCCCGTGCCAAAGCGATATCGGTAACGGTCGGTACGGGGCCTGGACTCGGCAGTACGGGCTGCACTGCAGGCTGAAGCGCCTCACCGCGCGAATCCAGAAACAGGATTGCCTCGACCAAGGTCGGGCCCATCCGACCCGTACCAGATACGGATTGTCCGGCCGCGCAGGGATCGGCACAGCTTGCGTCAGGCCGGGTCAAAACGGCGATCCGCCCTTCGCCATCCGATGCGATCCGGTGCCAGCGGCATCGGGCACCGAATTGCGCTGCGAAGGGGTCATGCTTCACGTTGCCCGACGCTGGGTCGACGTAGTAAATTCGCTGTTCGGTCACCGAAAGCAGCGCAACCATCTGGCCCCCGTCGAGACCCGCAACTTCGGTGACACGGTCCAGGCGGCATCCAAGGCGGATCCGCCGACGGACGCATCCGGCGCGGTCAAGTTGCACGAGTAGGCGGGTTTCGCCCGACGCGACTAAGGCCCAGATACCACTGCAAGGAGCCGATGTGATGTCGAGGATCCGCGCCTGGGGCCAACCATCTTCGCCCAGCAAGCGAGGGACCCCGATCATCTGTTCAAGCGCCAGCGTATCACGATCGAAGCGCTCGACTTGACCGGACGAGAATGCCCAGATCGAGACTGCATCGGCCACCAGACGCGAGGACGCTGCAAACGCACCCGCCACTTCCACGGGACCTTCGTCGGCAAAGCCCTCCCGGAGCAGCCAGACAGGCGCGCGCACCAATGCTTCCGCAGTGTCGCCGCGACATACCACAAGGCCATCGGGGGTGACGGCCACCGCCTCAAGACCCCGGCGTGGCCCGATCCATCGCGCCCGCGCGGGCCACGCGTCGACGGGGGCCAAGCCTTCCGTAGGCAGCGCTGCCGTCATTCGGTCCTGCAGCCCCGATGCCCATTGGTCAGTGAGCGCAAAGCGGTAGGATCGCATGGACGCTGCAGTCATCTCGCATCCTCCCTGCCAGCTGCGGCAATCCGCAGGCTTTGGGGTCCTATGTCGGGCACACACCTTTCGCGGGGGCGGAGTTGGATCGTCGAACCGGCAATTCGCCCGTCGATTGTCAACGCAGCGTTGACAACCGCCCTTACGTCGGGATCAGCGCGCAACCAGCCCCGGACCATGGACAGAGCTATCGTTGCGGGCGCCGCAAGGCTTTCATTCCGCACATCTGCGGGGCGCAAGCCAAGGCGTCGCCGCAGCATGTCCTTGCACCGCAAGAGAACTGCAGCGGCGTCCGCACGCGGTTCAAGCTCCAACTCGGCAGTCAGGCCGATACGGACCGGCAGGGGAGCCACGACATCCAACGACCGGCCGATTGGCACCTGCGGACGCAGTTTCGCACTCAGCTCGTCGAGCCATGCGCGCGAAGGGACCTGCCAGCCCTCATGGTCACTTGAGCTGGCTTGAGGTTCGACAATCCAGGCCATTAGCGTGGTCACGGCACCAGCCGCCTGCAGGCCGGACGCGCTTTCCGGCAGCACTAGGGCGTCGGCGTCGAACCCGCGCAATCCGCGGGCGGCTGCGATCAGATCCGCACCTGTGACGCACTGCGGTGCCTGAGCGAGCTCTCGCCGCACCCGCGTCTGCAGCTGCGACATGGTTTCGGCGTCACTGCCATGTTCAGCGGGCGCCGGATTGAACCAGATCGGTCCGGAAAATCCGCGGACTGTCCAGGTCGTGACCGATGCCACGTTGCCACGGGCACCATCGGATACGCTGTAGCGAACCATGAGCGCTTCGCCAGCGTCGGGTGCCCGTCCGTTCACGCCATTGCCGAAGCCGATGGAACCATCGCGCTCGTCCAGGCTAAAGACAAGCGCATCGGGGCCGGCCGTTTCCAGATCGCCCGGCTTCCAGTCGCGCCGGAGTCCGGCACGATCCAACGTTTCAACGCTGAACGGCAAGCTTTCCACCCTGCCTGACCGCTCGGGTTTCCAGACCTGGTCCGGCAGACCGGTGCCAAAGTCGGAAGCCGTCTCGGTCACGGTTTCCACCTGTTCAGCGGCAAACACGTCAAATGAGATCCGCCGCAGGCAAGGCCGCCGCAGTAAACCCGCCCGGGTCGGTCTCAGGATCAGGTCAAACGTCCGGTTCAGATCACGTGGCCGCGCAAAGCGCAGGATACCGGTCCGGAACAGCCCGCTCGTCCCATCCGCCAGGATCCGCAGTGGCCGTTCGTCAACGCCTTGCCTAAGGGACAGGGACAGGAATTGCCGTTGACGTATCACTTCTGGCAGCCTGTCGGGCTGCAGGACTTCGATGCCAAGCGCCAGCGGAGACGGCTCTGACAGCGGTTGCGGTACTTCCTTCTCAACCCTGCAGCGCAAGACTAGCGCGTCTTGGGGGGTCGGGTCGCCGGCGAAGGGACGGAATGCGGCACGTTCGACCGCCCCCGGATCGCCCCATTCGATGACCGCGCCGGTCGATGTCTCGCTGCACACGCTTTCGATCCGTAGGCCGGACACCGAGAATGCCTCGATGGCGCGAAACGCCGAAACGCCCGGCAGATCTGCCGCAATCTGCACCTCGGCTGCGATCTTCTGCCCCGAGAACGCTGCCAGAGGGCTCGTGCGGGCCGGTGTCGACAAATGCGGCCACAGCAGGACAGAGGCCGGGCTCGGCCCCTTGCGCCAGGCATTCAGGATGGCCGCAAATGCCGTCCGCTCATCCCGGCGCAGGCGCGACAGTGAATAGATCTGACCGTCGGCTATATGCGCGAGAAGCTCGATCAGCATGATGCCGGGATCATGGATGTTGTGATCGGTCCAGCCTGCGGCGTTCGCTGGAATGATCGCCCGCGCCGCCTCGACGAGGCTTGCGAAATCCGCAGTGTCGAGTGTCGCGCGAATGCCGGTCATCGTGTGACTCCCAGCTGTTCGACCCCAACCCCGGCCCGGACCTGGATCCGATCTGCCCGCGCCACGATCATCGCATCCGCTGGCAGGCGACTGGAGGACCCGCCATCTTGCCGGATCGCAACATCCAGCAGCGTCACGAGATGCGGCACGTCGTGGATCGCAGCCGCGATGTCATCGGTCGTCGGCAGACGTCCGAATGGCCAGCCCTGCCCCCGCGCGCCACCGGTGGCGGGATCAAGCATGGCCAGAATGCGAAGTACGATCTGTGCGCGCAGCCCCCCAAGGTTTTCGAAACCATCGGCTTGCGCCTCGACGTCGATCCAGAGCGGTACCGGTCTTGGCGGGACTGCGACTAGCGCACCTTGACGGGCCAGGGATGGACTGACCCGGGCTTGCAGAAACCGCGTCGTCTCGCGCAGCATCGCATTGGACGGCAAGGTCTCGGCGCCGCGCATTGCAATCACGACCGCTACGGCGCCCTTTGGCCGGTTCAGCGCAACGGCCTGGCCGATTCCGTCGGACGCGCGCAAGGCAAGCCTGCTGATATCGTGCAGGGTCACGGCGCGGTCCCGCATCGCAAGCTCTGCAGGTGCGGTGCGCAAGACCTCGTCGACCGTTTCGGGATCGCTTCCCCCCGCCGCGGGTTCGGGGGCAAGGACCGCCTCGACGCCCTGGACGGCACTTACCAAGCTGACCTGTCCCCAGGCCTCCACCGCATTGGCCGCGGCGGTTCCACCCGTCCGGTACCGGACCGCCATGATGACATCGCGCCCTGCGGGAGGAATGCGCCCCTGCGTGCCGTCACCGAAGGCAATTTCGCCGGTGACCGCATCAAGCGTGTAAATCCGCGCTTCCGGACCTGCCGTGGTCAGATCGCCCGACGTCCACAGGACCCAGGGGCCTGGCCGAGATCCGATCTGGTCCAGAACTGCCGCCCCATCTCTCTGTTCGGCCGCAAGAGCAGCCGCCTCGTCCGGTCCCAGCAACTCTCGGACCCGCACTTCCAGACTGCCACGGACGATGGGCGGCCGCGCCAGTCGGAAGCGTTGGCCCGGCGAGGCGTCGGACGATCCGAGGAGTTCGGAACTTTGCGTTTCGGCGGCAGAGGCCCAGGCCGCATTAAGGTGGATTCCGGTAACTCGCGGTGCCCAGCTTTCTGTCGATCCGGTACCGGCAGGCGCGATCCGCAGCCAGTGCAATTGCCGACCGAACAGGACCGTGGGCTCAAGGGGCACCTGTAGATCGAGGCTCAGGATTCCGGTCTCGCTAAGCCCGAAGGTTCCGTCAGAGGACGCGATGGTTCTGAAGCCGACAGATGTCAGTCCAGACACGTCCAGCATCACGGGTCGCAAGCCTGGATCGCGCGGGATCTGGAAAAACAGGTTCACCGGCGCGCCCGAAAGCGGGGCATCGAATCCAAGAAACAGCGCGCGTGCTGACGCAGGCTTGCCGGCAACTTGGGCCACCCCGCCCCGCCCGGAACCGGGTACCGATCCGCATCCGCAATCAATCGCCTCGATGCCCTGGCCGACCGGCATATCTGATCGGTCGCCTTGCCGGATCACCTGCCGTTCGAGGTCATCCGACAGATGGACGAAGATCGGGATCGTCGCGTTTTCGGCATCGTTGACCGCCGTCTGATCACGCAGCGTCCCGGCGTCCTCGGTCAGGACATGGGCAAATAGCGTCGCGCAGCTCAGGCTGTAGCGCACGGACAGATGCACGACGACAGGCGCACGCACGGTGCTTCCATCACGACGCACGATACGTTGTCCACTGTCCTTGTCTTCCTCGACCCAGACTTCCTCGATCCCGAAGTCACCATCGACCAGCCGCGCCCTGATCCAGCTGTTGGGCCGTCCCAGAACTTCGGTCGGCGCAAGGTCATCCGGCACGCAGAACTCAACCTCGCCCGAGGTGACGAAGCTATTGGTCCCGTCCACGAGGTCGGGAATCGTGGCCCAGGCACGTCCGTTCCAGTACTCCCAGGACAGGTTCGGGTTGCGCGGCCGCGACGGCGACCACAGGGATTGCGCCGCCATCGTCTCGGACAAGACAACCTGCTGCACGTCATCATCAGTTGCCAGAACCAAAAGCTGTTGCCGCCCGGTGTCGATCTTCTCAAAGGCAAGCTCTTTCTGCGTGTCCCAGTCGAACACCGCCAGCCGCGGTCCCGGCGGGCTCGGGATTTCGGCAACGGACTCGATCCTTCCCGCGAGCCTTTGTTCCAACCGGACACACACGAGAATATTTGTCAGCTGTTCCAGCTTGAAATCAGGCGTTCCGGCTGCGGGGCGGAACACGACGGGATCGTCTGCAGGCAGCTCTGGTTCGGCACGAACCAGCCGGGGCTTCCCGTCGAATTCGAACCCAAGGAAGATTTCTCCGGCTGGAAGGTTCGGATCGGCAAGTAGGGCATCCAGCTCCGGCGTAAGCGAGACGTCCACCTCTTGCTGATCTCCGATGGCTTTTGCCCTGACTGGTGACCCACGGAAACTTTCAGCACGGACGGTACCCGGGGGAAGGTCCCAAGACCTGTCCGGAACGATGAACGTCCCGCCGCCGGGGGATGGGAGCGCAAAACTGACCCGCATCAGCGACGCAGAGGCATCAGGCACGCGCAGAAGACGGTTGGTCCAGTCCTCGTTCGGGTCGGCACCCGGAAGGGTGAGGCATCTCAGGACAGACGCCGAAGTGACAGCGCCCTCCGTCACTCGGGTCATTCCGACACTGCCACCGAACCGCGGACATAGCCAAAGTCCATCCGGTGTCATCGGGACCGGTGACTGGACGTAGCGGCTTGAGGCGGGCATCGGGTCGATGACCTGGTCAAATCCGCCGAGGAACGGACTCCAAAGATGCAGGGCAGTGGTTCCAGCTTCGCCATGCGCCGCCAGAAGCACGCCACGCTCGTCCTTCTGCCCCAGCCGCAGCGGGGCCAAGGCCTGGCCGATCAAATCGACCTCGAGTTCGCGCGTTTCAGTCCCGCGGTCCACCACGAAGATCTTCGCAACCGGCGCAATGGCCTCGCTTTCCGAACCTGGGTCCGACGCAAGCTTGGCAAAGCCTGCAATCAATCTGTCGTTGTCATTCGGGTCAAGGATGACTTGCGGATAGACAAGGGGATCGCATTTCAGCGCCCCAGGGATCGGTTTCCATTCCGGACCCCTGATTAGCCCAAGCGTCCCATCGGCCGCGATGGCGGCCAGTACGTGGTGCAGCGGCTGCCGGCCGTGCAGGTCTTCTGCGCCATCAACCGCCGAAAGTCGCAGGACCATTCCTGTTGATGTCGTCGGCTGATAGTGTCGGCTCCACCTGTCGGCTACATCAGCGCGCCGGGAATAGACGATGCCACCCTGAACGGCGTAAACCCGCAAGGCATCCTGCCAGTCACCGTCAGAAATCAGGATCACATCGCCCAACTCGCCAGAGCCCGGCGCCCCGAGGTCCTGCCAGTCCCCGGCACCCTCTGGACTGCCGGCCGCCGTCAGCCAGAACCACACAGTCGTGCCATCTCCAGCGGCAAATGCGGCCCTGCCGGCGTAACTCGCCGCGCCTGGTCGCGACTGGCGTGACAATGCAACCGCCCGGCCATTCAATGCGGGCTGGACCGGCATCAGGAAGGTCGGCTCTGCCTGCGCCTCGTCTAGCTTGACCCGCAGCAGACGGCCATCATTTCCGACCGCCGCCGCAACGGCGAAATCCTCGGGCAACCAGGCGACGGACATCGCGGTGGCAAAGCCGTCCCCGAGTTCGAGATCCAGATGCACACAGGCACCGGGCTTTGAAAACGCCTCGCCCGAGCCGATGTGGAAACTGTCGAAGCGGCGCGGCTCGCGCCCGAAAGGCAGGAAGGGCTGGTCGGTAACCAGTTGCACCGTCGGTGCCATCGCGTCGTAGGCGACGCCTTCACCGCCCGTGCCCCCCGGATTGATCCGCAGCGCCAAAGCCGCGACAGTGGTCGGGACACCGGCCAGGGCACTGCCCGGCGGCAGGGTGGCCCGCAGCCAGCGCGACGTTACTCCACCGATCTCAAGCGGCTCGGTCGCGCCTGCTGGCTTCTGCAGCACGTATCGCCCGGCCACGGGCAGCGGTGTCAGGGCTTGCCAACCGGGTGTGTCGCTTTCCGCGGTCTTGCCCCAGTAGTGCCAGATGGCATCGCCGGGTGGCGTTCTACCGACCAGTTCCAGCTGCGCGGCCGTCGAAACGTCCAGTGCCGTCATGGACCCAAGGTATAGCGCATGGGTCTGCCGGTTAGGTTCGGCGTCCGTAAGCTGTCCGTCGGTCGGGAAGGGATCGAAGACTTCGGCGCGGCGCAGGATTTCTCCAGGCGCCAGCGCCTGTCTTGCCCCAGGGTCGATCTCGACCAGACCATCCTTTGCGGTCTTCACCCGGTAGCGGCCCCCAGACTGATCGATCAGCTGCATCCCGGGCGCGCAGCCGGTGGCCGGGCGTAGTTGTAGCGACGTGGCGCCCCTATCGATGGCCGCAGCAAGTTCCCAGCGATCGATTCCTTCGGCCGGTCCCGAAGGCGTCAGAAGCCCAACCGGAGCCTCGGCATAGAAATCGTCTCCAGGCCTCGACCCGATGATCGTTACAAGCGAAGCGCCCTGCAGGAACACCGGTGTGTCGATTTCGAACGGAACAGGATCGCTGTCCGTGATGGCTTGCAAGAGCACCGGCACGCGCGTGCCGTCAGCGCGTGATCCGGCCAGCATCACGGAATCAGCCCCTGGCGCCAAGCGAAAGACCAGCGGAATGCGCGCCGCCTGACCTGGCCTTTCCGCGACTCCCAGCCAGTGCAGGTAGTCGCGGAACACCTTGTCTGGCATGACGTCGAGGCGGCTGGTGACTTCGGAAAACACCCGCGCGGCAGCACGCAGGACAATGTCGGCAGGGTCCAACCCGGGATCGGCCGGCCGCCAATCGGGCATCCAGCGTCGTGCCCGGCTGCGCATATCGCCCAGAAGCAAGGCCATGCTGCCCGCATCAGTCCGATCTGTCCTTTGGCCGGTCATCCGCGGAACACCTCCGCCATTGACCCGCCTTCGCGGAAATAGAATGGGAAGACGAAGTTGCCGGTCTGATTGGTCCGCCGGACTCGATACTCGATCTCGACCAGCAAAGTGCCCTCGGCCGCATGTGCCGAGTCGGCGCGAACATCCAGAACTTCAATCCGCGCCTCAAACCGCAGCAGAGCCTCGCGAACCTCGGTCTCGATCCGGGTCAGCATCGACATGTCGATCACGTCAAAGACCAGGTCGTGGATGCCGCAGCCGAACTCCGGACGCATCACACGTTCCCCCCGCTGGGTCTCGAGGATGATGCGGATTGCCTGGCGCACGTCCGTCTCATACTCGACTAGCGCGATCCCGCCCGTCCTTGGATCCAAGGCAACGGGAAAGGCCCATCCCCGGCCCAGCCATTCCTTGCGTTCTTCGTGGCCCCTGTCCTGGTCCATTCCCCTACCCCACCAGAACCGTCGGTGCGCCGGCCAGAATGGCGTTCGGTCCCCCGGCCTCGACGATGGTGTCGCCCATCCGCGCCGCAGGCAGGCCACCGATCATGACCGTGGCGCTGCCCATCAAGACCGTTCCGCCGACATGTGGCGGGATGCCGTTGAACAGTGGACAGGCATGGAAGTCCGACATCGCCCTCCAGGCAGGCTGCCCCGCGATCAGCACGGTGGCGCAACCCGGTCCCGGTCCAAGCGGTGTCCCGTGCGAGGTCTGGTCGCCAAGCCGTGCCGCTGCCATTCCCATGTTCCGCCTCCCGTCTTCAGTTGATCGACACGAGTGTGCCGTTCAGCGTCAGGGTTCCGCCTGCCTTGATCGCCATCGTGCCCGTTGCATCGATCGTGATACGCGGTGCCTTGATCGTCAGGCTGGTTGCCGCCTTGATTTCCACCGCCCCAGAATTGGACTGAAAGGCGATCGAGTTGCCCTTTCCGTCGTCCAGCCGAAGACCATCGTCGTTGAATTCGATGTGCTTGCCATCGGACAGCTCCAGGCGAATCCGACCCTTTGCGCCATCATCGAAAGTCAACTGGTGCCCCTTGCGGCTTTTGATCAGGCGCAGATCGTTCTTGCCGTCACTGTTGCTGGCCGGGGCCTTGTCGACCCCGTTCCACAGCGACCCGACGATGTAGGGAAAGCGGACATCCCCCCGCTCGAAAGCAACAAGTACCTCGTCATCGACTTCGGGCAGGAAGTAGACCCCGCGTGACGCCCCGGCCATGGGCATCGCGATCCGGGCCCAGTGACTGTTCGTCGGCTGATCGTGCCAAGGAAACCGCACCTTGACGCGCCCCTGTCCGCTTGAGTCCTTGTTTTCCGTCACGATGGCGACGGCCACGCCCTTGGCATGCCCGCCTGCCTCGACCGTCACTTCCGTCGGAACACCGGTCATCGAGTTCATTGCGAGGGCTCCTTTACCTTAAGCCGCGTCCGGTAGCCGGAGGCGTCGACCTTGTGGGTCGTCTGTTCGATGAAGTAGGTTTTGGAGAAGGGCTCTCCGACGCCGTCGATCTCTACGTTCTTGTCCGGGCAAAGGTCCGGAATGCCGATGGTCTCTGCCTCGCCAGTCAGGAATTTCTTAGAGTTCTCGGTCAGGATGGCTTCAGCCCGCTTGCGCGCCTCGGCTTCGGAAAACACCGGCTGGCGCAGACGCAGCGTGACCTGTCGGCCGGTCGCCTCTGCCAGGATTTCGCCCGCGCTTCTGCGACCAGGATCAATGCCAGAGGCTTGTGCGGATGTGGCGCGACCGACGATCTCTTTCTTGGTTGCAGGATCGCGGTGCCGGATCTCTACCGCAGCGATCTGCCCGGCAAGGTTTGCCTCTGGACGGAAACTCAGAAGGCTGCGCCCCCAAGTCAGCTTTGCCACTCCAGTTCCACGGTCATTCGGCTTGCCAAACCTCAGGACGCGATCGCGTGCTATGTAGAATTCGAAATGGTTCCGCTTGGCCAAGGTCCTGAGGAAGTCGACATCGGTCTGCTGGTTCTGCTCGATCTGCTTGTGCTTCGGTGCGGACTGGTCGATGTCGGCCGTCAGATTGGACAGGGCGGCGATCTTCCGCACGACATCGCTGTCGCTGGCATCTTTCCAGGCATCCGAGTTGGCCCCAAGCGTCAGCGGATAGAGATGGTCATACCCCGATACGGTAAGTTCGGGTGAGCCGCCCTCGGAGAATCCGGTGGCGATTTCGGTGACCAGTCCGCTGATCATCTTTGTCAGACCCTTCGGTCCGACATAGCCCATGAAAACTTCGACCGGCGCACCGAAGCTCAGGAGGTCCAGAAGGGGCAGGCCATTCGGCGTAAGGAACTTCTTTCGGGTGATGTCGTAGGTCCCGGCGACCGTAAAGGAAAACCGACCCGGGCCGTTCAGCACCAGATCGACCTCGGCCTGTGTCACTGCGATCCTGACGTCGCGCAAAAGCGACATGGCCCCGACCTTCACGTCGAAATCCGGCACATAGAACGCCGCATTGTCTCTAGCGAAATCCGACAGATCCACGATCGCTCTCCAATGGGGGGACGATGAGCCAGTCGCCTGGCCTCAGGGCGCGCAAGTCATCAAGGTCGTTGGCTTCGGCAATGACACGCCACTTGGCTGGGTCCTGATACTCGCGCCAGGCCATCATCCACAGCGTATCAAGCCCAACGAGGACGCGGCGCTTGCTTTTGTCAGGGGACTCGAGCCGAGGTTCGATCAGAAGCTCGTCCAGTGTCCGGTATTCCTTGAAGGTGATGTTCACCGATGCGCGCGCTGGTATGCCGTTTGGATGAAACAGCGTCATCTTGCGCGACATCTTCTCGATGATCGCCTTGAAGCTTAGCCTGCCCCAGACAAAGCGCACGACCGGCGGGGCATGGATGCTCGACCGGATCTCCAGAAGACGCGACAACTCGTCGAGCCTGCCGTTTGTGCCCTTCGTCCCCGCCGTTGGCCTGTCGGTGTAGTCGTCCAGGAACAGTTCCATGCTCAGCAAGTCGGCTTCGCCGTTGATGAACTGGAGGATCGGACCGCTCAGCCCCGGGATCGAGGTCGACTTGTAGACGTTCGACCTCTCGATCGAATAGTCGGTCGGATTGAACAGGACGCGGATCTGATCGACCACGGACGTCCCGTCCAGCACATCTATGACCGCCTTTTCCAATGCCATGGCGCCACCTACCTCCCTGCACGTTCGCGTGCGATGCGCTCGCGCTTGTCGATGCGTCGGATGACCTCGTCAGCCAGCTGCGCCAGGTCGGAGGCGTCGAACCTTGGTATGGCCGTCGGTCGATCCGGATCGGGCACAGAGCGGCGCCTTGCTTCAGGCGCAGCGTCTTGACGCGTGGCCGGACGGCTGACCGCTTCTGTTGCGAGGGCCTCCCCGCGCTGATGGTCCCGGCTGACGAAAGGGTCGGCGATCCTGTCTGTTATCCCATTCGATCGGGTTTGGGCTTTGCGCCACTCCAGCACCGTCGCGGGCGTAGCCTTGATTGGACCTGTCGACGTCGTGACCTGCCGTGGGACCCCGGCTGCGTGCGAGGGGTGATCCTCTCGGCGCCAGGTGACGTCCGGACGGTGTCCGGAAAGGGCGGCAGCCTTGGGCGCGTGCACAGAGGTCCGGAAGGTAAGAAGGGACGGAGCTACGGGCTTGATCAGCGCTGGTGCCGAAACGATGCCCGCAGGCGCTGCTCTGACGGCCAGGCGACCAGTCCGCCATTCCAGGTTCTGCGGCGGGCGTTCCGACCCGCTCCGTAAAGGCGACGCCGGTAGGGCGCGTGGCGCATCCGGGACAACCGGCACAGCCGATTGCCCTGGTAGGGCACCCTGCAGTTTGGCAACGAGGATGCGCCGGGTGGTGGTCGACCAGATCATCCGTGTCCCGGCTGACCACAGGCCATCTTGCGACGCGCGGGGTGCTGGCTTGCCGTCTACCCCTGGCGTACCCGATGGGCCCGGAAGCCCGATCATGGTCGTCCAGTGCGTGTCGGTCTGACGCTGGACAACGACCTGCCGGGTCTCAAGGGAAGTGACAGACCTGATCTGGGTCGGCCACCGCAGGGGCAAGGCCTGCGACCTGGACCGCCGCCAGACCAGGCCCACACTGCGTACACGGGGGCGATCACCGACGGCCTTCACGCCACCACGCCGTGCAAGCCGGACGGCGCCTGTGGCGACATGAGCTGCGAAGGGATGGCGCGAGATCATCGCCCTATCCTTTCCGAAAGCCATGGTGCGCCAGTTCGACGCTTTCCACGAAAACATGCGCACCGGTCGCATCGAGCTCGGACCCCGACCACTTCACTGGAAACGCCGCATCGATCAGCCAGCGCCACAGCGGCGCACCCTGCGCATCGACAAGACTGATCGTCATGTCTCGCCTGGTGATCCGCCCTTCAGTCACCGCATAGCTCCAGTCCCAGAGGTACGGATCGGCCAGACCCCGTTCGAGCACGATGTTGCCGTAGGTGACATGCGAGGCGAGACGGTGTTCGAATTCGTTCTGTCCGCCCTCGCGGTAGGCCTCGGCCTTGACCTCGCGTGCAAGCCCCTTGACCCGGTTGAACCCGCCATGCTGGACATGGTCGAATTCGACCCTGAAGCGGAAGCTCATGTAAGGGTCTTGCCGCATGGCAGTTGCCGTTCCTTCCCTCGTCTTGTTGCCGCACCGAAGCGACTAGATGTCCTCGAACGGGTTAGGCGGGGCTCCGTCGAGAGCACGGTTGATCCCGGAAATCGACCGGCACCAGGCCCGCCGTTCGGCATGTTCCAGCGTGACAAGCTCGGACATGCCCCAGTGAAAGTGGTAGGCGATGAAGGCCATCTCCTCGCGCAGCTGCTGCTCTGGATAGGCCTTCAAGCTTCCCCCAGGACACGGAACCCTTTCGCAAGCGGCGCCGCGTCCTTGGACATTCCGTTTGTGGCATGGATCATCGGCACGCTCGCGCCTTCGCCTTCACCCCGGTTCAGCTCTTCGTAAAGGCGCTGGAGAAAGACCATGTCCGAGGCAAAGAGCCCCTCGATGACGCGCGTATCGACCACGGGCAAATCGCCCAGTCGCGTCACCACTCGTGCCAGCACGATCACCGCAAGATAGGCCTCGTTCTGCTGCACGCGCGGATCGCGCAGGGGCAGGATTTCGTCGGCAGCCGTCGCCAGGCGCATCACGCCATTCCGATGCAACGTCCCGAACTCGTCGATGAACCCCTTCGGCAGGGTAAAGTCCACCTCGGTCTGGAACGGCATGGCTGATCTGTTGGCCATGATCTTTCCCTTTCCTTGCTTGGCGCGCCCGTCACTGGACGCGCTCGATGCCCTCGTTGACCAGTTCGATGCTTTCGATCAGCACCTCGTTCCCCTTCGCGTTCAGGCCCGAGAGCTGGTACTTCGACGGCCATGCCTCGCTGACCAGGAAGCGCGCCTTGTCGTCCCCGGCCTCGTTCATCACGATGATCGCGATCTGCTTGCGATTGCTGGCGATCTGGCCGGCCACGATCTGGTCGTGCCAGGTCTCCAGCTCGGTCGAATCCGTCGTGCCCCATTTCAAGGTCACGACGCCGAACTTCGTAAGACCGCTCAGCTTGCGGGCATAGGTCGGATCGGTGCCGTCGCGATAGTCGATGACATCGACGGCCGTCTCCCCCACCGCGACCTCGCTGAAGGCCGCTTGCTTGATCCCATCGATTTCAAGCCGGTAACGGAAGTTGCGGAATGGATCTGTGCGTGCCATTTGAGCTTTCCCCCCTTATCGCTGGGCTTCTGCGGTGTGCTGGAAGACCCGGAACACGACGAATTCCGCCGGGCGAACTGGAGCGATGCCGATTTCGCAGATCAGCCGCCCGTTCAGGATGTCGTCCTGCGTCATCGTCGTGCGGTCGCAGGTGATAAAGAACGCCTCTTCTTCAGTCCGACCGAACAGCGCCCCGTTGCGCCACTGTGTCCGCAGGAACAGCCGCAACGTGTCCTTTACCCGCGCCCAGAGCCGGTCGTCATTCGGCTCGAACACCACCCACTGGGTGTTTTCGTAGATCGAACGTTCCAGGAAGATGAACAGCCGCCGTACCGAGACGTACTTCCACAGCCCGTTCGACGACAGGGTGCGCGCACCCCAGATTCGGATGCCACGCCCCGGGAAGCGGCGGATGACGTTTACGCCCCTCGGGTTCAGCAGTTCTTGCTGGCCGTCGGTGATGTCGAATTCAAGATCGACCACGCCCCGCGCGATCTCGTTCGCCGGGGCCTTGAACACGCCGCGCTCGACATCCGTACGGGCATAGACACCAAGCGCGTGACCGCCAGGCGGCACCAGGCGCAGAACGCCGGTCTGAGGATCGGATATCTTGATCCAGGGATAATAGGTCGCAGCATAGGAGCTGTCCGTGATCGTCGTCCTTGGGTCGACGGAAGTGACCTCCGACTGCGATTTCGCGGTGTCGACCACGGCAAAGCGGAACCGCATGTTCTCGCAATGCGCGATGACGGCCTGCCCGAGAAGTGGTTCCAGTCCGGAGTGGAAAGGCGCATAGACCAGGGCTACGTCCCGGTAGGGATCGGTTTCGAGGGCCGCCAGCCCCTGAAGCTCGGTGCGATTGTCCAGGGGCAGACCTCTGAAATCATCGACACCAAGGTCCGCACCGTCCGAGCCATCCTCCAACAGCAGATCGGTGTCCAGAGCCGGCAACGAGTCCAAGCCCGCTCGACGCATGATCTGGACAAGGGCAGAATTGCCGTTCACCCGTTTCTCGTAGAAGTCGGGCGAGGCCTCCTGAAGCACGAGATCGTCAAAATCCTCGACCACGGCCGGCCGCGGAAGCCGTCTGGGATTCCTCACCGGATCAAAGGCCTGGAAGCCCGGCGGCGTGGTGGCCCAGTAGGCAACCAACATCCGGAAACCCACCGGAACCGGAGCGGTGCCGTCTGGGGAATTCGGCGGCACTGCCCTGGTCGTGCTGGCCTCGATCCTGACCCAGACACGGTTGCCCCAGCTTCCGGCGCCCGCCGCCGTCACGTCAAAATCACCGAACTCGGCGGACGCAGCCTCGGCATCGTTTGACACGATCCGGCTGACGTAAAGCCGCCTGCCGCCGTTCTCGAAGAAGCCGGCGGCGGCGTAGGGCATGAAGCGTTCGGGATTGAACACGCCACCGAACCAGCGCTGGTAGTCGCCATAGCTGGTGACCAGGCGTGGCCGGATCGGGCCGCGTTCGGTTTCGCCCATGAACGCCGCCGTGCTGGTCGGCACGCCCTCAACCGGACGCGGGCCGCGTTCGATTTCCTCGATGAAGACACCAGGTCGCAGATATTCGGCCATTTCTGTCAAGCCTCCGCAGTCAGGGTTTCAGGGGCGGGCTCGCAGGGGTTTGCAGGCCCGTGGGTCTTGAGGCAGTCCTTGATCCGCCCCTCCAGCGTCTTGCGCAGGTCGGCAAGCTCCTTGGTCTTCGAGGCTAGGTCGTCCGGCGCTTCGGCGAAGTCGTTCTCCGCCTTGCCCAGCTTGTCGTTGGCGGATCGCAGCTCGCTCCAGGCGCAGTCGATCGCCGCCCCGAAATGATCGGGATCAATCAGCCACGGATAGGCATGGGCCGCATCCGCGCCCGCGTGCCCGCCATCTGGCGCTGTTGTCGAACTGGTGGAAGCGCAACCGCAAATCTCATCCGGCGTTGGCAATCCCTTCAGGACGCTTCTGCAGTCTTCGGACGCGGTTTCGGGCGTCATCTGCACATGCAGCGGCGCAAGCACGAAGAAGAACCCCCAGATCGCGACCGAGCGCTCCTTGCCGTTCAGGGCCACCTGCAGCTCGGCAATCAGTTTGGCGTTGCCGGTCAGCGCTGCATCAAGGCGCTGGGTGTTCGCGATAAGCGCGTCGAGCTTTGCCTTCGCGGCACCGGCGGCGGCCTTCGCCATATCCCGCGCCAGCTCGTTCGGACCTTTCTTGCAGGTGGTGTGGATTTCTTCTTCAAGCTTGTCGATCTCGGCCAGCCGGGTGCAGATGCACTCACGGGCAATCTCGTCCCAGTTCTTGATGTGGCACTTGATCGCCGTCCACAGATCGGCGACCTGCGCGTTCTGCTGGACCCAGCGGTCGTTCATGGATGCGTACTTGCCCTTGTACTCCGTCTCTACCGCGGCCTTCTTGGGCACAAAGGCATCGATGTCTCGCTTTAGCTGCGCCAGCTTCCGGGCTTCGAAGGCCGCGATTTCCTCGCCGAGCTGCTTTTGCATTTCCTCCAGAGACGGGCATGACCCAGGCGGATCAGAAGGACCACCAGGATCGGGCGTATTGGTCGTTGCCATGGTTGCAATCCTTTCTCGAATTGGATCAGGCCGGCGTGAGGTCTGACCAGAACAGGGTGTAGTCATGCGGCAGGAACCGCCCGTCCGGTACGGCGGCACCAGGCTGGCCGGGCAGGAATTCGAAACCGGGCGCTGTGCCGCGCGTCATCGGCGCGCCCGGGGGTGAAACGACCGTCACCAAGAGCCGCAGGCGCACCCGGTCGTCAGCGGTCGCGGCAAAGGCTGGGGAAGGGGATCGCGCGAAGACAACGAAGGCACCGTCCTTCGCAGTCAGTGCGGCACCAGCCGCAGGAACCATGTTTGCGGCTGGGGTGACAGGCGGTAGGGCACCGCCGGACCCCGCCACCAATCGGACCAAGGCCCCGGCGATCGCGGTCCCGTCCTCGCCCGGCCGGTCGAAAAGCCGCCCGCGCAGCGCCGTTACGCCCGTCTCGGGCACGAAAGCTGCCGAAGGTCGCAACGCCAGCGTAATCAGCCGGTCCCGCGGTTTCGGGTCAGGGACGGGTGGCGGAACTTCTTGCTCGAAACCGACCCATCGCCCGACGGCGCTTTCGACCTTGACCTGCCTTGGCCATGCCACACCCCGCCCTTCGGTCCAGACAAAGATCCCGGACGCATTGAGGATCGGCCGCGCTGCGAAGGGCTTGCCGTCAGCACCTTTCGGAACGGGACGCACACCGGCCGAAAGCGTCTCGCCACTGATCGGGTCAGCAAGCCGGACTGCGAAGGCCACTTTCCGGGTGAACCCGCTATCTGTCATTCGCCCCCCCTCTCAATTCACGCCAGAGGAGTGGTGAAACATCCGCATGTCCTGCTCGACCACCGGAGGCGCATCCGGAAGGACCACCTCGGGATCAATCCAGACCGGAGTGGCAAGGATCATCACCGAGGTGCGATAATTCACCGTCGGGAACAGCGACCAAACCCGACCCAACTCATCCGTGGCAACCGTCTCAAGCGACAGACGCACCGTCTCGCCTTGCACGGCAGCGCCGGTAAGTTCCGGTACATCAAAGAGAGCGCGTATTGCGGTCCCAAGCCGGGCCAGGCCCTCAAGGTCGTCTCCCGCCCGCGATGGACTGGCGCTTAGGACGTAGTGCAAGTCGAAGGGGATCGCCGCCCGATGGAAGATTTCGACCGCCCCCGGTCCGACCGCCGGCACCAGATGGCCGGAGTTGCGCAGGTCCGGGTTCACCGAAATCCTGTAAAGGAACAGCACCAGCGTCGCCGTGGCCGCGTTCGTATCATCGAGTGGCCCCACATGCACGGCTTCACCAGCGGGCAGGGCCGCGACAAGCCTGCGTCTTATGGCCTCGGACACGCGCATGAAACCATCGCTTTGCATCTGCCCACCCCCGCCCTAAGCCGCCCGGGTCGCGGTTGCCCGCCGCGCTGCTTCGAACCGGTCCAGATCGCGAATGACGGTGCCCTGGCCAAGCTTCTGCAGCTCTGCGCGGGTCGCGGCGACAAGATGCGCCATCTCGATGGTCGATGACCCCGCACTTGCCGCGGCAAAGGCTGCCCTCAGCGTGATCTGGCGAATGTTCCCGCCTGTCACGTCGATGCCCTGCGCCAGCAGATCTAGGTCCACATCCTTGCCCAGGGGTGCGGTCTCGGGCAGGCAATGCCGCCAGATGAGAGCGCGCGCCGCAGCATCCGGCCGCGGAAAATCAACGACAAAACGCAGTCGGCGATGGAAAGCCGGATCGACGTTTTGCCGGAAGTTCGTCGTCAGGATGACGACGCCCGAATAGCTCTCGATACGCTGGAGGAGGTACGCCACCTCGATATTCGCGTAGCGGTCATGCGCATCCTTGATCTCGCTGCGCTTCCCGAAGATCGCATCCGCCTCATCGAAGACCAGCACCGCCCTCGCCCGTTCGGCATCACGGAAGACCGCATCGAGGTTCTTCTCGGATTCGCCGATGTACTTGCTGACGACACGGCTCAGGTCGACCATGAAGGTCTCACACCCCAGTTCCTGCGCTATGGCTTGTGCCGCCATTGTCTTGCCGGTGCCGGACGGACCGCAGAAGAGCGCAGCAATCCCCCGTCCGTAGGGGAGTTTCTTGCCGAAACCCCAGTCCGTCAGCACGCGTTGCGCCCCGATGACATGTCCTGCGATCTCGCTCAGCTGGGCAAGACCGTCCGCGGGCAAGACCAAATCCGACAGCCGGAAGATCGGCGGCACGCGCGATGCAAAGCGCGGCAAATCCGTGGACGACAGCGTGCGCACGGCTTCGAGCAGTCGCGCGGCTGGATCGGTATCCTCCCCCGTGGAGTTTGTGGCAGCAAGTCGCACCGCTCGGTCGATGATGCCTAGCGTCAGGTGATGGCTGGCTGCCAGCCGGGCGCAGTCGCCTGTCGCGACAGAAAGTCCGGCCTGAGCGCAAGCCAAAGCCAAGAGGCGGGTCGTCTCATCCGTTGAAAGCTCTGCCGGCGCAGGCAGGGTAAGGGGAATGCCATCTAGATCGGCAGCAAGTTGATCGTCTTTCTCGACGATGATCAGCAGCGGACGAACCGATCGATTGGGAAACGACGCAAGCGCGTCGACAGCATCGCGAACCGCCGAGGTGACCGGCTGTCCGGTGAGATCAAGGGCCGGGACAAGGTCCAGAAGCAGTGCAGCCCGCCAGATCCGCATGATTGCGTCCTGCCGCTCGGCCTTGCCAAGTGCTGCAAGCGTCTCGCCGGACAGCCGGAGCAGCGACAGGCCAGCCCGGCTCGCGGCCAGTTCCGCATCCGCACGCCAGAGGTCCGGGGACGCGCCCCGAAGCAGGAAAGTACGGATTTCGCGCGAGTGGTCGGAAAGGACAGAGTCCAGGGTTCCACCAGCGGCTCGAAGTCCTGTCCGCTCAAGAAGGCTGGCGCCCGGCCACACTTCATCGACCAACAGGTTTGCGACGGCTGGGTCCGAGGTCAGCGCGGATCCGTCGCCAAGCACCCAGCCAAGCACCGCCGGATCCGGTCGCAGGATATCGTCTGCATGAGCGCCGCCGCCTTGCCCCGCAACAAGGCGCCAGCCCGCCACCGCAGAAATGGCTAGCAGCCGCCGCGACTCGATGCGCTCGCCCAGCAGGGCGCAGGTCAAGCCGACCGTCGGAAATGACCGCGTCATATCGTCGTTAAGAATACCGTAGGCGGGCAAATACTTGGCATCGAGCTCGGGAGCGAGACAAAGCAGAAAGATCTTCATTTCGAGATCGCTCAGTGCCAGATCCTGATAAAGGATCGCGAGCGGCTCGCTCCGCATTTCTTCCAAGGACAGCCGCTCGAAAAGCTCGGCCGCCACTGCCGCCAAGTCCCCGGCCCCAGAGTCTGGTTGGTTCGTCAGCAGGCTCTGGAACGACGACGGGCTGCGCGCAAAACCCGGCACATCCGTTTCGGACCCGGGGCTTGCACGATGGTATGCCAAGAGCAGGGAATCGACGTAGTCCATGGCAGGACGCAACAGCGCATGTCCGACCGCTTGGGTCCGGACAAGACGCAACTCTGCCCCGATCTCTTGCCGCTCTGGCACCAGGGACCAGTCCATGCTCTCGCCCAACTCGGTCTGGCCCCGTCCGACGAACGACCGCAAATTGGCGATGAACGGATCCAGACCCAGATTGCGCGCACTGTAGCGGGTAAGGTCGGATCCGATCACGATCTGTGCCACGACGAGGTCGGCGCTAAACCGGCTCATCCGCTGATCGACGCTCTGGACACTGGTGACCACGGCGACCAGCGCATCGACCTGCTCGCCGGGCTCAGACAGGATCACATGGGCCGCCTCAAGATCGACTGGTGTGTCACGCACCAACACGAAATCCGCCGTTTCGCGCAGGGAATTGACCAACAGCTCGGCCACCATGTCCGTCACTTCCTGGGCAATGAGGACACGGATCGGAGGCACGACGAGGCATCCCAGAGTTCGGTTCACCCGCCGATCATGCTGTCGCGCCCGAAGTCCGGCTATCAGGCTCGGCGGGCCGATCCGGCCAGGATCGAAAGGCCCAGTTAAGGCCTAGTCGGACCCGGCCGAATGGCCGATCCGGCTCGATCTTTCGGCCTAAGCCATCCCTGATCCGAATGGCCGTCGAAGCTTGCCCTGGCATCTGTTTCGGCCTGACCAGGACGTCGCCGTCCGCTCGTCGCGGCACGGCGGGAACCCGGTCGATGCTTCTCTGATTTTCGCGTGATGCTGTCCTGGCCGGGAAGAGCTTGCAGACCCTACCCACCCCGAAGGACCCGAAGCCAAGGCCGTTCGTTCAGCAAGAGTTGTCAAACCGGCAGGAAAACGTGTCAAACCGGACGATGACACGGCCTGCGGTTCCGAATTCTCTTGTGCGCTGTCAGGGATTTAAGTGGTGCCCAGAGCCGGAATGGGTTTGGTTGAACATTCAAACACATAGCTCTTCATTTTCAATCGTTTAGATTCTCGCCCGCTACAACAGGCTACACCTCGCCGAACATCGATGAACATACAATCACAGCACTTGAGGTGGACTGAAAGGTGGACTAGAAAAGGTGGACTGCGGGAGGATTTGATGGTTCTCTTGAACAGCCTTAATCCACTGAAAGCTAAGAACCTAGTCGAAGGCAAGTATGCTGACGGCCAAGGACTTTGGCTAGTGAAGAGCGAGCGCACGCGGGGAAAGTGGGTGCTTCGGGTTGTCGTCCAGGGAAAGCGCCGCGAGATGGGTCTAGGGCGATGGCCTGACGTATCCATAGCAGAGGCACGTGAACTTGCCGCAGAAGCGCGTCGGAAGCTCCGAACGGGCATTGATCCCATCGCTCAGCGAGCCGAAGGCCGAAAGAAGATCGTACGCCTTACGGTGCAAGATGCTGTGAACTCGTGTTTCGAAGCACGAAAGGCGGAACTTAAGGGTGAAGGCGAGGCGGGTCGTTGGATGTCCCCGCTCTCCGTCCACGTCCTGCCGGTGCTCGGGAATACGGCTGTCGAAGACCTGGATCAACATATCCTGAAAAAAGCTCTGGAACCTATATGGCACTTGAAGGCCGACACTGCCCGAAAAGCACTCAACCGCCTCAGTTTGACCCTAAAGCATGCAGCAGCACTTGGCATTGAGGTAGACCTTCAGGCGACGATGAAAGTTCGGGCTCTACTCGGCAAACAGCGCCACGTGGCCGAACACATCCCTTCGATGCCCTACAAGGACGCACCGGCCTTCTACCGCTGGCTATGCGAACAGACTTCAGCAGCTGCCCTTCCACTCCGCTTCCTTATGCTGACGGCAGCACGAACTAGTGAGGTCCGGTATGCTCGCCACAGCTATATTGAGCGAGAAGTCCTGACCCTCCCCCCCGAAATCACCAAGACCGGACGCGAACACAAAATCACTCTCAGTCAAGAAGCACTGTCAGTGATCAAACTGGCAAAAGGAAATGATGGACAAGTACTGCTCTTTCCCTCCCCCACTGGAAAAGTGCTGTCCGATGCAGTCATGTCCCGGCTGATGGAGCGCCAAGGCCTAGTCTACCGCCCACATGGATTCCGCGCCACATTTAGGACCTGGGTCGAAGAACAAACTGAAACGCCATTTGAAGTCGCTGAAGCCGCACTGGGACACATAGTTGAAACAGGAGTTGTACGCGCCTACCAGAGATCTGACAGACTTGAGCGGAGGAAGAAACTCATGACCCATTGGGGCACATTCCTCCTGGCGCAACCTGCAATTGATTAACACGCGTTTTCAAAATCTTAGGAATGCCCATCAAACGATCTCGAAGTTGAAGCGCCAAATGCTTCTTGCCAACTAAGTAACAAATGGTTTCTTCTAACCAAAGACCCGCATGAGCGCCAGATGAACCAAAGAGGGGACGACAGGTGGAAAACATAAAGCTGAACATCGTGGATCTCCAGTGCACGCCCGTTCCCACTGCAACAGTCCTCATCTGCCAGCCCAACTTTGAAAAATCCGATTTCTATAGCAAGGCCAACACTTTTGAAGGAGTCTCCAAGCCCCAGAGCGACGCTTTCCTAAGGCGGGCACTCTATAAAGCTGAAGAGGTAAATGCAAACCTTGTTCTCTTCCCGGAACTGTGCGTGCATGAAGAGAGTATAGACGACCTTAAAATGTGGTCCAAGAACAATCCGAATGTATTGACCCTCGCGGGAACGCACTACCGCAAGACAAACTCTGGCAGGTTAAATCGGGGCATACTCCTGCTGAACGGAATTGAACACGCGCAGGACAAAATAATCCTTTCGCCGAAGGAAAAATCCGCTGTGGTCACGGCGAACAACGTGATCCCTGGTATGGAACTGACGATCTTCAAGAACACACCTGTCGGCACGCTGGCAAACTTGATATGCGCAGATTTTCTAGAGCCAGAACTAAGACAAATGGTAACTAACGTCAATCCTGACATCCTGTGCGTAACGGCAATGCAATCCGACTCCGGGCGCTACTACGCTACCCTAAACACAATAATCGATGAGGCAAAAAATGGGCTTTACGCCCTGTACTGCAACAGTCGCGTTGATACCATGTCCGATGGTCGGAGTGGCGTTTTCGGATGGCTAGACCGAAAACTTTACGGCGCAGACCTGGCAAGGGAGGGCTTTCTTGACGAGAATCACGCAAACTTAGTTGCGTTCACGGATAGATCATTCCTTGCAGTCACGCTGAACCTGCATAACAAGTTGCCATCAGTAAGACATACGCATCGAACTGAACCCAACATAAGAATCGTAACGAACGAAGACCTTGAGATCTATGATGCGTATCCACTTGTTCGAACAAAGGCTGGCGAAATTCAGGACAACTCGGAACCATACAGAACTTCTCCAATACTCGAGCAAATAAAGAGACTTGTCGCAAAGCAAGGCTTCGACGATCCAGAGTGGCTTCGCGCCTTCTCTTCAATGGTCTTCGTCGATCGAATTGCCCATCTTCTTGGTCAGTCCCAATCGAAGGAAGCGACTAAATTGCAGCAAGAATTCCTGTCATTCTTTGACATTCTTCCAAGTGATCAAATTCGGCTAAGAGGTGAGAAATTCTTGGTAACACATGAAGAGAAGAAAGGTATTCTCGCCGCGATGGAGGCCGAAGACGAGAGTGACTCTTACTTC
Source organism: Tabrizicola sp. T74 (assembly GCF_057219935.1). Lineage (NCBI taxonomy): Bacteria > Pseudomonadati > Pseudomonadota > Alphaproteobacteria > Rhodobacterales > Paracoccaceae > Tabrizicola > Tabrizicola sp. T74. The sequence continues at coordinate 2,321 of NZ_JBXVVT010000011.1, read as the reverse complement.
AGAAAGTCAGCCAAATTGCGGGCTGGGAACACAGACATCGAAGTGATGCACCGAAACTATCTATACGCAGTAATCCTCGCGATATCGGGAACGAAGCAAGGGCGCTTCTTCGAACTAATCAAAGAGATGGCCCTCGACTATTTCTTCGAACCGCAAGCCGAGTCATGGGAGATTCACGGTGGCTGGATACCATACCGAACCCCTTGGATAACGGCGCGCATTCTAGTAAATCTAAGTTTCGTCGATATTGGGAAGCGAACTGATGCGGCCCAAATCAAGAAGCTAATTGACCTCGCGCTGGCGTCGCTAGCGTCTCGCCAAGGCTCTGATGGTATCTGGAAAAGCGGAGCCGGAGGGTGGGTTTCAAACTGGGAGGCAACGGCCCTCTCCCTCGAAGCACTCCTTCTGACGGATACTGAACACAAGTACGTAGCAACGGCGCGAAAGGCAGTAGCTGCCTGCCTACACCACCGAGGAGACTGGCTTGATCATTCGCCCTCGATGGACACGGCGCACCACTCCAACACAACCCTAGGAGCCGTTATGTTGGCGTCAGTCCTTCTGCGGTTACAAGAGCGGTACTTCGCTGATGTTGTCATTCCGGTTCATACTGTGAACGATCTGTATGCGTATCTTTCCGAAGCAATGACTGTGGTGTCCCAAACTGATGAGATTGAGACACTGCAGTATTGCACGATCCCTCAGATCGCCTCATACTGCCTTGAAGTCGTGCAAAGGTGACGCAATTGTGGACGAAGAGATTAGCTCGGTATTGGCGGAACTACGTGCCTCCGTGCAGGCCTTCTCGATTTGATCTTGATCTGGCGGCTGAAGCATTGGACCTAGTACGACAGCGCTCGGCGCAGAGACCGCGGGTTCTTATATTAGGCTCTACTGCAGAGTACAGAGACTTTGCATATGAGGAGAATTGCAGTGTTACTGTAGCTGACAACAGCGTTGAGTACTGGATGGCAGCGTCCAAGGATAGACGCTATAAGGATGGGGACGAAAGATTTATTGAGGCGAATTGGCTAGACCTACGAGAGGTCGGTGCATTTGATCTAGTTGTGGGTGACCTTGTTGTGGGAAATATTTGGCACATTGATCTTCCACGATTTCTGAACAGGATTTATGCAAGCCTCGCGAACCATGGTGTCTTCATGACCAAATCTTTCTTCCTGGGCGAACCTGGCACATGGGATACTCTTGATATAGCCGCTGAAAGATATTCATCGCAGAAGCTGACAATTGACCCTTTTCCATACCTAATCTACTCGTTGGCGATGGACTGCCGCAATCCGGACACTGGTGAGCTTGTGTTTTCTGATATGTATGACAGAATATCTCAACTTGTCGACAGTTCCGTGCTCGATGAGTCCGTCCGAACAAGGTTCAGGAGACTCGGCTGGCATCTCGGCGCGAAAATTGTCTTTCAGGTCCTCGAACGTCGAGTCTGGGAGGCCGAGGCCAGTGCCGTCTTTGAGTCAATTGATGTAAGATCCGGTCCCTACTTCTGGTCACCCAACTTTCCAGTATATCTATGCAAGAAAATGGAGATCGACTAATGCGCAGTGTGCTAGCCATTCACGGGTCGTTTGGTCATCCGTTCGAAAACTGGTTGCCGTGGCTTCACAAGAACGTTACGTCCCGGGGCGCAAGTTGTATCGTACCAGTGTTCCCCACCCCAGAAGGTCAGACGTTTGAGAACTGGTCGGCAGTTCTTGACGCCTATGTACAGTCCGGTGTTTTAACCGAAGAGAGCATCCTGATAAGTCACAGCTCCGGAAGCTCCTTTGCAGCGAAGTATTTGGCTGCGAGGAGACTGAAAGTGCGTCATTCGGTTTTCATCTCAGGATTCACCGATTTCGTATCTGGGAATCACTCATTCGATGCTGTCAATAGGCCCATGTTTCCCGATGCATCTGCGCTTGCTTGGGTTAGGGAGAATATTGAGAGCACTTCGTTCATTTCAGACAATGACCCGTATCTCCCTATTGAAGTTCTGCGAACCTTTGCGAAAGAGGTGGGGGCGAGTGAAGTCCTGGTTCCAGGAGCGGGTCACTTCAACGAAGCTTCCTCATACACCGAGTTCCCTGCGCTGATTTCCCTGATCGATTCCATCTAGAAGCCGCGTACTAACCGGGAGTTGGCAGTGTGACCATGTCAGAAACCTAACTGTATCCAGCTATCTTCCGAACAGGCTAGGGTCAGGACTCGTTCTTGCTTCATAGCCAGAACATGACAGTTGCAGCGAGAGCGACGGCGGAGAGGAAGACCTTGTGGCACCTGTCGTATCGGGTAGCAACACGTCGCCAGTCCTT
>NZ_JBXVVT010000010.1:0-50046 GCF_057219935.1 Tabrizicola sp. T74 | reverse complement strand
TTCCTGGAACCGGGCGCCGACGATGGCCATGACCTTGCCGCGCGCGTATTCCAGCACACCCATCGCCAGGAACAGGACAATCACCAGCACTGACAAGGCCACCAGCGTCGCCTCGGACCCGCTGCCAAGGACCCGGTCATAGACCTGCAGCATGTAAAGCGGCCCGGTCAGCATCAGCAGGTTGACGACGACGCTGAACAGCACCACCGCCAGGATCAGCCCGGCCGATTCACGCCGGGCTGCCTTCAGTTCCTTCATACCTGACACACTCGTCCGATCCAACTGGGGCCAACCGTCAGGCAAAGAGGAAGTCGTCGGCGGTCAGGTTGATCGCCGTGGCCGAGTTGAGGACGATGGTGTTCGCCGCAAGCGCGATGGTGACCGACGTGGTGCCGTTCCCGGTGATGGTGAGGTCACTCAGGTCATCGGCGGCGGCAGGGGCGAACCAGAGCCGGTCGATGCCGTCCTCGAAGTCCATGATGGTATCGGTCTCGAAGGCCTGGTCGGTGAAAAGGAACGTGTCCGACCCTTGTTCGCCCCAGAGCACGTCGATGCCGGTGCCCGCGATGATGTAGTCATCCCCCGTGCCGCCGAAGATCTGGTCGTTGAAGCTGCCGCCTTCGATCGTGTCGCCGCCGGCCCCGCCAAAGAGCGAGTCCGAGTTGTGATCGCCGCGGATGTCGTCCGCACCGTCGCCGCCGTAGATCGTATCCCAGCCCGACCCGCCGCGGATCTGGTCATAGCCGTCGTAGCCGTAGATGAGGTCGGCCTCGTTCCCGCCAAGGATATAATTCGACTCGTTGTTGCCATGCAGGGTGTCTCTGAAGGCCGAGCCCTCAAGCTGCTCGATGCCCTGCAAGACGTCACCGACTTCTATGCCGCCCGGATTCCCTGCCTGCGCTCCTGACACGCGCAGATCAACGGACACAGCTTGGGTCGCATCTGCGTACGAAGCCATGTCAAAACCCGCGCCGCCGGTGATCGTGTCGGCACCCGAGCCGCCGACAAGGAAGTCGTCGCCCGCTCCCCCGTTCAGTTTGTCGTTGCCAGCGCCGCCATACATCCTGTCGTTGCTGGCCGAGCCCACCAGATTGTCGTTCGCAAGCCCAATCCCATAGGTGCCGGTCTTGTACAGAATGTCCGCCCTCGTCCAGATCGCTCCGTTGGCAAACTCGATTGCTTCGATGCCGACGCCCGACGCCGGGTCCGCGAACTGGTTCTTCACGATGTGGACCTGGATGTTTCCGGCGCCGTCATCGACCTCGATCCGCAGGTCGTTCGACCCGCTGACTCGGTAAAGATTAACAGCGCTTGGCGCGACCGTCGAAATCCTGAACGTGTCGATTTCGTAGATCGAGGTCCCGGTGTCGTTGATCGTGTCGTTGCCGTCGACCAGCAGGACAACGTAACGGTCGTTGCCTGCCCCACCGTCCAGTTGGTCGTTGCCCTGTCCCCCTGTCAGCGTGTCGTCGCCGGCGTTGCCAGTCAGGGTATCATTACCAAGGAAGCCCCACATGTTGTCGTCGAAGGCAGTCCCGGTGACGTTGTCGTTGGACGAGCCGCCCGACACGCGCACCCGGTCCAGGATGTCGTCCAGCTGCCAGACCAGGCCGTCGGCAAAGACGATCCGCTCGATCCCGTTTCCGGCCGTCACGCCCGTGTACTGCCCAGCGACCCGGATCGTCTCGTTCGTGCTTTCGATCAGGATCGTCAGGTCGGTCGAGCCGTTCGCACGGTTCATCCGGATCCCGTCCGCTGTGGTGACATTGGTCAGGACCAGCGTGTCGACTTCGGTCAGCGACGCGCCCGCGTCGTTGATCGTGTCAGCGCCGTCGCCCTTGGTCCAGCGATAGGTGTCGCTGCCGTTCGACCCGGCAAGTGAATCCGCCCCGAGGCCGCCGACAATGACGTCATCCCCATCGCCTGCATTCACAACGTCGTTGCCGTCGAGCGCCGTGATATTGTCGCGGTAGACCGTTCCGGTCAGGGTTTCGGCAACAGCAGTTCCGTCCAGTCGGGTGGCCGCCAGGATGTCTGTCAGCGTCCATGTAACGCCGTCCGAGAAACCGATAACTTCGATGCCAAGGCCCGAGGGGTTCGGGTTGCTGGCCGTAGACTCAAAGCGGTTGATGACCGTCAGGACCTCACCAGTGCTGACCACGCGGATCACCAGGTGGTTGCTACCGTTCGCGCGGGTCAGTTGGACGTCCGTGGACGCGACGTTTGTCAGCGTCAGACGATCCGTATCCGACATAAGCGCGCCGGTGTCGTTGATCGTGTCGTTGCCATCGCCTTTGGTCCAGACATAGCTGTCCGTCCCGTTGCCACCAACCAGCGAGTCATTGCCAGTGCCGCCGACAAGAACGTCGTTGCCATCATTGCCGGTAAGGGTGTCGTTCCCGGCCAATCCGCTGAGGCTGTCAGCATAGATCGTGCCGGTCAGGGCTTCTCCTGCCACCGTTCCCGTCGTCGCAAACAGCGCCACCTGATCCTGCAGGACGCGGGTGACGACGCCGTCGGAAAACTCGATCGCCTCGATCCCGGCGGTGCCGCCGGTTGTGGCGAACCGGTTCAGGACAGTGATGACCTCGCCGGACTGCGGCACGGTGACGGTCATGTTCGCCCCCGACCGCGCGAGCACCGCGCCAGTGGACGCGACATCGGTCAGGACCAGGGTATCGACCTCGCCCGCAGTGGTGCCCGCCTCGTTGATCGTGTCGTTCCCGTCACCCCGCGTCCATTGGTAGAAGTCGCTGCCATTGCCGCCGACCAGCGAGTCGACGCCAAGACCCCCGACCAGCACGTCATCGCCGTCGTTGCCGGTCAGCGTGTCGTTGCCGGCAAAGCCGTAAAGGTTGTCGCGGTAGGCAACGCCGGTCAGGGCATCGTTGCCTGCCGTTCCGTCCACCCGGGTACGGGCAAGGATGTCTTGCAAGTCCCAGATCACGCCGTCCATGAAGCTGATCCGCTCGATCCCGACGCCCGAGGTTGCGGACAGGAAGCGATTGGTGATGGTGAACGTCTCACCCGTCGAAAGGGTGATGACCAGGTTGTTGCTCCCGTTCGCCCGCGTCAGAGTGGCGACCGACGACAGGACGCTGCGCAGACGCAGGTGGTCCACTTCAAGCAGAGACGTGCCCGTGTCGTTGATCGTGTCGCTGCCCTGACCCGCCCATTCGTACAGATCGCTACCCGCGCCGCCATCCAGGACGTCGTTGCCAGCACCGCCTTCCATGCGGTCGTCACCGGCCAGACCATTTATCGTGTCATTGCCATCATTGCCGTCGATGTAGTCGTCGTGTGATGTCCCGTCCCGGAGGTCGTTGCCACCGGCACCCGGCGTGACGGTCCGGGCGAGAATGTCCGCCAGGTTCCACACAACGCCGTTTGCAAAGACGATCCGCTCGATCCCGCTGCCGTTGTCGGTGGCCGGGAACTGGTTCACGATGCGGATCAGGTCACCCGGATTCGCACCGGAAGCGTAGACGTCGACCCTCAGATCAGCCGAGCCGGTCAGGCGCTGCAGTCGCAACTCATTCGGCAGGACGTCGGTAAGGTACAGCGTGTCGATCTCGGTCAGGGATGCCCCCACGTCGGAAATCGAATCCCCGTCGTGCCCTCTTTGCCAGTAATAGGCATCGCTGCCGTTTCCGCCGTTCAGCGCATCCAACCCTGTCCCGCCATACAGCACATCGTTCCCGTCGCCACCGTTCAAGACGTCGTTGCCGTCCAAACCGTAAATGTTGTCCTGATACCCGGTTCCGGTCAGCGTTGTGCCCGCATTGTCGCCGTTCAGCCGCGCGCGCTGCAGGATGTCGGTCAGGTTCCAGATCACGCCGTCGCTGAAGACGATCCGCTCGATCCCGTAGCTCCAAGTCGTGTTCTGGTAGCGCTCGTCGATGGTGATCACTTCGCCCGTCGGCACGATGGTCACCAACAAGTCAGCCCCCGCTGCGGCCGAGAAACTCAGCGCCACTTCGGTAGAGGCAACATTGGTGAACTGAAGCGTGTCCGTCTCAAGCAGCGACTGGCTCCAGTCGTTGATCGTGTCGTTGCCGTCGCCCCTGGACCAGACATAGGTGTCGCTGCCGTTCGAGGCCGTGGCCCCGGTTGTGTTCGTGCCCCAAAGGACGTCCGCCCCCGTGCCGCCGATCACCCGGTCTGACCCGTCGCCGGCAACGATGGTGTCGTTCCCCTCGAACCCGTTGATGATGTCCTGGCCCGCCGTCCCGGTCAGCGCATTCGCCGCGCTGGTGCCGTTCAGAGTGGTTACGGTCGGAACAACGGTCGCAGCCGAATCCACCCCTACCGACATGTGGTCCATGCTTTGCGCCAGCGAGGCCACGAATTGCGCCACCGATATCCTGCCGGTGGACAGATGCGCCTCCCAGATCGCCTGTTCCTGTGCAGTGGGCTGACGACCAAGCGCGTTGACGAAAGCCTGCTGAACCAGCGCCGCCCCGGTCAGCCCGAACAGGCTGTTCGACGCCACGCCCTGCAGGTCGCCCCGCACTGCCAGAAGCTTCAATGCGATGTCGTCGGGGTTGTCCGTGCCCTTCAGCATCAGACCGGTCAGATAGGTGATCTCCTGCACCGTCGCCGCGCGGTCATAGACCACGTCGACCAGGCTTTCGACCAGGTTGCGGACATAGGCCTCATCGAGGCTACGCTCGAACACCGCCGGGTTCATGATGACGTCGAAGTTGTTGGTCGACATGTGGCCATTGCCGACCACCACGTGCTCCATCCCTTCGGAAATCCCTGCCGCAAAGTTGCCGCGGCTGATGCCGCCAGGTCCAGATGCGCCACCCGAGGCGCCAATGGCCAGCGCCGCGATCCCTTCGCTTAGCTCGACCAGCGAGGGCACGCGGCCCAATGCGTTCAGGTAGATCTGGGTGACGAATTCGGCGTTCGACAGCGTGCCATAGCGCGTGGCGAATTCCGACGACGCCAGAAGGTCGTTCGCCAGCGCCAGTTCGTCCAGCTGGCCATTGGCGATCCGCGGGACCAGCATCTCGATCTCGGTCACGTCCATGTCGCGGTCGAGGATCGTGTCGAAGATGCGCGCGGCTTCGGCCAGCACGCGTTCCTTGGCCGCTGCGTCCAGGCGCACGGTGCTGGTACTGGACTGCGCCACATTGCCAGCGCCGAGCCACCGCGAGGTCATCGTCCAGGTCTCGATCCCCAGGGCGTCGATCTGGTGCGACACGACGACGTTGGTCGAAGTGGTCGAGGCAGTGACGCCATTGGTCCAGGTATAGCTGTCGGGGTCGACCGCGGACCGGGTGATGACCTGTTCCACAGTGCCACGGGTCATCCGCGTGACCAGCCCGTCGGCCGAGGTGGTGGTGACGAAGGTCTGGATCTTCGCGCCGCCCTGGCCGAACGAGGTGTCCACCACCTGCCGCGAGCCGTCGGCGAGGATCCGGCTGTCCGTGATCTTGTCTGCGATCCCATTGCCGTCGTAGTCGGCCGTCGAGGTCGTGGTCCGCCCGTCGGCGCTCGTCACCGTCTCGAACCGTGACCGCAGGTCGCCATCGGCATAGCGCGTCTCGCTGACGACGGTGCGGCTGCCGTTCAGGCCGATGGTCGTCGTCTCGGTCGTGGTCGCGTCCACCACACCGTCGCCATCGGCGTCGATCTGCGTGGTCGACTGCAGCCCGTTGGCCGAGGTCGTCGTCACCTCGGTGTAGACCACCTTCTTCGCGCCGTAGGTGCCGTAGATCGCCTGGTTCGCCTCGTAGATTTCGCGGAAGGTCTCGGTGGTGGACCCGTCGGCGTTGAAGGTCACGTCGGTAAAGCGGGCGAAGTCGCTCTTGTTGTCGTTGTCCACGTCGAAGGTGAACGACCGGTCCATCCCGTTGGCCGAGACCTTCTCGGTGATCAGGATGCTGCGGGAATTGTCCAGGCGGACGTCCTTGTAGTCGACCTGCAGGTTCGATGATAGGTCGGTGACCGCGACGATGCTGCGGTCGATCTTGCCATCGCCGTTCAGGTCCCGCGTCGTGGTAAGGGTGCGACCATCCGCGCTTTGCGACCGGGTCGTTGTCTCGGTCACGCGCGAGCCGGGGTAGTAGAGCGTGTTCGTCTCGACCCAGCTGCCATCGGCGGACCGGATCAGGGAAAGGTTGCGGTCGGCGTTGCCGTCGCCGGTGAAGTCGGTGACCACGGTGGTCCGCAGCCCGTTGCCGCTGGTGGTCGTCAGAACATCCGAGATGGAATCGTCGGTTGCGTCTTTCGTCACCTGACGCACGACAACATCGCCATTGGCGGAATAGGTCCGGGTGGTATCGGTGCGGAACTCGAACACCTGGTCGCCGTTCAGGTCCAGCATGACCGTCGACCGGTTGCCGTCGTCGCTGACGCGGGACTGCTCTTGCCCGACGATCTGGTTGCGCTCGTTGGTGTAGGTCACGCTGCGCGAAACCTCGCCCGTGACCGACAGCGTGGTCCGGTCGGTCGAGGACAGATCTGCCCGGCCATCGCCGTTCGTGTCATGCGCGGTGGTGGTGACCAACCCGTCGGCAGAGGTGGTGCGGATAAAGCGGCCCTCGACCGCCCCGCCCGTGGAGAAATAGGTGGTCGTGCTGGTCGTGGTGCCCGAATTGGCGATGGTGGTGACGGTCTGCCGGTCATTCACGCCATTGCCGTCGAGGTCGGTCGATTGCGTGACGGTGCGCTCGTCGGCGCTGGTCACCGTGACAGTCCGGTTGAGAAGGCTGTTGTTTTCCGAGGTCGTCTGGACCGTGTCCGTGACGACGCCATTGACGGCAATCGTGCGGGTCTGGGTCTGAGTGAATTCAGTCGTCCCGTCCCCATCGACGTCGTCCGTCCGGGTCGTGGTCAGCCGGTCGTCGCTGGTCGTGACGGTGCTGCGGGCATAGACCGCATCGTTGGCGCCTCGGCCGGTCGTCGTGGTGGTGGTCGAGCCATTGGCGTTCAACACCGTGTCACTGATGCTGCGGCGTTCCTGAATGCCGTCGCCGTCGCGGTCCCAGCCTTCGGTGACCGAAAGGCCGTCATCGCTGGTGACCGTCCGGGTCAGGCTTTGCAGCGCGCCGGTGGCGGAATAGCGGGCCGACTGTTCGGTCGTGACGCCCGTGTCGGCAACGGTCCGGGTCCACACCGCATCGTTCACACCGTCGCCGTTCACATCGGTCGACCGGGTGATATTCCTGGCATCATCTGTCGATGTAGTCGTGGTTCTGGCACGCAAAATGCCGGTATCGGTGCGCAGCTCAGACACCTCGGTCCGGCCGCCGTTGGTCAGAAGCGTGGTGGTCTGCGTCGTCACCAGGTCGAAATCGCCGTCGCCATCGGCATCGGACCGCACCGTTGTGACCAGCCCATCGTCGCTGACCGTTGTCTGGACCTGGGACAGAAGGGCAGCATTCTGCGCCCGCGACTGCGCCGTCTCGGTCACGCTGCCATTGGCATTCAGGACCCGGGTCGAGCTTGTGGTTCGGTCGAACGCATTGTCGCCGTCCATGTCGGCCTGGGTGGTCACCACCAGCCCGTCATCGCTGACCGTCGTCACCGTCAGCGTCCGGTTCGACCCGTCGCCGTTGTTCACGTCCACCGTCTGGACGCGAGAGCCATTCAGGTTCAAGGCGGTCGAGTTGGTGACCACTGTCTCGTTCACCGTATCGCCGTTGGCATCGACCGAGGCCGTGCTGACCAGCCCGTTGGCGCTGGTCACCGTCACCGTGCGGGCCGTCACCGCGCCAGCCGGGGCAAAGCTCGTCTCGGTCAGCGTGACCGACCCATCCGCCGTCTCGACCTGGCTTGCCACCCGGTCCGTCGCCCCGTCGCCATTGGCGTCCGTTGTCACCGTCACCGTCCGCCGGTCCGCGCTTTCCACCCGCACCGTCCGACCGGTCAGCGTCGTCCCGTTCCCGGCGAACTCTGACACCGTCCGCGTGACGCTGCCATCGCCATTCAGCACCCGCGCGTCCACCGTCTGCGCGTCGAGCGTCCCGTTCCCGTCGACATCCACCGTCCGGCTGACCGTCAGCCCGTTGGCGCTGGTCACCGTCACTTCGCGCGACCGGAGGCCCCCGTCCTGGTTCACCGTCTGCACCGTGCGCGTCGCCACGCCGCCCGAGACCGTGGTGATGTCCGACATCGACATGTCCGTGTCGCCATCCCCGTCCGCATCGACCGTCGAATTGGTCACCAACCCGTCCGCGCTGGTCACCGCCACCGTCACGGCCCTCACCGAGCCATCCGGGTTCCGCGCCCAGGTGGTCTCCGTCCGCGCCTGGGTCGTCGCGTTCACCGTCACTTGCCGCACTAGGTCCGTCGCCTGGAACACCCCGTCCTGGTTCCCATCAACCCAGGTCGTGGCCGTCACCTTGTCCGCGCCCAGCGTCTCGCGCATCAGGCCCCGGACCGAGCCGTCCGTATTCGTCGCCGTCACCGTCCTGACCCGGCTGCCATCGGCGTTGATCACCGTCTGGTCGACCGTCGTCAGGTCGATATCGCCATCGCCATCGACATCCGCGCTGGTGGTCTTCGTCAGCGCATCCGCCGACTGCACCACCGTCGTGACGGACCGAGTGCTCCCGTCCCCGTTCCGCACCGTCGCCACGGATGTCGTCGCCGTCCCGGCCTGGCCGGTGATCGACATCGCATCGGTCCGGTCGACCGTCCCGTTCCCGTCAAGGTCTAGCGCCACCGTCCGCACCTTGCCGTCCGCGCTGACAGTCTCCGTCTCTCCGGCCCGCAAGGTCCCGTCGCCGTTCCGGATCTCGGTCACCTCGGTCCGGCTGTTGTTCGCCGCGATCACGATGGAGTGGCTCTCCACCGTCTCGGCCACGCCGTTGCCGTCCCGGTCCGTCCCCTCCGACCGTACCAGCCCATTGGCCGACACCGTCTCGGTCCGGCCATGGATCACCGTGCCGTTCTGCGCCAGGTCCTGCAGCACCTCGGTCCGGCTGCCGTCCGCGTGCGTCGTCCAGACCTCGCGCTGGTCGAACCAGCCGCCGCCGACCGAGTCCCGCTGGATCGTGATGACCTTGCCGTCCGCGCTGGTCGTCGTCACCGTCCGGCTGGTCAGGATCCCCACCGTCCAGTCCGCGCCGATCCGGTTCACCACCGTCTCGGTCTTCGATCCGTCGCCGTTCGTCACCCGGTCCATCCGCTGCACCCGGTCGGTGACCCCGTCGCCGTTGTCGTCGTAGAACCGCAACGATGCCGTGCCCGAGGCATTCGTGACCGAGACCACCCGGAAGGCGACGCCGCCATCCTTGTCATAGCCGGTCTGGGTCAGCACCCGTTCATTCGCGATGTTGGTGACCGCGCTTTCGACCACCCGATACCCCGCCGCATCGGCCGTGAGCGTCGTGTTCGCCACCGTCCCCGTCGTCCCGTTCGCCCGGGTGAACGTCGTCTGCCCGGTGATGACCGAGCCATCGGGCAGCTCGATGTTCACCGTATTGGCCGTCAGGTTGATCTCGGTGATCCCCAGCTGCGCCAGCGTCATCACGGTGGTGGAGCCATCGGCATTGGTGACCAGCACCTTGAACTTCGCGAACTCCGCGTCCGCCGCCGTCAGCTTGCCATCGCTGTTCGTGTCCCAGATCGAGCGCAGCGCCTCCAGATCCCCCGCCGCCGTCGGGTTCCATTCGGTGAAGACATACTGCCGATGTTCGGTGATCGCATTCCGCCCGTCGGGGTCATAGAACAGCACCCCATCCCCCGCGCCCGCCCAGGACGAGCGGTGCTGCAGGCCATCCTTCCCGGTCATGAACTGGGTGGAGTTCTGGTATTCCGTGATCTTGACCCCATCGCCGTCGAGGTCGAGGAGGACAGGCTGCGGACCGGTCTTCCTGGGGTCGTCCTTGGGTTTGGGGGCAGCCTTGGTTTCGGTCTTTACGACCTCTTTCTTACCCGCTGGCGTGTCGATGGTCTGCTTCGTCTTGGTCTGCGTGACGCCGGACTCCCACTTGGTGGTGGTGGTCGTCTTGGTGTTGCCGTTGCTGTCTTTCGTGACCGTGGTGGTCTTGGTCGGACCACCATTGGCCGCCTTGCCGGAGTCTGAGCCGCCGCCGCCACTGCCACCGCCGTTGCGATCCGCCCAACTGTCGCCGGAGGTCTTGCCCGATGTCTTGGTAGCGACGCCTCCGCCGCCATCCTGCCGATCCCGATTATACTCCCGCTGATGCGCTGCTGAAGCGGCGACTTGAGCCTTCTGGAAGATGTTTATTGCGCCGTCGACTGCACTGGCAACTGCGTTTGCCCCGGCCTTGATGACGTTTCCTGCAGCTCCTGTTGCAGTGCCGCCCTTGTCCAGGATGTTGTCAATCGCTTCGCCTACCCGTCGTATGCTTTCTCCCGCCGATGCGGCGTCATCACTTTCGCGATCTGCACTATTGCTAGGTATCTGCGACATCTGGCCCATTCGAATGAGCTCAGAAATCAGATCAAGTGCGTTAAACTCATTGCCAACGGTTAGAGTGCCACCCATATCGCCTTGGCCAATGCCTTCCTGCATGTTAAAAAGTACATCCAATGGCATTGGCACGCCGTAGCCATGAGAACCAGGCGACATTTGATTCTTTCCGTTCACACCTCCATCGGGGTCCTCCAAGGCATATAGGTCATAAATCAACCCACCAATTGCCTCGCCAGCACTACCCACGACGATCCCGGTCACAACTAGCGCTCCGGTAAGTGGCGCGGTTAGAGTGGCACCCACCGCCGCTAAACCGTAGCCGACGACTGCCATCGCTCCGCCAGCAACTGCACCGCCTGCTATCTCTGCCTTGTCTCTGCCCGTTAGATCGCCGTCCGAACCGTGGGTGCCGACACCAACAACCACACCGGCCACGACGCCGATTCCACCGGTCGCTTTCGCAGCCAGTTTGCTTCCATCATCAAGTGTAAAGGCAATTAATCCCTCAAGGCCCCATCCAAAGTACTCGTAACCTCGAATTTCACTATCGTCACCGTTCGGATCTTGAGGGTTCACTTCTTGTCACTCCCTTTATTTTCTCTACGCTCTACAAAAGCATCCCAGAGACACAGCAGGAGGAATACGACTGGGCCATAGATTATCAAAAGCTCCATATCCTCCGGGCGACTAAAGAAGGTATCGAAACCATCCCATAGCAACCAAGAAACTGTCAAAGGAATCCAAACACACAAGAACATTGCTATCGCAATGTTTCGAGTCCGTCTGCGCCCTAAGTTGTGCCCTTTACGCATCAGATCTGCCCACAATGGAAGTGCGTTTCCGCCAATCAAGCAAAGCGCAGAACTTCCGAAATCCTTTTGCCACGGTTGACTTCTTACACTTAAGGAGCACGGACTTAACGATTACGGCGCAACAGGAATGTAAGCCACTATCTTTAGGGTCCGCCTAAATTGTTCAGCTATTGCCCTCCACACCCACCCCACACCCCTCACTCCAACCCCGTCCATCCGCGCACCAGGCCGTTAACCACGCTCTCAGGCAACCTCACGCGGCCGTGAGCTGTCAATCCCCTCTGACACTCTCCCACCGGATTATCTTGCGGCCCCCACCCCAAAATCGCCCCATTGGTTCCACCAAAGAAACGCGCAGGTTGTACTGTTGATCACATCCAGCAAAGCCGCCCCTCCCGATCCCCGCATTCGTTAACATCTACCAAGGGGCGAGCGTTTTTCACCTGTCCGGACAGCCCGCCCGGACAACCCAAGATCGAATCGTTAAGTCTTCGCTAATGGCCGCGACCAACCCATTGATTCCAAACATCCCACCCTGTCTGTCCACCGTGGACAGCCTTTCCCCGGGTGCCCGCCCAGGGCCATCCCTGTTGACGCCGGGCGGGGGCATCCTCTAGGCCTCCTGCAGCCGGGGGGCGCCGACACCCTCTCCCCACCCGATCCCGCCCGGCAGGCCGGGACCCGGTGTAACAGAAAGGCTCGCGTCGCGAATTGCAGGCAAGGAATGCGTCTTTCGATGGATGATTGGGCGACCATGCTGGCCAGGGCGAATGCAGGCGACGGGCGGGCCTATGCGGGCTTTCTGCGGGCGATCACCCCCACCTTGCGCGGCATCGTGCGCGCGCGGGCCGGGGGCCTGGGCGAGGCGGTCTGCGAGGACGTCGTGCAAGAGGTCCTGCTCGCCGTGCATCTGAAGCGGCACACCTGGCAAGAAGGCGCCCCGGTCCGACCCTGGCTGTATGCCATCACCCGCTACAAGGTCGTCGACGCCTTCCGCGCGCGGGGCAGCAAGGTGGAACTGCCGATCGAGGATTTCGACGAGATCCTGGTCGCCGAACCCGGTCCCGATCCGACCGAAGCGGGCGACATGGCGCGGATGATCGGGATGCTGGATGACCGGTCGGGCCGGCTGGTCCGGATGATCGGGATCGAGGGTGCCAGCGCGGCCGAGGCCGGGCAGGCGCTGAACATGACGGAGGGCGCGGTCCGAGTAGCCCTGCACCGCGCCTTCCGGACCTTGGCCGCCCTGCGGGAGAGGCACCTGAAATGAAGACCGACGACCTTATCGCCGCACTGGCCGCCGACAGCCGGACCGAGCCGCCCCCGCGGAGCGTCCTGTGGCCCACCTTGGCGCTTGCCCTGGCCGGCGCGGTGCTGCTGGTCTGGCTGATCCTGGGCTTCCGGGCTGACCTGATGCAGTCGCTCGTCACCCCCCTGCCGGCGATGCGCTACGTGCTGAGCGGGGCGCTGGGTCTCCTTGGGCTGCGGCTTGCCCTTGTGCTGGCCCGGCCCGAGGGCCGCAGCCTGGCGCGGGTGTGGCCCCTGTCCCTGCCGGTAGCAGTTGCGCTGGGGCTGCTGGTCTGGGCCTATGTCGCAACCCCGGCCGAGGGGCGGCAGATGGCGCTGGTCGGCAAGACCATGGTTACCTGCCTGGTGACGATCCCGCTGTTGTCGATTCTGCCGGTCACGGCGATCCTTTTGGCCTTGCGGCGGGGGGCCCCTACGGCACCGGCCTTGGCGGGGTTCGCGGCGGGCCTGGGCGGCAGCGGGCTGGCGGCGATGGCCTATGCCATGCACTGCATCGAGGACAGCCCGCTCTTCTATGTCACCTGGTACGGGCTGGCCATCGGCGGGGTCACGGTTGCCGCCACGCTGATCGGGTCGCGGGTTCTGCGCTGGTAGCGGGGTGCGCCTAGCCTGACAACTTTCCCTGCGCCCGAGTGCAGGCAGTGCGCGCAGCCCCGTTTGGAGACAGGATTGTCCCAATCTTTGTGCCAACCCGGGACGAACTGCCGAAGATCCACGCAACGGCGCGAGGAGGGTTCCGGCGGCACTTGCTTTCGTCTCGCCGCTGGAGCGCGACGACCGTAGGTTTTCCGCTGCAGGCCGGGGGCAGGGATGCGCACGGGTCGCTATCGGGAACCTGGCGATGACAACGCGCGACTGCAGCGCGGTCCCGCCGAAGGAGAAGTCATGACCACTGTCATCAAGGGCGGCACCGTCGTCACCCACGACCTGATCTACAGTGCCGATGTGCTGATCGACGGCGGGAAGATCATCGCCATCGGGCCGGACCTGACGGGCGATACGGTGATCGACGCAGAAGGGGCCTATGTCATGCCCGGCGGGATCGACCCGCATACCCACTTGGAGATGCCGTTCATGGGGACGAGCACCGCCGAGACCTGGGAAAGCGGGACCTTCGCCGCAGCCAGCGGTGGGACGACGATGATCGTCGACCACATCATCTCCAACCCCACCGACCTTCTGGGGCCGCTTGCCCTGTGGGAGGAACGCGCGGCGCGGCAGGCCAGCATCGACTACGGTTTCCACATGTCGATCACCGGCTGGTCGAAGGAGATCTGGGAGCAGATGGCCACCTGCGTTGACCGGGGGGTGAACACCTTCAAGCACTTCATGGCCTACAAGGGTGCCCTGATGGTGAACGACGACGAGATGTATGCGTCCTTCACCCGCTGCCGGGAACTGGGGGCGATCCCGCTGGTCCACGCCGAAAACGGCGACCTCATCGCGGGGCTGCAGCAGAAACTGTTGGCCGAAGGGAACCGCGGCCCCGAGGCCCACGCCTATTCCCGCCCCGCGACGGTGGAGGGCGAGGCCACCAACCGCGCGATCATGATTGCGGACGCGGTGGGCGTGCCGGTCTACATCGTCCACACCTCCAGCGAGGAAGCGCATGAGGCGATCCGGCGCTGGAAACAGGCGGGGACGCGGGTCTGGGGTGAGCCGCTGATCCAGCACCTGCTTCTCGATGAAACCGAGTATCAGCACCCCGACTGGAACCATGCGGCCCAGCGGGTCATGTCGCCGCCGTTCCGCGACAAGCGGCATCAGGACAGCCTTTGGGCCGGTCTTGCCGCCGGAACGCTGTCGGTCGTCGCCACCGACCACTGCGCCTTCACGACGAAGCAGAAGCAGATGGGCCGGGGCGATTTCACCAAGATCCCGAATGGGACGGGGGGCTTGGAGGACCGGCTTTCGCTTCTTTGGACCCACGGGGTTGCGACGGGGCGGATCACGATGAACGAATTCGTCGCGGTGACCTCGACCAACATCGCGCAGATCCTGAACATCTTCCCGCAGAAGGGCTCGATCTTGGTGGGGGCGGATGCCGATATCGTCGTCTTCGACCCGAAGGCCACGAAAACGATCAGTGCCACCACGCAGAAATCCGCCATCGATTACAATGTCTTCGAGGGCTTCACCGTCACCGGCATGCCCCGCTATACTCTGTCCCGCGGGACCGTCGTCTGGGGGCCAAATGGCGGGAACCCGCAACCTGGCCGGGGTCGGCATCTGCGCCGGACCGCGAACCCGCCCATCAGCCGCGCCTATTCGCAGTGGCGCGACCTGATCGCGCCGCGCCCAGTCACCCGCGACGAAAGCCTGATGCCCATCGGGGTCTGAAACCCAGAAGGTCGACCGCGCATTCGGGACCCGTGTCGGCTCGGTCGCGGGCCGGACCGGCAGCTACGGCGCTGGCGACAGAAGTGCTGTCAGGACGAAGGCATAAGCAAAGGCCGCGCACAAGACGACCCATTCCGCAGCGAGGTCTTCGACTGTATCCGACGTCGTCTCTGGCAGGTGAAGGGCGAGGTCCGGATCTGCAGGGGCGACAGCAGCGCCGCCGCGACATTCAGCTGCTGCCAGCGGGATAGAACACGCGCGGCGAGGGCCGCGCCCAGACCTGCTGTTCGACGATCAGCGCGCCTGGATCGGTCATCGCCCACCGATGCTGCCAATGCGGGGCGGGCGATCCGTCAAGGTCGGGGAGAATAGGGGCCCTGAGCATGGCCGACACCTTGGTAGCCCTCAAATACCATCACAGCTGCCATGAATATATTTCCAAACTCGCCCGGGGAAAGGGAACATCGCTATCGTCTAGGCCGGTTCCGGAGAAGACCGAGAGACTGGCCAGACAGTCCGTGCAGCCAGCCGCAACCTTAGGCGCGCGAGGGGAGGAGGGAAGAAACATCCGCTCTGGCAGTGCTGGAAGGCGGGGATCTCTTCCGTTTTTTGCGTCCGACTATGCAATGGCCAGAAGCCTGCGACCGGCGGAAGCTAAATCACGATCAAGAAAATCGAGATGAGATCTGCCCATGACCCACGCCATCATCGGACAGGCCGGAAACCTGGATCGCCCGTCGAATTCCCGGTCCTGGTCCAGACTATCGTCGCTGCCGCCGCAAGTGAGGTGCAGGCGGTGGGAACAGCCTATGACCTGACCGATTTCGGCCCCTTGGCGCAGGCGGGCAAGCCGGTCCTTCGGACCGCTACGGACGGGGGCGACCGGCATGCGCTGGTGATCGAGCATCAGCTGCGCCCGCTGTTCGGCTTCTTCGCGGTGCGGACCTTGCCGACCAGCCTTTGCGCCGCGGACCGCGACTTCACCGAAGCAAATCCGACCTCGCCCGCTCAGCTTGACCGTCTTGTCCGGGCAGGAGGGCAGCTGGCCCCGTTCTTCGACCGGCGAGCCCTGCCGGAGGTTTTCCTCCGGGGTGCCTGGGGCCTATCCCGCCCCGGCAGTCACCGGCCTTCCCACACCCGATGACACGACATCCCATGACCCGCCCGACTCAAACCTCGCAAGATCCGCCCGGGCGCATTCCTGCCCGACGGCGGTCAGCACGTCGCTGCCGGGCGGCATCCCGACAGTCCCGCCGACGGGGCGAAGAGTTTCGACTTCCATGTGAAGTTGGCGAACGAGGCCGAGCGCGGCCTCTTCGACGCCAATTTCCTGGCCGACGGTCTGGCCAACGCCAAAGGCGGCGGGAACGCGAAGGTTTCGCGGTTCGAGCCGGTGACTCTGTTCTCGGCCCTCGCGCCTTCTACGCAGCATCTGGGCTACATCGCCACCGCATCCACGACCTACGAGGAAGCCTAGTACCTCGCCCGCAAGTTTGCCTCGATGGACCTGATCTCGGACGGAAGGGCAGGCGGTGGTACTGGGCCATTGGCGGGGTAAGGTTGGGTGGAGGTAGCTCAGCAGTCAGATCAGCGTCCAGCGGACCAACCACACGATCTACCCTACAAGTCGACAAGGGTGGACTGCGGACAGGGCGGCGACTAGTGCGACGACACTTGGGAAACTTCGAACCCAGGCGATTAAAAACTTAGTAAAATCAAGGTAATGTGGCGGAGAGGGTGCCCGCCATTCCGGCGATTTTCCTTATGGCAATCAGATACATGACAAGAGGCGTGTCCAAGAAAACTTAGCAAAAACCCATCATCCGGCCTATGCGACCTTGTGCGACCCCATGCACAAGGTTACATTCCCTTTAGTGGGCTGGATGATGGGTGATTTTCGATGCCAAAGGTTGCCGTCGAAATGTCTGCGCTTGAGGTTCGCAACCTTTCGCACCCTACGGGCAAGGGTAACGCCTTGTTCGCGGTCGGGGGAGTAACCGGCCTCTACATGCAGATCACACCCAGCGGTGGCCGGTCCTGGATACTGCGCACGACCGTCGGAAAGTTGCGGCGGGATATCGGCCTGGGTGGCTTCCCCACCGTGACCTTGGCGATGGCGCGGGACAAGGCGCGTGAGGCCCGCGAAAAGATCGAGAGAGGCCTTGATCCGGTTGCCGAACGGCAGGCAGCAAAAGCTGCACTGATTGCCGCATCGGGGCGCGGTCTGACCTTCGAGAAGGCGGTCGATAGCTATCTCAAGGCCAAGCTGGATGCGTTCAAGAACGCGAAGCACCGCCAGCAGTGGGAAAACACCCTGGCCCAATATGCCTTGCCCGTGCTGGGCAAGATGATGGTGCATGACATAGACGTTCGGGACGTGCTGCGCGTCCTGCAGCCCCTATGGCACGAAAAGACTGAAACCGCGTCCCGCTTGCGCGGTCGGGTCGAAAGCGTCCTGTCCTGGGCGACCGTGGCCGGGCACCGCAAAGGTGACAATCCCGCGCGCTGGGCCGGTAACCTCAAGGAACTTCTACCCGCACCGTCCAAGGTGGCCAAGGAAGGCAATCAGCCCGCCCTTACCCTTGAAGACGCCCCGCGCTGGTTTGCCGCTTTGAAGACCCGAGAGGGGATGGGCGCGCGGGCATTGGAGTTCCTTGCCCTGACCGCAGCGCGGTCGCAGGAAGTGCGGGGGGCGACGTGGGACGAAGTCGATCTAGACAAAGCCCTGTGGATCGTTCCAGCAGCAAGGATGAAGATGGGACGTGAACACCGCGTCCCGTTGACCGCCGATGCGGTGGCCCTTCTAAAGACCCTTCCTCGCATGAAGGACAACCCGCTGGTGTTCCCGGCGGCGCGCGGTGGGCAGCTTTCCGATATGACTGTGTCGGCGGTGATGCGGCGCATGAGCGAAACCGACCTTGCCGAGGGTGGGTCTGGGTTTGTGGACCGCGTGTCCAAGCGCCCTGCCGTGCCGCATGGTCTGCGCTCAACATTCCGCGACTGGGTGGCCGAACGGACGAACTTCCCCGGCGAAATGGCCGAGGTCGCCCTTGCCCACAAAATCAGCAACGCGGTGGAGGCGTCCTACCGGCGTGGGGACATGATCGAGAAGCGGCGGCGGATGATGAGGGAGTGGGGCGAGTTTCTGACTGCAGCGCCCAAGTCGGCCAAAGTCGTAAGGCTCTGACATGCGGCACATCATTCTTTCGGATGACGGCTTTAGCGTTGCCCCAAATGCGGCTCACAGAATGCTGGCAGCTTGCTTCTTTCCAGAAAGCCCGAGGGATCAGGCGCAAGCCTTGTTCATCGCCGCGTTGGAACAGGACGAATATCGAAGGGTAGGGGAAGATCAGTATCGGCCCTCTGAGCTTATGCTGACGGCGTCCAATCTACTCGAAAAGCGCACGGCCCAGCTCTATTCGGTCGGGTTCATGGTGTTTGCCTTTCTTTGGCTGGCAAAGTCCCCCTACCGGCCAAGCCTTCGGCGCGCCTCGATCCTCGCCTCGTGCAGTGCTGGTGAACTCGGTGGAATAACGTGGCGCGCCGGTCTCGCTCCGAAGGGTAAGGATAAAGTCCAACCCATGACCGATGATCCGGCTTCCCTGCAACGAACGTTTCGGAAGTATCGAAGCGTCGCCCATATCTGCGCGGCGCGGGTTGCGGCGGGCGGATACTTTGAGCATGGGCATATCTGGGATGATACCCCGGTTGCCACCGAAGCCCTGATCCAGACTGCAGTCACAATCCAAGCCAAACTGCAGGAAATCATAGACACCGGCTCCTGGAATATCTGGGACCTGACCCGACACTACCCCGCCTCTTTGTCCGGATCGCCCATTCTTGTCCCCGACGATGAGCTTTTGACATGGGTGGGCTTGGGCTATCAGCGCGCGCTGGATGAAGGAAAGATTGTCCTTCCCGATGGTTAGGGAAGATCATCTTCCCTAGGGGAAGATGCCCGTCCCTAGATTTCGCACCTAATGCAATGCGTCCAATCTCCCTGCAAGGCAACGCAAGGAGATTCGAATGCCCGAAGTCTATATGTCCGACCGTCAGATTGGGGAACGCTTTGGCGTCCACCACCTGACCCCGCGTCGCTGGGTCCGGGAAGATCCCACGTTTCCCCGACCTGTGAAACTGTCCCCCGGCTGCACCCGCTGGCGGCTGTCCGAGATTGAGGCTTGGGAAGCCCTGAAAGCGAAAGCTAGCGCCAAGTGATGCGATTGCCCCGTAGAGCACTTAGGGCGAGGTCGGATCATGACTAAACACCGATCCCACCGCGTCCTGCGCGCGGCGCGCAGCTACACGTTTGAGGAAGCCGCGTCTGCGCTGGGCGTTTCAATGGGCACAGTTCGCGCCTGGGCCAAGAACGGCTTGCCCACGATGAAGGCCCAGCGCCCTTACCTCATCTTGGGCGATGCCCTGAAAGACTTCCTGCGGGCCAAGTCGGCCAAAAGGAAGGCGGCCCTGCGGCCCACCGAACTCTACTGCCTTAGCTGCAAAGCCCCCCGAAATCCGATGGGCATGTTGGTGGACTGCATTTCCCAGACCGCCACCACATCACGGCTGGTGGGCCTGTGCGAGGTCTGTGGCGGCACCTGCAATCGTATGATCAGCCGGGCGAAGATCGACCACTTCCGCGAAATCTTCGCCTTGGCGGAAAAGGACGGAAGGACAGCCTAAGGGATGCGTCGAAACCCCTCTGAAACTGTCACTTTGAAAGGGTATCAAAATGGCTAGGAAATGCGTCGAAGAAAACGAGCGGATCAAGCGGCGCTATCTGCAGTTCCTGCGCGAAGCGAAGCGCGCAGACATGGCGACGGTGGATAAAGCCGCCGACGCAATTCTTCGCTTCGAAGGCAGCACGGGCTTCAAGCCCTTCAAGCGCTTCCACATCGAACAGGCAGTGAAGTTCAAGGCTCAATTGTCGGACGCCAAGAGTGCCAAGACTGGCAAGCCTCTGTCCAAAGCCACGGTCGATAGCACGCTTCGCGCCGTGAAGGCTTTTGTCCATTGGCTGGCAGGGCAGCCGGGCTATCGGTCCCGGATCAGCTATGCAGATGCCGAATACTTCAATCTGAACGCCAAGGACGCGCGCGTTGCCCATGAGGACCGGGACACCCCATTTCCAACCCTCGAACAGTGCCGCCACGCCTTCACCCAGATGCCTAGCGCTACGCCCCTGCAACGCCGCGACAAGGCCCTTTTCGCCTTTCTGATGCTGACCGGGGCGCGGGACGGCGCGCTTGCATCCCTGCGGCTAAAGCACGTCGACCTAGTGCAGGGCTGCGTCTATCAGGATGCCCGCGACGTAAAGACCAAGTTCGCCAAGACCTTCGCCACCACGTTTTTCCCGGTCGATCCCGAATACCTTCCTTGCTTCCGAAACTGGGTAGAGTTCCTGCGCAAGGATGAACTGTTCGGTCCCGGCGATGCCCTGTTCCCGAAGCCCCTTATGGGCCTGAATGATGGCGGATTTGCCTGCCTTGGCCTGTCCCGCGAGACCTACGGCAACGCGGGGAAAATCCGCGAAGTGATCAAGACTGCCTTCATCGGTGCGGGCCTGCCGCCCTTCGGACCGCACAGTTTCCGCAAGACGCTGGGTATCCTTGCGAACGACTTCTGCATGACCCCGGAACAGTTCAAGGCCTGGTCGATGAACCTGGGCCACGAAAACATCGCCACGACCCTCAGCGCTTATTGCCCCGTATCCCCTGCACGGCAGGCAGAACTGATCAGGGGCATGGGCTAGGGCCGATTGCCATTCCGTCCTTCTGTCCTTGCCGCGCCCGCTTCGTTCTGGAAAGAATGACGCAGATTCAAAGGACGGTTTGCATGTACGAGAACGCCTTCAACTCCATCGAGAAAGCCCTGCGCGCCGAGGAAGGCATTTCGAACGAACTGGATTACGTCGAACAGACGTCCTGGGTGCTGTTCCTGAAATACCTGCACGATCTGGAAAGCGAACGGCGGGACAGGGCGGAACTGGAAGGGAAGGATTACGCCCCCATCATTGATGGCCGCTATCGTTGGGATCGCTGGGCTGCGCCAAAGTTGAACGGGCAGTTCGACCATAACGCCGCCATGACGGGCGACGACCTGGTGCGCTTCGTGGATCAAGACCTGTTCCCGCACCTGGCCCTGTTCCACGACCGCGCCACGGGGCCGGATACCATCGAGTACAAGATCGGCGAAGTGTTCACCGAACTGCGGTCCAAGTTCCGGTCGGGCTACATCCTGCGCGACGTTCTGGAGATCGCGGACGGCCTGCAATTCAAGACCCAGGCCGACAAGCACGAACTTTCATCGCTCTACGAAACCCGCATCCGCCGCATGGGCAACGCGGGGCGCAACGGGGGGGAGTATTACACGCCCCGCCCGTTGATCCGAGCGATGATCTGCGTGATCAACCCGCAGATCGGCGAGACCATCTATGATGGCGCGGTGGGGTCGGCGGGCTTCCTCTGCGAAGCCTATGACTACATGCGCGGCCCAAGCATCTCGGCCTCCGACTATGAAACCCTGCAACGCCGGACCTTCTTCGGTCAGGAAAAGAAGTCGCTCGCCTATGTCATCGGGATCATGAACATGGTCCTGCACGGGATCGAGGCCCCGAACATCATCCATGCCAACACGCTGAATGAAAACGTGATGGACATACAGGAGAAGGACCGCCACGACATCATCCTTGCCAACCCGCCCTTTGGCGGTGGCGAGCGGCGCGAGGTGCAGCAGAACTTCCCCATCAAGTCGGGCGAGACGGCATACCTGTTCCTGCAACACTTCATCCGCAAGCTGCGGGCCGGGGGGCGCGCTGCAGTGGTCATCAAGAACACCTTCCTGAGCAACACCGACAATGCCAGCGTGGCCCTGCGGCGGGAACTGCTGGAGGCGTGCAACCTGCACACCATCCTTGATTGCCCGCAGGGCACCTTTCAGGGGGCCGGGGTCAAGACGGTGGTGCTGTTCTTCCAGAAGGGCGAACCAACGCGGCGAATCTGGTACTACCAGCTTGATCCGGGCCGCAGCATGGGCAAGACGAACCCGCTGAACGATGACGACATGGCCGAGTTTGTGGAGTTGCAGCGCGGGTTCGTTACGGGTCCGAAGTCATGGGTCGTGGACGTGGCGGATGTGGACCCGGCGACCTTTGATCTGTCGGTGAAGAACCCTAGTGCGCCAGAGGCTGAGGCCCTGCGCAGCCCGGAAGCGATCATCGACGCGATCCTTGCCCGCGATTCCGAGACGGCGGAAATCCTTGAGCGGATCAGGGGGCTGCTGTGAAGGCTGGGTGGAGCGAAACAACCATCGGAGAGATAGCCCGGATAGCACGAGGTGGATCGCCGCGCCCAATACAGAAGTACCTGACCAAAAACCCTGACGGCATCAACTGGATCAAGATCGGTGATGCCACGAAGAGCGGGAAGTACATTTTCGAAACTGAGGAGAAGATCACCCAAGAGGGCGTTGCGCGTTCACGGTTGGTGAAGGACGGCGACTTTCTTTTGTCTAACTCGATGAGTTTTGGGCGACCCTACATTTTGAAAACCACGGGCTGCATTCATGACGGCTGGTTAGTTCTCACACCCGATTTGAAACGGGTGGATCAAGATTTTCTCTACCATCTGTTGGGTGCGCCGCAGGTGTACGCGCAGTTTGATCGACTTGCCGCCGGTTCGACCGTCCGAAATCTGAACACGAGCCTGGTCTCGACGGTGCGCATCCCCCTCCCGCCGCTGGACGAACAGAAGCGGATCGTTGCGGTTCTGGATGAAGCCTTCGAAGGCCTCTCCCGCGCCCGCGCCAACGCCGAAGCCAATCTCACAGATTCGCGGGAGTTGTTTGGTGCCATTCACAGGGAAGCGTTCACCCACTACGCGGGAAGCGGGCGCACAGTCACGATGGCAGATGTCACCGAGATTGCGTCAACCCTCGTTGATCCGAAGCTGCCTGAGTACTCATCGCTGCCGCATGTCGGTGCGGGAAACATGGCAACGTGTTCAGACCAATTGATTGATGTCCAGACCGCTGCAGAAGAAGGTCTGACATCGGGAAAGTTCCTGTTTGATAGGCGCATGGTCCTCTACAGCAAAATCCGCCCATACCTTCGCAAGGCCAGCCGCCCTGACTTTGACGGACTGTGCAGCGCAGACGTCTATCCGTTGCTCCCCAAGGTGGGCATTCTGGAACGCGATTACCTGTTCTATCTGCTACTTGGACCAGATTTCACGGAATACGCGATTAAAGGCTCTGCTCGGGCTGGAATGCCCAAGGTGAACCGAGAACACCTATTCAAGTATTGCTTTCAGTTGCCGGACCTGGAACGCCAGTGCGACATTGCGACATTGCTTGATGAGACTCTAGCTGAATCCCGTGCGCTGGAAACCGAATATCGTTCAAAGCTGGAAGCCCTCGATACCTTCCGCCATTCCCTTCTGCAAAAAGTTTTCTCAGGCGAACTGACGTGAGCCGGGATACCAGCATCGAAAACCTTCGGCGTGTCCAGGGGCGGCTGACAGTTGCCCTAATTATGGTCCCGCGTGAAAGCTTTCTGACATGCACGCCAGAAGATACCGCGCATGACGTCGCTGGGCGGAACCCGGAAAAGTTCAGCTATCTCCCGGTAGTGGACGAGCGTGGCCAGGTCACGGGCCTGTATGACGCTGGGCGCTGGTTTGACCGACCCGCCCCCAAAGCGCGCATCGGTGAGGATTTCCGGCGTCTCTCAGAAGAGATAGTCATTGGAGCGGATGCCAGCATCTTCGACTTCATCCAGCAGGCAGACACTCACCCGACAAACCTTGTCGTTTCGGGAAACCGCATCGCGGGGCTAGTCAGCCTGTTCGATATTCAGCAACTGCCTGTCCGCGCAGCGCTGTTTGCGCTTATCACAAGTTTCGAAATGGCGATGGCTCTGGCAATTGAGCGCCAGTGGAAAAGCCCCGAGGATTGGCTGGCAATGCTGTCTGAAGGCAGGCAACTCAAGCTCAAGGAGGAGATCGAAAGATCCCGACGCTCTGACACCTACGTGAGTGCAATCGCCTTCACCCAGTTCGCGGATAAGGCCGATCTGGTCAGGAAAGCAGGACTACTTGAAGGAGTTGGAGCCAACCTGAGGCACGACTTGGCAGACATCCAGTCGCTGCGGAACAATATTGCCCATGCCAACAGCTATGCCGACACTCTGGATGAAGCGCGTAAGGTCTGTCAGGTTGTGCGCAACATCTATCTTATGCGGGCCAGGCTCCTTGGCCCAGAAGGTGCTTGATCGGCATGGCGTTTGACGACGAAACCGAAGCCGACACCCGCGCCGACCGGATTGATCCGGTCCTTGCCGCTGCGGGCTGGACAACGGTTCCGGGGGCCAGGGTGCGGCGTGAGGTGATCTGCCCCGGTCGCATCATGCCGGGGGGCAAGCGAGGGGATCGCCTGAGCGCCGATTACGTCCTGATCTACCGCGACCAGAAGCTTGCCGTGATCGAGGCCAAGCGGGCGGGTCTTGCCCACACCACCGGCCTTGCCCAAGCCAAAGACTATGCCACCCGCCTGAAAGCCCGCCTCGCCTATGCCACCAATGGCTTGGGCTGGTACGAGGCCGATATGGTGACGGGGACGGAAGGCGACGTGCAGCCCTTCCCCACGCCCGATCAGCTTTGGGATCGCTGTTTTGCCGATGTGAACAACTGGCGCGAACGTTTCGGTGCGGTGCCGTTCGAGGTGGCGGGCGGCAAGTGGGAACTGCGCTACTACCAGCACATCGCCATCAATGCCGTACTAGAGGCTGTGGGGAAGGGCGACAAGCGCATCCTTTTGACCCTAGCAACGGGGACGGGCAAGACCTCCATCGCGTTCCAGATCGCCTGGAAGCTGTTCCACGCCCGCTGGAACCTGTCGGGCGAACCCACGCGCCGCCCGCGCATCCTGTTCCTGGCGGATCGCAACATTCTGGCGGATCAGGCGTACAACTCCTTTTCTGCCTTCCCCTCCGACGCGGTGGCCCGGATCGACCCCGACTCGATCCGCAAGAAGGGGGGTGTCCCGAAGAACGCCAGCATCTTCTTCACGATCTTCCAGACTTTCATGACAGGCGACGGAAAGCCCAGCTACGAAGGCTATCCGCCCGACTTCTTCGACTTCATCATCATCGACGAATGCCACCGGGGCGGCGCAAATGACGAAGGCAACTGGCGCGGGATCATGGAGTATTTCAAGCCCGCCGTGCAGCTTGGCCTGACCGCTACGCCCCGCCGTAAGCACAACGCCGACACCTACGCCTACTTCGGCGATCCGGTCTACGTGTACAGCTTGCGCGAGGGGATCGAGGACGGCTTCCTTACGCCCTTCAAGGTGCGCCAGATGGCGAGCACGATTGATGAGTATGTCTGGGATGGCACGGATGAGATCGTCGCGGGCGAGGTGGAGAAGGACAAATACACCGAGGCCGACTTCAATACCCGCCTGATCATCGAAGCCCGCGAACGCAGCCGGGTGGCCGAGTTCATGGCCCAGATCGACAAGCGGCAGAAAACCCTGGTCTTCTGCGCGACGCAGGAACACGCTCTGCGGGTGCGGGACTACATCAATCAGGCCAAGACGAACCCCAGCCCGAACTACTGCCACCGCGTCACGGCAGATGATGGCAAGCTGGGCGAACAGCACCTGCGAGATTTCCAGGACAACGACAAGACCATTCCGACGATCCTGACGACATCGCAAAAGCTGTCCACCGGGGTAGACGCGCGGAACGTCCGAAACATCGTGCTGATGCGCCCCATCCGATCGATGATCGAGTTCAAGCAAATCATTGGGCGGGGAACGCGAACCTATGACGGGAAGGACTATTTCACGATCTATGACTTCGTGAAGGCGCACGAGAACTTCAACGATCCAGAGTGGGACGGCGAACCGATGCCGCCCGAAGGCGAACCGCCGAAGCCGCCCGGACCCAAACCGGAACCCCCGGAACCGCCAGAGCCGCCCGAAGTTGGCGGTGAGGACGGCGGGGATGATCCCAAGCCGAAGTTGATCATCAAGCTGGCAGACGGCAAGGAACGCACGATCCAGTACATCGCCGCGACCACCTATTGGGGGCCGGACGGAAAGCCGATGACGGCCCAGCAGTTCCTTGAACGGCTGTTCGGTGACCTGTCCGGCATGATCGCCACCGAGGATGAGTTGCGGCGGCAATGGAGCAACCCGGAAAGCCGGGAACACTTCATCGCCCTGCTGGAACAGCGCGGCTACGATGCTGACAAGCTGTCTGACATGCGCCGCCTGATCGACGCCCCGAACAGCGACCTGTTCGACGTGCTGGCGTACATCCGCTTCACCACCCCGCCCAAGACCCGCGCAGATCGCGCAGAAGCCGCCCGTGGCGATGGTCTGGCATCGGCGGATGCGAAGATGCGGGAGTTCCTTTTGGGCGTCCTGCGGGCCTATGAGGCGCTGGGCGAGACGGAACTGGCCACGCGCAAACTAGGCGACTACCTGACGGCCCGATATGGTTCCCTTGCTGATGCCAAGGCAGCGCTGGGCGACGTTCCGGTGATCCGGAAAGCCTTTGTGGACGTGCAGCGCGACCTTTACCGTAACTAACTGCCAGACCAGCCCCCGCCAATCGTTTTCAAGTTGATGGGCGCGATGATGGGTAATCCATCATTTCTGTCAAATTATGCTTACATTTCAATGGTAAGTGGCGGAGAGGGTGGGATTCGAACCCACGGTAGGCGCAAACCTACAACGGTTTTCGAGACCGCCACGATCGACCACTCCGTCACCTCTCCGCGCTTCAGGGGTCGTCTATGTGGCGGGGTGGATAGCCGGGTGCCGCGCAATGCGCAAGGGGCAAATCTTGCTTTGGGGCGCTTATGGCCTGTCGCGCGAGGAAGTGCAGCATGTCGGGGCGGCCGAGCCGGAGTTGGGACGCTGTGCGGCCGATCACGGCCAGTTGCGTCCGGTCCGCTTGGCAAGAGTTGCGCAAGGCCCTAACTCTGGGCTGGACCACCCTGCAGTCTGGCGGAAAGGAAAGCCCCATGCGTCTTCAGCATGTCGTTCTTGCGGCCCTGATGGCCTTCTCCGGACTCGCCGGAGCCAGAGCCGAGGCCGAGGGGACGCCGCCGGTTGCCGGGGCCGAGGCGGCCGACCTTGGTGCCGTGCTGCAGCTGGACGCGCTGTTTGCCGTCCTGCGCGAAGAGGGCCTGGCCCATGGCGAGACGCTGGAGACCGACATGTTCCCGGCGGGCGGGGGCGGGGAATGGCAGGCTGCGGTTTCGGCGATCTATGATGTCGAGCGGCTGCGGTCGGGCTTTGACGCGGCCTTGCAGGAGCAGCTGGTGGGCGACGCCGAGACGCTGGACGCGATCACCGGGTTCTTCGGGTCGGACCTTGGCCGCAAGATCATCGGCCTGGAGATCGAGGCGCGCCGGGCCTTTCTGGACACTGCCGCGGAAGAGGCTGCCCGGGTCGCGGCAGACGACGCGGCGGCGGCGCGGGACCCCAAGGTGGC
Organism: Tabrizicola sp. T74; assembly: GCF_057219935.1. Taxonomy (NCBI): domain Bacteria; kingdom Pseudomonadati; phylum Pseudomonadota; class Alphaproteobacteria; order Rhodobacterales; family Paracoccaceae; genus Tabrizicola; species Tabrizicola sp. T74. The sequence goes on along the minus strand of NZ_JBXVVT010000010.1, from coordinate 22,685 downwards.
CCAGATTCGCCGGATGATAGAGGCCTCCGATCTCGTGGAGCAGAACGTCGCGGGCGCCCTGTCGGGCAACCTCGCGTTCATGACCGGCATGGCCAGCAGCGGCGCATATGGGGCGAACCTGCCCGAGGACCAGATCCTGTCGGACGTCTGGGCGCAGGAAGAGCAGGTCCGGTCGGACACCTCGACCTGGCTTTACGCCTATCTGGGGCTGGCCTATTCGCCGCTGAGCGAGGACGAGATGGAGGCCTATGTCGCCTTCTGGGAAAGCCCGGCGGGCCAGCGCCTTAACGCGGCGCTGTTCACCGCCTTTGACCGGGTTTTCCGCGAGGTGTCGCATGATCTGGGCAGGGCCGCAGGGCTCGCCATGCAGGGGCGCGATATCTGAGCCGCGCGCCCCGGGGCCGGGGCTATTCCACCGGCACCCAGATCTCGAACCCGCCGTCGCCGGTACGGCCGTCAAACTCGACCGGATAGAACTCGAGCGACGGCGCCTGCCGGGGGTGCAAGCCGTCCTGGCCCAGCCAGTCGGAGTAGATTTCCATCCAGACCGCGCCGATTGTCGAGATATGGTTGCGGCTGGCAAAGCGGGCATAGCGGCCGGGCGGGACAACGATCGCCGTCTGGCCGAAGGGCAGGGGGCCTGGCCGGGGAACCTCGACCCCGCAAAGATAGTCGAACTCGTCCCCGGCCGCGCTGAACCCGGAAATCACGCCGTACCAGCGGTCGGGGACCCAGCCGTCGGGCGGCGTGTCATCCTCGTTGTAGGCGGCCCACTGCGCCGGGATGGCGCTGCGGGTTTCCATGTCATAGCGGCGGGAGAGGCCGACGATCCGGCGCTCTGCCATGGCTTCGACGGCGGGAGGGGCAAGGGTTCTGGGCATGGGTGTCCTCCTCATGAAGGTGGGTTTGACCAGCCGGTCCGGGGCGATCCGCGCGGTGCGCAGCTGGCGGGGGGAAAGGCCGAACTCTGCCTTGAAGGCGCGCGAGAAGGCCTCGTGGCTTTGGTATCCGGCGTCGAGTGCGACGGTCATGACCGGCGGCGCGTCCTGTTCCAGCGCCTCGGCCGCTCGGGTCAGCCGGCGCCGCCAGACATAGCGCATCACCGGCATCCCGGTCAGGACCGTGAAAGTCCGGGTCAGGTGGAAGGTCGACACCCGGCAATCCGCGGCAATGCGCTCCAGCGTCAGCGGCTCGGCCAGAAAGCTTTCGATGTACCACTGGGCGCGGGCGATGAGCATGGGACCTCCGCTGCGGGTGATGGCACGCAGGGACGACCCCTGTCTTGATCGCAGTTGCGGGTAGCGTACCATTTGGTATCTTTCCCGGCCAGACCTCGCGACGGATCGCCCGTTCCGCCCTTGACACCCGGTCGGCTTCACCGCATAAGCGCGCATCCCGGCCAGAGGCGACTTTGGGCCGGGACACATGTTGTCAATGACGCCCCATCCGGGGCGCGCTGTCCGAGGCGGGGAATTCCCCGAGAACACCCAGGAATGGGGGCCACAGGGCGCGGAGCGATGGAAGGAAAGACCATGTTTGCGGTCCTCAAGACCGGCGGCAAGCAGTACAAGGTGCAGGCGGGTGACGTCCTGCGCGTTGAGAAGCTCGACGCCGTTGCCGGTGACAAGATCCAGTTCAACGACATCCTGATGGTCGGCACCACCGTGGGTGCGCCGCTGGTCAAGGGCGCGGCCGTGCAGGCCGAGGTCATCGACCAGATCAAAGGCGAAAAGACCATCCACTACGTCAAGCGCCGCCGGAAGCACTCCAGCCAGCGCACCAAGGGCCACCGCCAGCACCTGACGCTGGTGCGCGTGACCGAGGTCCTGGAAAAGGGCGCCGACAAGTCGGGCGTGAAGGCCGCCGTCGGCACCGCTGCCGCCCGCGTCGCCGCGCATGAGGCCCCCGGCGCCAAGCCGGCTGCCGCCGCCGAGAAACCGAAGCGTGCCGCCAAGGCCGCTGCAGCGCAGGAGTAATCCCCCATGGCACACAAGAAAGCAGGCGGTTCGTCCCGCAACGGTCGCGACTCGGCCGGTCGTCGTCTTGGGGTGAAGCTGTTCGGTGGCCAGCACGCCATTCCGGGCAACATCATCTGCCGTCAGCGCGGGACCCAGTGGTTCCCGGGCGAAGGCGTGGGCATGGGCACTGACCATACCATCTTCGCCACGGTCGAGGGCCGCGTGACCTTCAAGAAAGGTCTCAAGGGCCGCACCTTCATTTCGGTCCTCCCCGCTGCGGAGGCAGCCGAGTAAGCCGAACCTTTACAATCGGATTGTAGATGGGGGATCGGCCGAAGGGCCGGTCCCCTTTCTCGTTTCCCGGGGGTCAATTGCAGATTGTGGCAATGCGTCACGACCTCACCCCGAAAGGGCCAAACATTCGGGCGATTGCGCGGTTAGCCGACAATCCCCACATGTGCTTCGAAGGAGGGAAGCCATGATCCTGGAGAAGATCGCCGCCCCGGTCGAAATTGCGACCGAGCGCTTTGTCCTGCGGCCGGTGCGCAAGTCCGATGCCGGGCTGTTTGCGCTTTATGCGGGGGACCAGCGTGTGGCCGAGGCGACGCAAGGCATTCCCCATCCGCTGCCCCCCGGCGCGGCCGAGGCGTTCTGCGCCCGTGCGATGGCCGCTGGCGGCGAAGAGGACATCTGGGTCATGGACGGCACGCGGTCGGACCTGCCCGAGGTGCTGGGGGTGATTTCCCTGAAGAAGATGGACCGCAACCAGTCCGAGGTGGCGTTCTGGGTGGCGCCTGCCTTCTGGAATCACGGCATCGCGTCCGAGGCCGTGCAGGCGCTGGTGGCTGCGAACCCGCAGAAGAACTGCACGATGTTTGCGGAAGCCTTCCAGGACAACCCGGGTTCGGCCCGCGTCCTGACCAATGCAGGGTTCCAGTATCTGGGCGACGCCGAAAGCTTCTCCGTCGCGCGGGGCGTGAACGTGCCGACCTGGACCTATATCCGCAAGCTGCACTAGCGGACGATGGCCCTTGCCGTCCGCCATAAGACCGCACGGCTGACCCTGCGACCTGTCGCCGCCTCGGATGAGGCGGAGGTCGTTACGGCCATCGATGACAATGCAGTTTCGGGTTGGCTGGCGGTGGTGCCGCATCCGTATACCGCGGCGGACTTCCGGTTCTTCCTCACGGAGATCGCCCGCCCGGGTGAAGTCTTCGTCATCGAGGACGCAGCCGGATTTGCCGGGATCATGTCCATCGAGGATGACGTGCTTGGGTACTGGCTTGCGCCCCGCGCCCAAGGGTTTGGCTATGCGACCGAGGCCGGACGTTGCCTTGTGGCGGCCCATTTCGCTGGCAGCGATGCGCCACTGACCTCGGGCTATTTCGAGGGCAACACGCGGTCGGCCAACGTACTGGCGAAGCTGGGCTTCGTCGAAACCGGTCGGGACGTGAAGCATTGCCTGGCGCGTCATGCCGACCTTCCGCATGTTGTCCTCTCTCTGGCCAGTGAGCGCTTTTGGGCGTTGCAGGGCTAGTGCCTTTGGTTCGCTGGGGATCGGGATAACCCGACTGCCGAACACATCCGGTTTCTCGTATCATCCCCCCGGTTTTGCAGGAGGAACTTCGAATGATCGAGCTTCCCGCTTCGTCAGTCGACTTCGACGATTGCGAGTACTCGGATGCGCAAGAGCTGCTCTACGGCGGAGAACCCTTTACCGGTGCGGTGGTCGAACGCGGGCCGCAGGGGCAGATCGTCACATTGCAGTGGTTCCGCTTTGGCATTCCGGATGGCATTTCGCGGATCTGGTCGCACGAAGGGCAGCTGCGGCAAGAGATCGACTATGCCTTCGGCCTGCCCAAATTCCGCAAGGAGTGGCATGCAAATGGGCAGCTGGCGCTGGAAATGGTCTTCGACAGTTTGGCGCAAGTCACGCACAAAGCGGCATGGGACGAGGCGGGCAAGCCGACCAAGATGCCTTGGGAACGCTGACCTGCCTATCCGCCCGCTTTCTGGTCTTCCCCTCAGCCCAGAGGCTTCAGCACTGCCTTCAGTGCGGAAAGGGGGTCATCGGACCCCCAGATCTCCTCGCCCACCGCGAAGAAGTCGGTGACCGGGCCGAACTTTGCCACGAGCTCGGCCGTCAGCGCGCCTTCGGCGATGATCGGGACCTCGATCACCTCGGACCACCATTCGAAAAGCTCGAACGGGGCCTGGCTGCCGTCGCCCAGGCTGGTCGCGCCGATGGGGCCGAAGGCGACGTAATCCGCGCCCGCCTCACCCGCAGTCATGCCGTCATGTTTCGAACCCTTGCAGAACGCCCCCACGATGGCGTCCGCCCCAAGGTCCTTCCGCGCCTTCCGCACGTTGCGGGAGCCGTCGGTCAGGTGGACGCCGTCCAGCCCAAGGCGCTCGGCCAGGATCAGGTGATTGTCGATCACCACGGCCACGTCGCGGGCATGGGCCGCCTCGCGTGCGGCATCGGCGGCGCGCATCAGGGTGTCTTCGTCCCGGGTGGCGAGCGACAGGCGCAGGCAGGCGATATCGATGCCGTCCAGAACCAGGCCCAGACGGTCCGAGAAGCTGTCGGGATCAAAGGTCGGGGGGCTGATCAGGGTGATCTGCGGGCGGTCGTCTGCGGCCATTTCGGGCTCCGAATTCCTGTTCCGGCCCGTCTATCAGCGTTTGGGCGGCTTGGCTACATTGGGCGCGGCGCTTGTCACGCGGTGCGCGCTGGCCTATCTGGCGGCAGGTTTTCCGCAAAGGTGGCGCATGATCCCCCCCGTCTTCATCCTGGTCCGGCCGCAGATGGGCGAGAACATCGGGGCTGCGGCGCGGGCGATGCTGAACTTCGGGCTGACACGGATGCGGGTGGTGGGGCCGCGCGACGGCTGGCCGAACCCGAAGGCTGTGGCGATGGCATCGGGGGCGGGGCGTCTGCTGGACGACGCGCAGCTTTACCCCGACCTCGCCCCGGCGATCGCGGACTGCGACTATGTCTTCGCCACCACCTCGCAGCGGCGGGAGCTGGTGAAGGATGTGGTCACCCCGGAACATGCGATGGCGGTCGCGCGGGCGCTGGCGGCCGAGGGCAAGCGGGTCGGCGTGATGTTCGGGCCGGAACGGGCGGGGCTGGAGAACGAGGACATCATCCGGGCCAATGCGACGGTGTCGGTCCCGGTGAACCCGGAATTCCCCTCGCTGAACCTGGCGCAGTGCGTGCTGCTGATGGGGTACGAGTGGGGCCGGCAGGGCTATGAGGTGCCGGCCGTCGTCCAGGAGATGGCCCGGACCGAGCTGGCGAACCGTGAGGAGGTCGAGCGGCTTGCGGACCACTTCGAGGAGCGGCTGGAGGCGGCGGGGTTCTTCTTTCCGGCGACCAAGGTCGAGGGGATGAAGGCCAACCTGCGGAACATGTGGGGGCGGCTGGGGCTGACCCGGGCCGAGGTGCAGACCTTCCACGGGATGCTGCGGCAAATCGCCTACAAGCTGAAGAAGCAGGGGGAGTGAGCGAAGTGTCCACGGTGGACATTTCTGGAAGTCAAATAAGAATCAATTGGTTGCTTGCGGACGCTAACCGTCTGTTCACCAGGATTTTCGCGTTGACTGGCCGTCTGACGCTGCCCAAACTTCGCCGTGGCAGCGCAGGAAGGCGGTGGCATGGTCCTGATCCGGCGGGCGACCCTTGCCGATGGCACGGCGGCGGTCCGGACCTTGCGCCGGTCGATCACCGAACTTTGCGTGGCCGACCATCACAATGATGCTGAAGAGCTTGATCCTTGGTTGCGTAACAAGACGTTGGAGAACTGGGCGAAGTGGGTCGCACAGGACGATGCCGTGCTGATGGTCGCGGATCGCGACGGTGCAGTTGTCGGGGTCGGCGCAACCACGCTGCAAGGCATGATCCTGCTGAATTACGTCCACCCCGATGCACGCTTTTCCGGGGTCAGCAAGGCTCTGCTTGCGGCTTTGGAGGCCGAAGCTTGGCGGCATGGTGCACGCCGATGCCGGTTGCAGAGCACGATCACGGCCCACGCCTTCTATGCCGCCTGCGGCTACCGGCCCGAAGGGAATGGCGAGACCTTCGTGAAGGACTTGGGCGAATAGGCCTTGAGACCCGGCGGGCTATTGCCGGTGACGCGGCGTGCTGGGGCTGTCGGACGGATCGGCTCTTGGCCTTTGGCGCGGGTCTTGCGTATCATCGCGGCATAACGAGAACATGAGACGGGCAGCGACATGGCAGAGACGGGTCCGGCGGAGGTCTTTCCGCGGCGTATGGCAGTACTCCTCGCGGGATCGGCGCTGTTGTCGGCCTGCGTGGCAGCGGGACGCTCAGGCGCTGGTGGCGGGTATCGCGCGCCGGACCCCGCTCCGCGCGCAGTGCCGAATGCGGGCTGGGACGCTTGGGTCGACGGGTTCAAGGCGCGCGCGGCCTCGCGCGGCATTTCGACCGGGACGATCGATGCGGCCTTCCGGGGGGCGGGGTTCCTGCCCGAGGTGATCGAGCGCGACCGCAACCAGACCGAGTTCAAGCGCAGTCTGGAGGACTACCTGAACATCGCCGCCTCGGACGAACGGGTGGCGCTGGGTCGACAGAAGTATGCGCAATACGGTGGGGTGCTGTCGTCCATCGAAAGCCGCTACGGCGTCGAGGGTCATGTCGTGGCGGCGGTCTGGGGGCTGGAGAGCTTTTTCGGCACGCGGCGGGGGAATGTTCCGGTCGTGTCAGCCTTGTCGACGCTGGCCTATGAGGGGCGGCGGGGCGAGTTCTTCGAAAGCCAGCTGGTTGCGGCGCTGAAGATCCTGCAGGCGGGGGATATCTCTCCGCAAGCGATGACGGGCAGCTGGGCGGGCGCGATGGGGCATACCCAGTTCATCCCGACCTCGTACCTCGCTTATGCGGTGGATTTCACCGGCGACGGGCGGCGCGACATCTGGGGCGAAGATCCGACGGATTCGCTGGCCTCCACGGCAGCCTATCTGGCGCAGTCCGGCTGGACCCGCGGGCTGCCCTGGGGGATGGAGGTCGTGCTGCCTGCGGGGTTCAACGCAGGCCTTCTGGGGCGCGGCAAGGGGCAGTCGGCCGAGGCCTGGGCGGGCCTGGGCGTGCGGTCTGCGGATGGGCGTGCGCTGGCGGGCGGATCGATCATCGCGGGCGGGAATGGTGGAGGGGCCCCGCATTTCCTGCTGACGCAGAACTTTGCCACGATCCTGCGCTACAACAACGCGCAGAACTACGCGATTGGCGTGGGGCATCTGTCGGACCGGCTTTTGGGCCGGGGTCCGGTGCAGGCCGCCTTCGGGCCGGATGCAAGCGGGATGACCAAGGCCGACCGGCAGGAGTTGCAGCGGCGGCTGACCGCGGCGGGGTTCGACACAGAGGGGTCGGATGGGGTGATCGGCGCGAAGACGAGGGCCGCGATCAGCGCCTATCAGGCAAGTGTCGGGCTGCCGGTGACCGGCGAGCCGTCGCTGGAGCTGCTCCGCCGGTTGCAGTGAACGGGCGGTGGGCGCATCGCCCACCCTACGGGAGGCACAGAGGTGGCGCATCGCATCTACGGGATGAGCTTCGCCAAGCTTTATCCGGTCTATCTGACGAAGGTGGAGCGGAAGGGCCGGAGCCGCGCGGAGCTGGATCAGGTCGTCTTCTGGCTGACCGGGCATGATGCGGCGAGCCTGACTGCGGTCCTGGAGGAGGGACCGTCACTGGAGCGCTTCTTCGCCGAGGCTCCGGGACTGAATCCGGCCCGGGACCGGGTGACGGGCGTGATCTGTGGCGTGCGGATCGAGTCGATCGAAGAGCCCTTGATGCGCGAGATCCGGATCCTGGACAAGCTGGTGGACGAGCTGGCGAAGGGCCGACCCTTGGCGAAGGTGCTGCGGCAGGTCTTAGCGGGCGGTGGGCGGATCGCCCACCCTACGCTGACGCGCTGACCGGACCTTTGCCCGGGGGTGGCTGGCGTTGGATGCCTCCGGCGGGAGTATTTGACCAAGGGCAAATGCTGCAGGGAATCATTCGACTGCGTTGACATGCGCCGTGCGAATGACCCGTTCGCAATGCTGGGCGAGCTCCTTGCGGCCCTCGAAGGCATCCACCGGGACCTCGGGGTGAAAGATGACCTCGACCCTTCCCTGCGGGGCGGTGGCGAGGGTTTTCAGTAGGTGGCTGGCGAAGTCCATGTCGCCCCACCAGCCATAGTGGCGCGGGTCTGCGCCCGCGGGGGCGTGGAAGATCACGGTGACCGGCTGGATATGCATCGTCCGTTCGAGGGCCGGGGAGTAGAAGGCCTGGAACAGGGTCGACTTGAACGGCAGGACCCGGATCGCGTCCGTGCTGGTGCCTTCGGGAAAGAAGAGCAGGCGGTGCCCGGCCTGGAGGCGCTGTTCGAAGATGTCCTGCTGCTTCTTCGCCTCGGTCCCCTTGCGGGCGATGAAGACGGTGCCGGTGGCGCGGGCGAGCCAGCCGATGCCGGGCCAGCTGGCGACCTCGGACTTGGCGACGAAGTAGATGGTCTGGACCGCGTTCAGGACGAAGATGTCAAGCCAGGAGGAATGATTGGCGACGATGGCTCCGGGCTTTGTCATCGGGGTGCCGTGGACCGTGAGCGGCAGGTGGAGGAGGCCGAGCGCGGTGCGGCAGACGAAGCGCGTGATATGGGGGGTGACGGGGCGCTGTTGGCCGAAAAGGGGCCATTCGATCAGGCGGACGAGGAGGTGGATGACCAGTCCACCGTAGGTGAGAAGGCCCACCAGTGTCCCACGCCAGAGGACGCGCAGCCAGCCGAGGGGCGTGACGCGCAAGGGCGGCGGGGGGACGTCCTGCCAGGCGGTCATGGGCCGGCCTTGCGGATGTAGAACTCACGATGGCGGGCCGACATCTGGCCGGTGTCCATCACGAGGCAGACGTCGGTGGTGTTGAAGGCGCGGTCGATCCAGGCGCCGTCGCCGACAAAGCCGCCAAGCCGCAGGTAGGCCTTGATGAGCGCGGGTGTGGCCGACATGGCGGCGCGGCGGTCCAGGCTGGCCGCTGGGACCAGGTCCATGTCCTGACGGTGCGGCGGCAGCGCGCGGACCCGCATGTCGGGGGGGGCGAGGTGGTGGTGGTGCAGGTAGGACAGGGGCTGCGCCAGCGTGGCGACATCGGTGCCGTGGAAGGAGGCGGCGCCGAAGAGGATCTCGATCCCGCGGTCGAGGACATATTCCGCCAGCCCGTTCCAGAGATGGAACATGGCAGTGCCGCCCCGGTGGTCGGTATGAACACAGGAGCGGCCAAGTTCCAGGAGGCGGCGGCCCGAGGCGAGGAGGGGAGAGAGGTCGAACTCGGTTTCCGAGTAGAACCGGCCGGCAGAGGGGCGGCGGTCGCAGGGCAGGATGCGGTAGGCGCCGATGACATGGGCGTGGGTTGCCGGGTCGATGCGGCGGTCGACGAGGATCAGGTGGTCAAAATGCGGGTCGAAGGCGTCGCGTTCCAGGCCCTTCTGGTGATCGACCAACGGGCCGTCGCCGCCAAGCTCGCGCACGAAGACCTGATAGCGCAGCGACTGCGCGGCGGTCAGGTCATCGGGCGAGGTCGCCAGCCTAACGACATAGGGGGATTCTTCGGCAGACATCCGCGGCGATCTCGGGCCTTCAATCACGCGTTCGACGGGTCTGACTTAGACACGGGGCGGCAGCAATGCAACCGTTTGCCGGTTAGGCCGCAGGGGAAGCAATTCCCGGTTGAGTTTCCCGGCCGGATTCGCACTATGGGTGATCGGGGCCCGCCACTGGCAGAAGGAAGACGCGCTTGCTGTCGATCACGACTTTCCCGGCGTTTTCAAAGTTCACTGTCACCTTGTTGTCGATGTTCGACTGTACCTGACCAAGACCCCAATCCGCCTGATCCGGGTGTCGCACCAGCATGCCCGGTTCAAGAAGCGCCGCCAAATGAAGTCCTTTCGCCCGGTTCGATGATGCAAGACAAGCCCGACCTCGCCGCCCTGATCGCCTCGCGTATCTGCCATGACCTTATCAGCCCGATCGGGGCGATAGGCAACGGGGTGGAGCTTCTGGCCATGGAGCCGGGCGGCGTGCGCCCGGAAATGACGCTGATTTCGGAAAGCGTGGCCAATGCCAATGCGCGGATCCGGTTCTTTCGGGTGTGTTTCGGGCAGGCGTCCAGCGACCAGCGGATCGCGCGGTCCGAGGTGGTGTCGATCCTCGGCGACCTCGGGCGCGGCGGGCGGATCAGCTATGCCTGGACCAGCCCGACGGACCTGTCCCGGCGCGAGGTGCGGCTGGCGTTCCTCTTGCTGCAATGCCTTGAAAGTGCCCTGGCCTACGGCGGCAAGATCAGCGCGACGCGGTCAGACAATGGCTGGCAGGTCCTGGCCGAGGCGCCGCGGCTGAAGGTCGACCCCGCGCTATGGGAGGTGCTGACCGAGCCGCGCGCCCCGGCCGAGATCGGGGCGAACCAGGTGCATTTCGCGCTGGTGCCGGATGAGCTGGCGCGGCAGGGGCGGCGGCTGATTACCGAGATCGGGGATACGACGATCCGGCTTACGTTCTGACGGTTCCGTCGCCGGTCACCAGGTACTTGAAGCTGCAGAGCTGCTCGGCCCCCACGGGTCCGCGGGCGTGCATCTTGCCGGTGGCGATGCCGATTTCCGCGCCCATGCCGAACTCACCGCCATCGGCGAACTGGGTCGAGGCGTTGCGCATCAGGATCGCGCTGTCGAGGCGCTGGAAGAAGCGTTCGGCGGTGGCGTCGTTCTCGGTCAGGATCGCTTCGGTGTGGCTGGAGCCGTATTTGCGGATGTGGTCGATGGCCTGATCCACGCCGTCGACCAGCTTGGCCGCGATGATCATGTCCAAGAATTCGCGGCCGAAATCATCCGGCGCGGCGCGTTTGGTGCCGGGGATCTTCAGAAGCTCGCCTTCAGTGCGGACCTCGACGCCGGCCTTCAGCAGGTCCTCGATCAGGACGCCGCCGTGCTTCGTGTAGAACTGCCAGTCGATGAGCAAGCACTCGGCCGAGCCGCAGATGCCGGTGCGGCGCGTCTTGGCGTTCAGGACGACGCGGCGGGCTTTTTCAAGGTCGGCGTCGCGGTCGGCATAGACGTGGCAGATGCCTTCGAGGTGGGCGAAGACGGGGACCCGCGCCTCGCGCTGGACGAGGCCGACGAGGCCCTTGCCGCCGCGGGGGACGATGACGTCGATGTATTGGGTGGCCTGCAGCATGGCCGTCACCATCTCGCGGTCGCGGGTGGGGATGAACTGGATGGCAGCGGCGGGGAGGTTGGCGGACTTGAGGCCGTCGAGCATGCAGGAGTGAATGGCCTCGGACGTCTCGAAGCTTTCCGAGCCGCCGCGCAGGATGACCGCGTTACCGGATTTCAGGCAGAGCGCGCCCGCGTCGGCGGTGACGTTTGGGCGGGATTCGTAGATCACGCCGACGACGCCGAGAGGGGTGGCGACGCGCTGGATGTGAAGGCCGTTGGGGCGGTCCCATTCGGCGAGGACGCGACCAACGGGATCTTTCTGTTCGGCGATCTGGCGCAGCGCGTCGACGATGCCACGCAGGCGGGTGTCGTCCAGCCGCAGGCGGTCGCGCATCGCGGGGGTAATGCCGCGCTGGTCGGCGGCGTCGAGGTCGAGGGTGTTGGCGTCGAAAATTTCCTGCCTCCGCCGCCAGACGGCATCGGCGGCGGCGATGAGCGCGGCGGCTTTCCGTTCCGACGAGGCGCAGGCGAGTTCAGCCGCTGCAGCACGGGCTTTTTGGCCGATGTCGGTCATCAGGTCGGTGAACTGGCCGTCCATTGTCTCGCTCCGTTTCCGTCCGGGGGCCAAAATTCTTGAGTAAGAATTTTGGCAAATTCCTTACGCAAGGAATTTGGGCCCCTCAAACCACCATGTCGTCCCGGTGCACCAGCGCCGCGCGGCCCTGGTAGCCGAGGATTGCCTCGATCTCGCCCGACCGGTGCCCGGCGATCTTGCGGGCCTCGGCGGAAGTATAGCGCACCAGGCCCTTGCCGAGAACCACGCCTTCGGGCGACAGGATCGCCACTGGCTCGCCCCGCCCGAAGCTGCCGGTCACTTTGGTAACCCCTGCCGGGAGCAGGCTTTTTCCGGCCTTGAGAGCCGTCACTGCACCGGCATCCAGCAGCAGCTCGCCCTTCGGCTTCATCGCGTTGATCCAGCGTTTCCTCGCGACCTGCGGGTCGGCGGCCGAGACGAACCAGGTCCGCGTCGCCCCTTCGGCCAGCGCTTTCAGCGGGCGGAGGGTCGACCCCTCCATGATCGCCATCGCACAACCACCCGCAACGGCGGTTTTGGCGGCGAGGAGCTTGGTCTTCATCCCGCCCTTTGAGAGCCCGCTGATCGGATCGCCGGCCATCGCCTCGATCTCCGGCGTGATCGTGTCGACCACGTCGAACCGAGTGGCGCTGGGGTCTTCCTTGGGGTTCGCGGTGTAGAAGCCGTCGACGTCACTGAGGAGGATCAGCTGGTCCGCGCCGACCGTCACCGCGATCTGCGCCGCCAGCCGGTCGTTGTCGCCGAAGCGGATTTCATCGGTGGCTACGGTGTCGTTCTCATTCACGATCGGCACGACGCCGAGGCCCAGAAGCGTCTCCATCGTCGCGCGGGAGTTCAGGTAGCGGCGGCGGTCCTCGGTGTCTTCCAGCGTCACCAGCACCTGCGCGGTGGTGATGCCGTGGGGGGCGAGCACCTCCTCATAGGCGCGGGCGAGGCGGATCTGGCCGACAGCGGCGGCGGCTTGGGATTGTTCGAGCGTCAGGACGCCCTCGGGCAGGCCGAGGACCTTGCGGCCAAGGGCGATGGAGCCGGAGGAGACGAGGACGACATCGGTGCCGCGCGTCTTCGCCTCGGCTACGTCGAGGGCGAGGGCGGAGAGCCAGTTCTGCTTGAGGCCGGTCTTGCGGTCCACCAAAAGCGCCGAGCCGATCTTGACGACCAGCCGCTTGGCGGTGCGGATGTCGGGCGCGTGGAGCGTCAAGGTTGCCACGGCGCGGTCTCCTCCACCGGGGCCTCCGCCGTGATGGTGGCGTAAAGGGCGCGCAGGACCTCGGGCAGGCCCTTGCCGGAAACGCCGGAGATGACATGGACTGGGCCGCCGGAGGCCTTCTCCAGCGCGCGGCGGCGGTCGCTGATCTGCTTGGCATCCATCGCGTCAGTCTTGTTCAAGGCGACGATGCGGGGCTTGTCGCCCAGGACTTCAGAGTAGGCCTCAAGTTCGGTCACGATGGTCTTGAAATCCTTCGTGATTGTCGAAGACGTCCCGTCGACCAGATGGAGCAGGACCTTGCAGCGTTCGACGTGCGCGAGGAACTGCATGCCCAGACCCCGGCCCTCGGAGGCGCCCTCGATCAGGCCGGGGATGTCGGCCATGACGAACTCGTGCCCGTCGATGCCGACGACGCCGAGGTTCGGGACCAGCGTGGTGAAGGGGTAGTCGGCGATCTTCGGCCGCGCGTTCGAGACGGCGGCGAGGAAGGTGGACTTGCCCGCATTCGGCAGGCCCACAAGCCCCGCGTCGGCGATGAGTTTCAGGCGCAGCCAGATGGTGCGCTCGATGCCCTCTTGCCCCGGGTTGGCCCGGGCCGGCGCGCGGTTGGTCGAGGACTTGAAGCGCAGGTTGCCCCAGCCGCCGTTGCCACCTTCGGCAAGGCAGACGCGCTGGCCGGGTTCGGTGAGGTCGGCAAGGACGGTTTCCTCGTCCTCGTCCAGGATCTCGGTCCCGAGGGGGACCTTCAGCACGATGTCGTCGCCCGACTTGCCGGTCTTCTGGTTACCCATGCCAGGCTGGCCGGACTTGGCGAAGAAATGCTGCTGGTAGCGGTAGTCGATGAGGGTGTTGAGGCCTTCCACCGCCTCGGCCCAGACTGACCCGCCATGGCCGCCGTCGCCGCCATCGGGGCCGCCGAATTCGATGAACTTTTCGCGCCGGAACGACACGCAGCCGGCCCCGCCGCCACCGGAGCGGATGTAGACTTTGGCGAGGTCGAGGAACTTCATCTGAGGGGCTTTCGGGACGCGGTTGAAGCGCGGGGATACAGGAAGCGGGGCGGATGCTCAAGCGTGGGTCCCCCGGAACGCTCCTCGTGCGCCTTCGGCTTCTCGTCGCTGGGGCGTCAGCGACGAGCGACGAAGGAGACGAGGAGCCCCCAAGGGGGCGCGTTAAGTCGCAGGGCCTTGAAGGCGGGGGTAGGGGGGCCTAGTGTCCCGGCCAGGACGAAAGGGGTTCCGGATGGCCACCAAGCGCAGCATTTTCGAAGAGGTCGGGTCGGAGCAGCAGGCCGCGGTCACGCCGACGGGTGGCGGGATCGACGCCCGACCCAAGGGGGCGCGGCGCGGCATCCGACTGTGGCTGGTGGCCCTTTTCCTGCTGGTTGCGACGATGATCGCGGTGGGGGGCCTCACGCGGCTGACGGACTCGGGTCTGTCGATCACCGAATGGCGGCCCGTTACCGGTGCGCTGCCGCCGCTGAGTGCCGAGGAATGGCAGTCGGAGTTCGACAAGTACCGCGCCATTCCGGAATACCATTTGCAGAACAAGGGGATGAGCCTGGAGGAGTTCAAGGTCATCTACTGGTGGGAATGGGGGCATCGCCAGCTGGGCCGGGTGATCGGACTGGTCTGGTTCGTGGGTCTTCTGGGCTTTGCGTTGGCGCGGGCGATCCCGCCGGGCTGGACCGGGCGGCTGATCCTGCCGGGCGTCCTTGGCGGAGTGCAGGGTGCGGTCGGCTGGTGGATGGTGTCTTCTGGCCTGACGGGCACGATGCTGGACGTCGCCTCCTACCGGCTGGCGCTGCATCTGGGGCTGGCATTCGTCATCCTTGGCGTGCTGGCGTGGTACATCTTCCTGCTGGGACGGTCCGAGGCCGAGCTGATGACCGCGCGGCGGGGGCGGGAGGCGAAACTTTTCAGCCTCTCCACCGGGCTGATGCATTTCGCCTTCCTGCAGATCGTACTGGGCGCACTGGTCGCGGGCATTGACGCCGGACGGGCCTTCCCGACCTGGCCGCTGATGAACGGGCAGTTCTTCCCGGCGGATGCCTTTTATGTGCCGGACGGGAACGGGGGGACGTTGCCGGTCTGGCACGCGTTCTTTGAAAACCCGGGTATGGTGCAGTTCATCCACCGGATGTCCGGGTATCTTCTGTTCGTTTTCGCCGTGGTCGTGTGGTTGCGGGGCCGCAAGTCCAGCTACCAGGCGACGCAGATGGCCTTCCACCAGGTCATGGCGATGATGGTGGTGCAGATGGCGCTGGGCATCGCGACGGTCCTGACCGTGGCGCATGTCCATGTTGCGATCACGCACCAGATCGGCGCGGTGATCCTGTGGGTGCTGATCCTGCGGGCGCGGCATTTGTCTCAGTATCCGGTCGCGGGATCGATCCGGGAGGGCACGGCATGAGCGCGTTTCAGGAACTGATGGCCTTCCAGCGTCAGACCGAGGCATTGGCGCAGGTCGCAGGGCGGCTGGGCTGGGATCAGGAGACGGTAATGCCCGAGGGCTCTGCCGGGCAGCGGGCCGAGGAGATCGGCGCGCTGGAGGGCGTGCTGCACGCGCGGCGGACGGATGCGCGGATTGCGGGCTGGCTGGAGGCGGCAAAGGCCCCCGACGCGGTGGGCGAGGCGCAGTTGCGGCAGATCCGGCGGTCCTACAATCGGACGATGAAGGTCCCGGCGAAGCTGGCGGAGGAGATCGCAACGACGATGTCCCTGGCTCAGGGTGTCTGGGCGGAGTGTCGGGGGCGCGAGGACGTCTCGGGGTTCCTGCCGACCTTGCGGAAGGTGGTGGAGCTGAAGCGGGCCGAGGGCGCGGCGCTGGCGGCGGGGGGAGACGCATACGACGCGCTGGTGGACGATTATGAGCCGGGGATGACCGGGGCGGCAATCGCGGCGATGTTCGATGCGATGCGGCCCAGGCTGGTGGCGTTGCGGGAGAAGGTGCTGGGGGCGGAGGCTCCGAAAGGGGTGGTCGGCACCTTCGGGCAAGACGCGCAGCTGGCGCTGTCGAAGGAACTGGCGACGGTCTTTGGCTATGACTGGTCGCGGGGCCGGGTGGACCTGGCGGTGCATCCGTTCTCCTCGGGCTCCGGCCATGACGTGCGGATCACCACGCGGGTGTCGGAGACGGACCCGTTCAACTGCTTCTACTCCACGATCCACGAAGTGGGCCACGCGGCCTATGAGCAGGGGATCGATCCCGCCTACGCGCTGACGCCCATCGGGCAGGGCGTGTCGATGGGGGTGCATGAGAGCCAGAGCCGGTCGTATGAAAACCAGCTGGGGCGGTCGCGGGCCTTTACCGGGTGGCTGTTCGGGCGGATGCGGGAGGTCTTCGGGGATTTCGGGATTGCCGACGCGGACGCCTTCTACAAGGCGGTGAACCGGGTGCATCCGGGGTATATCCGGACCGAGGCCGACGAGGTCCACTACAACCTCCACATCATGATGCGGTTCGATCTGGAGCGGGCGCTGATCCGCGGGGACCTGCAGGTTGAGGACCTGGAGGCGGCGTGGAATGACCGGTTCCGGGCGGACTTCGGGGTGGCGGTGGACCGGCCGTCGAACGGGATGCTGCAGGATGTCCACTGGTCCTGCGGCCTCTTCGGCTACTTCCCGACCTATACGCTGGGGAACGTCTATGCGGGGTGTCTTGTGAAGGCGCTCCGGGCGGAGGTTCCGGGCCTGGACGGCCAGATGGCGCGGGGCGATGTCTCGGCGGCGACGGGTTGGCTGCGGGAGCGGCTGCAGCGGCATGGGGGCCTCTATGAGCCCCGGGACGTCGTGCGGCGGGCCTGCGGGTTCGAGCCGTCGGAGGGACCACTTCTGGACTATCTGGAGCAGAAGTTCGGGGCGATTTACGGGGTGTGACGGGGATCGTGTCCACGGTGGACAGTTGCCGCGTTCCCTTTGGGATCAAGCACTTGCTCGCGGACGTTAGGGGAATGTTAAGGTCTTGAAATCCGCGCCTCCCGACCGCTCGTCGTTGGACTTCGTCCCTCCTCGCTGGCGCGCTGCCGACGAGAAGCCGAAGGCGCACGAGGAGGTTTTGCTGCAGTGACGGAGAAGGGCGGATCGGCGGTCTGGTTGCTCGCGCTGGGGCAAACGCTGATCTATGCGGGCTGCTATTATTCCTTCCCGGCCCTGCTGCCCGATCTGGTTGCGGCAACGGGCTGGACCAAGGGCGAGTTGGCGCTGGGACCGACGCTCGCCTTCCTGGTCATGGCGGGACTGACACCGTTCACCGGGCGGCTGGTCGACCGGGGCCTTGGCGGCGAGATGCTGGTCTGGCTGCCGGTCCTCTGCGCGCTGGGCGTGGCGGGGTTGGGGCTGACGGGCAGCCTGACCGGATGGCTGGTCCTGTGGGCTCTGATCGGCGTGGCGCAGGCCGGAAGCCTGTATGAGACCTGCTTTGCCTTCCTGACGCGGCGGCTCGGTGACGGGGCGCGGGCGGCGATCACTCAGGTGACGCTGGTTGCGGGGTTTGCGGGTACGGTGGCCTTTCCCCTGGGGCATTGGTGGGGCACTGCCTTGGGCGGGCAGGGGGCGTTGGTCGCTTTTGCCGGGCTGGTGCTGCTGGCGGCACCGTTGAACGCAGTGGCAGTGCGGCAGTTGCGGCGGCGGGAGCGGGCGGGGCATGTTATCCCGCCAAGCCCGCCGGGGGTGCTGCAGGCGGCACTGCGGCGCCCTGCCTTCTGGGCCATCGCGCTGGGGTTCCTAGCGGTTTACCTCAACCACGGCATCCTGATCACCTATGCGCTGGTGCTGTTCGCCGACCGGGGGGCTGCTCCCGCCGTGGCGGCCTTTGCGGCGGCCTGCGTCGGGCCTGCGCAGGTGGCGGGGCGGCTGGTCCTGCTGGCCGCGGGGGCGCGGGTGACGACGGGGCAGGCGACGATGGCCTCTCTGGGGTCGATCGTGGTGGCGGGAGTGCTGCTTTGGATGGCCGGAGCCGCGCCGCTGCTGATCTTTGCCTTTGCGCTGGCACAGGGGGCGGGGATCGGGCTGACCTCGATCCTGCGGCCGGTGCTGATCGCTGAGGTGCTGGGGCGGCAGGGGTTCGGGGCGATCTCGGGCGCAGCGGCGGTGGCGCCGATCCTCGCCTCGGCGGCGGCGCCGTCGGTGGGGGCGGGTTTGCTTGCGCTGGGCGGAGCGGGGCTGGTCTATGCAGTCTGCCTGGGGCTGGCGGTGGTGGGGCTGGCGTTGATGGCAGCGTTGCTGGCGCGGCGGGAGTCGGTCTGAAGCCCGACCTACAGCCCGATCTGCGGGGCGAGGGGGAGTCGGGGCAGGCCCCGACCTACTTGCGGGTGAGGAAGGCTTCGATGCCTTGCGCTGTGTCGGGGCGGAGCGCGTTCTCGACGATGGCGGCACCGGCGACCTGGTAGGCCTGGTTCAGCGGCAGGCCAAGCTGGGCCTGGAAGGCGCGTTTGCCAAGGCGGATCGCGGCGGGGTCTTTGGTGGCGATCTGGGCGGCGAGGGCGCGGGTGTCTTCCTCCAGCCGGTCGGGCGGGGAGAGGCGGTTGACGACGCCCATTGCTTGGGCGCGGGGGGCGGAGAGGAAGTCGCCGGTCGTCAGAAGCTCGAAGGCGGCACCAGGGGCGATGCGGCGGGAGAGGGCGACGGCGGGGGTGGAGCAGAACAGGCCGAGGTTGATGCCGTTCACGCCAAAGCGGGTGGTTTCCGAGGCGACGATCAAGTCGCAGGTGCAGGCAAGCTGGCAGCCGGCAGCGGCAGCGACACCCTGGACCTGGGCGATGACGGGTTGGGGCAGGGCGGCGATCTGCTGCATCAGGGCAGAGCAGCGGTCGAAGAGCGCCTGGAACTGCGCGCGGCCTTCGTCGGGGGCACTGCGGTAGGACTGCATTTCCTTCAGGTCGTGCCCGGCGGAGAAGGCCTTGCCTTCGGCGGCAAGGATCACGACGCGGACCCGGTCATCGGCGGCGATGGCGGTGAAGGTGTCGGCCAGCGCCTGCAGCATCGGAGTGGAGAGCGCGTTCAGCGTGCCGGGCGAGGCGAGAGTGACGGTGGCGATGCCGCCCGCGTCGGTTCGGGTCACAAGGGCGGACATGTCAGCCCTTGGGCTTGAGGAACCGGCCTTCGATCTGCGCGCCGCTTTCGATGACGATGGCGGCGGTGGTGACATCGGCCTTGACCACGGAGGAGGCCCGCAGCGTGAAGCTTTCGCAGGTGACCTTGCCGTCGAACTTGCCCTTTACCTCGACCGTATGGGCGTTGACGGTGCCCTTCACCCGGCCTTCCTGCCCGATGATGAGGCCGTTCGCGGTGATGTTGCCGTCGATCTCACCCAACACCTCGACAGAGCCGGAGGAGGTGATCTCGCCGGTGATCTTCAGATCAGCGCCAAGCACGGACCGCGCGGAGTTCGAGCCGGGGGCCGATGGGCGCGGGACCGAAGGGGCGGTCGGGGCCGAGGTCGGGTCGGAGGTCTTGGAGAACATCGAGGCAATCCTTGGGCGAAACGCTGCCCTGATAAGGACGGATAGCGGTTGTCGGGTCAAGGGGCGGATTGGGCTGGCGGCAGCTTTCCCCGGGAGGAATGTCGCATTGGGGCCTGACAAGGCGGGGCCGGTTTGGTCAGATGGCCGGGGAATCAGGGGGGCAGTGATGTCGGACGCGTTCTTCCAGCCGGTCTCGGGCTTTGACCTGCCGCGCTTTGCCGGGGTGCCGACCTTCATGCGGCTGCCGCATGTGGGGTTCGACCATCCACGGTTCGGGGAGGTGCAGATCGGCCTGATCGGCGCGCCCTGGGACGGGGGGACGACGAACCGGCCGGGGCCGCGGCATGGGCCGCGCCAGCTGCGGGACCTGTCGACGATGATCCGGGCCGTGAACGGGGCGACCTGGGTGGCGCCGTTCCAGTTGGCGCGCTGTGCGGACCTGGGGGACGTGGCGCCCAATCCGGGCGACCTGATGGATTCGATGGCGCGGATGGAGGCGTTCTATTCGAAAGTGGTGGCGGCGGGGATCCGGCCACTGACGGGGGGCGGGGATCACCTGTGTTCCCTGCCGATCCTGCGGGCGGTGGCGAAGGCGCGACCGGTGGGGATGATACAGTTCGACAGCCATACCGACCTGAACGACATCTATTTCGGGACTTCGCGCTATAACCACGGCACGCCCTTCCGCCGGGCGGTGGAGGAGGGGCTTCTGGACCCCAAGCGCTATGTGTTGATCGGCATTCGGGGTACGGCCTATGGCCGCGAGGACTGGGATTTCGCCGAGGCGAACGGCATCCGGATAATCCCCATCGCCGAGTTCCATGCCCGGGGGGCCGAGGACGTGATGGCCGAGGCGCGGGAGATTGTCGGCCAAGGGCCGGTCTATGTGACCTATGACATCGACTTCGTCGACCCGACCTTCGCGCCGGGGACGGGGACGCCCGAGGTGGGGGGGCCGACCTCCTGGCAGGCATTGCAGGTGGCGCGGGGGCTACGCGGGCTGGACGTGGTGGGGGCGGACCTGGTGGAGGTCTCGCCGCCGTTCGACCAGTCGGGCGGGACGGCCTGGCTGGGGATTTCGCTGATGTTCGAAATGCTCTGCGTCATGGCCGAGCGGATCGCGCGGGGCTGAGGGCGGAGCGGGGGTTTCACACCCCCCAGCACATTGGTTTCTTGAACCAATGGCGAACCCAATGTGCTACCCGTGGAGTATTTGTCAAAAGAGCAAGCTGGAAGAGGTTGGCATGGCTGCCGAAACGATCATCACCAATGCGAAGGTCCTGACGATGGACGAGGGCCGTCCGCGGGCCGAGGCGGTGGCCTTCGCGGGCGGGCGCATCCTGGCGGTCGGAAGCCAGGCCGAGGTCGAGGCCCTGGCGGGGCCTGCGACGCGAGTGGTGGATGCCGGGGGGCGGACGCTGCTGCCGGGCTTCGTCGAAAGCCACCTGCATCTGGTCCTGGGCGGGAACGAGTTGACGCAGCTGCAGTTGGGCGGAGTTGTGGGCTTTGAGGCGCTGGCGGCGGCCTTCCGGGACTATGCGGCAAAGAACCCGGGCCTACCGCTGTTGATGGCGCAGGGCGCGGCCTATGAGATCCTCGACCATCCGTTCACGCGGCATGATCTTGACCGGGTCATCGCCGACCGCCCCATCGCGATGATGTCGCCCGATCACCACACGGTCTGGGCCAACACGGCGGCGCTGACGGCGGCGGGGCTGTTGCGCGGAGCCACGATGCCCCCCGGTCATGTCGTGGTGATGGGCGCGGATGGCACGGCGACGGGGGAGCTGCTGGAGTTCGAGGCGTTCAGCCCGGTGCTGGCGCTGACCGGGGACCTGCATCTGCAGCTGGGGATCGCCACGGGCGGCGAGCCGGACCCCTGGCCAAGCGCCGAGCAGCGCGCGAAGGACAAGGCGAAGGTCGCGGCGGGCCTCGCGCATTGTGCGGCGCAGGGGATCACATCCATGGTGAACATGGACGGCAACCGCTATACCTGCGTCCTCCTGGCCGAGATGGAGACCGAGGGGCGGCTGACGGCTCGCGTCAAGGTGCCGTTCCACTTCAAGCCGCATATGGAACTGTCGGAGTTGGACCGGGCCTCCACGATGGCGGCGGAGTTCACGGGGGACTGGGTGACCAGCGGTTTCGTCAAGATGTTCCAGGACGGGGTGGTGGACAGCCGCACGGCCTATATGCTGCACAACTATCCGGGGACGACCGAGCGGGGTGAGCCCCTGTTCGAGGCGGAGCGGTTCAAGGAGATCTGCCGCGAAATCTCGCGCCGCGACTTGCAGATCGCGGTCCATGCCATCGGCGACGGGGCGGTGCGCCAGACGATCGACGGGTACGAGGCGGCGGGGCGACCGGACCTGCGCCACCGGATCGAGCATATCGAGCTGATCGACCGGGCCGATGTGCCACGGCTGGGGGCGCTGGGGATCACGGCCTCGGTCCAGCCGCCGCATCCGCCGGGGGCGATGGATTTCCCGATGTCGACGATGGACCACGTCTTCCACAAGCATCGCTGGAAGGATGCCTATCTGACCCGGACCCTGGCCGAGCAGGGGGCGCATCTGGCCTTTGCCTCGGACTGGCCGGTGACGGATGTCAGCGTCATGCGCGGCATCCAGGCGGCGCTGACCCGTGTACCCTATGAAGGCTGCCAGGATGAGCGCGTCAGCCTTATGGCGGTTCTGCGCGCCTATACGGCGGGCGGAGCCTGGGCCGCGCATATGGAGCGGCTGACGGGGACGCTGCGCGAAGGGATGGCGGCCGATCTGGTGCTGATCGACGGGGATATCGAGGCGATTCCGGCGGATCGGATGGGCAAGACGGGAATCGCGCTGACAATTGCCGGGGGCAGGGTCACGCATGACCCGTCCGGGATGGCGGGCGGGGCGGCATAACGCCTTGATTTCAGGCGGGAAGTGGCGTGTTCCTGAAAAAACGTCATCTTCCTGTCATTTTCCGCTTGCGGGTCCCGAGACGCGGGACTAAAAGCCGCCTCACCGAAACGGAACGGTGCTGGAAACGGCGGCGGGAAGGGACGGAAGCGGTGGTGAAACGCCGCGAAATCTTCGGAGGCAAGATGGCAGTACAGCCAGAAGTTCTGGCGTGCTGCGTGTTTTGTGTCCGCGCTCTTTGACATTGCTGGAAGATGAAGGGATATGCGGGCGGTTTGGGCGCATCGGCGTCAGACGTTTGCATATCGGCTCACTAGGGTTTCGGCCCGATGATGTGAGTGTCAGCTTCACTGTCT
>NZ_JBXVVT010000009.1:0-59028 GCF_057219935.1 Tabrizicola sp. T74 | reverse complement strand
CTTCTTCGCGCTGTCGGGCGAGCTGGGCGTCGCCGATCTCGGCAGCACCACGGCGATCTCCAGCTCCGGTCAGGCGAACTTCAACGCGGTGCGGCTGGACCTGGGCGGGCGGGACGTGTTTTCCGCAGGCGACCGGATCAGCTTTGGCATCGCGATGCCGATCGCCGTGACCGCGGGCGCGGCCGAGATGCTGGTTCCGGTCCGCACAAGTGGCGGGGCCGAGGTCCGCTCCGTCGGGATCGACCTTGCGCCGCAGGAACGGCAGATGGACCTGTCGATCAGCTATGCCGTGCCGATGGGCAAGCAGTCGGAATTCCTGATGGAAGTGCTGCACGCGGAAAACTACGGCAACATCGCCGGCGCCAGCGACAGCGCGGCAGTGTTCGGGATGAAGTGGTCGTTCTAAGGCTGACCGGCGGGGCCTTCGGGCCCCGCCATCAGGCAAAAAGCTCGTGCGCCAGTTCCAGGGCGCTGTCCAGCGTGTCCACCAGCCGGTGCCACTCGGCCCTGGCTTCCTCGCTCAGGTGATCCGGACAGTCCGGTGTGCCCTCGGGCGGCTTCGGCTCGGCATGGTTCCAGGCGCGCTTGCCGCGGTTGCCTTCCGCCTGGCGCCAGGCCGTGGGCTTCTTCGGCGGACCGCTCATGGCAGCTGATCCCTGAGCACATTGAACACCCGCCGCACGGTGTAGCCCCGCAGGATCGAGATAGCCGTGAAGACCGAGGCCACGACCAGGTTCTCGGCATAGCCGAAGTCGTGACCCATTGCGGGGAACAGAAGCCGCTGCACCGCCACCGAGAGCACGAACCCGAGGAGCGTGCTGGTCAGGGTCTCGAAGAAGGAAGCGCTACGCGACTGACCAGCGGCCACCGGCCTTCTCCTTCCGGGCATCGAGGATGGACTTCTTCGCATTCTCCAGCATCTTCCCGTATTCCGCGAGGGCGTTCAGTTCCTCGTCGCTCAACTGGCTGAGGTCGATCTCGTCGATGGGGTCCTGCTTCACGGCGAGGTCGACGCTCTCGCGCCAGCCGCCCTGCGTCTTCAGGAAGAAGATCATCGCAGTCACGTTGCCCGCACGCGCCTTGGTGACGAGGCTCTGGGCCACAGCCCCGATGGCGCGGGCCTTCCCGCGTCTATAGCGTTCAGATAGGTCCTCGTCGCGGTTCAGGATCGCAAAGAAGGTCGTGCGGCCGATGCCGAGGAAGTCCGCGATCTGTTCGGCTGTCAGCACTGCCGACAGCGTCTCGACCTCCGCCCGCTGGGCATCGGTGAGGGTGGTGAGCGGACGGCCAGTCATGCTGCTGCCTCCGGAACGCGCGCAGCCCGCAATGCCGCAAAGGTCTCGCCCGTCGCCTCAAGCACCGCCTCCCGTCCCGTGAAGGCCTGCCAGCGCTCTAAGGCGACGTCGACGTAAGCCGGATCGAGTTCGACGGCATGGCAATGCCGCCCGCAGGTCTCGGCAGCGATGATGGAGGACCCCGATCCCGAGAAGGGCTCGTAGACCGCCTGGCCGGGGCTGGAGTTGTTCAGCATCGGGCGTCGCATGCACTCCACCGGCTTCTGCGTGCCATGCACCGTAGCGGTGTCCTGGTCGCGGCTCGGGATGGTCCAGAGCGTCGTCTGCTTCCGATCCCCCGACCAATGCCCTGTGGCCTTCTGACGGACCGCATACCAGCAGGGTTCGTGCTGCCAGTGGTAGTCGCCACGGGAGAGGACCAGCCGCTCCTTCGCCCAGATGATCTGGCTCCGGATCGCGAAGCCGCAGGCCACAAGGCTCTCGGCCACTGTCGTTGCATGCAGCGCCCCGTGCCAGACATAGGCCACGTCTCCGGGAAAGAGCGCCCAGGCCTCGCGCCAGTCGGCCCGGTGGTCATTCAGAACTTTGCCCACGCGCTTTGTCTTTGCGGCCCCCACCTCGTTGCGCCAGGCCGGGTCATACTCGACGCCATAGGGCGGATCGCTGACGAGGAGATGCGGCCGGACACCGT
The DNA here is from genome assembly GCF_057219935.1 of Tabrizicola sp. T74. Taxonomy (NCBI): domain Bacteria; kingdom Pseudomonadati; phylum Pseudomonadota; class Alphaproteobacteria; order Rhodobacterales; family Paracoccaceae; genus Tabrizicola; species Tabrizicola sp. T74. Next base: position 57,042 of record NZ_JBXVVT010000009.1, on the reverse strand, counting down.
TCAGCACCTTCGCGACCGTCGCCGCATCCGTTGCGTCGCCGCAGATCAGCCGGTGGCTTCCAAGGACCCAGAGGTCGCCCGGCTGCGAGACCGGCAGGGCGGGGACCGGCGGGATGTCGTCCTCCCGCTCGTCGATCTCCCCCGACCGCAGCAGTACATCGAGTTCTGCGGCATCGAAGCCGAGGCTCAGGAGATCCACCGCCATGTCCTGCAGGTCACCCAGCTCCAGCGCGAGGAGCTCCCGGTCCCAGCCCGCCTGCTCCGCGAGCTTGTTGTCCGCGAGGATGTAGGCCCGCTTTTGCGCCTCGGTCAGGTGCGCGAGTTTGATCACCGGCACCTGCGTGAGCCCGAGCTTCCTCGCGGCCATTACCCGGCCATGCCCCGCGATGATGCCGTTCTCGCCGCCGACCAGGACCGGGTTCGTGAAGCCATACTCGCGGATCGACCCCGCGATCAGCGCGACCTGCGCGTCCGAGTGCGTCCGGGCGTTCCTTGCATAGGGGATCAGATCGCCGATCGGGCGGTAGTCGATTGCCAGCGTGCCGTCCATCTGCGCCTCCCCCCCCCGGTCCGCAACAAGCGGTGTCTCTCGTGGTGTTAGGGGGAGTATAGCGGAAGGCTAACGCGCTGATAAGAATGACATTATCCGAAGTGGACCGACATGGGGCGACATTCCAAGGGAGCGCGCGCGAAAGGCATGACCGCGGCAATTGAAATGCATCCCGGAAACTCCAGGTTGTTGACAAAAGGGATTCACATGGTGGTCTGATCGTGATTCAAGCTGGTATCCGCGATGGAGGCCAGCTTGGCACTAGATCTGGTGTCGGATGAGGAATGGGCGTTTCATGAGCCCTTTATCCTCGCCGTCCGCGCCCCGAACGGACGCAAACCCGTGAACCGTCGCCTTGTTCTGGATGGCATTTTCTAGATCGCGCGCATGGGGTCGCCGTGGCGTGACCTGCCCGAGGAGTTCGGCAAGTGGTCCAGCGTCTATCGCCAGTTCCGGCGTTGGACCCTAGCTGGGCTTTGGGAGCAGATCATGGACGCGCTGAACGAGAGCGGGCTGGTCCCGGATGCGCTCTAGATGATCGACAGCACCGTTGTCCGCGCCCATCATCAGGCAGCGGGCGCAAAAGGGGGACTCCGTAACAGGGTCTTGGCCGTTCGAGGGGTGGCTTCACGACCAAGATCCACCTCCGCGTCAACGGCGCAGGGCTCCCCATGAGGTCGAACAACACCCCGGGACAGACATCGGACTATCTGGGCTTCGATCTGGTCATGGACGACAACCTGCGCGAGCCGTCGGTCCTGCTGGCGGATCGCGGTTATGACTCTGACTAGGTTCGAGAAACCATGGAGGCGCGCAACGTCGTGCCAGTGATCCCTATGCGCAAGTCACGCAGGCTGCGCGTGGCCGTGGACCGCACCCTCTACCGGCTGCGCAACCTCGTCGAGCGAAGCTTCAACAAGCTGAAAAACGCCCGCCGTGTCGCCACCCGCTACGACAAGACTGCCGAGAGCTTCCTCGGCTTCATCGACATCACGTCAATCCGCCTATGGCTCCGCCATTTGTCAACATGACCTAGCTGTTCTACACCATGTAAAAACGCTGATCCACGCACAGATCGTGCGCCGCCTTAACGAAGCATTAAGAGAGTCGTTCCAATTTGACCCAATTCCGGTCATGAGGTTCCATTGATGCAGCAACGAGAAGAACTGGATTGGGTTGGAAACGTTCTGCGGGACGTTGTCACCTTCCTCGCCAAGAACGACATGTTGGACTCGGCGAGGATGCTAGCCATCGCCGCAGCGCACATCGAACACGACATGAAGAGGGAGAAGCCTCCGATTCCGCAGCCCAACATTACAAGGTCCGCAAATGTTGTGAGGTTCCCAAGCCAGAAGAGGCGGCTAATCTAGCGATCGGAAACGAGTACGCGCCAAAATCCGGCTCAAACGTTCTGGCTCCCTAGTATGCCCCTGAGTTTCGTTCACTCTATGTTCAGGCATTAACTGTGCGGTAACCCTGACCTGATCTGGTCGCTAGAGGTGCAACCAAAGGGCGAATCCATGAACTCAGAGCGGACCTACGACCGGAACCAAAATGACGATCTGTCTGCACTTCCGGCAAATGGCAGTATTACTGAGGTAGCGATTGGTCCGTCCAAGCTCTCAAAAGCTACCGTATCTGATCCGATCTATCAGAACGGCATACTTCGCTTTAGCGTGACCTCGCAAAGACGGTGTGCCTGACGCTCGTCATGGGTCAGCGATGGCGCTGAGGGTTAGTCCAGTTTCCAGTCTGTGAGCATACCTAGCACGGCTTCCAGCCGCGCCCTGACTTCACTTTCCAGTCCACCATTCCACCATGCGCGCTGCCGGGACCGACCACGTCCCTCCCGCCGGTAGGCGGCCGATTTCAGGGACATTTCCCTATAAGTATTCCGTATAGGGATTTGTCCCCGATATGCCCCTCGCTGGAAGGCTTTCTTCGCCTGCTCGACATTTGGGAACAAACTGGGATGCAGCGCTGCCGCATCTGCCTGACTATCCACCGCAAGACCCGCGAGCAGCATCTCTTGCATCACATCCGGAACCAAGCTTTCCCATGGAACCACACGATCACAGACCATCGGCAGTGCCTCGTCGGCCAGCACCTGGAATTCGAGTGAATTCGCTTCAGTCCGGTTGACCCCGTGACCCCGACCGATGGCCTGGATCGAAGAACCACCGGGGGCGGTCATGAACGCACAGACCAAACCCCTCGCCCGCAAGCTCCGCTGCGGTGTCTACACCCGGAAGTCAACCGAGGAAGGGCTGGAGCAGGAGTTCAACAGCCTCCACGCCCAGTGGGAAGCCTGCGAGGCCTACATCGCCAGCCAGCGCTCCGAGGGCTGGGTGCTGGTCCGGGATCAGTATGACGACGGCGGCGTGTCGGGCGGCACGCTGGAGCGCCCCGGCCTGAAGCGGTTGATGGCCGATATCGAGGACGGGTTGGTCGATGTGGTGGTGGTCTACAAGATCGACCGCCTCAGCCGCTCGCTGGCGGACTTCGCCAAGCTGGTCGAGGTGTTCGACCGGAATGGCGTGACCTTTGTCTCGGTGACGCAGTCGTTCAACACCACGACGTCCATGGGGCGACTGACGTTGAATATCCTTCTGTCCTTCGCCCAGTTCGAGCGGGAGGTGACGGCCGAGCGGATTCGCGACAAGGTCGCCGCCTCGCGGCGCAAGGGGATGTGGATGGGCGGGGTGCCGCCCTTCGGCTACTGGGTGGAGAACCGGAAGCTGCTGGTCGACGAGACCGCCGCTGAGCATGTGCGCTGGATCTTCGCCCGCTTCCTCGAGATCGGCTCCTGCACGCTGTTGGCGCGGGAGGTTGAGGCCAAAGGTCTGCGCACGTCCCGCGGCAACCGGATCGACAAGAAGTACCTCTACCGGATGCTGTCGAACCGGGCCTACATCGGCGAGGCGGTCCACAAGGGCGACAGCTACCCCGGCGAGCACGACGCGATCATCGACCGCGCACTCTGGGACAAGGTTCACCTGATCCTGAAGGAGAGCCCTCGTGCAAGGGGAACTCGCACGAGGGCCCAGACGCCTGCACTTCTCAAGGGCCTGGTCTTTGGCCCTGATGGTGCAGCCTTCTCGCCCACCCACACGCGGAAGGACGGTCGTCTGTATCGCTAATACGTTAGCCAGACTGTCTTGAAGTTCGGTAAAGGCGCGTGCCCGATCGGGCGGGTGCCCGCGGGTGATCTGGAAACTGCGGTGGTCCAGCAGCTGCGGGCGGTGTTCCGGCAGCCGGAGATCGTCGCAGGGACGTGGAAGGCGGCGCGGGCGCATGACGCCACCATCACCGAGGCCGACGCCCGCGCGGCCCTGCAGCAGCTCGACCCGCTGTGGGACGAACTCTTTCCCGCCGAGCAGGCACGGATCGTCGCGCTGCTGGTCGAGCGCGTGGACATCGGCACGGATGGGCTGAACGTCCGACTGCGCGTCGATGGTCTTGGCGGCCTAGCGAGAAAGCTGCTGGCAGATGGTCATGGCAAGGCAGCCTAGAAATGGGAAACGTTCACCATCAGCTAACCATTCTGAGGTCTACTCAACCTTGGCGCGAGTCGCCCAATAATGACATCAACTTGCTCCCAATCCCAGCAATGCTCACTTCACGACCGACGTACAAGACCGACCGAAACGCACAAACAGGCACCTACAAGCAGCAATCGAACAGTGAATGGTGGCCACGATGAAGGCCACCCCAAAGCGCACAGAGTATCCCGACACCATCTCCATCCTGATCCCATTCTGCCTTGCCAAACGCGGTGGTCGGAAGGAAATGCAGCTGCCCGAGGACGCACCTAGGCCGCACCGGACTGCACCAAATAACAAGGCGCTGGCGCGCGCGTTTCGATGGAAGCGGATGCTGGAAACGGGCGAGTTCGCCAACCCTGCCGCACTGTCCGAGCACGAAGGGATCGCGAGCTCCTATATGACCAGTGTCCTACGCCTCACGTTGCTTTCGCCTGAGAAGGTCGCGGCAATCCTAGGGAGAAAGCAGGAACGCAACATAACACTCCTACAAGTTCTGAAAGTCAGTTCTGTTGAGTGGGACCAACAAAGCTGGTAGACTGTATTCTTGCCACTTCTGCAATTAGATGAGACCGCATGATGCTATTTGAAAGAAGATACATGCCCGCGTGAGATTATTGGACGACCTCGCGCCCCAAGTGAATAGAAACAAGAGAGTAATTCGAGTACAATTACGGCGTCATTTATTCTGCTTTGGCTCTAACGATAGGTGACCAGTCGCTCGAAGCGTTCAGCCGGATAGTCTGAGAACGACGGTTGGGTGACGGTCGGGCGTTGGCCGATCTCCATCGCGGACATGAGGGCGTGGCAGTCAGCCTCTATGCGCCGAACCTCCGCAATCCGCCGCCGCAGAGCTGACACCTGCAAGTCGTCAGTGTCAGCCGTGGCAGATGCGAGTGCTCGGATTAGGTGGTTTGCGTGGTCAACGAACTGGTTCTCGGAGGTGTCTGTTTGGAATGTTATGATGCTGCCCACGCCCTGGAAGCTGTATACTCCACCAGTCACCCGGATTGCGGCGGATCGCGCCAAGTCACAGCTCCGCCGTGTACGTTCGACCGAGGTCCGCAATTCACCGATCAACTTGATCTGCTTGGACGTCGAACCCGATGCGAAGCTTAGGCACACAATCGCCAGTGAGGACCACACCAAGGTCAAGACAGTGTAATAGGTGTAGAGTTGCAGAGTATCCATGTCCATTAACCCGCAAGATCTATTTGTTTTTCGCTAGCTCCGAAAATCAGGCGCGTTTGGTAGGCGTAATCTCTAAGGTCACGGGGCACCTGCCCTCCCTCCATGACCATGGCTTGAATCGCTCTGGCACAGGCCAGGTGCAGGTTCTTGTCAGAAGTCTCTGTCGCATGGGCGCGGGCTATGCGGATGACTGACAGCGCGTCCCTTTGCCAAGCCTTCATTGTTCGCAATCTCCAAGTGGTCTGTGCCCCCCGAAGAAAACTGCATTTCAGTTAAAGTTTACTTAATTGGCCGCCTCAAGCAGGTGGAGGCCGCCGCCGGCCGCGTACGGCAGGTCCTTTCTGACTCCTACGGACGTTGGAAGCAGGAGCTGACGCGCTTCTTCCGCACAGGCAATCGCCAGGAGTTTGAAGGCTTCGGCAGTCGCGGCAAACCCGTTGTGCTCCGCTATCGCGGCGGCGACCAGGGCTTGGTTCTGGAGGTCTCTGGGATGCATGGGACACCTAAGATTCGATCAACTTTAGCCCACGTTATGCCGCGACGGTTAATCGGGGGTTAATCGATTCCATGTGGTGGACAATGAACCCTGCGTTAACGGATGCAACCTGCAGACCACTTCAACATCTTGCGGTTGACCCTCACTGGACTACCACAGTGTGCTCAAGAAAGAGTTTGGCAAGCTGCGTCTGGGCACGATGCTGAAGTCAAAGGATGCATTAGTGCTTAAGTTATCCACAGTCGTTAGAACGGAAAGTGTCGTCACTGGCGGGTGGCTATCGTTCTCCCAGGCTGCCTGCCACAGATTTGGCCAACCCATGCTGAGCGGTTCGTGATTCCAGGAAGCCGAGTGCCGCACGGAGACTGGTTGTCGCAAACGCATCAGTCTCATTCCAGAGCCCAAGAGCTTCTGCCCGGTGATTGTGCATACGTACCGTTCCGTAATCGACCAAGTCCTTCAACAAGAATGCGAGTGGCTCAGCTGGACGGTCCGCCATTTGAGTTTTCCGTAGCACTACCGCTCGCTGACTGTCCGCAGCGGACAGCTTGGAAACATCGACTGGTCGAAGGTCTACCAAGATGCCAAGGTGTTCTCCTGCTCCCGAGCCGGGAACGCCTATCTCGCGCGCGACGTCGACAATGACAGTGCCTGTGAATGGTTCCCTGTAGGTGACCACCAATAGGTGCCATTTCTCAATCAGCTTTAGTGAGTGCAAAGGATCAAACCCCAATGGCCACAGCGGGCTACTGAACTCACATCGAAGGCACTAGGCAACGGCCACCCAGAGCATTTATGAGGCTCACTCTACCATCGCCAAAGCGGAGGTACTCGCACCGATTGATCCGACGGGCATTTTCCCACCTAGACCATCAAGAGCAGCCCAGAAATCGTCTCCAGCGTATTGTTTGGTGCATTGAAGGGAACGATACCCGCCCCAAGTCCAATAAGAGAGGTGGCCTCAGAGGCGCACGTTCTGGCGATTTCTGCCCAGGTCTCTGCCGTGCCGGGGAAGCCATCGCGCTCAACCCGGCCTGGTGCTCCTTGGACTTGCCCGGAAAAAGTGGAGAGCACCAACTGAGGAACCAGGAGGTGTTCTATGGGAAACGGGAACAGACCGACGCCGGAGTTTCGGCGTGAAGCGGTGCGGCTGGCACTGACCAGCGGTCGGACGCGACGGGAGATCGCGGAGGATCTGGGCATCGGGCTGTCAACGCTGACGCGGTGGCTCGGGCAGGAACGGGATGGCAGGGAGCCGAGTGAGGTCCCGGTCGATCTGCATGCCGAGTTGAAGCGGTTGCGGCGAGAGAATGCGGTTCTGAAGCAGGAGCGCGACATTCAAAAAAAAGCCGCGGCCTTCTTCGCGAGGGAGGGAAGTCGGTGAAGTTCGCCTTCATCGATGCAGAGAAGGCCCGTTTCCCGATCAGCCGGATGTGCAGCGTCCTCGGGGTCAGCCAGAGCGGCTTCTTCGCCTGGCAGGAACGGCCAGCTTGCCTGCGCCAGCAACAGGACATGGTCTATCTGGCGCATATCCGGACGGCCTTCGCGCTGTCGAACGGGACCTATGGCAGCCCCCGAATGCACCGCGATCTCGTCGACGAGGGCCATGAGATCGGGCGGCATCGCACGGCACGCCTGATGCGCGAGAACCAGTTGATCGCGCGGCAGAAGCGACGGTTCAAGCGCACGACGGACAGTGAACATGCTTGGCCTGCCGCGCCCAATCTTGTGGCGCAGGACTTCACGGCGGATGGCCCGGACCGGAAGTGGGGGGCAGACATCTCCTACATCTGGACGGCAGAGGGTTGGCTCTACCTCGCCGTCGTGCTGGATATCTTCTCTCGGCGCGTCGTCGGTTGGGCCACGAGTGGTCGCCTGAAGCGCGATCTCGCGGTCGAAGCCCTGCGCCGTGCTCTGGTGGCTCGCAACCCTGCACCGGGGCTGGTCCACCATTCCGACCGCGGATCACAATACTGCTCGGTCGACTATCAGGCGCTGCTCCGCAGACGTGGCATCCTGATCTCTATGAGCGGGCGCGGAAACTGCTACGACAACTCGATGGTGGAAACCTTCTTCAAGACCATCAAGTCGGAGCTGATTTGGCCCGTCGCATGGCAGACGCGCGTCCAGGCAGAAAACGCCGTCGCCAGATACATCGACGGGTTCTACAACCCCGTCACGCGACATTCATCGCTCGGCTTCCAGAGCCCCATCGCCTTCGAACGAAAGGCCCGGGAAGTGAGCTAAACGCTCTCCACCAAAGCAGGGCAAGTCCACCTTCAGCACGCCGATGATCTGCTCTTCCGTGAACCTGCTGCGCTTCATGTCCGTCTCCCTCACTGGAGAACAGACTAACCTCAAAGTGCGGACGTTTCAGGGGAGCAGGTCAGGGAAGGCCGTGGCACGCCAAGAGTAGGTCGACAGCAATCCTACACTTCCGGTGTCACCTTGCCGCGCCGATCGGTCGAGTTCATGTCGACCTAGTGGCAGCATCGTGGTCTCCGCTCAGTCAGTTGGAGACAATCCGTTCACGAGTATCAGTGCCGTGGACGCGTATGCAGTTCTCGAGCATCGTCACTGTTGCAGGACTGGCTGCAATGGCGCGCCGGCGCACAGCGACTCGGGCAGAAGCCAGTCAGGAGCTTGATCGTGTGCCGCGTTTTCACTGACTACATCATGGGGCTACGGTTAGGTTCCATCCCAATATGTGCTAGGGGTGCTATTTTGTTCTCACGCAGGGCTCGGATCGACGTGGTTAACTGAACGTGGATTGTTGCCTCGTTTGACGCGCTTAACGCTCTGTTAAGGGGCGGGGCATAACGTTGTCTAAAGTTCATCGAATCTGAGGTCCAACATGCATCCGAGTGAGATGAAGAACTCCGCCCTCGTCGCCGCAGCCAGAGCTGAGCAGAATGGCTTTGTAGAGACGGCAAAAGCGTTCCTGCTGCTCGCTGATGTCTGCGCCGGGGACGCTCGAGAACTCGCGCATGACGTCCTTGGAGGTCGCACGGCTGAAGCTCAGAGAACTCCCAGAGGTAGAGTACGGCTATCTTTGGTATCGCATTAAGGGTGCGTTAACCAACCTCTGCTCTTCTCTGGGACATTGAGTTCCCGGAGTTTAAGCAAGATGAGTACCTGGCAGCAAGACGCCAATGACCTGTTTCGCGAAGCAAGAGCCCGAGCGACGGAAACCTCCAACATCGCACTGCACCAGGCCTGCGGCCGTGCCATTGAAGCGATGGTTGCAGAAGGAGGGCCCGTACCAGAAGACTTAAGGATCTATGCGCGCACGGTCCGTATCCTTCATGGAATCCCGACATCACGCGCCGTTTCAACGGTAGCCGATGCTTATGTGGGGCAATGAGATGCTCGAAGCTTTTCACATCCTCAATCACCTGTACTTTCTCACCCTTGTGGGCTCGCTGCTCTCGATGCTCACACTGCGGATTCTGACTGGATCTTCCACCCAGCAGATCAGTCTGAGCGCCGAGTACCGGACTGCTGCCGAGCGCGCGGCCCGGAACTGTCTCAATGCCCGGGCTGTGGCTTTGTCCCTGGAGAGTACCATCGCGAGGCGGCCTCAGACGGACCAGGACGGAACCATCGTCTCGATCCATGATCCGAGCCTACTGATACGACCGACGGTCGAAGAGGTCGATCAACTCATGCGCACTCTTTCAGCCCTGCCGAAGCGCTGCTCTGAAATGCGGGCTTTGCAGCTCCGCCGCAACCTTCGGAAACTTAAGCAGGTCGAGCGCGAGAGCGTGAAGCTGCTCGCCAGGCTTGAAACTGCCAATCGCTGGTGCGCGGTTTAAGCAAAGACGCCTGGCGTCATTGACCTTCAGATCAGTATCAAGAATGGCGGCAGCTTCGATTGACGTCAGATCGCCATTGACTCAGGCGCCTTGCCTGCCTCGATTGCAGCCGTAAACCAGCCGGGCTTCCGGCCCCGACCAGACCAGGTTACTTCCGGATTTTCTGGATGGCGGTACTTCGCCGCACCGGATCCTGCTCGGGCTTTACTGGCCTTTACGCCAGTCAGTTCTGCCAGGCTGAACCCAAGGGCCTTGGCATGCTCTTCCAGAGCACTGAGCGCCTCCACCTTCTTCCTGTTGCCGAAGTCAGCGATTGCCTTGGCAACATCCTTTTGCAGGGATTTCAGCTCGGCAAGGGAGAGCTTGTCGAGATCGATCGCAGCCATGTTGGTACCTCTTTCTTTGGTTGCGGGACGCTAGGGTCAGGGCCCATTGATCTTGCTGTTGCAGCATGATTCAGGCTCTGCGAGGAGACTGACCCATGAGCAACCTTTTCTGGTTTACGGAAGCCCAGATGGCTCGTCTTGGGCCCTTCTTTCCCAAGAGCCGTGGCAAGCCGCGCGTCGATGACCGTCGTGTGCTGAGCGGCAAAATCTTCATCAGTCGCGACAGCTTGCGGTGGCGCAACGCTCCTAGGGAGTATGGCCCCGCGAAGACGCTCTACACTCGCTGGAAGCAGTAGGGCGAGAAGGGCATCTTCGCCCGGATGATGCGCGGCCTCGCGTCCGAGGCGGCTGTCCTGAAGACTGTGATGATTGACGCGACTTACTTCAAGGCGCATCGCACGGCGAGCAGCCTGCGGTCGAAAAAGGGGGCGAAGGAGACCAAAGGAGGAGCGCGATCTGCCGAACCAAAGGGGGCATGAACACCAAGTTGCATACTGTCGTAGAAGCCGATGGCAGGCCGATCCGCTTCTTCATGACCGCAGGCCAGGTCAGTGACTACACGGGTGGCGCAGCCCTGCTGGGCAGCTAGCCAAAGGCGGACTGGCTGCTGTCGGACCGCGGCCATGACGCCGACTGGTTCAGAGAAGCTTTGAAAGACAAGGGGATAAAGCCCTGCATCCCAGGACGGAATTCGAGCGGCAAACCAATCAAACACTACAAGCGGCGCTACAAACGCCGAAACAGGATCGAGATCATGTTCGGGCGGTTGAAGGACTGGCGACTGATCGCTACCCGCTACGACCGATGCCCCAAGGTCTTCCTATCCGCCATAGCCCTTGCTGCCACCGTCATGTTCTGTCTATGAAACGAGAACGAATCCTAAGCCTAGATGGCTGCGTCACTCATCTAGAGCGGCGGCGAGCACATCGGAAGGGGGCGATAGGTCATACGCTTTCGTTGGAGAAGCGCCTCACTCGCAAGCCCGCTAAGATCCACCAGAAAGTGTATTCGGGCGGATTTACATCGCGGCAGGCAAGAACATTGCAACCACTGTACCCCTTTTGTCAGACTGAATTTCTAAACCTCCGCCCATTTGCATCGTGAAGCCCGAAACCATCGAAAGTCCAAGTCCCGACCCTTTACCTACCGCCTTTGTAGTGAAGAATGGATCTGCAACTCGGTCCACAACATCAGGTGGAATGCCCATTCCCGTGTCGGTAACTGCAAATTCAACATAGCTCCCTGCAGGTAGAAGCTGACCTGAAACACATTTCATGGGCTTAGCAACGAGCCGAGCGTTGGCAGATAGGGTGACCTGGCCAGTCTTGTCTATCGCATCTACGCTGTTCTTGATCAAATTTAACATCGCGGTCACAAAAAGTGCGTCGTCTACGACGACGGCCATCCTTTTGCTCGGCAACGAAACCACTAGTGAAATTGACTCTGGAACTAATGTCCTACACATAGTCTCAACAGATCTCAACAGATCGATGGCATCTAGAGCTCTTGGCGTACCTTCAGCCTGTCTCGCATACGTAAGCAACTGTCGAACTACTGTTGATCCACGCAGTGCGGCTGACTTCGCATCTTCCAGAAGTTCGGCCCGCACCTTCGCGTCTTCGACTTCATTGATCAGATCAAGGTTACCCATTATGACAGTAAGCAGGTTGTTGAAATCATGTGCAACACCCCCTGCGAGCTTGCCGATTGCTTCCAGCTTCTGCGCCTGGCCTGTCCGGACTGCAATCTCATCAGCCCGAATCCGCTGCTGTCGAACTATGATCGCTGCCTGCGTCACATAGAATACGAGTGTCAATGCCCCAAAGATCAGTCCCAGCCAAGCCAATGGGTTTTCGTAGCGGGCCAAGATTACCGCAACACCAACCCCTAGACAAACAGCCAAGACTGCAATCTGGAAGAGCATCATCTTGAGATACTCTTCGGCTCTTCTGACCACAAAGACGATGACGCCGGACATTATCGTGAAACCAGACACTGAAAGAACGTCGTCAGGCGACGTTATCATCAGGATCGGCATCCAAATGAAGCTTACCAACAATAGCGGGAAAATTAAGTGCGCTAGCATAACATCAGTCCGTGATGCGCACTTGAGTTTGGCTCGCAGAAATAGGAAGAAGGCAAGTTGAAGCGTTGCATAAACGCCCACCCATACCCAGGCAAGTATCCAGCCTGTATACAGCCATATTATGCACGCTCCGAGCAGGCTCCCAATCATGCGAAACCAGAATTCGCCCACGTCTCCATAGTCCAGGCGGTAAAGCCGCTCGATGTCTTTGTGGTTTTCGGAGGGCATTCTTTGTTTCGTATCGAAGTCCATGAAGAAGCCTTGGCAACCTCGCCCTTGATCAGTTGGAGTGAAACCCGTTACACGGTTTAAGGGCTGTTCGGACGGGTTCGGTGAACAGCAGACATTCATGATCTATCGAGAAACTGCGCTTCTGTGAACTTGTCGGTTTCGACAGGTGCCTGTCTTGGAAAGCGGAACAGAAACCAAGTTCTGGCGATTCAGTTCAGCGACGGGAAAGTACTCAGGTCGCTTGTTTGATGACCTCTAGCTGTCGGATTCCAAAAGCTTTTTGCGGTCACCCGAGTTCTCGTTGCTCCTCTTGGTTCGGTCGCTGCTGTTCGTGGGCCACTCACGACTGGTAAGTCCGGTTAGGGGGACTATCGGCGCGTTGTGCTCTGCTCGGAACTCCGCACAACGCAGTCTATGCAAGATCGTACGCCATGCGGATGTGGGGTTATGCAACCGGACAGTACTGTCCACCCCAGCGGTCATCGTGCAAGTAATCGCCTCACGTTCCCTACGCCCCACTTCCCACCTCGCCGCGTCATTAGCCCGCGCGCCGTCAGTTCCGCAGCGATTGCACGAAGCGACGTATGTCCCGCAGCCCGGATGTCTGCGAGCACCGGCGCCAGGTCAGCCGCAAAGGCTGCAGCATTCGCCGACACAGCCGCCCTGAGCGCCCTACCGCCCTTACCGGCCCGCCGCAGGCTCGCAGCCCCGTTGGGGTTCCCGAGCTTCACCCCACGCGCCTTGACGACTGCCAGTGCCTCCTTGGTCCTCCGGGAGATCGCCTCCCGCTCGGCTTGGGCGACCAGAGCCATTATCCCGACCGTCAGGTCGTTCGTCTCTGGCATGTCCACGGCCACGAACCGCACCCCACTGTCCCGCAGGGCGAGGAGGAACGCCGCGTCGCGCGAGAGCCGATCCTGCTTGACGATCACCAGCGTCGCCCCGGTGACCTTCGCGAGGTGCAGCGCCTTGGCCAGTTCCGGCCGGTCGGCCTTCCGCCAGCTCTCGACCTCGGTGAACCGCGCCAGGACCTCCGCCCCGCGCGACGCAGCGAAGTCCTCAATCACCTTGCGCTGCGCTTCGAGTCCAAGCCCGCTTGCTCCCTGCCGCGCCGTCGAGACCCGCTCGTATCCCACAAGACGTAGTCCTGCCGCCGTCTTGCCCCCCGTCCACACCTGCCTAACGTTGGTTAGGCAGGTGTGGACTCCGTGGAGATGAGACGGGATATGGCCGCTGGTATAGATTGAAGCGCAAAGCGGCCATTCGTCCACATCGGCCTGTGTCCGCTTTCCGCCCTTAGCTGCCGCTTTCGACGGTTCTGAGGACCTTTCACTCCGGCTTGCTTTTCTGTCGCGCCTTGACGAAGCGATCCGGTCCGAATACCTACCGAGAGCAGCGCGGGCGTTGTGTAATGGTAAGACCTCTGCCTTCCACGCAGAAGACGCGGGTTCGATTCCCGCCGCCCGCTCCAAGAAATCATCTCCGACAAATTGCCGACACAACTTCTGCATCTTTCAGTGCAAGTTATTGATTTTGCTTGAGTAGTATTCACTATAGCGTTAGCCTTCCAAGCTAAAGACGCGGGTTCGATTCCCGCCGCCCGCTCCATCCTTCCATTGCTGTGCCAACGGGTCTGTCCACGCTGGACAGGTCTCAAGCGTCCTTTTGTATCAATGCCTTGCGCGTGGGCGTTTACGAAGCGGCAATCCTGTTTCGGGGGGCGGAAGCGGCGGGGCGCTGGTCGCGACGGAATGGCGACATACCATCGTATCAAACCGCACTGGCACAGGAGCATTGCGGATGACCGACAACGATGACCACGGACCGGAGGGGCTGGCGGCCGATCTGCCGCATCTGACACGACGGAGGCTGGTGCTGACCGGTCTGGCGATGGGCGGTGCGGCGCTCGCACTTTGGGGTGCGCGCGGCGGTGCGCAGACCGTGACGGGCACCGCCGCCGATGGGTCGGTCTGCGTTGCCGTTCCCGCCGAGACGGCAGGGCCGTTTCCGGCGGACGGAACCAATGTCCGGGCCGGTCAGACGGTCAACATCCTGACCGAGGCGGGCGTGATCCGCGAGGATATCCGGACCAGCATCGGTGGGCTGACCCCGGTGGCCGAAGGTGTGCCGCTGGTGCTTGAGATCACGCTGGTCGACGTCCGGAGCGCCTGCCGTCCCTTGCAGGGCATGGCCGTCTACGCCTGGCAATGCGATGCCGAGGGGGTCTATTCGATCTACGGCGCTGCCGACCGCAACTATCTGCGCGGGGTCGGGATCAGCGATGCGGACGGAAAGGTGCGGCTGACCACGGTCTTTCCGGGTTGCTATCCCGGGCGCTGGCCGCACATCCATTTCGAAGTCTTCTCCAGCACTGAGATGGCGGTGTCCGGCAAGGCGGCTTTGTTGACCTCGCAGTTCGCCTTTCCCGAGGCAGAGTGCCGCGCGGTCTATTCCGGAGCCCCGCTCTATGCCGCAAGTCTGCAGGCCTTGGACGGGGTCAGCCTGCGGCGAGACCGGATCTTCCGGGACGGGACCGAGGCAGAGCTTGCGGCGCAGACGCTGGCACAGGCGGGTGATCCCGCGGTCGGCTATCGCGCCACCGCGCGGGTCGGACTGGTGCTGTAGGGCGCAGGTCGACCGGCCCGCCCGGCACAGGCGTGAGTACTCGCGACGTCAGTCTTCCTTCGGGGGATCGGGCGGACCGAGGTCAACGAAGCCGTTCACCGTGTTCAGTGTCCGCTTCGGGAAGTACTTCTGGTACTTGTGGACAAAGCGACGCCGGACGGACCGATACTTGCCGCCCGCGACGCCCTGGCCCGTATGGCGAAGGTGGAAGTCGATGGCCCAGGCGCTGCCGCCCAGAAGCTCTGCCTGCATGCAGAGATCGGCGCCGTAAAGGTGAAAGCCGCCGATGTCGTAAGAGCTGATGACCGGGCGCGACCGCCGCATCAGCATGAAGCATTCGTCAAGGCTTTCGACGCGGGCAGGCAAGGTCCCCCGGCGGCGATTTCCGCCGAACTTGTCGGTGATGTGCAGTGCCAGGGCCGGTCTCGGATGGCTTTCGGTATGCCAGATGCCCCCAGCGATCCCGGCAACAAGCCACTTCGGATCAGTCTCGTCCAGCCAGCGTGTCCAGCCCAGAAGCTCGGCAAAGCCGTCATCGATCAGTTCGATGTCGTCATGGGAAAAGATGACGAAGCGGCCGCGGGCGTGGGGCAGGAGCGCCTTGTGCCAGGAAAAGCCGTCAAATCGGTTCGTTTCGCGGTTGTCGGCGGCAAGGAATTCGGCGTTCTCCGGCGTGAAGCCCGCCCGTGAAAAGGAAGCAAGCAGGCGGTCGTACTTTTCCTGGCTGTGCACCAGCGAGCAGACGGAAAAGACCGGACCTGAGGCCTCGGTGCCATCGATGTAGCGCAGGTCAAGGGTCATCTGGTCTCCGCCGAACCGGTTTGGTCCCGTGATACCGCACCTGACGTTGCGTGCAACTGCCGAAGGGGAGGGGGCAGCAGTCGTCAGGTGCCGGGTGCGTCGACTGGGCCGAGAAGGACAAGCCCGGTGGTGCAATGCAGAGTCCTGCCGGGAAAGATGCTGGCATATTTGGCGACAAAGCGGTGACGGCAATCGGCAAAGCTGTCGCCCTTGGTGCCGCGGCCGTGGTGGCGCAGGTGGAAGTCGATGGCCCAGGCGCTGCCTCCGGCCAGTTCGGCCTGCAGGCAGAGGTCGGGGCCGTAGAAGTGAAAGCCGGACAAGTCGGTCGAGGGCAGGACGGGACGCGAGCGGCGCATCAGGATGAAGCATTCGTCCAGCGTCTCGACCCGGGCCGGCATTGCGCCGCGTCTGCGGTCGGCACCGTAGATGTCGCTGATATGGAAGGTCAGCATCTGCCGGGTGTTGGTGTTCGGGCGGAACCGGCCCCCGGCGACCCCAGCCAGCAGCCAGGCCGGGTCGCGGCCGGTCAGGTCGTCGAGCAGGGCCAGCAGGTCGTCATGGCCCTGGTCGATCAGCTCGATATCGTCATGGCAGAAGATGACGTATCTGCCCCGCGCCTGGGCCAGAAGAGGCCCCTGCCAGGAATACCCGTCGAACAGGTTGCCCGCGCGGTTGTCGGCGGCAAGGAACTCCGCCCGGTCAGGCGTGAAGCCAAGCCGGACAAAGGACGCGATCAGGCGGTCGAAACGGTCCTGCGATTGGACCAGCGCGCAGACCGAGAAGGTCGGGCCGGGAGAGGGCTCCGCCGTGATGTAGGCGGGCCGCAGTTCGGTCAAAGGTTGTCGGCCTGCGGCATGCCGAGGACGTGGTAGCCGCCGTCGACATGGATGATCTCACCGCTTGTGCAGGCGCCATAGTCCGAGCAAAGCCAGACCGCAGTGCCACCGATCGCTTCAAGCGTCGCGTTCGACCGCAGGGGGGTGTTCGCCTCGGTATGGCGGTAGGTCGCGCGCGCCCCGCCGATGGCCGCCCCGGCGAGGGTCTTCATCGGGCCGGGCGAGATGGCGTTGACCCGGATGCCCTGAGGCCCAAGGTCGTTGGCCAGATAGCGCGTCGCCGATTCCAGCGCGGCCTTGGCCACACCCATCACGTTGTAGTTAGGCACCACCTTGTTGGAGCCCTGGAAGGTCAGCGTGATCAGCGTCCCGCCGTTCGGCATCAGGGGTTCCGCCCGGCGGGCGACGTCGATGAACGAAAAGCAAGAGATGTTCAGCGAATTCAGGAAGTTGCCCTTGGTCGTATTGATGAAGCGACCCGTCAGCTCGTTCTTGTCGGAAAACGCGATGGCGTGGATGACGAAGTCCAGTGACCCCCAGCGACGGCCGATTTCGCCAAAGCAGGCGTCCAGGCTGTCTTCGTTGGTCACGTCGACATCGATCAGGAAGTCCGAACCGACGCTGGCGGCGAGCGGCTCGACCCGCTTGCCAAAGGCCTCGCCCTGGTAGCTGAACGCCAGTTCCGCGCCCTCTGCCGCCAGCGCCGAGGCGATGCCCCAGGCGATGGAGCGGTCGTTCGCCACGCCCATGACAAGCCCGCGCTTGCCCTTCATGAGGTCAGCCATGATGCGTTACCCGAGATACTTGGACATGACGAGGGTGGCGTTGGTGCCGCCGAAGCCGAAGCTGTTCGACAGGACCGAGTCGATCTGCACGTTGTCGCGCATCGTGGTCACGATTTCCGACGGATCAAGACCGGGGTCCAGCGTTTCCACGTTGGCCGAAGCGGCGATGAAGTTGCCGTTCATCATGATCAGCGAGTAGATCGCCTCCCACACGCCCGCGCCGCCCAGGCAGTGGCCGGTCAGCGACTTGGTCGAGGCGATGGGGGGCGTGGAGCCCTGGCCGAAGACGCGGCGGATCGCTTCGACTTCGGTCACATCGCCGACGACCGTCGAGGTGCCGTGGGAGTTGATGTAGTCGATCTTGCGGTCCTTGGGCAGGGTGGAAAGCGCCAGCCGCATCGCCCGTTCGCCACCTTCGCCCGAGGGGGCGACCATGTCGTAGCCGTCCGAGGTGGCACCATAGCCGGTGACTTCGGCATAGATCTTCGCGCCACGGGCTTTCGCGTGCTCTAACTCCTCCAGCACCACGATCCCGCCGCCGCCCGCGATGACGAATCCGTCGCGGTTGGCGTCGTAGGTGCGGCTCGCGCGTTCGGGGGTGTCGTTGTACTTGGACGACATCGCGCCCATCGCGTCGAAGAGGCAGGAGAGGGTCCAGTCAAGCTCCTCGCCGCCACCGGCAAAGACGATGTCCTGCTTGCCCATCTGGATCAGTTCGGTCCCGTTGCCGATGCAGTGGGCCGAGGTGGAGCAGGCCGAGGTGATTGAATAGTTCACGCCCTTGATCTTGAAGGGCGTCGCCAGGCAGGCCGAAACGGTCGAGGACATGCCCTTGGTCACACCGAAGGGGCCAATGCGCTTGGGCGCGCCGGTTTCGCGGACGATGTTGTGGGCCTTGAAGAAGGATTTGGTCGAGGGGCCACCCGAGCCGACGATGATCCCGGTGCGGTCGTTCGAGATGTCGGCCTCGGAGAGCCCTGAGTCCTTCACCGCCTGGTCCATCGCGATGAAGGTATAGGCCGCCCCGTCGCCCATGAAGCGCAGGTCGCGCTTGTCGATCATGTCTTCCAGCACGATGTTCGGAGCCCCATGGACGCGGCAGCGGAAGCCGTGTTCGGCGTAATCCGGCGCGAAGACGATGCCGGATTTCCCGGCGCGCAGGGACGCTTCGACCTCGGCGGCATTGTTGCCGATGGACGAGACGATCCCGATCCCGGTGATGACGACGCGGCGCATGAGGCCTCCCTTGCTGGCTTGACGCCTGTTTAGGGCAGAGGGGGGGAGGGGGCAAGCGGGTTGGGATGGGAAGCGGGGATCAGTCGGTAATCCTGACTGTCATTGTTCGGGATTTGATGCTAATCTTTCGACATTGTTCGACGTTCATTTAGCACCAAGCAAGGAGCCTGTTGATGGCCTCATCTGTTCCCAAGGGCATGTTCACCGCGGCGGAAATCCGCAAGCACCGCGACACGCTGGATGCCTTCACCGATGCTGCGGCAGATTTCCTGGACTGGGTCTATGACGACCACCTGAAGTTCTACGCGAAATGGGGGGTGTCGAAGTACTACGGCAACCGCAAGCCGGAGCATAAGACGCGGGAAAAGCGGATGGCGCAGCTGCGCAAGTTCGGCAAGCCCGAATTCCTGGTGGACCAGCAGGTATCGACTGCCTGCATCCTGCTGGCCATGCAGGCCTGCGAGCGCGGCTTCAATGCGACGGGGATGGCCAACACCTGGAAGAAGATCAATGCGCAGCTGAAGATCGACCAGAAGTTCTTTGGCACAGACCTGCAGATCATGCTGCAGCAGCTGGGGTGGAAGCTGTATTACTGGAACCCCGATCCCAGCCAGAATGCGGCCTGGGATGCCGAGGATCAGGCGCTGAACCCGCTGCGACCCGGGCGGAAGTGGATGCCGGTCTGGGGTGGGCATGCCCTGCGCCATGCAAGCGCGGTGAACCGTGGGATCTATTATGACTCGACGGTCGACAATGTGACCAAGCTCGTGGGGTTCAAGAAGACGCAGCCCCCCGCCTTCAAGACGGTTCCCTTCTTCGTCGGCATTGCCCATGCCGGATACCACGTCTTCCCGGGCCGGAAGGGCGATGTGATCGAGGCGCATTCGATGCGCGAGATGATCGCCAAGGACAATATCGAGGTCGCGCCTTTCAACCCGCTGGCCCAGGGCGGAGCGCCGCGCTGGACGAGGGTAGAGAAGTACCGCTCTGGCCTGATCGCAGTGCCAACGGACTTCTGACTTCGTTTTCATTATCGAACATTCTTCAGGGAGAATAAGATGCTGAAACGCGCCGTTCTTGTCGTTCAGACACATCTGAAGGGGTTGGGGCTGTTCCCGGGCGCGGTCGATGGGGCGGGCTCGGCTGCGTATGACGCCGCGGTCCTGTCCGCCCTGCAGCGCCGGACTGCGGAAATCCCGGCCGGTGCCACAGGCTTTCCGCCGCGGCGGCGCGAGGTGATGCTGTTCCAGCTGATCTGCAAGGACAAGGGGATCGATTGCGACCCGGTCGACGGCTTCTGGGGCCCGGTTACGCAAGAGGCTTACGACCAGCTCGTCCAGCTTTTGGACACCGGAAGCCGACCGCGGCCCTGGCGGGATGACGAGCCGTCGGATGCCAACCCGCAGAACTGGCCGCGCGACACGGGCGACCAGTCGGCAATGCGGGCATTCTACGGACCCCCTGGCTCGCCCCCGATCACCCGGGTGCCGGTCCCGTGGCGGATGCGTCTGGCCTGGGACAAGAGCCAGAGCGTCAGCCACATCGGCTGCCACACGAAGGTCGCGCCGAGCCTTGGCCGCGTGTTCCAGAAGGTGCACGCCCATTATGGCGAGGCCGAGTTGAAACGGCTGCGGCTGGACCTGTTCGGCGGCTGTTTCGCGAACCGGAAAAAGCGCGGCGGGACCACCTGGTCGACCCATGCCTGGGCCGTTGCGCTGGACTTCGACCCCGAACGCAACCAGTTGAAATGGGGCCGCGACCGCGCCTCGCTGGCACATCCAGACTACGACTTCTGGTGGCACACCTGGGAAGCCGAGGGCTGGGTCAGCCTGGGCCGCTCGCGCAACTTCGACTGGATGCATGTGCAGGCGGCGCGGTTGTAGTGGGGGAGCGCAGGGAGCGTGGATCAGTTCACCTGGTTTGCCGCTTCTGCTGCTGCAATCGCGGCGATTAATTCGGCTTCCTTACGGTTGGCCATTGCAGTTCGTTCTAGGGTCAGCCCGACCGCTATGAAGTACCAGCGGAAGAACCATGGTATCGCGAAGAGGGCAAAGACCATGTTGCAAAGCATTGCGGCTCCAAACACCGCAGTCCCAAGGTTCGACCCAATTCCGCCTTGGCTTTCCATCAGAGCCAGACCGGCCATTAGGAAGACAAACACTGGAAATCCAAGAACAAAATACCAAGTCAAAATGACGTATAGGATCGGCAAGATCTTATGGCGCCGAGCGGCCTTCGCACTCCGAAGCGCGTTGATCTCGCTGCGAAGGCGCTTCTCGTTTAGCCGTCGACCAAAAGCGATGACCCTTTCGATGAAGAAAGAGTTCATCTTATCTCATGCCTCGCTCAGCGCTACCTTCATGTCCTTCACGAGGTAGATCGTCTCGCCATCCGCCTCGACCCGGCCATCGGCCACGCCCATCGTCAGGCGGCGGGTCTGCAGGGCCTTGGTGAAATCGACGTAGGAGGTCAGCCGCTTGCGGTCAGGGTAGACCAGGCCCGCTCTGTCTTTTCTGGCCATCGTCGTTCCTAATCGTCCTCGGAAATCTGCGGGCTCAGGCGCGTGAATGGAAACTCCACGACACCCAGCGGACCCATCCGCATGCTTGTCGACATTGTGGCATCCGAACAGGTGTAGTCAACGATACCCTCTTCTCCGCCAGACCCCGGCAGGAAATGCGGATAGGTCTTGTCGACTTCAGGCGACGTGGCGTGCAGGGTGACCGAGGTGCTGCTGTTCAGATCGGCACATCCGGCAAGTTGGCCCGGGCCTGCGATGGCCCATCTGCCCAAGGAGGCGCCCGCAACTCCCGCCACATCGACCTGTGTCCAGTCTTCGGGGTTGATCGTGCTTTGGGTGAAGGTCTGAAAATCGATCTCGGACGTGGTGGTGCGGTAGGTCCCGTCTTCGGAAATGACGATGTACATCGGCCCCAGCGCGTTGCGGGTGATCGGCGCGCCACGAGCGGCGAGTTTGTCGAGAATGACCCGCGGGTCCATTTCCCAACTGCCGACGACGCACATATCCACCTGGCTATACCCCTGACAGGGTTCGCACTGTTCAAGCCGGGTGAATCGCAGTTTGAGCGGGAGCGTCCCTTCGCGCGTCTCCATCGCGACAAAGCGGTAAAGCCGCTGTTCCTCTTCGCGGGCATCTGTTTCCCCCGCCCAAGGCTGCCAGTCATCGCCAAGCACCTTGCGGATCGCGATATTGGCGTCCTCGGGGGTCAGTCGGTTTGACCATTTGGCGCAGACATACCGGGCGGACCCGGGGAATAGCACAAAGGGTTCAAGGTCCAGCCCCTGACTTCCGGTCTCGCTTACCTCGACCACCTGCCGGTCCCATGTGCCGTCCAGAAACATGTCATGGCCGCCGGGGTGCAGGATGGTCTGATCGACATAGGCCTGCGCAAAGCGGAGCCATTCCTGCGGACCGAGGATGCGGCGCATGGCGTCGTGCTGGGGCCCGGCCCCGGACACGCTGGGCATGGTGCGCATCAGGTCGACGATCGTCCCGATCCCCTTTTCCTGATGCCACCAGAAAAAGAATACAGCCGCCCCATAGCCCATGTCGTTAAGCGCCGTGCCTGACTGGACCGAAGCATTGAAAAGCTCGGCATTCTGCGTGGTCAGCGTGCTTTCGGGCACTGCGACAGCGGAAAATAGCTCGGCGGTGCCTTCGATCCACCAGGTGCCGCCTTTGCCATGGGTGTCCATCTGCGCGGGGCTGAGCGTGGCCAATTGCAGGCAATGAAACACTTCGTGGGCGATGGTGGCGGTGGCATCGACATCGGTTACCCCTGCCAAAAGGAGGCCGATCCGGCATTCCTTGCGCCCGTCATCGGCAAAGGTGTCATCCGTCATGGCAGCCAGACTCTGCGAGCCGTCAGCCTCGGTTTCGACGGTCAGCGAGTCGTTCAGCATCAGCACGGTGATGTCGTGCACATCCCAGGCAGTCCCGGTCTGGTGCAGCGCCTCGACCGCGCGCTTGAGCGCAGCTTCGACCATCTCCTTTGCGCCGGGCGCCAATGCCACCCCGGAACCGTCAAGTGCAACCCCGCGTGCGATCCGCGGCCCTTCGGGCGTGTTGAAGGTGAACCGGAAGGCCTCGTCGCAGGTTGTCCCCTCAAGCCCGGTGAGCGAGAATTCCGATGTGTAGCCGGGCGCGCTGCAGTCGCCGGGATCTGCGGCGGCCGATTGCGCGAACAGAAGAGCCAAAAGAGCCACTAGCCATCGCATCGCGCGCACTCCTGTGACGGGCTTTGCGGCAGTCTGCGCGCGATTGGCCGAGCCGTCAACGAACCCGTCCGGGCCTCGATCCCGAACGGGGAGGGGCGTTCAGCTTTCGCTCAGCGCGACCTTCATGTCCTTTACGAGGTAGATCGTCTCGCCATCCGCCTCGACCCGGCCATCGGCCACGCCCATCGTCAGGCGGCGGGTCTGGAGCGCCTTGGTGAAATCGACGTAGTAGGTGAGCCGCTTGCGGTCGGGGCGGACCATGCCGGTCAGCTTCACCTCGCCCACGCCAAGCGCATAGCCGCGCCCCTGCCAGCCGCGCCAGCCGAGGTTGAAGCCGGTGAGTTGCCAGAGCCCGTCCAGCCCAAGGCAGCCGGGCATGATCGGGTTGCCGGGGAAGTGGCATTCGAAGAACCAGAGGTCCGGAGTGATGTCGAACTCGGCCACCACATGGCCCTTGCCATGTTCGCCGCGGTCGTCCGAGATGTCGGTGATCCGGTCCATCATCAGCATGGGCGGCGCGGGCAGCTGGGCGTTGCCGGGGCCGAAAAGTTCGCCGCGCGCGCAGGCCAGCAGGGCCTCTTTGTCGAAGCTGGTCGGATACGCCATACCTTGTGTCTCCCCGTGATCCCCTGGACACTCCCTAGCATTCACCGGCGAAGACTGGCAAGTCTTGGCGCCCTGGAGACGGACATGACGGCATTGCAGCGGTTCATCACGGCCAGCGGGATGACGAACCTTGCGGACGGGATCGCGGTGGTGGCCTGGGGCTGGGTCGCCTCACTTCTGACGCGGGATGCTCTGCTGGTCGCGCTGGTGCCGGTGGCGCTGCGGCTGCCTTGGGCGCTTCTGGCGCTGCCGGCGGGGCTGGTGACCGACCGGGTCGACCGACGGCGGCTGATCCTGGCGATGGACGCGGTGCGGGCGGGGGCGTTCCTGTTTGCGGCGCTGGCCATCTGGGCGGCCTTGCCCCTGGGGGTTGCACCCGCAGAGGGCGTCTCGTCGCCGGGTCTTTACGCGGCGTTGCTGGTGGCGGCGCTGGTCGTCGGCGGGGCCGAAGTCTTCCGGGACAATGCCGCGCAGACCATGCTGCCCGCCCTGGTCCCGTCCGAGCGGCTGGAGCGGGCGAATGGCCAGCTGTGGAGTGCCGAGCTTCTGACCAACGCGCTGATCGGCCCGGCGCTGGGGGCGTTCCTGATCGGGCTCTGGCTGCCCTTGGCCTTCGGACTGAACGCGGTGGCCTATGGGGTGGCGCTGTGGCTTGTCGCGGGGCTGGCGGGGACATTCCGGGCCGAGAGGGTTGATCGGCGGGGGTGGCGGGCCGAACTGGGCGAGGGCTTCGCCTTCCTGCGGGGGGTACCGCTTTTGCGGACGCTGGCCTGGACCACGGGGTTCTGGAACATGTTCCACCAGATGATCGTGATCGCCGTCGTCCTGCACGCGCAAGAGAACCTGCAGCTTTCGGCCCAGGCCTATGGTCTGACGCTGGCGGGCGGCGCCGTGGGCGGGATCGCGGGCAGCCTGATGGGCGAAAGGATCGGCCGGGCGCTGGGACCTGCACAAACAATGCAGTGGATGCTGCTCGCCTCAGGCCCCTGCTTCATCGGCATGGCTTTGGCTCCGGGACCCTGGACTCTGGGGTTGTGCTTTGCGGCGATGGAGTTTTCCGGCTTTGTCTGGAACGTCGTCTCTGTCAGCACCCGCCAGCGTCTGATCCCGGATGCGCTTCTGGGTCGGGTGAACAGTCTTTACCGCCTCTTGGCCTGGGGGATGATGCCCGTGGGGCTGGTCCTGTCGGGACTAGTGGTGTCATTTGGAGAACCGGTGGCCACCCGCGGGACGGCGCTGGTTCTGCCGTTCTGGGCGGCTGGGTTGGGGTCTCTGGTCGTCACCGGGCTGGTCTGGGGCCGGATTCGGCAGGGTTTTGCGGGTATTTCCCGCTGAATGCCACGATTCCGCATTGAAATGGTCAGGTTTGGGGCCCTATATCGCAAGTAGCAACGTCAGAGGCGGCATTTGACCAGCACGGAACGCAGCGCGGAATGGCTGAAGGCGGGGGGCCTGCGTCCCACGCGCCAGCGGCTTGCCTTGGCGGAACTTCTGGTCGGCGACGGGATGAACCGGCATGTGACGGCGGAAAGCCTTTATGCCCTGTCGTCGGACGCGGGCGAGAAGGTGAGCCTTGCCACCGTCTACAACACCCTGCGCGCCTTCTGTGATGCCGGCCTGATGAACGAGGTGGTGGTCGACGGCTCGAAAAGCTATTTCGACACCCGCACCGATGACCACCCGCATTTCTACTGGGAAGACAGCCACAGCCTGACCGATGCCCCGGCCGAAGAGCTGGAAATCGCGTCGCTGCCGCAGGTGCCCGATGGCATGGCCGTCAGCCGCGTGGACGTGGTGATCCGCCTGCGGAAGGCGTGAAAAAGGGCGGGGTTGCCCCCGCCCGACGGTGATGAAATCCCTTACTTCGGGACGAGGACGGTATCCACCACGTGGATCACGCCGTTCGACTGATCGACATCGGCGATCGTGATGGTGCCGATGTTCTTCGATTCCGAATAGATCATCGCCTTGTCGCCCTTGAACTTCACCGACAGCGCATCACCCGACAGGGTCTGCAGGTTGGCAAAGCCGTCTGCGCCGACCTTGGCACGCAGATCGGCCAGCTTCAGGTCTCCGGCCACGACATGGGCGGTCAGGACCTTGGTCAGCATGTCCTTGTTTTCGGGTTTCAGCAGCGTGTCGACGGTGCCAGCGGGAAGGGCGGCAAAGGCGTCGTTCACCGGGGCGAAGACGGTGAAGGGGCCGGGGCCCATCAGCGCATCGACGAGGCCCGCGGCCTTGACGGCGGCGACCAGCGTGGTGTGGTCGGCCGAGTTGACGGCATTCTCGACGATGTTCTTCGTTTCGAACATCGGCGCACCGCCGACGTCGGGGTTGGCAGCAAAGGCCTGGGTGGCAAGGGCGGACAGCGCGACGGCGCCAAGGATCGACTTCAGGGACATGGGGTTCTCCGTTCCAGGACCAGCCGGACCATCCGGCTGTCATGGTTCGAAGAACGGGGCGGTCAGCGCCGAAGTTTCGGCGCCGGCTTCACGGCTGCGTGAGCGTCTAGAACCACTGGCCCGGTTCGATCAGCCCCAGGTCCATCAGCTGCTGGCTGTGCCAGTCGAATTTTACGGAATTGGGCCAGCGGAAGCGGTGGATCGCATGGCGCGACCCGGGGTTCGTGCGCAGCGCCTTTGCGGTACGGAAGGAACAGACTGCCGCCGTCAGGTTGTTGTGCCAGCGGCAGGAGTAGGTGTTCATCTCTTCATCCGACAGGGTGAAGTCGGGCAGAAGCCGCAAGCCCGGGCTGGCGCGGAACAAGGAGATGCGGTCGATCCGGCGGCGGGCGTAGGGGATATGTTCCTCGAACCGCCAACGCAGGCCGCCGTAGAAATCCAGCTGCCGGTCCTTGGGTTGCCAGTCGTTCTTCGGGTCCTTGCGGGCCAGGGCGTAATAGCCCGACCGGTCCAGCCAGGCGTCGTCAAGCGCCACCGCATCGGGATGCGCGCCCAGGTCCCCGGCATAGAGGTCGATCACGTTGGTCAGCATCGCCGTGCGGCGTTCCTCGGCGTGGAAGGCCACCAGCTCGCCCACGGTGCGCGTCTCGCAGAACGGGTAGAACAGGTATTCGGCGTTGTGGCAGTAGTGGATCCAGGCGCCGGGAAAGCGGTCGATCGCGGCATTGACGGCCGCGACAAGTGCGCCTTCGGCGTAGACATCATGGTGGACGATATGGACCTGGCTCTCCTGCTCGGGCGGAACCTCGACGCCGTCGGGGGTCAACAGGATGACATCGCGGAACCCGTGCGAAAGGTGATGGGCGAGGGTGGAGACGATCTCGACCTCGTCCTCGGCGAGGATCAGGGACAGGGGGCCCTTGCCGAAGCCGGGGGTCGAGCGGTCCAGAAGGGCGGAAAGGCTGGGATAGCGCATGAAGGGTCCGGGTGGATGGCGGCCTAAGGTCCGCGATCCTTGGGTCCGACGCAAGAGAGCATCCGGCAGGGGCGTCGCGGCGGTTGAGGCGGGGCCACGCTTGCGCTAGAAGCCCCGCAACTCCCAAGGGGCCCGCCCGATGACCGAAGCCAAGAAGCTTTTCGTCAAGACCTATGGCTGTCAGATGAACGTCTATGACAGCGAGCGCATGGCGGAAGCTTTGGGCGCGAAGGGCTATGTCACGACCGAGGTGGTCGAAGACGCGGACATGGTGCTGTTGAACACCTGCCATATCCGGGAAAAGGCGTCGGAAAAGCTCTATTCCGACCTGGGCCGGTTGCGCGCGCTGAAGGTGGCGAAGCCGGGGCTGAAGGTCGGGGTCGCGGGCTGCGTCGCGCAGGCCGAGGGCGAGGAGATCCTGCGCCGGTCCCCCGTGGTGGACTTGGTCGTCGGCCCGCAGGCCTATCACCGCCTGCCCGAGATGGTCGAGGCCGAGGGGCGCCAGGTCGACACCGAGTTTCCGGTCGAGGACAAGTTTTCCCATCTGCCCGAACGCAAGGCGCTGCGGGGGCCGACAGCGTTTCTGACGGTGCAGGAAGGCTGCGACAAGTTCTGCGCCTTCTGCGTGGTGCCCTATACCCGGGGGGCCGAGGTGAGCCGTCCGGTTGCGCGGCTGCTGGAGGAGGCACGGGGATTGGTGCGTCAGGGCGTGCGCGAGATCACGCTTCTGGGCCAGAACGTCAATGCCTACCACGGCGAGGGTCCGGGGGGCACCTGGGGCCTCGCCCGGCTGGTGCGGGAACTGGCGGGGATCGATGGCCTGTCGCGCATCCGGTACACCACGAGCCACCCGAACGACATGGACGACGACCTCATCGCCGCGCATGGCGAGGTCCCGCAGCTGATGCCCTACCTGCATCTGCCGGTGCAGTCGGGGTCGGACCGCATCCTGAAGGCGATGAACCGCAAGCACACCGCCGAGGCCTACCTGCGGCTGGTCGAGCGCATCCGTGCGGCGCGGCCGGATATCCTGTTGTCCTCGGACTTCATCGTCGGGTTCCCCGGCGAGACGGACACGGATTTCCAGGCGACGATGGACCTGATCCGGGCGGTGGGCTACGGAGCGGCGTTCAGCTTCAAGTATTCCGCCCGCCCCGGTACGCCCGCGGCCGAAAAGACCCCGGTTGCGACCGAGATCGCCGATGCCCGCCTGCAAGAGCTGCAGGCATTGATCACCAGCCAGCAACATTCGGCGCAGGAGGCCATGGTCGGCCGCGAGGTCGAGGTGCTGTACGAAAAGCCGGGCCGACTGCCTGGCCAAATGGTCGGCAAGTCGGGTCATCTGCATGCCGTGCACATCGTCGATCCGGTCGGGCGAATCGGCGAATTGGTCCGGGCGCGCGTTTCAGCTTCGTCCTCCAACTCTCTGGCGGCAGAACTGATTTCCCGGATTGCTTAACCAATTCTGACCTGCACGGCATGGCAGGAAAGCTGCAGAACAGTGACAATGGCCGCGATTTTCGAATTATGCCCGATGAATTCCTTCTCTATGACAGGTTTCGGCGGCATTATCGCCCGCAATACGAACAATGACTCGGCCGGGTCAGCTACGAGGAGTGGGGCATTGATGAGACAGGGAAGCATGCTTCGGCAGGCGCTTTCGGTTGCGGCGGCGGGCCTTTGCCTGATGTCGGCACCCATGGCCATGGCACAAGATGAGGCTGTGACAGGCAAGATCGAATGGGGCGTTTGGATCGACCGCGACGGCTGCCAGCACTGGTGGGCGGACGGCGGAACCGAGGGCTACATGGTGCCGCGGCGCGATCCGAAGACCGGCAAGCCGGTCTGCCTGAAGCAGGTCAGCTGCCTGACCGACAGCACCGACACCTACTTTGCGACCGCCAGCGCAACGCTCACGGCATCCGGTCGGTCGAAGCTGGAAGAGTACTTCCGCCAGACCGGGGCTTTCTCGTATTCAATTGCGGGCCATACCGACAGTCGCGGCTCGGATGCCTACAACCAGGGTCTGTCCGAAGCCCGTGCAGCCGCAGTTGCGGCGGTGGCGCAATCGGTCGGCGCAGTGGTCGACAGCGTGACGGGCTATGGCGAAAGCCAGCCGGTTGCGACGAACGGAACGGCTAAGGGCATGGCGAAGAACCGCCGTGTCGAAGTCTTCTGCAAGAAGGGCTGATGATGATGACGCTTGCAGGAACACTGGGAATGGACGCGAAGCTTCGTGCGATGCGGTCGGGGCTTTGTCTGGTGCTGGCATCGGGGCTTGCCGGGTGCGGCGCCTTTTATGAGTCCTCGGAAGGCGCGCAGCCTTACACCGGACCGGATTCGGTCATCGCCACGGCCGAGGATTATGGCCAGGACGATACCGGCCTGATCGATGGCCAGGCCGCGATCGCCTACGATCCGGACGGGTGCCAGGTCTGGATCATCGATGACGGCGTGGAAGGCTATTCCAGCCCGCGGTACAATCCGAAGACCGGTCTGCCGATTTGTGACGGCAAGTATCCTCCGGGCACGGTGATCGGCGCCTACGAGACGGACAGCGCGCCTGGGCCGGACCGTGTGTCGGGCCCGGCCAAGGCACCGGTCCGGACGACGCCTTAAGCCGCAGCGCGACCGCGCGACACAACCGCCTGACAGGGGCCCCGGCAGTGCCGGGGCCTTTTTCTTTGGCATCGGCGGGGAACTGTCACGAAATCGGCGTCATTTCCTACAAGAGTTTGTGCATGCATCGGGTTTCACTTGCCAGATGCCGTATCCGGCTGCAGACTTTCCCTTGTGGCCCCACATGAAGGAGACCCCTTTGGGCATCAGCGCGCTGACCCCCCCGTCCGCCGAGGATATCGTGGAAACCGTCCTCGAATTTCCCGACAACCGATTGCTGATCGATCTCTGCGGCGAATTTGACCGCAACCTTGCGCAGATCGAGCATCAGATGGGGGTGCACATCCTGCGGCGCGGCAACCGGCTGGCGGTGGTGGGCGACAAGACGGCGCGTGAACAGGCAGCGGCGGTGTTACGCTCCCTCTATGCCCGGCTGGAATCGGGGCGCAACGTGGCCGCAGGCGACATCGACGGCGCGATGCGGATGGGCCGCCCGGTGGATGCCGAAAGTGCCGAACAGATCGAGCTCTTCTCGACCGGGATGGAGTTACGGACTCGGAAAAAGCCGATCGAACCCCGGACCGAGGCGCAGAAGGCCTATGTGGCGAACCTGTTCAGCCATGAGCTGGGCTTCGGCATCGGGCCGGCGGGGACGGGGAAGACCTATCTTGCCGTGGCCGTGGGGGTGACGATGTTCATCTCGGGCGCGGTCGAGAAGATCATCCTGTCGCGCCCGGCGGTCGAGGCCGGGGAACGGCTGGGCTTTCTGCCAGGGGATGCCAAGGAAAAGGTCGATCCCTATATGCAGCCCTTGTATGACGCGCTGAACGATTTCCTGCCCGCCAAGCAGGTGGAAAAGCTGATGCAGGAAAAGCGGATCGAGATCGCACCGCTGGCCTTCATGCGCGGACGGACGCTGTCGAACGCCTTCATCGTGCTGGACGAGGCGCAGAACGCGACCTCCATGCAGATGAAGATGTTCCTGACCCGTCTGGGCGAAGGCAGCCGGATGGTCATTACTGGCGACCGTACCCAGGTCGACCTGCCGCGCGGCACGGCGTCTGGCCTGGCCGAGGCGGAGCGCATCCTGAAGGGCGTGCGCGGGGTCAGCTTCAACTACTTTACCTCGAAGGATGTGGTGCGCCACCCGCTGGTCGGCCGGATCATCGAGGCCTACGAGGCCGACGAAGCCCAGGGGTGAGGGGCGGTTTTCGAAATGAGCGCTGGCGCGCGAGGCTTTTGTCTCGTCGTCGGCCTGCGCCTCCTCCTCGGGCGATGGGGGCGCTGCCCCCAAACCCCCGGAGTATTTGACCAAGGGCAAGACCATTGCGGTGCCTGGGCCTTCGCGCTAGGCCCGGGGCATGGAACTGGTCGAGACGGTCATCGAGGATGCGCGGTGGGAGGCCTTCGGGCTGGCCGCGCTGGCGGAGCGGTCGGCGGCTGCGGCGCTGGCTGGGGTGGGGCTGCCGGCCCAGGGCTTTGCCGTCAGCCTGATGGGCTGCGACGACGCCCGGATCGCCACGCTGAACGCGGATTTCCGGGGCAAGCCGCAACCGACCAACGTGCTGAGCTGGCCATCCGAGGAGCGGGGCGCCGAGTTCGTCGGCGAGACGCCCGATCTGCCCGAACCGGGCGATCCGGAGGATCCCGAACCCCTGGGGGACATTGCCATCGCCTGGGAAACCTGCGCTCGCGAGGCCGAGGAGCAGGGCAAGCCGATGGCGGACCATGTCACCCATCTGCTGGTGCACGGCGTCCTGCATCTTCTGGGCTACGACCATGTAGAAGACGAGGATGCGACTCTGATGGAGGCCTTGGAGGTCAGGATACTTGCAAGCCTTGGGGTTTCTGACCCATATTGACCCTCGCACCCGCTGGACGGGTGTTTTCTGGACAAAGGACCGATGGGCAGTAGTAGCGACGGGTCTCCCGCAGCGCAGGGCGCGCAGCTTGAGACCGATGATTCCGTATCGGACCAAGGCCAACGTGGCTTTCTGGGCCGACTTCTTTCCGCGTTCAGCCCCTCTGCCGAACCTGCAGCCCCCCAGACCGAATCGGGCGCTACGGCCATGCCTCAGGGCCTGCATGCGCTGCGGCGGATGCGGGTGGACGATGTGGCGATTCCGAAGGCCGAGGTGGTGGCCGTGCCGCTGGACATCGGCAAGGATGAGCTGGTCGAGGTATTCCGCGAGCATGGGTTCAGCCGGGTGCCGGTCTACAAGGGCACTCTGGACCATCCCCAGGGACTGGTGCTCCTCAAGGACCTGGCCTTGCAGCACGGCTTTGGCGCCACGGGGCGGTTCAGCCTGAAGCGACTGCTCCGTCCGATCCTCTATGCGCCGCCGTCGATGCCCACGGGCGTCCTTTTGCAGAAGATGCAGAAGGACCGCGTGCACATGGCCCTGGTCATCGATGAATACGGCGGGGTCGACGGTCTGGTCACCATCGAGGACCTGATCGAGACGGTGATCGGCGAGATCGAGGACGAGCATGACGAGGACGAGGGCGCGCTGTGGAAGGAAGAGAAGCCGGGCGTGATCCTGGCGCAGTCCACCGCGCCGCTGGAAGAGATCGAGGCGGCGCTGGGCCTTGCGCTGCGGACGGGTGAGGACGACGAAGAGATCGACACGCTGGGCGGTCTGGTCTTTCTGCGCTCCGGCCGGGTGCCGGCGCGGGGTGAGGTGATCGAACACGAAAGCGGCGTCCAGTTCGAGATTGTCGATGCCGACCCGCGGCGGATCAAGCGGCTGCGGGTGCGCCTGCCAGCGACTGCGGCGGAGTGAGGCGTGACTGACGTCTGGCTGGTCGGAAAGCGCCGCCTGGTGCTGGCTTTTGCGCTGGGCGCGCTTACGGCACTGGGTCAGGCGCCGCTGGGCTTCTGGTGGGCGACCATCGCGGGACTGGCGGGGCTGATCTGGCTTCTGGGTCGGATTGCCGACTGGCGCGGGGCTTTCCTCGTCGGGCTTTTCGCCGGGGCCGGGTATTTCGGTCTGGCGCTGAACTGGATCGTCGAGCCCTTCCTGATCGACATCGCGCGCCACGGCTGGATGGCGCCTTTTGCGGTCGTGCTTCTGGCCTTTGGCCTGGGTCTGTTCTGGGCGGGCGCGGCAGTGGCGGCGCGGCTCTTTGCCAATCCGGTATTGGGCTTCGTGGTGGCCTTCACGGCGCTGGAGGCCCTGCGCGGAGTGGTCTTCACCGGTTTCCCCTGGGCCATGCTGGGCCATGTCTGGATCGGGACACCGGTGGACCAGCTGGCCGCGCTGGGTGGCGCGTCGGCGCTGGGTCTCTTGACCCTTCTGGCTGCGGCGCTGCCGATTGTCTACCGCTGGCTAGGCGTTGCAGTTGCCGCTGTGTTGCTGGCCTCCGCGCTGGGGTTCGGGCTTTGGCGTCTGGCGCAGCCCTTGCCCGAAGCGGGTGATCTGACGCTGCGCCTCGTGCAGCCCAACGCCGAGCAGTCGGAAAAGTGGGAGGCGGCGAAGGCGCGGGAGTTTCTGGACCGACTGCTTGCGATGACAGCCCAGGACACCCCGGCCGACCTGACGATCTGGCCGGAAACGGCGGTACCCTACATGCTGGAATATGCCCCGAGCGTCGCCGACATGGTCGTCTCGGCCTCGGACGGCAAGCCGGTCGCCCTGGGCATCCAGCGCGAGGAAGCCGGACGCTTCTACAACTCGCTGCGGGTCCTGGAAGGCGAGGGCGTCGAGACCGCGCGCTATGACAAGGCGCATCTGGTGCCCTTCGGCGAATACATTCCCTTCGGAGACCTGGCCTATGACTGGTTCGGTCTGCGTGCCTTTGCGGCGCAGGCGGGGAACACCTATACGGCAGGGCCTGGGCCACGCGTGCTGGACCTCGGGCGCTTTGGCAAGGTGCTGCCCTTGATCTGCTACGAGGCGATCTTTCCGCATGATGTGAACGCAGCACCCGAGCGGGCCGACTGGATGCTGCAGATCACCAACGACGCCTGGTTCGGCATCTGGACCGGCCCGTTCCAGCATTTCGCCCAGGCGCGGCTGCGTGCGGTGGAACAGGGGCTGCCACTGATCCGGGTGGCGAACACCGGGGTGACGGCGGTGGTCGATGCGCACGGCCGGGTGGTCGAGGCACTGCCCTTCGGCAAGATGGCGGCGCTGGACACCACCATCCCGGGCGCGCTGCCGCCGACGCCGTTCAACCGCTGGGGCGATGGTCCGGTCCTGTTGTTGCTGGCGGGTCTCGCGCTGGGGGCCATGGTGCGGCGGTTGCGACCTTCCCATTGACGACGCGGCGCGGGCCGTCTAGTCACGCGCAATCGCGACCCCCACAACGGCTTCCTGGCGTGGCGGGTGAACCCCAACGGAGCACTTTCCATGAGCCGCCTTGACTATGTCTTCACCTCGGAATCGGTGTCCGAGGGCCATCCCGACAAGGTCTGCGACCGAATCTCGGATGCTGTCCTCGATGCCTTCCTGAAGGAAGAGCCGAACGCCCGCGTCGCCTGCGAGACCTTTGCCACGACGAACCGCGTGGTCGTCGGCGGCGAGGTCGGCCTGTCCTCGAAAGAGGCGACGGCGGCGATGATGGCCCGCGTCGATGGCATCGTCCGCGACTGCGTCAAGGACATCGGCTACGAGCAGAAGAAGTTCCATTGGGACAAGATCAAGGTCCACAACTACATCCACGAACAGTCCGCGCACATCGCGCAGGGCGTCGACAAGGACGGTGCGGGCGACCAGGGCATCATGTTCGGTTATGCCACGCTTGAGACGCCGGAATACATGCCGGCGCCGATCCAGTACGCCCATGCGATCCTGCGCCGCCTGGCCGAGGCGCGGAAGTCGGGCGCGGAACCAACCCTTGGCCCGGACGCGAAAAGCCAGCTGACGCTGCGCTATGCCAACGGCAAGCCGGTGGAGGTCACCTCGATCGTGCTGTCCACCCAGCACACGTCCAAGCGCCAGACCTCGAAGGTCATCCGCAAGATCGTGGAGCCCTACATCCGCGAAGTGCTGCCCGACGGCTGGATCACCCGCAAGACCGAGTGGCACGTGAACCCGACGGGGACCTTCGTGATCGGTGGACCGGACGGGGACGCAGGGCTCACGGGCCGCAAGATCATCGTTGACACCTATGGTGGTGCGGCCCCGCATGGCGGCGGCGCATTCTCGGGCAAGGACCCGACCAAGGTTGACCGCTCGGCCGCCTATGCCGCGCGGTATCTGGCAAAGAACGTCGTCGCGGCTGGGCTGGCGGAACGCTGCACGCTGCAGGTCTCCTACGCCATTGGCGTGGCCAAGCCCTTGTCGATCTACGTCGATACCCACGGCACCGGCCAGGTCGATGCGGCCCGCATCGAGAAGGCCGTGGCCGAGGTCATGGACCTGACCCCGCGCGGCATCCGCACCCATCTTGATCTGAACAAGCCGATCTACGCCCGCACTTCGGCCTACGGTCACTTCGGCCGCGCGCCGGAAAAGGACGGCGGCTTCTCCTGGGAGCGGACCGACCTGGTCGAAGCGCTGAAGAAGGCGGTGTGATCCGGGGAGCCGTCCTTGTGGCATCGAGCCACGCGGACGGCGTCGCCAGTTCCGGCTCCGGTCGCGCTTGACCCTTGCGTGGTGCTCTGATTGAAGGCCCCGGATAAACTCCGGGGTCTTGTCATGTCCGAGGCGGGCGAACGCCGCAACTTCTATGGCCGCATCCACGGCAAGACGCTGCGGGCGCAGCAGAAGGCTGACCTGGAAGCCGGTCTGTCCGCGCTGTCGCTGCAGGGCGTGACGCGGGAGGAGAACCCGGGCCGCGCGAAGCTGGACCTCGCCTTCACCGGCGGGCGGCCCCTGTGGCTGGAGATAGGCTTCGGCGGCGGTGAGCACCTTGTCCACATGGCCGCGCGGAACCCGGGCATCTACCTGATCGGCTGCGAGCCCTTCGTGAACGGGGTTGCCATGCTGCTGGGCAAGCTGCGCGACGGGCGGATCGAGAATGTCGCGATCCATCCCGGCGATGTGCGCGACCTGTTCGATGTGCTGCCCGACGGCTGTCTGCAGAAGGTCTTCCTCAACTACCCCGACCCCTGGCCCAAGGCCCGCCATCACCGCCGCCGTTTCGTCACGCAAGGCTACCTGACCGCACTGGCGCGCTGCTGCGCTGTGGGGGCAGAGTTCAGGGTGGCGACCGACATCCCCGACTATGTGCGCC
Organism: Tabrizicola sp. T74; assembly: GCF_057219935.1. Classification (NCBI taxonomy): domain Bacteria; kingdom Pseudomonadati; phylum Pseudomonadota; class Alphaproteobacteria; order Rhodobacterales; family Paracoccaceae; genus Tabrizicola; species Tabrizicola sp. T74. The sequence goes on along the minus strand of NZ_JBXVVT010000009.1, from coordinate 21,440 downwards.
AGACGCTGGAGGAAGTGCCGCAGGCCGGGTTCACCTTGGTCTCGCAGGCAGGGCAGGGTGGGGCCTGGGACGACTGGCTGTCGACCCGTTACGAGCAGAAGGCGCTACGCGAGGGGCGTGAGCCGCATTACCTGACCTTCCGTCGCGGCTGACGCCAGAGTTCTCGAAAACTCCGTACCGATGTCTTCGAAGAAATCGGGGTCGCGCGGGCCGCAAGGTTGCGCTATCAGGCATCCCGAATGCGAAGGGGAGACGACGATGTCCGGCCACGGCGAAGCGCAACCGATGAAATCCCGCAAGTCCGGGCCCTTGAAGGGCGTGGCCGCCGTGCCGGGCGACAAGTCGATCTCGCACCGCTCGCTGATCTTCGGTGCGATGGCGGTGGGGGAGACGAAGATCTCCGGTTTGCTGGAAGGCCAGGACGTGCTGGACACCGCCAAGGCGATGCGCGCCTTCGGGGCGACTGTCACGCGGCATGGCGAGGGGTCCTGGACCGTGAACGGCGTGGGCGTCGGCGGGTTTCAGGAACCGGCGGATGTGCTGGATGTCGGCAACTCGGGCACCGGCGCGCGGCTGATCATGGGGACGATGGCGACGACGCCGATCACCGCGACCTTCACCGGGGATGCCAGTCTGCGGAAGCGACCGATGGGGCGTGTGACTGACCCGCTCAGCCTCTTCGGAGCCCGCGCCTATGGCCGTCAGGGCGGCCGTCTGCCGATGACCATTGTGGGCGCCGCGAACCCTGTTCCCGTGCGATACACGCTGCCCGTCGCCTCGGCGCAGGTGAAGTCGGCGGTGCTGCTGGCGGGGCTGAATGCTCCAGGCGAGACAGTGGTGATCGAGAAGGAGCCGACCCGCGACCATTCCGAGCGGATGCTGGTGGGCTTCGGGGCAGAGCTGTCGGTCGAGAAGACCGTCGAGGGCCATGTCATCACCCTGAAAGGCCAGCCGGAGCTGCGGCCGCAGACAGTGGCCGTCCCGCGCGACCCGTCCAGTGCCGCCTTCCCGGTCTGCGCGGCGCTGATCGTCGAAGGCTCGGACATCCTTGTCCCCGGCGTTTCCCAGAACCTGACCCGCAACGGGCTCTACCTGACGCTCGTCGAGATGGGGGCTGAGATCGAGTTCCAGAACCCGCGCGAAGAGGGCGGCGAGCCGGTGGCGGACCTGCGGGTGCGCTTCTCCGGCAACATGAAAGGGATCGAGGTCCCGCCGGAGCGTGCTCCCAGCATGATCGACGAATATCCGGTCCTGTCGGTCGTCGCGGCCTTCTCTACCGGCAAGACCGTGATGCGGGGGGTCAAGGAGCTGCGGGTCAAGGAAAGCGACCGGATCGACGCGATGGCGCGGGGGCTGGAGGCCTGCGGGGTGCGGGTTGAGGAGGACGAAGACACGCTGATCGTGCACGGCATGGGGCCGGGCGGGGTGCCGGGCGGGGCCACGGCCAAGACCCACATCGACCACCGGATCGCGATGTCCTTCCTGGTCTGCGGGCTGGCCTCGAAAGCCCCGGTCGCGGTGGATGACGGCTCGCCGATCCAGACCTCGTTCCCGATTTTCGAGGGCCTCATGAGGGGGCTGGGGGCCGAGATCGAGCGGGGCTGAGGCCGTCCGATCGAAAAGTGTCCACGGTGGACAAAACGAAGAAGCCCCATTCTTTCAATGGGTTGAGTTTCTGTTAGGGTGGTGTTAAGGATATGCCCGGCCTGGTTTCGGTCAGGCCGGAAGCACCCTGGCGGCGCTAGAACGGCCAGCGATCTTCCGCGAAGGCGGTGATCGTCGCGGTGATCCGGGCAAAGCTTTCGGTGGCGCGGGGGACGGAGTGCCGGGCGCGCAGGTAGCCGTGGACGAGGCCCTTTTCGGTGACTGAATGGGCGCGGCCTCCGGTTTGCTGGATCTTCCCGGCGTAGGCGGGGGCGTCGTCGGCGAGCGGGTCGCATTCGGCGGCGAGGGCCAGCGTCGGGGGCAGGCCGGTGAAGTCGGTGTCCTGCAGCGGGGTGACGGTAGGGTCACCTTGCGGCGCGGGGCCGTCGTGGCGGATGTCCTTGTAGAAGAGGACGTCGTCGCGGGTCAGCATCGGGGCCTGGGCGTGGGTGAGGTAGGAGCCCGCGTTCAGGTCGCCGCCGAGACCGGGGTAGATCAGGACCTGGCCTTTGATCATTGGGTGCCCTCGCAGGGCGTGGCAGGTGGCGGCGGCGAGGTTGGCTCCGGCGCTGTCGCCGACCAGGATCAGGGGGCCTTTCTGGGCGAGGGCGCGGGCCACGGCGCAGGCGTCGTCGAAGGCGGCGGGGTGCTTGTGTTCGGGAGAGAGGCGGTAGTCGGCGGAGACGACGGTCAGGCCGGTGGCGGCGCGGATGTCGGCGCAGACCCCGTCGTGGGAGTGGAGGCCGCCCACCACGTAGCCGCCGCCGTGGAGGTAGAGGACGGTGGGTTCCTTGCCCGAGTAGATGCGGCAGGGGACGCCGGCCAGGGGCGCGTCGTGGGAGGTGACGCCGGGCGGGTAGGGGGTGTCGAAGGCCGCGCACATCCGGTCGTAGATCGCCCGCTGGTCAGCGATGGAGAGGGTCGCGGTGTTCTCGGGGTAGGAGGCGTTGGTCTTCCGGATGAAGGCCCAGGTGGGGGTGTCGATGAGGGTCTGGTAGTCGGGCATGGCGGCCTCATGGTTCGGCGGGGAGTGTAGGGGCCGCAAGGGGGGCTGTCCACGGTGGACAGGATTTTGGGGTTAAGGAAATCAAGGGGTTGGGCGTGGGTGTTAGGGGGGTGTTAAGGATTTGGGGGGTGGGGGGGAGCAGATGTCCAGGCGTAGCCGCCTAGCGAAATCGTCCAACGTTTGGCTTTCATGCGCCATGTAGTAAGTTGATGGATAAGGCGTACTTCTAGCTGACATGCAGAAGCTTAAGGGACCCGATAATGGAAGATATTTGGTTAAAGCTCGTCCGCGACGGCCTGGGAACCATCAAACACATTGTCCAAGAAGGCTTTCAAGAGAATGTGTCATTAGAGTTCAAGCAAAAGAAGGACCCCACTACCGGCGAGTTCGATCGTGAGGATCAAAAGAACCTGGGTAGAGCGCTATCAGCTTTCAGCAATTCAGTTGGTGGATTGCTTATATGGGGTGTTATCTGCCGGAAAGAGGCGGACGGAGTAGACAGAGCGCGCGATTATATGCCAATCCAAGGACTCAATAGATTCTTGAACATAGCAAACGACTTGATTGGCCAGTATCTAAGCCCAAAGAATGAGCAAATTGAAGTTCTGCCGATCTTCTTAACAGAGAAAGCAGACACCGGATATTTGGCAATCAGAATTCCTCGATCAGAGCGGAGGCCGCATCGGAGCGAAGTTCAGGGAGACAAACACTACTATAAAAGAGCAGGTGCGAGTTCCTTCATCATGGAACACTACGATGTTGAGGATGCGTTCCGACGCAACTCAGACGCCGTTCTTGATCTGCGATATTCTGTTCATACTAACGGTGGTGGCAGTATTCAGGGGATATCCTACACCGGAGTAAAGATCATATTGAGTTTGGAGAATAGTTCTCGATCCAGCGCCATTTATCCCTATCTGTCGGTGGTTAGCCTAAAGGGCGCATTCTTGGATGATTACGGTCTCGACGGAAATGGAGCCGTGGGATTGGAGCGCCGAGTTACCCGAAACGTCGGTTCATTCTTTGGCGGAGCGGATACGGCAATACATCCAAACCAAGTACTGGATGTGGCTGCACTAAAGTTGAAGATCGCTCGCGACCCGATTCCGGATAACTTGAAGCAAGGCCATTTCCCCGATTTTGTTCAACTGGATGGACATCAGATTGAAGTGACTTGCGAAGTAGGCAGTCTAAATGCGCCCATCCAAGCATCATCTTTTAAGATCACAAACGAGTATCTGACCAAGCTAATGAGTTCGGGAAAGTAATCTCCCACTTACTTGCGAGGGCCTTTGCGGCGGTCACCCGAACTGCGGTGGGAGGGGGTGAGGGATAGAGCGCTTCGATCTGCCGTTGGTGCGCCCGCCCGAGGGAGGGGGCGGCACTCTTGTTGCGACGGGTGGTGGGCAGGGTGCCCACCCTACGCCCGGCGCGGGTGGGGAGGGTGGTTTGGGGTGGCTGGGGTGGTGCCCCCCACCCTTGCCCCTCTCCACGAGGGGGAGGGAGGCAAGGTGGTTGCGGGTGTGTGGGGCGGTGCGCAATGAATGCGCACCCTACGGGTGGTGCGCTGTAGCGCACCCTACGATGGGTGGGTGCGGGAGGTGGGTGGTGTCATCCCTGCGGTGGCGGGGATCGAGGGGGGTGGCCGGGGATGGGTCCCCGACTGCGCGGGGAGGACAGGTGGGGAGGGGTAGTCGGGCTGAAGCCCGACCTACGGGGGGCCGCAAGGGAGTCGGGGCAGGCCCCGACCTACGCGGTGGGGTGTCGGGGTGAACCCCGACCTACCGCGCGAACCGCTTGTACTTCACCCGCTTCGGCTCAAGTGCGTCGGGGCCGAGGCGGCGGACCTTGTCTTCCTCGTAGGCCTGGAAGTTGCCCTCGAACCATTCCACATGCGCGTCGCCCTCGAAGGCGAGGATGTGGGTGCAGAGGCGGTCGAGGAAGAAGCGGTCGTGGCTGATGATGATCGCGCAGCCGGCGAAGTCTTCGATGGCGGCTTCCAGCGCCTGCAGCGTTTCCACGTCCAGGTCGTTGGTCGGTTCGTCGAGGAGCAGAACGTTGCCGCCGGATTTCAACAGCTTGGCCATGTGGACGCGGTTGCGTTCCCCGCCTGAGAGCAACCCGACTTTCTTCTGCTGGTCGGTGCCCTTGAAGTTGAACGCGCCCGTGTAGACGCGGGAGTTCATCGCCATGTCGCCCAGGTGGATCACTTCGGCCCCGCCGGAGATTTCCTCCCACACGTTCTTGTTCGGGTCCAAGGCGTCGCGCGACTGGTCGACGTAGGCGAGCTTCACCGTCTCACCCAGCTTGATCGTGCCGGCATCCGGGGTCTCTTGGCCGGTGATCATGCGGAACAGGGTCGACTTGCCGGCGCCGTTCGGGCCGATGACGCCAACGATGGCGCCCGGCGGCACCACGAAGGACAGGTCCTCGATCAGAAGCTTGTCGCCCATCGCCTTCTTCAGGCCCTCGACCTCGATCACCTTGTTCCCCAGACGCTCGCCGTTCGGGATGATGATCTGCGCGGTGGTGGCGCGTTCGGTGACGGTCTGGCTCGCCATCTCGTTGTAGCGGTTGAGGCGGGCCTTGCCCTTGGCCTGACGCGCCTTGGCGCCGGAGCGGATCCACTCCAGTTCCTTTTCCAGCGCCTTCTGCTTGGACTTGTCCTCACGCGCCTCTTGCGCCATCCGCTTGGCCTTCTGGTCGAGCCAGGCGGAGTAGTTGCCTTCGTAGGGGATGCCCCGGCCGCGGTCGAGTTCCAGGATCCAGCCGGTGATGTCGTCGAGGAAATAGCGGTCGTGGGTGACGATCAGGATGGTGCCCTTGTAGTCGATCAGGTGCTTCTGCAGCCAGGCGATGGATTCGGCGTCCAGGTGGTTGGTCGGTTCGTCCAAGAGCAGCATGTCGGGCTTCTCGAGGAGGAGCTTGCAGAGCGCCACCCGGCGCCGTTCCCCGCCCGACAGCGTGGTCACATCGGCATCGTCCGGCGGGCAGCGGAGCGCGTCCATCGCGACGCCGACGGTCGCTTCAAGCTCCCACAGGTTCTGGGCGTCGATCTGGTCCTGCAGCTGGGCCATCTCGTCCGCGGTCTCGTCCGAGTAGTTCATGGCAAGCTCGTTGTAGCGGTCGAGGATCGCCTGCTGGGCGGCGACGCCGAGCATGACGTTTTCCTTGGCCGTGAGCGCGGGGTCCAGGTACGGCTCCTGCGCGAGGTAGCCTACTTTCGCCCCTTTCGCCGCCCAGGCCTCGCCTTTGAAGTCCTTGTCCATCCCGGCCATGATCTTCAGAAGCGTCGACTTGCCCGCGCCGTTGACGCCGACGACGCCGATCTTCACGCCGGGCAGGAAGTTCAGGTGGATGTTTTCAAAGCAGGTCTTGCCGCCCGGGTAGGTCTTGGAGACGTTCTCCATGTGATAGACGTATTGATAGCTGGCCATGACGTGCTCCGGGGATCCTTGGGGTTGGCGCGTATGTAGCGACTGTTCCCCGAAAGGGCAACGGCGGGCGGTCAGGGGAAGGCGGCGGCGAGGCGGGTGCGGAGGCGCTGGCCGCGTGCGGGGTTCACCTGTTCCACCCAGGCGATCTGGCCTTGCAGGCGGGCGAGGAAGGCGGGGTCGGTGCGGCGGGGGTCTTCGGGGTTTTGGAGGTGGTGGATCGTGGCCTTGAGGAGGTCATAAGTCGGGCGCGGGACATTGACGCGGCGGTTCACGACAAGGCCGGTGACGGTCTGGCGCTGGCCCTTGGTCGCTTGTCGGGTCTTGGCGGGGTTGAGGTGGAAGCGTTCGGCCCGCGCGATCTCGGGGACGGCGCGGATGAGGACGGGGGCGATGTGCGGGTCGCCGGAGAAGGTGAGGTCGTCGGCATAGCGGGTGTAGCGCGCGCCGAGGCGGTGGGCGAGGGCGGAGAGGCGGCGGTCGAGACGGAAGGCGGCGAGGTTGGCAAGCGCGGGGGAGGTGGGTGCACCTTGGGGCAGGTGGCGGGCCTTGAGATGGTCGCGGGCGGCGAGGGCTGGGGTTTGCAGCGTCTCGGGCGGGGTCAGGGCGGTGGTCAGGTGCGCCAGGGTGCGGGCGACGGCTTGCGGGTAACCCAGGGCGCGGAAAGTCGCATAGACGCGGGACCAGGGGATGGAGGGGAAGAAGTCCGCGAGGTCGAAGCTGATGACCACGGCCTCTCCGGCATGGGTGGCGGCGGCGGTGATGCAGTTGCGGCCTGGGACAAAGCCATGGGCGGCGGGGTGGGCCGGGACAAGGTCGAGAAGCCCGTGCAGGATGCGGCGTTGCAGGCGTTTCAGGACGGGTTTCGGTTCTTCGATCAGCCGCAGGGTGCCGTCGCGTTTCGGGATCAGGTGGCAATGGTAGTGCTGGGCGAAGTGCACGGGGTTTCGGGCGGAAAGGCCGTGCGGGTCGGCGAAGCGGACAAGCTGGTCGGGGGGCAGGGCAAGCCAGTCGGCGAGCTCATCCGGTGTGGTGAGGCGGGGCAGGGGCAGGTCGGCCAGTGCGGGGATCGGGCGGAAGTCGGGGGCGGCAAGCCAGGGGCGCGGCAGGCTGCGGGTCTTGCGGGCGTGAGCCAGAAGGCGGGCGGCATGCGGGGTCTCTTGCAGCGCATGGGCAATGCGCGGTGTGTCGGGCGCGGTCTGGCCGGGGAAGGCGGCGCGGAGGTCGCGCGCGATCACGGCCGGGATGCGGGACCAGCTGCGGGGCAGGCGCTGGCGGAGGTGCGCCTCAATCCCGTCAAGCGTCCAGTCGCATTGCGACAGGGAGGCGGCGAGCGGGAGGAGGACATCCCTGGCTTGCATGAAAGACGCGGCCCAACCTTTCTGCGTCCTGCAGGGCCGGAGGTGGGTACAGCCCACGGTCGGCCCTGCGCCGAATGTCACAACTGCTACTCATGCGGCCGGGGAAGCCTCGGCCCACTGGTTTCCCAGCATCTTGGGCCGCGTCTTGCAGGGCATTGTAATGGAAGGGCCTTTGCGGTCAACAGCCGCAAGGCGGGGCCGGAAGGTTCCGGCCCCCTGGCTCCGTTTACGCTAGACGCACTGGAAGAACACCTGGCGCGCGGTGCGCGGGCCGGAGGCGGTGTCGATGGTCGTCGTGCCGAGGTCCTTGCGGATCCCGACCTGGCCGTCGAAGCCCGGCGAGGGGGTACGGGCGCAGGCCCCCTGGACACGGCGGACGACCTCGCCCTGGGTCACCTCGCTTTCGAACCAGATGATCTCGATCGAGCCGAGGCCGCCGCCGCTTTCCAACGGGAAGGCGAGGAAGATGCCCTGGCGGTCGAGGGGGTCGGGGAAGATCTGGGCGATCAGGTTGCCGCGACGCTCGGCCGCGCCTTCTTCGCTGACACAGGCGGACAATGTCAGGCTGGCGGCAAGGGCGGCTGCGAGCAGGGGGCGGAACAGGGGCACGGTTTACTCTCCTTCGGGTTGAGGTGCGAAAGCGTAGCGGTAGCGAACCCCGATCAGGGACACAAGCGATACTGCGGGATTGGCACCTGTCCGGAATTGAGCGGAAGGGGCGTTGCTGGGCATTGTCATGCCGGGTGGCTTCGGATCAATTGGCGCGGAGGGACGGAGAGGCGCCAATGCGGCAGGGGTTTCCAGTGGCGACCAGGGGGATGGTCGTGGGGCTGCTCGGCGGGTCGTTCGATCCGGCGCATGAGGGGCATGTGCATATCACGCGGGAAGCCTTGAAGCGGATGGGGCTGGACCAGGTCTGGTGGCTGGTGACGCCAGCGAACCCGTTGAAGGCGCGGCAGCCGGCACCGATGGCGGATCGGCTTGCGCGGGCAAAGGCGGTGATGCGGGACCCGAGGGTGCGGATCACGGCGCTGGAGGCGGACCTGGGGACGCGGGCGACGGCGGATACCATCGACCGGCTGCAGGCGATCTATCCCGGTGTGACCTTCGTCTGGCTGATGGGGGCGGACAATCTGGTGCAGTTCCACCGCTGGGGGCGCTGGCGCGACATCCTGCGGGCGGTGCCGGTGGGGGTGCTGGCGCGCCCGGGGTCCGGGGTGCAAGCGCGGCTGTCGGTGGCGGCGCGGGCGTTCCGGGTGAACCAGGTCGACCGGGGTGAGACCCTGCGCGGGCGAAAGCCGCCGGTTTGGGCCTTCGTGAACCTGCCGATGAACGATGCGTCATCCACCGAGATCCGGGCGCGAGGCGGGTGGAGGTCGGGGCGCTAGGGGTAGCTCCTCGTTCGCCTTCGGCTTCTCGTCGCGGGGGCGTTCCGACGAGGAGACGAAGTCGAACGAGGAGGCTTCAGAGCACCTTTTCCATCCAGACATCCGCAGGCGCTGTGGTGTAGGGCGGGATGTCGGTCCAGCCCGTCGCACGGTAAAGCGCAATCGCCTCGGTCAGGGCCGAGTTGGTGTCGAGCCGCAGGCGCTGGTAGCCCATCGACCGCGCCTCGGCCTCGATCGCAGTCATCAGCCGGCGTGACAGGCCCTGGCCCCGGGCCGAGGCATCGACCCAGAGGCGCTTGACCTCTCCGGTGCGGTCATCCAGCGCGCGAAGCGCCACGCAGCCGACGGGCAGGTCGTCGGACCAGGCGACCAGGAAGCGGCCACGGGGCGGGCGATAACTGCCCGCGCCGGGGTCGGGCAGCGGGAAGTATTCGGGCTTCGCGATGGCCACCCGGGCGAGGATTTCGTCGAAATAGGCCCGCTGGCAGGCCAGCGCCTCGGGGCTGTCGGGGTCGGCCTCAAGGATCTGCAGCTGGTCGCGGTTCAGAAGCGTGGCGATCAGGTCCATTGCCGCGACAAGCTCGGTCGCCCGGGTGCCTGCTCGGGCGATGAGTTTCGCGGCGCGGTCGTAACCGATGGCCTCGTAGGCGGCCATTTCGGCCTGGCCCTTCGGGGTCAGGCGGGCGATGCGGCGGCGGCGGTCGTCAGGGTCGGTGGCGGTTTCGATCAGGCCTTCGCCTTCCAGGGACCGCAGGAAGCGGCTGGTGAGACCGGAGTCGAGGTCGAGCCGGTCGCGGATCAGGGCGACATCGGTGCCTTCGGGGCGCACCAGCTGCAGGACCCGCGCCATGCCGAGGGGGCGGCCCCGGCCGAGGAAGGAGGTGTCGAGCGCGCCTACCTCACGCGTGACGGCGCGGTTGAAGCGGCGGAGGCGGGCGATGGCGTCAAGCATTGTCGGACCTTGGTCAGATATTTTGCCTGACATTAGTCAGATATTAGCCTCACGCAAGTGGGATTCTCGGGCGGCATTGCAGACTGGCGGAATCGGCAGGCTTGCGGTTATGTCCCTGCCGACGCTTGCGTGGCGCTTGGAGGTGGGATGGTGATTTCGCGGCGGGCCATGCTGGCCGGGCTTCTGGCGGGGGCGGCCCTTCCGGCGGTGGCCGAGGTGATGGACAGCTCTCCCCGGCCGGTGGCGCGGGGCGGCAAGTCGGCACCTGCGGCACCGTCCGTCGCGCGCGGGACCGTCGATGCTGACGCGCTAATCACGGCGGCCAAGCTGGGCGGGGCGGTTACCTTCGTGGTGATGGATGCAAGGACCGGCGCGGTGCTGCAAAGCCGCCAGGCGGACCAGGCCATGCCGCCGGCCAGCGTGGCGAAGGCGGTGACCTCGCTTTATGCGCTGGACAAGCTAGGGCCGTCCTACCGCTTTGCCACGCGGGTGCTGGCGACCGGGCCGGTGCAGGGCGGGGTGGTCCAGGGCGATCTGGTGTTGGCCGGTGGCGGGGACCCGACGCTGCAGACCGACCAGCTGGGCGACCTGGTCGCACGGCTGGCGCAGTCGGGCCTGAAGGGCGCGACGGGGCGGTTCCTGTATTGGGACGGTGCCTTGCCCGCGCTTCGCGGCATTGCCGAGGATCAGCCGGACCATGTCGGCTACAACGCCGCGATTTCCGGCCTGTGCCTGAACTTCAACCGGGTGCACTTCGAGTGGAAGAAAGTGGACGGCCAGTGGCGCACCACCGTCGACGCGCGGGGTGAACGGTTTCTGCCCGCCGTCAACATGGTCCGGGTCGACGTGGCGCAGCGCGAGGCGCCGCTGTTCACCTATTCCCCCGGTCGCGTCGAGGAATGGACCGTCGCCTCGGGCGCCCTGGGCAAGGGCGGCAGCCGCTGGTTGCCGGTCCGCGATCCCGGGGCCTATGTGGCCGAGGTGTTCCGGACGCTCGCCCGGGCGCAGGGCATCCGGCTGGACGCGGGTGAGCGGGTGGGCGCGCTGCCGGTGGGCACGGAACTGGGCCGTGTCGAAAGCGAACCCCTGACCGAGGTCCTGCGCGACATGCTGCGCTATTCGACCAACCTCACGGCGGAATGCGTGGGGCTGACGGCATCCGGCCAGGCCTCGCTGGAGGCCTCGGGCCGGGCGATGTCGGACTGGGTCGCGGCGACGTTCAGCGAGCGCTTCGATTTGCGCGATCATTCCGGCCTTGGCGGGCGGTCCCGGGTCACGGCGCTGGGCATGGCGCGGGTGCTGCAGCGCGCTGACCTGGACCGGCGGGGCCTGCGCGACATCCTGCGCAATGTGGGCATGCGGGACGATGCCGGGAAAGAGATCAAGGGCCACCCGGTCACCGTGCTTGCCAAGTCGGGGACGCTGAATTTCGTCTCGGGCCTGGCTGGGCATGTGCTGGTGCCCGCGCCGGGGCGCGAGCTGGTTTTTGCGATCTTCTCGGGCGATCCCGAACGACGCGATGCGGTGCCGGTGGCCTTGCGCGAGGACCCGGAAGGGTCGGGCGCTTGGACCAAGCGGGCGCGGCGGCTGCAAGGCCAGCTGATCAGCCGCTGGGCCGGGGCCTTCGGCTGATACAAGGCGGGTGCGCAGCCACGCCTGCACGAATCCACTTGAAAACCGGACCTGTCGGGGGCATACGGCGCCCCGGACGCCTGCGGGACCTCCCCGTGGGCCCATCTGCAATGGAGAGACCATGGCCAAGGAAGACACTCTCGAATTCCCCGGCGTCGTGAAGGAACTCCTGCCAAACGCGACATTCCGGGTCGAACTCGAGAACGGCCATGAACTGATCGCAACGATGGCAGGCAAGATGCGCAAGAACCGCATCCGGGTTCTGGCGGGCGACAAGGTACAGGTCGAGATGACCCCCTACGACCTGTCGAAGGGTCGCATCAACTATCGCTTCAAGTGAGCGCAGCGCGAAACGTGGGCACCGGCTTTCGGGTCAAGATGCGCGTGGCTGACTGATGCGGCTTATCCTGGGATCAGGCAGCCCGCGTCGCAAGGAACTGCTGGCGGGGCTTGGCATCGTGCCCGACCTGATCCTGCCCCCTGACATCGACGAGGACCCGCGGAAGGGTGAATTGCCGCGCCCCTATGCCCTGCGACTGGCGCGGGAAAAGGCTCTGGCCGTGCCTGCGGGTCCGGATGACGTGGTGTTGTGCGCCGATACCACGGTTGCGCTGGGCCGCCGGATCCTTGGCAAGCCCGAGGATGCTGGCGAGGCGGCCGCCTTCCTGACGGCGCTGGCCGGGCGACGGCATCAGGTGATCACGGGCATCGCGGTGCGGCGGGGCGACCGCGTGCTGGTGCGGGATAGCGTCAGCACGGTCAAGATGAAGCGGCTGTCGGATGCCGAGCTGAACGCCTATCTCGCAAGCGGTGAATGGCAAGGCAAGGCCGGGGGCTATGGCATCCAGGGGCTGGCGGGGGCGCTGATCCCGTGGATTTCCGGGTCCTTCACCGGCATCATGGGTCTGCCGGTGGCAGAGACGGCCGCATTGTTGACGGCTGTCGGCTATCCGGTCTGGAGGCAGGAATGAAGGGACGGCTGCTGGTTCTGGACGAGTTGGGAGGGCGGCAGGCGGCGGCGCTCATGGTGGACGGACGGCTGGAAGAGCTGGCCATCGACCCCGCGGACGACGTGGCTCTGCCCGGCGCGATCTACCGAGCGGTGGCGGATCGTCCGGTGAAGGGGCAGGGCGGCATCTTCGTCAAGTTGCCGGGTGGGTCGGGCTTTCTGCGCCAGATTTCCGGCGTTGCCCCTGGCCAGCGGCTGCTGGTGCAGGTCACTGGCCCGGCGGAAGCCGGCAAGGCCGTGCCGGTCACCACGCGGCTTCTGTTCAAGTCGCGCTTTGCGATCATTACCCCCGATGCGCCGGGGCTGAACATCAGCCGCCGGATCAAGGACGAGGAGCGCCGGGCCGAACTGTCGGCCATGGCCGAGGCCGGGATGGCAGGGGCTGCGGCGGGGCTGGGGCTGATCCTGCGCTCGGGCTGCCTTGAGGCCGAGGATCAGGCGGTGGTCGAGGACATCGCCGCGATGCGGGGCCTCGCGGAGGCGGTGCTGGCCGATGTCACGGGCGGGCCGGAATTGCTGGTCGACGGGCCGTCGGCGCATGACCTGGCCTTCCGCGACTGGCTGGACCCGGCGGTGGATGATGCCGACACCGAACCGGAAAGCTTCGAACGCCATGGTGTGACCGAGGCGCTGGAGGCCCTGCGCAGCGCCCGTGTGACGCTGGAGGGCGGGGCACATATGGCAATCGAACCAACCCGCGCGCTTGTGGCCGTCGATGTGAACACCGGCCCTGACACCTCCCCGGCCGCAAGCCTGAAGGCCAATGTCGCCGCCGCCCGCGACCTGCCTCGCCAGCTGCGCCTGCGAGGCCTCGGCGGCCAGGTGGTGGTGGACTTCGCGCCGATGCCGAAACGCGACCGTCACATCCTGGACCAGGTCCTGAAGGCGGCGTTCAAGACCGACGGCGAGGCGAACCTGGCGGGCTGGACGGCGCTTGGACTTTACGAACTGACCCGCAAGCGCGACCGCCTGCCCTTGACGGAGCTTCTGCCATGACCTGTCCGATCTGCGGCAAGCCCACGGTGGCCGACTACCGCCCGTTCTGCAGCCGCCGCTGCGCCGATGTGGACCTTGGCCGCTGGCTGACCGAGGGCTACCGCATCCCCGCCGAGACCGAAGACGAGGCCGAGGACCCGGTCGAGACCGACGCTCCACCCAAGGCGCACTAGGGGCGTTTTCCCTCTGGACAGCCCCCGGCCGCTTGGGTATCACCCGCCCACCAAACGGTGCCCAGATAGCTCAGTTGGTAGAGCAGCGGATTGAAAATCCGCGTGTCGCTGGTTCGATTCCGGCTCTGGGCACCACTTGATCTCCTAAGTAGCTGAAAACTAAGCGTCCTATTGATCGCCGGAAATCTGGCCCACCTTTTGGGCCACCTTTAATTGATCGATGAACTGGGATGTCCAGGCGCGGCACGCCCGCGCCCGGAAGAGACCTAAAGGCGCGGGTCTACACAGCAAGCGATTCCGGCGAGATACCCTTCGCGATTGCGTCGGAGAACCAGTGGGGCTTCCTCCCACGGCCAGACCAGGTGATCGAAGCATTCTCGGGGTGGCGGTACTTCGCAGTGGCAGGTGAGCGGGTCTTTCCGCCGCCAACTCCGAGTAGCTCACCCAGGGTGAACCCGAGCTCCTTAGCTTGAGCTTCGAGGGCAGCGCGAGCCTCAGACTTCTTTCTATCCTCAAACCCTGAGATCGCTTTTGCCACGTCCTTCGAAAGCTGTTTTAGTTCAGCCAAGTTCAGAGAGTTCAAGTCAATACTGCCCATTTGTACCTCCATGTCATGCGACAGATTCTAGTCGAAAACCGTGCCGGGGTTCAATCATCGTGCCTTTCGGTCCTGTTTGAGACCATCACGCAGCGCTACAACACTATGGCACGGCAAGAACTATCGCTCTATTCTGCACAAACCTAGGAACGTCGTAACCTGGGCATCGCGATGCTCTTCACCATGGAGAGATCGTGATGAGGATACTTTCAAAGCGCCAGCTCAAGGAGTTGGTCCTGTACTCGCCGCAACACGTCGCGAGGCTGGAGAAGGCCGGAGAATTCCCCAAGCGGGTCAACCTCGGGCCGAACCGGGTCGGATGGGTAGAGAGTGAAGTGCTAGACTGGCTTCAAGACAGGCTCAAGCGCCGCGATACCTGACGACACTCCCCGAGTGGGAGCGCGGGTGACCGGGTCTGCAGAATCCGGTCACCCGTTTTAAGAACTGTTGTGAATGCCTTTTCACCGAGAAGGATCATTTAATTGTTCCAGAATCGGTTGCTTTGTGTCTTACTGAAGAATGTTAATTCTAGTTTGGAGGCAACATGCGCTTTCCGAATGCGTTAACTGATGCTCTCTTTCTTGCTGCACTCCTAAACACTTGCGCAATCGATTCGTCGGATGCTGCTGATTTGGCCTGCTTGATCACAAAGACCGATACAAATCCCTTTTTTATAGCTATGAGACAAGGCGCCGAAGCCGCCGCCGAAACTGCCGGCCTTGACTTCAAGGCTTTTGCCGGTCAAGTCGATGGCGACGCCGATTCGCAAATCTTCGCGATTGAGAACTGTGTTGCCGCTGACGCGAAGGGCATCCTAATCACGCCGACGAACGACTCAGTCGGGTCGGCTCTAAAGGTCGCCCGCGATGCCGGGATTCTGGTCATCACACTGGACACGCCACTCGCAGACCCGGAAGCGCAGGACTATTCGATATCAACCGATGATTTCGAAGCGGGCTTTAAAATTGGACAGTGGGCAAAGGCCCGAATGGGTGAAAATGCGTCAAACGCAAAGATTGCCCTTTTGGGACTGAATGAAGACTCCCTTTGGGTAGACGTGCTGCGTCAAGAAGGCTTCCTGTCGGGTTTCGGAGTTCTCGACCTTTCGGACCCGCGCATTGTTGGTCGGGAATCATCGTTCGGGAACGCCGAGGGCGGCCTCCATGCCATGGAAACTCTACTTGCCAAGGACTCAGACATCGACGTCGTCTTTACGATCAATGAACCAGCCGCCGAAGGCGCCTTCCAGGCCCTCAAGAATGCACAAAAGGAGGATCAGGCAGTCATCGTTTCAATTGATGGCGGCTGCCCGGGCGTGTCTTCGGTCAGGTCAGGCGTGATCGGCGCGACCGCGCAGCAATATCCTCGGACCATGGCGTCACGTGGAATTGAAGTAATAGCGGCATTTGCCAAAGACGGCACCAGGCCAGAAGACGCCCGGGTGGAATGCCCGAAAGTGGGCAATTTTCGCCCAGACACCACTGAAGTCCCAGCTTGCTGTAAAGATCCAAAGACCTGCATGCCTGTTCCTACGGAACTAGTGACGGACCTGCCATTGGAAGCCATGCCGTCTATTAGTTCAGACGAAGGATTACGAATGTGCTGGGGCTAGTGGCACTCAGCTGTAGCTAATCACCGATTGAATTGGCTATCGCTCCGCAGAACCTGCTGACGTAAGTCAGCCTAGAGGATTAGTTAGGAGAATGCCGCATGTTCTTGCCTCGACTGCTACAGCTGCTTGCTGCATCTATCTCCAGTATTGTACTCTCTATCGTACTCATGCCGACGCTCGCCCAGGCCGAAGTGCCTGAATCGAAGACGGCGGAAGAGCCTGCTGAAGCGCCAGAGGTTGGCACAGAGTACACTGTCCTAATCAGTCTCTTCGGCGAGAAGACAATGATAACTTACCAGAAGGTTGGCGAAAATGCCATGGTAGGGGGAGATACAATACTCGGACTTCACAAAGACATTCAGCGCGAAAGCAACATAAATGCCCTAGACCTAATTCTGGGGTCGGACGAGGAAGTAGGCAGCGACATAGCGTTCTGGAGGTCACTAGTGCTAAACGGTCTTGACGATCCGGGATCCGAGTCGGCCATACCTCCGAGAGTGGAACTTTGGCCTAACGGTCGGATTCCGTTTAAGATCGACGCAAGCATCACAGATCAGGGCCTCATAAAGAAGATTAACGACGCTATCGAACTCTGGAATAGCTACAATATTGTAGAAATTGTCCCGGCAGAACAGGGCGAGCTAGACATTCTTTCAATCGTTGATGCTCCTGGCGACGGCTGGCACTGCGCCGCAACAGTGGGCTATAGAAAATCTCCTAAGAATTTCATGGAGTTGAACGCGGAGTGTAGTTTGGGGGCGGTGGTTCATGAATTTGCGCACGTGCTTGGACTAATGCATGAACACCAGCGTCCTGATCGAGACCAGTTCCTAGCAGTCGAAGCGTTTGCAAGAGAACAGAGCAACTACAAGACAACCCCTATTTCAAGGCTCGCGACAGTCTACGATCTTTGCTCAATTGTCCACTATAGTGAGTGGCAAACTCCGGAGTCCGGGAGGGCTTGGTTCAAATTGACGGCGGAAGGAATGAGGAGATTCTCTGCATGTGCTAAGGATTTACCTAAAGAAAGCAGATGTCAGAAAGTTGGCCAACGCTGCCAGCCGAGTGCGCTTGACCTCGAACTACTTTCGCGCGCCTATTCGAGAAACTAGTATTGGAGTTGAGGGATGAAATCATGAGGCGACCCTACGCCGCTGAGTATATCTTCTGGATGGTTCTTTCCGCAAGCGCGATTCTTCCGATTGGCAGTGATGCTCAGGACCTACCGGAATGTGAAGTTTTGCCCGATAGGGTTCCAGATGCCGCGTTTGATTTAATAAGAGTAGATCAGAGTGTGGACTTTGTTTCCAGCGCCGAAAGGTTTTTGGATCGTGCGTCCGCGGCCTGTGCCTCGATTGATCTGAAGCCGGAGGACTATTGGCGGCAATCTCTATTCTCTCGCAAGAAAGAGCAGTCTTGCTCTGACGCCACGTTGATGTTGCATGACGTTTTTCGGCCGATTAGAGAGGGGCAGCCGGATATTGACTGGACTGACCCGAAGCAGGCAACCGCCGTTCGCAACTATGTTGATTCTTGCGTGACAAGCTTAGCCTCCGTCACAGACCCTAATGGTGGTTATGGTGCATGCCTTAACCCGGAGACGACAAACATTCTAACCTACATGCTTCTGCCTGGAGAAGTAGATCGAATTCTTCAGTCGGTCGGTGACCTACGTGCATCTGGCGAAGCGGCGAGTTGTGCTGCCGCAATTATGACGGATACTGCAGGGTCCCATTTCTTGGTAACGGCAGCTCACTGTGCGATTAGTGAGAAGGAGCGAGTGGACAATTCGCAGAATTGGAGAATCAAGAAGGTGCACCAAAGTTTGGTGTTTTCCAGTTTTGCGGGCGGGACGATAGAAATTGATCTTGCTGACACTATTGGTAGTTTAGAGGGTCGCGCGATCAATTCTACAAATGAGGATATAGCGGTGTTTTCTATTGATGGCGGAGCGAAGCTGCCGGAAGAGGTTGGCATTCCGGCGGCGTCTACGAGCCTCGAGCCTTATTCTCCTCTCTACTTGGTAGGAAGGAATCCCTATCTGAAGCCGCTATTGCTGCATGATGGTGTTTCTGAGCAGCAGCTGTTGAAGAGGTTCATCTCAATTACTTTCGATAGGTCGTGTGTATTGCTCGGCAGAAGTGACGGTCGTATCTTCCACAATTGTCAAACCCAGGGTGGATTATCCGGGGCTCCGATTCTAGTTTTTCAGGATGGAAAAGTTCGTATTGCTGGAGTACATACCGGAGGCAAGAGAAATCTCAACGCTCTGTGCGATGGGGAATCTGTACCTGCTGATAACTATGGAATTGCTCTAAGGAATTAGTTCTTCGCGTGAGTATGTGGTCCCGAGGAAAGCTGTTTTCGATGGAAGGTTTTTCAAGAAGTCTAGGTCTGAATGTGCATTTCATCATCCATTTGTCTTTGTAAGTCCAGCGCTTACACTTTAGTCTCGTTGCGATTTTTTTTATTGGATGTCTCATAGCTATTTCCCTTGGGCCATTTGGGTCGGATGGGTGTGCGTGGTGTCATACTACCAATCCGCATTCAAAAGAAGCAGGAAGCCGTTGGAGGCTTCCTGTTGTGTTTAGGCGATCTCAGCACAAACCTCATTGATAACGTTGTGGAGAACCCGCGTTGCAGTTGGGTGCTCTGCTACTTTTCCTGCCAGCGTATAGGTCGCCGCGTTGAACAGTCGCCACGGGGTCTTGTCGCCCCAATCGTGCGGCGGCCTTTCATAGGCAGTCAGTACGTCAGCAATCCTAGTGAGGTTGATCACCCCAAGCCGATACATGGCCATTATGGCTTGATCGGCGAGCGGATCGGGCAGGGGTATGGCTTTGTACCGCTCGATCGTTGCCGCCTGTTCCTGTCGCGCTGACTGCAGAGGCTCGATCACTTCGCTTACAAGCCCTGGAAGGTCTCGTTTGGCGTTCGCCGTGTGCTTTCGCCTGATCACGTGGTCGGCGTGGAAGGCCAGGTTGTCACACACGAACACCCGGCTGCCGATGGCGATGCCAATCGGAAACTGCTTCTTATGACTGTTCCGAAGGCCGACCATGTCCGTATAGTCGCCGTAGGGTGATCTCAGGGACAACACCCCGAAATAGTTCATGCCATCGGGTGTGACGGCATGATGCTCTTCGAGCAGTTCGTGCCCGAAGAACCCGAGTGCATAGCGGACCATATCCACCACGGAATGATGGGGGATTGGGACATGGCTAGCGGTGGGGTCTGGAGTCGGGAGGTTGCGGAGGTCATCGAAATCGATGGCCTGGCCGCCTGTGTGGAGCATCAGGGTCATGGGTATCTCCATTGATGTAGGGAAGGACGCATGCCGACTAAGCAGGCTACTTGTTGCAGCCCTCGAAGGAACGGTCCGAAGTCAGGTTACCGCCATGCCGTTGACGTCCATAGACAGCGAAACTTCAGTCCGGGCGAAGTTCCAGGTTCACCTAGGAGCGAAGCAGCTCGAACGTTCCACCGGATGCGCGTTGCCACGGCTCCGCGACGACTTCGCTGGCTCGCAATAGCAGTGGATCGCGAGGGTTCAGAATCGCGAAAACTATAGAGGATATCAGTACAGGGTATTTTGTCGTCACGAGGTCGAGGAACCGTGCAGCCCGCGCTCTTGAAGCAAACGTAAACATCAGACCGAGCGGGCACTTCAGGGCGTAGTGTCTGCGATGCATGTCGGTGGCAGTCACCAGTGCGTAGCGGTGCAGTTTTCGATCAAGGCTCTCGCGTGCAGCTTTCGAGGCCAGAGGCTCTGAACCACGATCATGTTCCAAAAGAAACGCGCGGAATGTGCCCCCATAATCGAGGGCAAATAGCTGATCGGGAACTACAGCGCCGGCTGGCGTCTGAAGTGCGACGTCTGACTTCGTTCGATCCAGGATCGTTTGTGGGGGAATGTACTTGATGCCGCTTAGAGCACCGCAGCGCTCGATGGCTGCTGTGATCGCACCAACGCCGTACGCGTGCCACCAGTGCCCGGCTGGCCGAAGCGCTGGCTCAAGCAGATCGTGATTTTCCAGATGGCCCCGACCCAGATCGGTAAGGTCGTAGACGTACGGATTGAACTCCGCCCGCTCGATCATTCGCTGCTGTAGCGGGAGAGACAGGATACCGCCTGCCCGTAGGCGCTGTAGCGCGCGGAGACTCGTGTCGCGGCAACGGTGTGTGGCAACGGTCAGTTCAAAGAGGGCAGTAGATGGTTGCGGCCCATGTCGGTTGATGTGTGCGAGCCACAAAAGCTCTCGATTCGTCACTCGCACAGCTGAATGTGCAGCTATGTGATGGAATGTTGCACGTCCGAGAGCATCCTGCTTTCCCATGCGGAAATTCTAGCAAAATCAGAGCTCTGTGGAAGGAGAAAGTGGATCGTCGTCGCCATTCTTTGGCTTTTCGGATGGCGGCTCTTCGCTTGGGTCAAGTGATCCTGCTTGGTCGTCAGGTGACTGCCATTCGTGCGCGTAGGTCTTGCGGCTGTACGCCCGAATAGCTTCCCGCTCTTCAGCTGTGGTCTTGGGGGATTTCTCCAGGACAAAGAACGGAAAGGAAATCGGAACCGCGCGTTCGGTGACACCACGGATGTAGGCTGCAAACGTCCCCTTGGGTTGTCTCGCTATCATGTCGGGGTCTGCCCCCATTTGTCCCGCGAGAGCGCGGGAGTCCCGAACTGAGACACCGCCTGCCAGTTTGACCGCCGTGTTGGCCTCGACGCCCTCCTGCAGGGACGAAGAAAGCTGCCCGAGGTATTGGTGCGCCAGCGTCATGCCAACACGATACTTGCGCGCCTGACTGAGGATGATCCCGATGTTTTCGTCGAAGTAGTCCTGAGCCTCATCCACTAAAACCATACAAGGAAGCCGGTCGTATTCGGGCAAGGTTGCGCGCTCTTGGGCGGCCTGAGCGATCAAGGCAATGAAGAAGCGGCCGAAGATTTCCGTGCCTTGTTCTTTCAGCAGCGACTTGGCCGTGTTGATCAAAATGAGCTTCCCGGCGTTCATCTCCGTAAACATGTCGAAGCGAGAGGTCGGGTGCGAAAACATCCGTTCGAAGGTGCGGTTCTCAAGCACGCCGTAGAGCCGCCGAAGCACTTGTCCCTTGGTGTTGGTGAATTCTTTGCCATCAAACTCGTTGGCGAAGAACTTGCGTGCCGTGCCGTCTAGCTGGTCGATGGCTACCTGGTACTTCGCCGTTCCACCCGGCTCCATGAGGTCGCGCAGCGTGTGGATGGTTGCGTTTGGTATGTGGAGCATAAGCCGGGTCACATACCGGAAGACCACGTTCTGTTTGGACGTCATCCCGGAGCCCAAGAGTGATCCGAGCACGAAATCGTAGAGCTCAAGGATCGAGTTGGTAAGGCGTTCTTGGTCCACCGCACTGTAGCCCGAGAGGCGCTCCTGACCCACTGAAAAAAGGTTCAGTGCAACCGGGTAGGCAATGTCCTCGGGATCGATCAACACGATCCGTTCTGGGGGAAGATGCTTGGCAGCGAGAATTGTACTAGGGTCAGGACCCATTGATCTTGCGTCTGCGGCGTGATTCAGCCTCCGTAAGGAGACTGAGCGATGAGCAACCTTTTCTGGCTGACGGAGGCGCAGATGGCGCGGCTGCAGCCTTTCTTTCC
>NZ_JBXVVT010000008.1:0-154980 GCF_057219935.1 Tabrizicola sp. T74 | reverse complement strand
GGTTCAAATCCTGCCCCCGCAACCAAATCTTCCCATAAAGATCAATGCCGTACGCCCCGCCAACCAGCGGGGCTTCCCGCGTTCCGCGCCCCTGACCAAGCTCGCGAAGATCACACCATGGCCACAGGATCGCGCCCAACTCCCCATAAAGTTCATTGGAATGGCCGTTGGATCCTTCCTGAGGTGCCGCGCAGTCGATCCGCCGCCCAACCTTGTGGCCAGGAGGCCGAGAGCGGGACGAGCAACGGCAGCGATGACGGTGGTGGCGGGAGCCCGGTCAGGCCAGGTTGCCGCCCTCGATAGCAGCAGGTCACGACCGGTGAGCCGACTGAACGACCGGCAGACATCGCGGCTTACTGACTTCCGACCTAGTCGGCCTCGACGAACACTTCGTCGCGCTTCTTGCGGATCGCTGGCATCAGCATCACCACAAGGACGGCTACGGTCAGCAACAACAGCGTCAGGCTGATCGGGCGCGTCACGAAGATCGACGGATCGCCACGGCCCAGGATCATCGCGCGGCGCAGGTTCTCTTCCAGCATCGGACCAAGGACAAAGCCGAGGAGGAGCGGCGCTGGCTCGCATTTCAGCTTGAGCAGCGTGTAGCCCATCAGACCGAAGAAGGCGACCGCGTAGAGGTCGTAGACGTTGGAGTTGACCGAATAGACCCCGATGGAACAGAAGGCCATGATGATCGGGAACAGGACGTGGTAGGGCACTTTCAGAAGCTTCACCCACAGCCCGATCAGGGGCAGGTTCAGGATCACCAGCATCAGGTTGCCGATCCACATGCTGGCGATGATGCCCCAGAACAGCTCGGGCTGTTCGGTGGCGACGTTGGGGCCGGGGACGATGCCCTGGATGATCATCGCTCCGACCATCAGGGCCATCACGGGGTTCGCCGGGATGCCCAGGGTCAGGAGGGGAATGAACGAAGTCTGCGCCCCGGCGTTGTTGGCCGATTCCGGTCCCGCGACGCCGGCGATGGCGCCCTGGCCGAACTCTTGCGGCGTGTCCGACAAGCGCTTTTCGACCGTGTAGGAGGCGAAGGAAGCCAGGACCGCCCCACCCCCGGGCAGGATACCCAGGACTGAGCCGATCGCGGTGCCACGGACCATTGGCGCGACCATCCGCTTCAGGTCTTCGCGCGACGGGAAAAGGCCGCCGAGTTTGGTGCCAAGGACGGTGCGATCCTGCTCGCCTTCCAGGTTGCGCAGGATCTCGGCGATGCCGAAGACGCCGACGGCGAGGGCGACGAAGCTAAGCCCGTCGGCATATTCGGTGATCCCGAAGGTAAAGCGGGGCGTGCCGGTGTAGATGTCGGTGCCGACAAGGCCGAGGATCAGGCCAAGGACGACCATCGCCAGCGCCTTCAGGATTGACCCGTGGGCAAGCGCGATGGCCGAGACGAGACCCAGGACCATCAGGCTGAAATACTCTGCCGCGCCGAACTTCAGCGCGATGGCGGTCAGGGGGGGCGCGAACAGCGCGACCAGAAGCGTCGCCACCGTGCCCGCAAAGAACGACCCCAGCGCCGCCACGGCCAGCGCAGTCCCCGCCTTGCCGCGCCGCGCCATCTGGTAGCCGTCGATGGCGGTGACGGCCGAGGAGCTTTCCCCAGGCATGTTGATCAGGATCGCCGTGGTCGAGCCGCCATATTGCGCGCCGTAGTAGATACCCGCCAGCATGATGAGCGAGGAGACAGGTTCCAGCTGGAAGGTGATCGGCAGTAGCATCGCGATGGTCGCGGTGGCCCCGATCCCCGGCAGGACCCCGATCAGGGTGCCGAGGATCACGCCGATCAGGCAGAAGAACAGGTTCTCCGGCGAGGCGGCAGTGGCGAAGCCGAGCGAGAGGTTGGAAAGAAGGTCCATTTCAATGCCTCAGAACGGAAGCCAAGGGCCGAAGCGGCGGAAGGGCAGGCCGAGGCCGTAGGAAAAGACCAGGGTGGCGAAGACGGTGACCCCGGCGGCAAGCAGCAGCGCCCAGGGCAGGCGCATCTTCAGCGAGGCAAGGGCTGCGATCAGCGTGGTCAGGAAGATGGCGGGAACGAAGCCCAGGCCACGGACGGTGAGGCCAAAAAAGATCGGTGCGGGCAGGATGAACAGGACCCCGCGCCAGGCCAGCGTGCCGATCCCCTCGCTGCCGCGGTCGTGGATGGCGCTCGCGATGATGGCGAGGCCCAGGAGGATCAGGATCCCGGACAGCACGAGCGGGAAGTAGCCCGGTCCCATCCGGAATGCGGTGCCGATTTCCAGCCCCAGCGCCTGTACGCCGAACAGAAGCCCGAAGGCGATGAACAGCAGACCGGCAAGAGCGTCGGTCCAGTCGATGGTGAGTTTCATGACGGTGGCGCCTCCCCTCGCCAAAGGTTGGGGGGCACCGCGCAGGCGCCCCCCGGATCAGGTCAGTCGGCGTAAACGCCAGCGGTCTCGATGATCGGCTTCCAGCGCGCGATTTCGGCTTCCAGCTTGGCCTTCAGGGCCTCGGGGGTCGCGTCAGCGGCAGGCGAGGGCGCGGTGCCCAGTTCCGCCAGCTTCTCGGCAATCGCCGGGTCAGCCAGCGCCGCCTGCAGCGAGGCGGAAAGGCGCGCGGTCACCTCGGCGGGCGTGCCTTTCGGCGCGTAAAGCCCGTGCCAGACGGACACCTCCATCTCGGGGAAGCCGCCTTCGGCCACCGTGGGCAAGTCGGGGAAGATGTCCAGCCGCGCGGGTGTCGTCACCGCATAGGCCTTGATCGTGCCGCCCTTGATCTGTTCGGCGGTGTTGGTGGTCTGGTCGCACATGATGTCGATCTGGCCGCCCAGAAGTTCCGTCATCGCCGGGCCGGTGCCCTTGTAGGGGACCGTCACGATGGGCGCCTCGACCGCCTGCATGAAGAGCATCCCGCACAGATGCGAAGCCGCGCCGATCCCGGCGTTCGCCATGGTGATCGTGTCGGCGTTTTCCTTCACGTAGGTGATCAGCGAGGCGAAATCCGCCGGTTCCAGGTCCTTGCGTGCGACGATGGTCATCGGAACTTCGGTCACGAGGCCGATGTATTCGAAGGCCTCGGTCGGGTTGTAGGCGAGGTTGCGGTAGAGCGTGGCGCTGGTCGCCATGCCGATGTGGTGCAGAAGGATGGTGTAGCCGTCGGCTTCGGCCCCCGCCACCTGGCCCGCACCGAGCGTGCCGCCGGCTCCGCCGACGTTTTCCACGATGATCTGCTGGCCAAGGTCGGCCGACATCTTCTCGGCGATCAGGCGGCCCACGGTGTCGGTGGGTCCACCGGCCGAGAACGGCACGACCATGGTGATCTGCCGTTCGGGATAGGTTTGGGCGAAGGCGGTTGATGCGGTCAGGACCGCGCCGGCCGCAAGGCCGGAGAGCGTTTTCGAAAGTGCCATGATGTCCTCCCAGACGTGGCTTGGTGTCCCCGGTCGGCTTCCTCCTCCGTCCGGGCTGCGGACAAGGGCGCGCGAAACCGGCGCGCGGGCAAAGGAAACCGTCGGGTGGCGGGAAGGTTTCCGACCCGTCGGCAGGGTGTTTGGGTAGGAATGGCCCCATCGCGGGCTTGGGCATGGGTGGATTTCCACCCACCTCAGGGCGATCAGCTCTCGCCCTCGTCCCCCTCGACGATCAGACGGCGGTCAAGGCCGTGCTTCTGCATCTTCTCGTAGAGCGTCTTGCGGCTGATCCCGAGCGATTCGTAGACCTTCCGCAGATGCCCGCGATGCGCGGCGATGGCCCCCGCGATCACGCTGCGCTCGAACCCCGCCACGCGGTCGGCAAGCCGCGGGGCTTCGGGGCCCGTGCCCTCCATCCAGTCGAGACCCAGGACGAACCGGTCTGCGGCATTCCGCAGCTCGCGCACGTTGCCCGGCCAATCGCGGGCGGAAAGCTCGGCCAGCAGCTCCGGGTCCGGGACGCGATCCTCGACCCCGTGACGCGCGGCAGCCTCGCGGACCAGTTGCAGGAACAGAAGCGGGATATCCTCGCGCCGGTCGGACAGCGCGGGCACGCGGATGGTGGCGACGGCAAGACGGTAGAGCAGGTCCTGCCGGAAGGTGCCCTGGGCGGCGGCCTGGGAAAGGTCGGCCTTGGAGGTGGCGAGAAAGCGGACATCCAGCGCGATGGGGTCGTTGGACCCAAGCCGGGTGATCACCCGGTCCTGCAGCACGCGCAGCAGGCGGGCCTGCAGGTCCAGGGGCATCGACCCGATCTCGTCCAGCAGGATCGTTCCGCCCCGCGCATGTTCAAAGCGGCCATAGCGCGCGCGAAGGGCGCCCGGAAAGGCCCCGACCTCGTGGCCGAAGAGCTCGCTTTCGATCAGTTGCGCGGGAAGGGCCGCGCAGTTGATCGCGATGAAGGGCTTGCCGGACCGCGGCGACAGGTCGTGCATCGCCTGCGCAACCACCTCTTTCCCGGCGCCCGTCGGCCCGGTGATCAGCGCATCTGCCTCGGACGGGCCAAGGGTGCGCACCAGGCGGCGCAGGTCGATCACGGCGGGGCTGCGACCCGGGAGCCGCGCCTCCAGGTCGTCGCGCTGACCCGCCACGGCGCGCAAGCGGCGGTTCTCGATCACCAGCGCGCGGCGATCCAGCGCGCGACGCAGGACAGCGGCCAATCGTTGCGTCGAGAACGGCTTTTCGATGAAGTCATAGGCCCCGCGCCGCATCGCCTCGACGGCCAGGGACACCTCGGCATGGCCCGTGATCAGGATCACCGGCAGTTCGCGGTCGGCCAGCGTCAGGCGTTCCAGAAGGCTCATCCCGTCCATGCCCGGCATCCGGATGTCCGAGATCACCGCGCCGGTAAAGCCGGGGCCGATGAAGGGCAGTGCGGCCTCGGCACTGGCAAAGGACTGGACGGTGAAATCCGCAAGCTCCAGCGCCTGCTCGGTCGACCGGCGCATCGCCTCGTCGTCATCGATAAGAAGGACGGTCTGCTTCATTCCGCGGCCAACGCACTGGTTCCGGCGCGGCGCAGCACCAGCGTGAAGACGGCGCCGCCGTCCGGATGGTTCGAGACCCTCAGGTCGCCGCCGAAATCCTTCATGATGTTGTAGCTGATCGACAACCCAAGGCCGAGACCCGATCCAAGCTGCTTGGTCGTGAAGAACGGGTCAAAGATGCGGTCTGCAATGGCAGGGGCGACGCCCGGCCCATGGTCGCGGATGGCAAGCGTCACCTCTTCGGCGGCTGGAGAGGCGGTCAGGTGGATGCGCCGGTCAGCCATGCCCTCGACCGCGTCGGCGGCGTTGGACACCACGTTGACGATCACCTGCTGCAACCGCACCGGGCCGCCCAGTACCGGGGGTAGTTCTGCGGACAGGTCCAGTACCACCTCGGCCCCTGCCGCAGTCAGGCGGGCTTGCGCGATGGTCAGCGCATCCCGCACCACCGCTGCCAGGTCCACGGCCTTCAAGGGCTCGTTCGGCTTGCGCGCCACGTTGCGCAGGTGGCGGGCGATCGCGGCCATCCGGTCGATCAGGCCCAGGATCTGGCCGATGTTTTCCTTGGCACGGGCCGTATCGCCCCGGTCGATCAGCAGCCCCGCGCTGTCGGCATAGTTGCGCGCGGCGGCAAGCGGCTGGTTGATCTCGTGGCTCAGCGCCGCAGACATCCGTCCCAATGCGGCCAGCTTTCCCGCCTGCACCAGGTCGGCCTGCATCCGGTGGAGGTCGGCGTTCGCACGGGTCAGGTCGGCCGTCCGCTCGGACACCTGGTGTTCCAGGTCGGCCCGCGCTGCGGCCTGCATGGCCAGGCGTTCCGCCAGCCGCGCCCGGCGCTGCGCGACGGTCCAGGCCGAAAGGAATCCGACCAGCAGGAACAGCGCGACAGCAACGATGATCAGGCGCGCCTGCGCCCGTAGCGGTGCCGCGTCCAAGAGGACGCGGACGGTCCAGCCCGCGCGGGGCATCGGCTCTTCGGTCGCGATGTATTCGTGCACCACGCTGTCGCCACCCGCCAATTGCATCAGCGTCACCCCGTTCGACGTTGCAGAGGCGACCTGCAGTTCGGTCAGGTCTGCGTCGGAATAGCGCCGGGTCTCGGCCAGCCGCGCGCGCCGCTCGTCGGTCAATGGCAGAATCCCGCGATAAAGCCAGTCCGCTTCGGTCGACATGAACACCACGCCCTCGGGATCGGTGACCAGGATCCGGTAGTCGCGCGCGCGCCAGCCGGCCTCGATCGCGTCGACCCCGACCTTCAGCGCCACCACCCCAAGGACCCGCCCAGTCTCGTCCCGGACCGGCGAGGCGAAGTAGTAGCCCCGCACCCCCGACGTAGTGCCCAATGCGAAATAGCGGCCCAGGCCACCATCGCGCGCTTCGGTGAAATAGGGCCGGTATGAGAAGTTCTGGCCGATGAAGCTGTCATCCCGGTCATGGTTCGACGCGGCAATCGTGTCGCCGTCCAGGTCGATGACGTAAAGGTCCGATGCCTCGATCAGCGCATTTGTCCGGGCAAGCCAGAGGTTCATGGCGGCAACCCGCTGCGCATCGTCCGGGTTGGCCAGCAATAGCCCGACCTCTTCATTCTGCGCCAGCAGGACAGGCAGCGCCTCATAGCGGCGCAGGTAGCTTTCCAGTGCGTTTACAGTTTGCCGCAGATTGCTCTCGGCCCGCTCCCGTCCCTCGGTCAGGACGTTGCTGGTCGCCATCTGGACAACCACGGGCATCAGCAGCACGGAAGCCGCGGCAAGGGCCCACATCCAGCTACGCAGCCTGCCCTTCATCGCGGAACGGACCCCTCTCTATCCCATGCGCACATGGCGCCCTGTCTTGGATCGCGGCAGGGTGGTCTCGTTCTGCCTCAAGGCAGAGGGCTCGCGCAAGACGTGACGTTTGGGGTTGGCGCAACAGCCCGATCTGTCGGAACCGGTCCAGAGCGGACTGTTCTGGAGTTTCCCCGACCCGGCGCCAAAGCGACCAGAGCGTTACTTCGGAACCGGGGGCAGGCTGGCGAAATAGGCTGCAAGGTCGGCCCGTTCCCCTTCCGTCAGCTTGCGCGCAAACTGATACATCGGGTTCAGCCCGGCCGTCTTGGCAGCATAGGCGCTGTCCAGCTCTCTCAGCCGCCGTTCCAGATAGACCGCCGACTGGCCATCCAGCCGCGCAAACAGCGGCAGCGCTTCGACCGCGGACGCGCCGTGGCAAGTCGCGCAGGCGGGCAGCCCCCGCTCCGGGTCGCCGTTCAGCGCAAGCTCCTTACCCCGGGCGATGGCTGCGGCGTCAAGCTCTTGCGCACGGGCCACGGGGGGCATGTCCCCGATGAAGGACGCAAGGCTTTCGATCTCGGCCATGGTCAGGTTGCGGGTCATCTCGACCATCTGGCTGTTGTGGCGCTTGTTCAGGTGAAAGCTGTGCAGGGTTTCCAGAATATAGGGCGCCGTCTGCAGGGTCAGGTTCGGCGCATGGCCATCCTTGCTGCCCGCCAGGTCAGCCTCATGACAGGTCGCGCAGACCTTGACCGTCATTTCCTGAATCTTGGCCGATACCGGGACCGCCTCCTGGCCCAGGCTTGCCACCTTCGTCGGCACCTGGGCGGACAGCCAGGCAGCCACGGCATCGCGGTCGGCCTGCGACATGCCATGCGCCTCGGCGTGCATCGGGTTGTAGATGCCAGTGGCGCCGCGCGACCCGGCGGCAAGCAGGTCGAGCTGGCGGCGCAGGAAGGTCTCGGACTGGCCGAAAAGCGACGGGAAGTACAGGCCCTTGTCGGGTTCATCGGCGCCGCGCTCATGGCAGGTCAGACAGCCGGCGACGCCCTTGTCGGGAATGCCGTTCATCGCAATGTCACGTCCGCGCGCCAGCGCTTCGGCTGAGGGCGCGTCGGGGCCGCCTGCCGAACGCGGGACCCGGCTGAAATACTCGGCCAGGGCCAGCATCTGCGCGTCCGTCAGGGTCGCCGCCTGTGGCTGCATGAAGCCGCTGTGGCGCCGCGCCTCGGCATAGGACCGCAGGGCGGCGTGCAGATACTCCGCCGTCTGGATCGTCAGGTTCGGCGCCTCGCCCCCGGTCACCGTCCCGCGGCCGTCGACACCGTGGCAGCCCGCACAGCGGACCAGGGGCTCGTTGCCAACCGCGACCCCGCCGAACCCCGAAGCAGGCACTGTCCAGGCATATTCCTCCAGCGGTTCGGACCGGCGCGGCATCTTGCTTTCCACGGGCGCAAGGTCCGTGCCCATGGGCATCTCGGTCACCGCGGCCGGGTCGCTTGCCGTCAGCGCGGCGTAATCCGCGGGCGTCATGTCGGGCAGCTGCTTCAGGAAGGCCACCACGGACCAGGTCTCATCCAGCCGCCCTTCGGCGGGCCAGGCGGGCATCGCGCTGAACTTCACCCCGTTGTCGACGATCCAGGCCAGCTCTGCATCCGAGAACTGACCGACGACGGCAGGCAGGTATTGCGGACTGGGCCGCATCGACAGGGCAATCGGGTTCTGTCCCAGACCCGGGGTGCCGTGGCAGTTGGAACAGACCGCCGCATAGGTCCTGGCCCCAAGTGCGACGCGCCCGGGCGCATCAAGGTCGTCCGGCACGACAAGGTCGCCAGCATTGTGCGCGACGCTGCGGGTGAAGGCGGTGTGGAGGAGCGCGGTGGTCAACCCGGAATGTGGCGGGCGGGCGCTGACGCTGACCACCCCTGACAGAAGAACCAGACCGCCGACAATGCCCGCGACGAGACCCGCGCCCCCAAGGACGACGGCGATGGTCTTGATCCGGTTCATGTCGGTTCCCTTGTCTGGTTTTCGGCCAACCCAAGGTCACGCCGAGTGCAACGTCCGATGGTCTGGACGCCTCCGGAGCTTTCGGGTCGTTCGGTTCCTGGCGGGGCATCTGGCCCCCACGGACTGATCCGAACCCCGTGATTCCGGTCGCTGATCCACGTGTGAACCCAAGACAGTGAACGAAAAGCTTACGGAAACCTGTCCGCAGCTTTAACTCTTTCGGAAACTTGCGACTTTCTCGCCCGCTGATCGCTGAAATGCAAAAAAGGCGGGCCCGTCGGACCCGCCTTACCTGTTGCCCTCGGCCGACGGTCATTCGGCCGGTTTGTAGGGCAGCGAGGAATGGTGCAGGAAGATCTCCAGGTGCCCGTCATCCGGTGCGCGCTTGAAGCCCATGGTGAAGTCGACCTTCACCTCTTCGCCGGTCTTGGCATTGGTGAAGTAGTAGTTCCCCATTGCCACGGCGCTGTCCTTGTCGATCACCATGCCCTGGTTGTCAAAGCGCACCTCGCTCCACGGGGTGATCGCAAAGCCATGGTCCTCTTTCTCTGACCCGCCGACGAAGTAGGACAGCGCCTGATCCTTCGTCTCGCGGAACTCGTCGACGGCCGCCTTGGTCGGCTTGAACAGGACGGTTCCGTCGTCATAGCCGTAAAGTGCGTCGATGTGCTCCATCGCGGCCGCCCTGTAGTCGCCGCCCTTGGTAAAGACCTCGCCGATATGAACGATGCCTGCGCCCCAGGTGGCCTCGGCGGCAAGGACGTCCGTCTCGGTGATCGGGTCGGTGGGGTTCGCGGCCAGCACGGGCCCGGTGAGTGCCGAGCCCGCGATGACCACTGCGGTCATCACGGCCAGAAGCTTCGAAGGCAGAGTTTTGCGGAGTGCATACATGATGTCGTCTTTCTCTGAACGGGCCCTGTGGCCACGACGACAGAGCTAGCGGTGCGATCTGCCGCACCGTTTTCCGCAGGTTTAACTCTTTGTCAGGAAACCCGTTCCGAACATGCGGTCCGGCTGCAGCACGTCGCGTGCCGGGGGAATTCTTGCAAAAATGTAAGGTTTCGGCACAGCACGCGACAGTCGATCCGGCAAAGGTGGAACGCGATCATCAGAAACCATGCACGCGCCAGCGGCAGATCGGGAAAGGCACCGTGGCCCCTGATCCGCCGGCGACCTGGCGCCCGCAGCCGGAGAGCGACAGTGCAGTCCCACCATTCTGGCCCCACGCGGTTCCTGCATGGCGCGCTTGCCATAGCCGTCGGCGTCCAGTTGATCGCAGGCCTGGTCATGCAGGCCCCTTCGGCACGTCATGCCGGCAACGGCTTCTTCACCCTCCACAAGGACAGCGACTTCCTGATCGGGGCGCTGGCACTGACCCTCTGGGTCGTGATCGCCACCCGTCGCAGCGGCACCGAGGCGGGCCTGTTGTTTCCCTGGTTCAACGCGGATCGGCGTTCGGCACTCTTCGCAGACGCGCGTCGGCACTGGGCGGCCTTGCGACACGGCCATCTTGCGGACTTCCGGACGACAGCGCCCATGGCTTCGGCAGCACATGGCCTTGGGCTGGTGCTTGTCACGGTCATGGCCGCAACCGGGGTCGGCCACCTGCTTGCCGCGTTCGACGGGGCCTCGGCGACGCCCCTGGGCGAATGGCTGCGCTGGCTGCATGGCCTGACCGGCGTTCTGGTCTGGCTGTTCCTGATCGGGCACGGGCTGTTGGCGCTGCTGCACCATTACGCCGGTGATCAGGGCCTGCAGAGCATCTGGTCCAGCGGAGCCGGGGATGCCGATCGCATCCGTCGGGATGACCCGTAACGGACGCGCGGCCCTTCCCGCCCCCCTTCATTGCCAACCCTGCATCCTGATGAAAGGTGCCGATCCCCATGCCTGCGCTGAAACCCTTGCTGCTTGTCGGCCTGCTACTTGCAGCGTGTGGCGGAATTTACACATGGTGGGCCCGTCAGGAGGCCTTCCCCTCGACCGATGACGCCACGTTGCAGGCCGATATCCTGACCATCGCCCCCCAGGTTGCGGGCAAGGTCGAAACCGTGGCCGTCGTCGAGAACGGGCATGTGCAGGCGGGGGATGTCCTCTTCACGCTGGACGCAAGCGCGTTGCAGGCGGCTGTCGACCAGGCGCGCGCGCAACTGGACCTGGCCACCCTGTCCACCGGCGCCTCCACGAACGAGGTCGCTGCAGCCGAGGCGAATGTGACGTCGGCCAGCGCCGCCCTGGCGCAGGCCGAGGCCGACCTTGCCCGTGACAGCAAACTGGCAGCGTCCGGCGATCTGGCCCCGGCGGGGCTGGAAAAGTTGCAGACTGCGCGCGATCAGGCCGCAGCGGCCAAGGCAGCGGCAGAGGCTGCGCTGGCGGCGGCACGGGATCAGGCAGGCGGCGGCAAGGCCCCGGCCATCAAGGCAGCCCAGGCCGCCCTGGATCAGGCCCAGCTTGCCCTGTCGCACGCCACGGTGACGGCCCCGGCCTCTGGCTGGGTCGCGAACCTGCGCCTGCGCCCGGGCCAGGTCGTGTCCGCCGGTCAGCCGCTGTTTTCCATCGTCGAGGATGGAAACTGGTGGATCGACGCCAATTTCAAGGAAACCGACCTGTCCCGCATCGTCCCCGGCCAAAGCGTCGAGATCGACATCGACATGTACCCCGGCCAGTCGTTGACCGGTAAGGTCGAAAGCCTGGGCGCGGGCTCTGGGGCGGTGTTTTCGCTGCTGCCCGCGCAGAACGCGACCGGCAACTGGGTCAAGGTCACCCAGCGCTTTCCGGTGCGGATCTCGCTTGACCCGCTGCCCTCCGGCTCGCCTGTCCGGTTGCGCGTGGGGGCCAGCGTGACCGCCACGGTCGATGCCCGGACCGCCCAGAAGGCCGCACCATGAGCGGCGTCGCAACGGCGGCCACCGCGACGCCCCTGCCTGCCGCCCGCTGGACTGTCGTTCTGGCGGTCGTCCTGACCGCGGTGCTCGAGGTTCTGGACAGCACCATCGTCAACGTGGCCCTGCCGCACATGAAGGCCGCTTTCGGGATCACCTCGGACCAGACGGTCTGGATCCTGACCAGCTATATCGTGGCCTCGATCATCGTGATGCCGCTGACCGGCCTGTTCGCCCGCCGTTTCGGTCGCCGTCGGCTGATCACCACGGCCATCATGGGCTTTGCCGGGTTTTCCATGCTCTGCGGTCTGGCGCAAAGCCTGGAATGGATCGTCGCCTGCCGTCTGGGGCAGGGCCTCTTCGGCGCTTTCCTGATCCCCCTGTCGCAGTCGATCCTGTTCGACAGCTTTCCCCGGGAAAAGCGTGGGCAGGCCATGGCTCTATTCGGGCTGGGCGTCGTCGTGGCGCCCGTCCTCGGGCCGACGCTGGGCGCCATCCTGACCGAATACTTCAGCTGGCGCGCGGTGTTCTACGTCAACCTGCCGATCGCCGCCTTCGCACTGGTGATGATGGCCGGAGAGCTGAAGGCCGAGCCGCCGAAGCTCGTGCATATCGACTGGACCGGCCTTGTCCTGATGGTTCTGGCCATCGGTGGGCTTCAATTGGTGCTGGACCAGGGCGAGACGCGCGACTGGTTCGCTTCGCACTTCATCCAGGTCGCGGCGCTGATCTCGGCGGTGGCGGCGGTGCTGTTCGTCGCGCGCGGCTGGGGCCTGAGCACGAACATCATCGACTTCGGCCTCTTGCGCGACCGTAGCTTTGCCGCGGCCAACGCCACGATCATCGGCTTCGGCGTGGCGATGTACGGCACCATCGCGATCCTGCCCCTGTTCGTGCAGGGCCTGCTTGGCTATCCGGTGCTGGATGCCGGGACGCTGTTCATGCCGCGCGGACTTGCGGCCGGGGTGTCGATGGTGGTGACGGGGTCCTATCTTCTGGGGCGGTACGACCCGCGGCTTCTGGTCGCCATGGGACTGACGCTGACAGGCTTTGGCAACCTGTCCCTTGGCTGGCTTGACCTGAACGCGGGCTATTGGGATCTGGCCGTCCCCGGCATGATCTCGGGCGTCGGGATGGGGTTGTTCTTCGTGCCGATGTCCACTCTCGCCTTCCAGAACATCGCGCCTGACCGCCAGGACGAGGCTTCGGGTCTTTACGGCGTGATGCGGTCTCTGGGATCGTCGCTCGGGATCGCGGTGATCGGCTGGCAACTGGCCAGCCGGACGCAGTTCCACTGGGCCAGCCTGACCGCCGGGATCACCCCCTTCAACCCGCAGGTGACTGCGGTGCTCGCACCCCTTGGCCAAACCGCCAGTTCCCCCGGGGGCGCCGAGACGCTGGCGGGCCTGGTGTCGGCCCAGGCCTCGATGCTGGCGTTTCAGGATGCCTTCGTGCTGACCGGCTGGGCGGCCTTCCTGATGCTGCCGGTGCTGTTGATCCTGCAGCGCCCGCGGAAAGGGTCTGCCGCACCTGTGACCGCGCATTAGGCCGACAAGGGGCGCATCGGAACAGGTCGCGTGACGCGGCAATGGAAAGGGCCGGACCCCGATCACAGGTTCCGGCCCTTTCCGTTTTCATGGTCCCCGGGGTCGTCCCCGGGTCAACCCTGCATCAGCCCTTGTGGCCCTGCACCGGGATTGCGTCGATTCCGAAGCTGCGGACGACCACGCTGTCCTCGATGGACTTCAGCGCCACGTTGGCCTCGAAGTATTTCCCGTCAGCGATCAGCTTCTGGGCGTTGCGCAGTTCGGTCAGCGTCGCATTGCCGGGCAGCAGCGCGGTCGAAACCATCACGTCGACCGAAGCTTCCCGCAGCACGTCGATGGCGCGGTCAGGCGCGTTCGCCTCGAACATCCCCTTCGCCTTGCCAAGCGCCGCTTCCTTCTCGGGCGTCACGGTGAAGGATTCGGCCAGGCTCATCTTGCTGTCGAAGGGCAGGTATTCCGTCTTGGCATCAGCGGCGTCCGTGCCCGGGATCACCACGGTCTTCATCGTTTCCTGCGCCGCCTCAAGCGCGCCGATGCCGCGATCGACCGCAGCCTTGGCGCCTTCGGGGTTGTTGTTGAACAGCTCAAGCCGGGCGGCCTGGGCGCTGTTGATCGCGGTGAGGGCCTCTTCGGACAGCCGCAGCATCTGGGTCTGCGTGGCGTAGGCGGGCTTCGCGTCGGTGTTGGCATGGGACAGCGAGGCGACCGACGTGGAAGCCATCAGGGCAACCAGCAGAACCGTGCCGAGTTTCGATTTGAAGGTCATGGTCGTAGCTCCTTTCGATGATCCAGGATTGGATGGGGAAAGACTGCGCCCGACCGTTGCCTCCCGCTGTGCGCGACCCATACATCGGGGACAGAAAACTCACGCGGCGTTTACCGGACAGACGACGCGCCTGAATGCAGAACGGCGGGCCAGAAGGCCCGCCGTCCAATTTCACCACCGGTCGAAGCGGGGCGCTGTTACATCCCAAGCACCTGCATCGCGGCCGCCTTCATGTCGGCGTTCGAGCCACCCTGGTCGAAGATGGTGGTCAGTTCGGACACCTGCTTGAAGGTCAGCTTGTCGCTCTCGGGCAGGGTGATGCCGACCGTCGCGAGGTTGCCCTTCAGTTCCGCTTCCAGCTGCTTGGCCCCGGCATTGCCCATCGTGGCCATCACGGGATGCTCGATCTTCGACAGAGCCGCAGCCGCATCCGCCGCATCATTCGCGTCGGGGGATTCGAAGATCGCCAGCAGTTCCTGGACCTGCGCGAAGGTCAGCTTGTCGGGGCTAGGCATCTTCAGGCCAGCGCTTTCAAGATCGACCTTCAGTTCGGCCTCCATCTGCTTGGCGCCCGCATTGGTCATAAGCATGGCATCCGGCTTCAGCGCATCACGGATCACCGCTTCGGCCGCAGCCTGCTTGTCGGCGTTCGACTGATCGCTGTCGATGATCTCGGACAGTGCGCCCAACTGCGCCACCGACAGCTTGTCGAGGTTCGCCTCAGGCACCTGGATCGACACCAGGCCGTCCTTCACCGACTGAAGCATCTCGCCATAGCCGGTCTTTGCGAAGGCGGCGGTGCCAAGGACAAGAGCGGTGGCTCCAGCCAGAACGATGGTCGAGACAGTGCTGAGCTTTTTCATGATTCCATTCCCTTTCGAACGGTGCCGCAACGGGATCGTTGCATGCAGACTGTCTCACCCAGGGAAATTGCCACGGCCTGACCGAAGCCTTACCGATATGTCAGGTTTCGCTTTTTTCGGAAGACGCCGGAAAGGCGATTTCCACCCGCAGGCCGGGGTTCGCATCCGACAGGGTGATCCGCCCGCCCAGCCGTTCGGCAATCGCCTTGACCAGAGCCAGACCAAGGCCATTGCCGCCCTGTGTGCGGTTGGGATCGACGCTGTAGAACAGCTCGAACACCTTTTCGCGTTCGCCGTCTGGAATGCCCGGTCCGGTGTCGGCCACCCAGAGGCGCACGATCCCGTTCTCGGCTGCCGCGCCCAGCGTGATCACCGTCGCCGGCGGGCAATGGGTGATGGCATTCTGCAAGAGGTTCGCCAGCAGTTGCGACAGCATCGCCGCATCCGCCCTGATCGCCAACCCCGGTGCGACGTGGTTCAGGACAAGGGTCTGGCCCTTGTCTTCCGCCAGTGCGCCAAAGGTTTCGGCCAGGTCGGCCAGCACCGGAGCCAGCGCCACCGGCGCCGTGGCGGTGTCATCCGTGGCCTGCTCCAGCCGCGAGATGCGCAGGATCACGTCGAAGATGCTGCGCAGGCGGGTAAGCTCGGCCTCGATCTCGTCCAGGCTCGTGCGCGGGTCCTCGCCCCGATCGAGGCCCAGCTGGGCCTTGTCGACCGCAAGGAACGCCCGCGACAGGGGGGTGCGCAGATCATGCGCAATGGCGGCGGCATTGGCCTTGGTGGTGCCCATCAGGATCGACAGCCGCTCCAGGTGCACGTTCATGGCGCGGGCGACGCGGTCGATCTGGTCGTTGTCTTGCGACACACCCAGCCTTGCCGCCGTATCGCCCTGGGACACCCGGTCCAGCACCTTCGCCATCCGGTCCAGCTTGCGCAGCGACGACATGCTGGCCCCATAACCGAGAATCAGGAACGCGGCGCCAACCACAAGGCCCATCATGGTTAGCGCGAAAAGCAGCCGGTCCTCCTTGGCCTCGGCCGCCTCGAGGTTGCGACCGACGACCAGGGTAAAGCCGTCCAGTTTCGTGGTGTTGACATGGAACGTCCCGAGGGCGGGGGGCGTCTCGATCGTGTCCAAATGCAGGATCGAAAGCTGGACTTCTGACCAGCCGACCACATCGGGGGCAAGGTCGATATTGCCTGCCAGGACCGCGCCATGGGCATCGAACAGCCCCAGCGCCCGCAGCTTTGTCGGCAGCGGATGGCGCAGAGTATTGATGGCATCGATCAGTTCGGACGCCCCACCGTGCTGATAAATCTGGGCCAGGACGATCTGGTCTTCGACGATCTGATCTTCCAGCTCGGCAATCATCTCGCGCCGCAAGTAGAAGAACGCTGTCACCCCCGACAGGACCAGAACCACGACAAGCACCGCAGTTCCGCGCAAGGCGGTCTTGAAGGCTGCACCCGAAGTGACGTCAGCGCGGTCCATGCATGGAATACCCTGTGCTGCGGACCGTGTGGATCAAGGCGGTGTCGAACGGCTTGTCGATCTTGGCCCGCAGTCGGCTGACATGGGTTTCCACCACCGTGGTATTCGGCTCGAAGTTGAAGTTCCAGACCTGTTCCAGCAGCATCGTCCGGGTCACCACCCGGCCCTCATTGCGCATCAGCACCTCAAGCAGCGCGAACTCCTTGGCCTGCAACTCGATCAGCTGACCCTGCCGCCGAGCCGTCCGTGCCAGCAGGTCCAGCGTCAGGTCGTGCACCCTGAGGGTAGGCGCTTCCTTGGGCTCCCCCCGGCGGCGCGAAATCGCCGTCACTCGGGCCAGCAATTCCGAGAAGTGGAACGGCTTGGCCAGATAGTCGTCCGCCCCGGCGGCAAGCCCCTCGACCCGCTGGCTGACATCGGCCATCGCGGTCAGCATCAGCACGGGCATGTCCTTG
The DNA here is from genome assembly GCF_057219935.1 of Tabrizicola sp. T74. Taxonomy (NCBI): domain Bacteria; kingdom Pseudomonadati; phylum Pseudomonadota; class Alphaproteobacteria; order Rhodobacterales; family Paracoccaceae; genus Tabrizicola; species Tabrizicola sp. T74. The sequence goes on along the minus strand of NZ_JBXVVT010000008.1, from coordinate 138,270 downwards.
CGCGCCGCACGCAGCGTCCTGACCACTGAAAGCCCGTCCATCCCCGGCATCATCCGGTCCAGAATGGCGATGTCGCAGTTGTTGTAGAGACAGTAGGTCAGGGCTTCGCGCCCATCGGTGACGTGGTCGACCGAATGCCCGTTTTCGGAAAGCCCGGCAATGATGAAGTCGGCGACTTTCCGGTCATCTTCGGCCAGCAGGATCTTCATGACAGGTCAAACCTTCGAAACGTGGGGCGTCTTGGGCAACCGATGTCGCAGAACATCCGGAAAATCCAGCATCCGATGCTTCCTTACAAAGATGTAAACATCGTGAAAACCGCAGCACCGGTTTCCTTGGGACCAAGCTCCTCAGATCAAGGGTCGCGTGTGACGACCCTGGCTTGGGGACAGATCATGACAATTCCATCCACGCCCGGTCCGCTGCGACCCATGGGCAGACTGACTGCAATCGGCCTTCTCTTCGTGATCCTCGGGTTTCTGGCGACCGCGTTGCCCGCCTGGGCCACGATCGCGGTCGAGCAGCTGGTGGCCGTGCTCTTGCTGGTCTGGGGGTCGGCAGGCCTGGGCTTCGGGCTGTCCCTGCGACCAAATCCCGAATGGCGGATGACGACCGCCCTGTTCGTCCTGGTGCTGGCGCTGGGCGCGATCTTCCTGGTCTTTCCGCAGGACGGCGTGCAGACGATGACCATGCTGTTGATCGCCGTCTACCTGATCCAGGGCGCCGCCTCGATCAGTGTCGGACTTGGCCTGCGTGGCAAGGTCCGGGCCTGGGGCCTCCTGCTTTTGTCCGGAGTTGCGTCGCTGGTCCTTGGTCTTCTGATCCTGACCGGATGGCCGGGTACGGCAGCCTGGACGCTGGGGATGCTGACCGGGCTCAACTTCCTGGCCAACGGCATCGCCCTTATCCTTCTCGGCCGCGGCCTTTCCGGGGCCGGACGGTCATGACCAGGGGGCGGACCGTGCCGCAGGGCCTGTGCCATGTCTGCGGCGAACATCATGCGTTGGCGGCGATGTGTCCCTGGGGTGCCGTGCGCCCCGGTCTTTCCGACCTGATTGCCGAGACAGCGCCGGGCTGGGCCGAGGGCAAGCTCATCTGCCGCAAGGACCTGTCGCGGTTCCGCAGGCTCTATGTCGAGCGGATGCTGGAACTGGACCGGGGCGAGTTGTCCGAGATCGACCGCGAAGTCATCGCCAGCCTGGAAACCGGGCAGATCCTGTCGCGCCAGCCCGAGGACGATCTGCCTGCGTCCTTCGGTGAACGCGCCGCCGACGCGGTGGCAAGCTTTGGCGGCAGCTGGACTTTCATCATTCTCTTTGCGGCAGTGCTGGCCGGCTGGATCGGGCTGAACGTCAGCCATCTTCTGGCCCGGCCCTTCGACCCCTATCCGTTCATCCTTCTGAACCTCGTCCTGTCCTGCGTCGCCGCAATGCAGGCGCCCGTCATCATGATGAGCCAGCGGCGCCAGGAGACGAAGGACCGTCAGCGCAGCCAGAACGACTATCAGGTCAACCTGAAGGCCGAACTGGAGATCCGCCAGTTGCATGAAAAGCTGGATCACCAGCTTGCGCATCAATGGCAGAAGCTGCTGGCCCTGCAGCAGGTTCAGATCGACCTTCTGGAGGAACGGTTGCGTGACCGATAGCCCCTTGCCCAATCCCGCGCGTCCGTCCCTGTTCTCATGCCTGTTGCAGCTGGCCGAGAACCCCTGGCTTCGTACGCTGGTGCCTGTCGGTGTGGCCATTGCCGCGATCCTCGCGCTGCACCTGATGTCGCGGCAGGTCAACCTTGCGGACGTCAAGGCCGATCTGGCGGCGGCCCCGCTGTCGGCCCTGGCGCTGGCGGTCCTGGCGATGATGGTCAGCTATGCGGCGCTGTCGATGTACGACGTGCTGGCCGTCCGCAGGCTGGCACCGGATCGCGTGCCCCTGCGGGTGGCGGCCCTGGCGGGGGCCAGCGGCTACGCGATCTCGAACCTCCTCGGGGCCTCCTACCTGACCGGCACCGCCGTGCGCTACCGGGTCTACGGCACAGTCGGGATCGAGCTGGGGCTGGTCCTCGGCATCATCGCGACCTCCTGGTCGGCCTTCTGGATGGCTGCCCTCCTGATCCTGGGGCTTTTGATGGTCCTGCACCCGGCGGGACTGGCCGCCGTGCTGCCGGTCAGTCCCACGCTCGAGTCCGCCGTCGGGTTCGCCCTGCTGCTGGCGCTGTCCGCCTTCCTTCTCTGGCTGGCGCGCCGCCCGCGCATGGTGACGCTGGGCGGCCACGGCTATCCCCTTCCCGACCTGCGCCTGGCGCTGGCGCTGATCGCGGTGGCGGTTGTCGATATCGGCGGGGCGGCCCTGACGCTTTACGCGCTTCTGCCTGCCGATGCCGCGCCGAACCTTGCCGTGTTCTTCGCGGTCTATGTCGGCGCGATCACGCTGGGGATTCTCAGCCACACGCCCGGCGGGATCGGGGTGTTCGAGGCCGCGATCATCGCGGGCCTCGGGGCAGCCGGACGGTCCGACGTGCTGGCGGCGCTGCTTCTCTACCGGCTGGTCTATACCGTGCTGCCCTTTGTGGTCGCGGCACTGGGGATGGCGGTGCTTTGGGCGCTGGGCAAGCGCGACAGGCTTGCCCTTGCGCGTGACCTCCTTGCCCCGATCGTGCCGATCCTTGCCGCCGGGATCGCGCTGGTCTCGGGCGTGATCCTCTTGGTGTCAGGCAACCTGCCTTCCGATCCCACGCGGGTCAGCCTGCTGCGCGGCGTCTTCCCGCTGGCCTTTGTCGAGGTCTCGCACCTTGTCGGCAGTGTTGCGGGCATCCTCCTCCTCATCGTGGCGCGCGGGTTGCATCGTAGGCTGGCGCGGGCCTGGACGGTGGCCATGCTGCTGCTTGGCGTCGGGCTGGTGGCGTCTCTGACCAAGGGCCTCGACTGGAAGGAAGCGCTGTCCCTGGCAACGGCGCTTGGCATCCTCGGGCTTTTCCGTAGCGCCTTCTACCGGGTGCGTCATACCTCCGTCTTCCGGCTGAACGGGCCCTGGCTCGTGGCGCTTCTGGCCCTGGTACTCCCGATCTTCTGGCTTGGGTTCTTCGCCTATGGCCATGTCGCCTATCGCGATACGCTGTGGTGGGACTTTGCATGGGACGGCGATGCATCGCGCTTTCTGCGCGCCTCGCTGGTTGTCGCGGTCGTCATGCTGGCGGTGGGCTTCAATGCGCTGGTCATGCCGCGCGGTCCGCGGCATCGGCCCGGCGCAATCCCGCAACCCGTGCTGGACCTTCTGGCCCAAAGCCCCGACCCCGAGGCGCAGATCGCGCTCAGCGGTGACAAGTCCTTTCTGGTCGATCCGACCGGGCGCGCATATCTCGCCTATGCCGATACCGGACACACGCTGGTTTCCAAAGGCGATCCGGTCGGCGACCCCGAAGCCGCGCGGCAGCTGATCTGGACCTTCCGCGAGATGGCCGATCAGGCCGGGCGGCGCTGCGCCTTCTACAGCATCGGATCGGCCTTCCTGCCGACCTATCTGGACCTTGGCCTGTCGATCCTGAAGATCGGCGAAGTGGCCCGGGTGGACCTGACTCGCTTCACGCTTGAGGGCAGTGCCAAGCGCGATTTCCGGCAGGCGGTGAACAAGGCCGTGCGCGAGGGCTATGCGTTCGAGATCCTGTCCAAGGCCCAGGTTCCCGCCGCCTTTGCCGGTCTGAAAGCGGTGTCGGATGCCTGGCTTGGCGCGCGCAGCGGGGCAGAGAAGGGCTTTTCCCTTGGCGCCTGCACGCCGGACTACCTGGCGCATTTCGACCACGCGGTGCTGCGTCACGTCGAAAGCGGCCGGATCGTCGCCTTTGCCAATCTCATGCAGGGCGCGGACCGGTCAGAGCTGTCGCTCGACCTGATGCGGCATGATCCGCAGGGGCCGAAATTCGCGATGGATGCGCTGTTCGGCAACATCATGCTGTGGGGCCGGGACCAGGGTTTTCACTGGTTCTCGCTGGGGGCCGCGCCCCTTTCAGGGCTGGAAAGCCACCGTCTTGCCTCGCTCTGGAACCGGGTCGGCGGGTTCGTGCGCGACCATGGCGAGCGGTTCTATCATTTCGAAGGGCTGCGCAGCTTCAAGGAGAAGTTCGACCCGGTCTGGACGCCCGAATACCTCGCCTGCCCGCGCGGGCTGGCGGTGCCACAGGTGCTTTATGAGGTCAGCACCCTGATTTCCAAGGGTGTGCGGGGTCTGGTTCGCTAGCCCCGCACAGCGTCAGTCATAGCGCAGCGCGGTCGCCTTGCCGCGGAAGATCCAGTAGCTGAGGATGGAATAGGCCAGGATCGTCGGCAGCACGACCAGCGTGCCGACCAGGATGATCGCCAGCGACTCCGGGGCGCTGGCCGCCTCGTAGATGGTGATCGCCTCGGGGACGATGAACGGAAAGAAGCTGTAGGCCATCCCCGCGAAGCCGAGCGCGAACAGCGCAATCGTGGCGACGAAGGGCAGCCAGGACCGGCGGTCCCCTTCCATCGGCAGGCGGCGCAACTGCCACCAGATCAACCCGATCAGCAGGGCCGAAAGGACCGGCAAAGGCGACAGGTACAGCATCTCGGGCAGACCGAACCACTTTTCGTAGATCCGTTCCGATACCAGCGGCGTGGCCAGCGAGATCGCCCCCATCCCCAGGACAACGCCCCAGATCCCGCCCCTTGACCACTCCACCGCCTTCCGCTGCAAGGCGCCGTCGGTCTTGGCGATCAGCCAATTCGCACCGATGAAACTGTAGCCCACGGTCAGGAAGACGGCGGTGATCAGGGCAAAGCCCACGTGCCACCAAGTATAGCTGAGCCCCATGATATAGAGCCCCAGCATGAAGCCCTGCGACAGGCCCGTCATCAGGCTGCCCAGGAAGAAGGCCCCGTCCCAGGCTCGCTTGTGCTTGAGCGGTGCCTTGGCGCGGAACTCGAAGGCAACGCCGCGCAGGATCAGGCCGACCAGCATGATGGCCACGGGCAGGTACAGCTGCGTCAGGATCGCACCATGCGCCACCGGGAAGGCCACCAGCAACAGCCCGATGGCCAGCACCAGCCAGGTCTCGTTCGCGTCCCAGAACGGGCCGATGCTGGCGACCATCGTGTCGCGTTGGTCCTGATTGGCGAAGGGGAACAGGATCCCCACGCCAAGGTCGAAGCCGTCAAGGACGACATAGATCAGGATCGACAGCCCCAGAAGGGCGGCGAAGATGAAGGGCAGGTCGAGGCTTGCGAACATCATCGTCACTCCGCCGGGACGGCCATGGCCTCGCCGCCCTTCACACGTTCATCCTTGGGCAGGGGTTCCCCCTTGGCAGCCTTGCGCGCCATGTAGGTGATGACGCCCATGTAGGCCAGGATCAGCGCCGCATAGACGACAAGGTAGATCACCAGCGTCGAAAGGACCATCGGCGCGGGCACGTCGGCCACCGCGGCCTTGGTCGACAGCACGCCCTGAACCAGCCAGGGCTGGCGGCCGATCTCGGTGGTGTACCAGCCGGCCAGCGTCGCGATCCAGCCCGAGAACGCCAGCCCTGACATCCCGTAAAGGTAAAGCCGCGGCATCGCGTCCACTCCGCGCCGCCAGAGGAGGAACGCCCCCGTCCAGCTGGCCAAGAGCATCAGGACGCCGACGCCGACCATGATCCGGAACGACCAGAACACCGGGGCCACGGGCGGGTGCAGCACCTCTCCCTCGGCGGTGACAAAGTCGTTCAGGCCGGGCACGACGCCCGCCGGGTCATGCTTGAGGATGATCGAGGCAAGGCTCGGGATGCCGATCTCGAAATGGTTGGTGCGTGCGGCTTCATCCGGCAGGGCGAACAGAAGGAGCGGCACATGGCTTTGCGTCTCCCAGTTGCCCTCCATCGCGGCAACCTTCTGCGGCTGGTGTTCCAGGGTGTTCAGCCCGTGCATGTCGCCCATCAGGATCTGCAGGGGGATCAGCACCGACCCCAGGATCACGCCCACCCGGAAGGTCGAGCGGACGCTTTCGCTGCGGTCCTTCAAGAGCAGCCGCAAGGCGCTGATCCCGGCGATCAGGAAGGCCACGGTCAGGCCGCTGGCCAAAAGCATGTGGCCAAGCCGATAAGGCATCGAAGGGTTGAAGATGATCGCCCACCAGTCCGTCGCATGGACGATGCCGTCGCGCAGCTCATAGCCTTGCGGGGTGTGCATCCAGCTGTTCAGGACCAGAATCCAGAAGGCCGACATCGTGGTCCCGAAGGCGACCAAGGCCGTGGCCGTTGTGTGAAGCCACCCCGGCACCCGGCTGGCACCGAACAGCATGATGCCCAGGAAGACCGCCTCCAGGAAGAAGGCCGTCAGCACCTCATAGGCCAGAAGCGGGCCGGCCACGTTGCCGACGGTTTCCATGAAGCCCGGCCAGTTGGTGCCGAACTGGAAGGACATGGTGATGCCGGACACGACCCCCAGCGCGAAGGAAAGCGCAAAGACCTTGACCCAGAACATGTAGGCCTCGGCCCACTTGCGGTCGCCGGTCGCGTTGAAGCGCAGCTTGAAGAACAGAAGCACCCAGCCCAGCGCGATGGTGATCGTCGGGAACAGGATGTGGAATGAGATGTTCGCCCCGAACTGAATCCGGGAAAGAAGAAGAGCGTCCATGATTTCCAACCGGGCTTGATCGCGCTTGTGCGCACCGTCAGGTGGCAATGTGTGTCGTTTGCCGTCCATTTCCAACGAGAGTGACGGTTCGCCGCAGCAGGTCGGCCCGCCCTCGTGGAAAGGGCTGGAGAGCAGCTCAGCCTCGACCCAACCCTCCCGCCTGAACGGGCCTCAGGCGTTCACGTCCACCACCACCCGGCCCTGCACGCCCCCCTTCAGGATCGCCGCGCCAAGGTCCGGCAGGTCCTCCAGCCGGGCGGGCCGCACCATCGCTTCCAGCTTTTCCATCGGCAGGTCCGACACCACCCGTGCCCAGGCCTTCACCCGCCGTTCATAGGGAACCGTCACCGAATCGATCCCCAGCAGGTTGACCCCCCGCAGCAGGAACGGAATGACCGAGGCCGGCAGCGCCGATCCCCCGGCCAGCCCCACCGCCGCGACCGAGCCCCCGTACTTCATCTGCCCCAGCACCCGCGCCAGCATTGCGCCGCCTACGGCATCGATACATCCCGCCCAGGTCTCGCTCTCCAGGGGCCGCTTCACCGTTTCGGCCAGCTCTGCCCGCGGCAACACCCGAGACGCCCCAAGGTCGCGTAGGTACTCCTCCGTCTCGGGCCGCCCGGTCACTGCGGCGACCTGGTACCCCAGCCGCGCCAGGATCGCGACCGCGACCGAGCCCACGCCCCCCGCGGCACCAGTCACCAGCACCTCGCCCTTCGCGGGCGTCAGCCCGTGCTCCTCCAGCGCCATCACTGCCAACATCGCGGTAAACCCCGCCGTCCCAACCGCCATCGCGGCCCGCGTCGTCAGGCCCTCAGGCAGCGGCACCAGCCAGTCCGCCTTGACCCGCGCCTTCTGGGCATAGCCGCCCCAATGCACCTCTCCGACCCGCCAGCCAGTCAGCACCACCCGGTCGCCGGGCTTGTACCGGGCATCGTCCGACGCCTCGACCACCCCGGCAAAATCGATCCCCGCGACATGCGGCCAGGCCCGCACCAGCCCGCCCCCGGTCGGCGACAGGCAGAGGCCGTCCTTGTAGTTCAGCGTCGAATACTCGACCGCCACCGTCACGTCCCCGGCCGGCAGGGCGCTTTCGTCCAGCTCCCGCACCCGGGCAACGGCGGCATCGCCTTCCTTCTCCAGAACCAGCGCACGGAACATGTGGACCCTCCCTGTCAGACCGCCCCCACTGCGCCCCGCCGGGCGGGGATTGTCAACCCGGCCCCCCTGCGCCACCTTGCCCGGAAAGGAGACGCAGATGACCCAGGAACACATCGGCTTTGTCGGCACCGGCCTGATGGGCCACGGCATGGCGAAGAACATCGTCGAAAAGGGCTACCCCCTGACCGTCACCGCCCATAGGAACCGCGCGCCCATCGATGACCTGATCGGGCGCGGCGCGACCGAGGCGAGCCTTGAAGACCTCGCCGCCCGGTCGACGATCATCTTCCTCACGCTCCCGGGCTCGCCCCAGGTGGCCGAGGCCGTGGCGCGGATGACCCCGCACCTGCGGCCCGGCGCGGTGATCGTCGACTGCTCCACCTCGGACCCCACGGTCACCGAACGCCTGGCCGCCGACCTGGCCGCGAAGGGCGTCCACTTCGCCGATGCGCCGCTGTCCCGCACCCCGAAAGAGGCCTGGGCCGGGACCCTCGACTGCATGGTGGGCGCCGAGCCTGACATCTTCGCCCGCCTCCAGCCGGTCATCGCGACCTGGGCCGGGAAGATCGTCCATATCGGGCGCGTCGGCGACGGGCACCGGATGAAGCTTCTGAACAACTTCCTCTCGCTCGGCTATGCCGCAATTTATGCCGAGGCGCTGGCGCTGGCCGCCAAGGTGGGTATCTCGACCGCCACCTTCGATTCCGTGATCCGCGGCGGCCGGATGGACTGCGGCTTCTACCAGACCTTCATGGGCTATGCGCTTGAGGGCAACCGCGAGGCGCACCGCTTTACCCTGACGAACGCCTACAAGGACCTGCGCTATCTGGAATCGATGGCCAACGCGGCCACCGTCACCACCACGATGGCAAGCGCGGCGAAAAACAGCTTTGCCGGGGCCGTGGCGCAAGGGGGTGCCGGGCCCGAGGATTATGTCCCGCACCTGACCGACTTCATCGCGCGGGCGAACGGGGTCAGCTGACCGACCGTGCCGCCGCGCTGCCCGCGTGATCCGGCGTGCCAAGGGCCGGGGCGGCAAGCATCCGGTCGATCTCAGCGCGGGTAAGGTCCCAGGCCGTGCCAAGCTCGGCAAGCTCCGCCACGGCTTCGGCATCGTTGCCCCGCCGATAGCTGGTTTCCAGCCGCTTCAGCACTGCCCGCAACTCGCCCGCGCCCAGCACTGCGGCCGATCCGGCAAGCTTGTGGACGGCCTGCGCCCGCGTCTCAGTCGGCTCGGTTGCCCAGTCCGCCGCCCCGCACCGTTGCGCCAGCGCCTCACCCTCGGCACGGAAGCCGGTCAAGAGATGCCGGGCCTGCTCATCCCCGATCTGCTGCGACAGCTCGGCCATGACCGAGGCCAGCTCGGGCAGGCGCTCGGGCGTGCTCGCCGTGGCCGTGGCCATCCGCGCCAGCGCCTCGGTCAGCGTGGCCCGGGTCAGGGGCTTCACGATGGTGTCGTTGATCCCGGCCTGCAGGAACCGGCGCGAATCCTCGGGCAGGGCATGCGCGGTCAGGGCGATGATCGGGGTGTCGCGGTTGGGACCGTCCTCGCTGCGGATGATGCGGGTCGCCTGCACGCCATCCAGTTCCGGCATGCTGATGTCCATCAGGATCGCGTCGAACTGCTTCATCCCCGCCATCCGGACACCTTCGCGCCCGTCATGCGCCTCTTCGACCCGGTGCCCGGAATTCTGCAGCATTTCCCGCGCGATCAGGCGGTTGATCCGGTTGTCCTCGACCAGCAGGACGGACATCGCACGCATGGTCCTGCGTACAGCCGCCGCCTTCGGTCGCGCTCTGGCGTCGGGCGCGGGTGCCCCGGTCGCCTGGCCCGGGCGTCCCATCGGCAGGCGGATCCAGAACAGGCTGCCTTCGCCGGGTTCGCTGTCCACGCCGATCTCGCCGCCCATGGTCCGCACCAGCCGCCGCGAGATTGCCAGGCCAAGCCCGGTGCCCTCGGCCATGCGGCCATAGCTGGAATCGACCGTCTGGAATTCCTCGAAGATCCGCTCAAGATCGGTTTCGGCAATGCCGATGCCGGTGTCGATCACCCGGAACTCGACCTGGGTGGCATCGGACGACCGGTCGCATTCCACCCGGATTTCGCCGTTGCGGGTGAACTTGTTCGCGTTGCCGATCAGGTTCAGGATCACCTGCCGCAGCCGCAGCGGATCGACAACGATCGTTTTCGGCGCGGCGGCCGTGTCGAAGGTGATCCGGTTGCCATGCGCCTCGATCACGGGGCGCTGGCTTTCGACCAGTTCCTGCACCAGCTCTGCCGGATCGATATCTGCGGGATGGAGGTCAAGCTTTCCGGCCTCGGCCCGCGACATGTTCAGGACGCCGTTGACATGATGCAACAGAAGCTCGGCCGATGTCTTCATCGCCGCGATGAACTTGCGATGCTTCGGCGCGGGGCCCGAGTCCTCCATCAACTCGATCGTGCCGAGAATGCCGTTCAGCGGCGTGCGCATCTCATGGCTCATGACGGCAAGGAGTCGTGCCTTCGCCAGCTCGCCGTCCACGGCTCGGTCACGGGCCAGGATCAGCTCCTGCTCGGCGGCGACCCGGTCCGAGATGTCGCGCAGGAACGACACGAAGATCTCGCTTCCGTTGAAACTGGCCGAGCTGAGCGAAAGCTCGACCGGGAACACCGTCCCGTCCTTGCGCTTCGCCTCCAGACGCACCAGGCCCTTGCCGACCACATGCTTTTCCCGCGTCTGGCGATAGCGCGTCATGCCGGCCGCATGCGCCGCGCGCAGGTGGTCCGGCACGATCAGATCGGCCATGTCCTGCCCGAAGGCCTCGGCGCGGGAATAGCCGAAGACCCGTTCGGCGGCGCCGTTGTACTCGATGATCTTGCCCTCGGCATCGGTTGCGATGATGCCGTCCAGCGAGGTGGCGATCACCTCCTGCAACCGGTTCCGGGCATCCGCTGCGGCACGTTCGGCCCGCATGCTGCGCCGGAACATGGTGACCAGGATCGCAAGCCCGCCCATCAGCGCCGCGACCAGGGCCGCCGTCAGATAGCCGATGCTGGCCAGGGTCCCGGCCACACCTTCGCGCTTGGCATCGGAATCCGATGCAAAGAAGCGAACCCCCAGAAGCGAAAACTCGCGGCCCGTCGTGCGGGTCGCCGCAACGTCCGCAGCCATGTCCGGCAGATGTGCCGCGAGTTCGGCATCCGGGCCGTCGATCGCTGCGACATGACGATCCAGAAAGGCCTGCAACAGGGCGAGGTTTCCGGCGGCATCGGGCTTCAGACGCAGGTTGGAAAACTGCTCGCTTTCGGCAATCAGCCGGATCCGGCTGTACAGGATGTCAAAGCGCTTCCTGATCTCGGACAGGTCGGGCGTCGGCTGATGCTCGATCGCATGGATGGCGACCTGCAGGGCCAGAAGTTCGACCTCGGTCTGCACCAGCGACCATTGCGTCGTGTCTGAGTTCGCCACCGCAAGATCATTGATTTCCCGATGGACGGTGTTTGCCAGGAAGAAGATGGCCAGCGTGCACAGCAGGATGCCCGAAACCGTTGCAGCCAGCACAAGCGTAAGCGGGCCCCGGCTTCGGCGCCCGCTTTTCTGGCTGCTGTTGCTCACACGCATCCTGCCATGCCCCGGTCAAGCTGCCGGTCAGTTGGCGATCACGTCCAGTCTGACCAGTTGCCAGATGCTGCGCGAGAAGGTCACCTCGGTCTGGTACTCGGCCTTCAGGTCATAGGGATAGACCACCCACAGCGGGCCCTTCTCGCGGACGGACATCGGCTCGCCGTTCTGCAGGTAGGCCAGGATCGGGCCGCCTTCGACCGCGTCTGTGACCGGGATGTCGATGGCATAATCGTTGATCGCCGTCGCCTTCAGCATGCCCTCGGTGATCTGCAGTTCGTCCAGCAGGGCATGCAGCGGGACCCCGGTGAAGGTCTGCGCACCCTCGGTCCAGGGCGTCGTCGTCTCAAAGCTGACCTCGCCGATGGCCTTCAGCATCTCGGCGTCGAACACGGCCGTGTCATCCTGGTTCTTGACGGGGAAATCCCCGGTCACGGTCAACAGGATCTCGCCCGTCGGGGCTGCTAACCCGTCGGCGAGCAGCGGGCCGGAGGTTACCATCGCCACTGCAAAAGCGGCCATCGTCCGGTTCAGTAAAGCAAACATAAGCGACCTCATAAGGGCTGGATGCCGTTGGGATAAGTGCCATGATCCTAGGCGCACGTCATGCAAGCATAGGGATAGAATCCTACCCTTTCGTATATTTTTGCTTCTTCTTTTGCGCTGCGGGCCTCTTCGTCTGGCCGCGCGACGGCAGACCGGAACAGCCCTAGTTTCATTCGAGAGCGGACAAGCCGCAGCAGTACAGTTTCACCCGGTAGCCGGAACACAGCCATGCAGTTACAAGACGCCCCTCACCACCGCCAGTTGACCAGACCGGCCGGATTGACCACAGTTTCGACCATGCGTGTTCTGATTGCCGACGATCATGACCTGGTGCGTGAAGCCCTTGCCTCGTTCCTGAAAAGCGAGGGTGTGGTCGAGGTCGTTACCATGCCGACCTTACAAGAAGCCGTGCGCGCCGCCGATGAAACCGGCAGCTTCGATCTGGTCCTTCTGGACTACAACATGCCGGGGATGAACGGGCTGGAAGGCTTACACCAGATGCTCGCCGCCAACGACCGGCGGCCGGTGGCGATCCTGTCCGGCACCGCCTCGCGCGCCTTGGCCGAGCAGGCGATCAAGGAGGGAGCGGCGGGCTTTGTCCCCAAGACCATGTCCTCGCGCTCGATGGTCAGCGCCGTCCGCTTCATGGCCGCGGGCGAGGTCTATGCGCCCTACAGTTTCATGCAGCAGGCCGAGACGGGCGGCGGTACCCTCAGCCAGCGTGAGACCGACGTCCTGCGTGGCCTCTGCGAAGGCAAGTCCAACAAGGAAATCGCCCGCGATCTGGACCTGCAGGAAGTCACCATCAAGCTGCATGTGAAGACGCTCAGCCGCAAGCTGAACGCCCGGAACCGGACCCACGCCGCGATGATCGCGCGTGAGATGAACCTGATCTGACAGGGTAGGGCGGGTCGTTACGACCGGGGTCGGGCAAACGCCGCGACCTGGGCGCCCGTCTGTTCCGGCATGACCGTCGACCCCGCCACAGGTTCCAGCGAAGACAGCGCCGGCTTGCGCCTGCTTCTGATCGCGCTTGCGGCCACCGCGCTGTTTCATGGCGGGCTGTTGCCCTTCACCCACGGCAACACCTACGACGCGTTCATCCACATGTTCTTTGCCGACCACTACCACCGCAGCTGGTTCGACCCGTGGGAGCCGCGCTGGTACACCGGCTTTGCCGTGACCTCCTATCCGCCCGGCACGCATATGGCCATCGCGGGGCTGATGACTTTCCTGCCCCTGCGCGCGGCCTTTGTCCTGGTGCAGCTGGGCGGGCTTCTGCTGCTGGTCACCGGGGTCTACCGGTTTGCGCTCCTCTGGGTGCCGCCGCGTGCTGCAGGGTATGCCGCGCTTGCGGCGGTCCTCGCCTCGTCGATCTCGGAGACCGTGCATCTGTTCGGACAATTGCCGACCATCTGCTCGCTGGGCATCTTCCTGAACGGTCTGCCGCATGTCTACCGCTGGATCGTCCACGGCGGCTGGCAAAGCTGCGCTGCCGCGACGGTCTTTGCGGCCGCAACCACCGCCGCGCATCATGTGACGACGATCTTCGGCGGTGTCCTCTTCATCCTGCCGCTTGGCCTCCACGCGCTGAAGGCGGTGGCCGAGCTCAAGCCCGCCGCCCGGCGCCCCCGCCTTTATGTCCTTGCACGCTTCCTCCCCGCCCTCCTGCGCGGAGCCGTCCTGGCCGTCCTGATGCTTGGCGCCATCGTCTTGACCGTCTTTCCCTACTGGTACTGGTCCGTCACCGACCCGATCACCCAGGTCCCGATCCCGCACGGCAGCCGGGAAAGCTTTCTGGAACGGCTCGACCTCGGGCTGGTGTTCTTCGCCATTCCCTGGGGCGTGGCGATCCTGTTCCTGCCCTATGCGCTCTACAAGTCTGCCACCACCTGCCTCTGGCCGCTGGGGCTGTCGCTTTTTCTCTGTGTCCTTCTCGGGACCGGTGGGACCACGCCCTTGCCGCGCCTGCTTCTGGGTGGGGCCTTCGACATCCTGACCCTCGACCGCTTCACCTTCTGGGCGACGATCCTGATCCTGCCCTTCCTCGGGCTGATGTTCGACGGCCTCCTCCACGGCCGCTCGCGCGAGGTCATCACCCGCTCCGTCGGCATCGGCGCGCATCGGCTGCTGATGGGCGGCATCTTCCTGGCCATGGTCGGCCTGGCCGTCCTGCCCGCCGTCCTGCCCCGGATCCAGCCGACCCAGCCGGACTTCGTCGATCCCGCCCCCGTCGCGCGCTTCATGGCCGAGGACGAACACAACCGCTGGCGCTACCTGACGCTCGGGCTGGGCGACCAGTTCGCCTATCTCTCCGCCCAGACCGACGCGCTGTCGGTGGACGGCAACTACCACTCCGCCCGCCGCCTGCCCGACCTCACCCGCTTTTCGGTCGAGCGGCTGGAGAATGCCAAATACCTCGGCGTGCCGGGCCTGGGGTCGCTGCGGCAGTTCCTGGTGAACGCCGAACGCTACAATCTTAAGTACATTTTCAGCAACGACGCCTTCTACGATCCCCTCCTGCACTTCGCCGGCTGGACTCGGCTCAACCGGCTGGGCAACGGGCTGGTGGTCTGGGAAAAGCCCGACATTCCGCCCCTACCGCTGGTCCTGCCGCGCCGGGACATCCCGGCCCTGCACGTGCTGATGTGGGGCCTCCTGCCACCCCTCGCGCTGGTCGCCGCGGGCCTTTTGTTCCTGTCCACCGCCCTCAGCCGCACCTTTGGCGCCCGGGCAGAAGGGTTCCGCCCGGTCACCCGGTCCGAGGCCCGCTTTACCAACCCCCAAGCCGTCCGGCGGATCGTGGCCGGGGGCGCGCTGGTGACACTGGTGGCCGCACTGGCCCTCGCCTGGTCCCTGACACAGCGCCTGACCCGCCCCGCCGCGCCGCAGGCGGTGATCGAGGCCTATTTCGACGACCTCGACTTCCGCCGCCACGAGGCCGCCTTCGCCCGGCTTGACCCGGAAACCCGGGGCCGGTTCGAAGATGTCCAGTTCGCCTGGCGCTGGACCGGCGGCCTGGTCGCCTCGTTCGGCAAACTGTCCGGCGTCACCATCACCCCCTTGCGGCAGACCGGGACCATCGCCGACTTTGCCGTCACACTCGACTGGCTCACCGCGCTTGACCTGCGCCAGCAACACCTGACGGTCCGCACCGTTCGCCGCGACGGGGCCTGGTATCTTGCGCCGACAGTCCTCCGCCCGGTTCAGACCCCGCTTTTGCTGCAGCGGCAGGAAACCCTCGACCTCAACGTCGTCGGCCGCCGCCAACCCCGGCCCGAGACCGACCTCCACCGCGACCGGCTGGACCGCCCGCGCATCGCCGTGTCGGGCGCGCGCCTGGTCCGGCACGGCACCCGCCATGCGCTGATCGGCCAGGTGACCAACGCCGACGCCGACCCCGCGCATGTAACACTCGGCGCCACGCTCTACGGCCCGACCTCGCCGCTGGCACAGGATGTCGCCGGACTGGTCAACGCCCACCGCCTTCTGCCGGCCGAGACCGCCGGTTTCCGCATCGACTTCGAAGGTGTGCTGTCCCTGCAAGACGCGCTGGCCACCGGCGAATATGACCCGACCCTGTTCGTCCCCCCCGAATTCAGTCAGCCGCCCGCCACCGCCACCCTGGCCGCCCGCGCGCTGGTCACCGGGCGCGACCTCTATCGTGGCGTGGCGCTAAACGCTGTGCGCAGCCAGGTCCAGGACGGAGCACTTGTCCTGACCGGGCTTGCCGTCAACACCGGGACCGAAACCGCCAGCATCACCGGGCTGAACCTTCTCCTCTATGGCCCCGACGGCCAGCCGCTCTGGGCCGACACCGGTTTTGTCGACACCAACATCTACCCCGGCCAAAGCGCCCCGTTCCGCCTGGTCCTGCCGCTCGCCCAGGACATCACCCCCATTACCGACCTGTCCGGCACCGCGATCACCACCAACGGACGCCACCAGGAACCGGATCTGACGCTTCCCGGCGCACAGGACGGCGCGATCCCGCTTGACCCCGCCAGCGGCTACAGCCGCCTGCGCCTCCTCGTGACCAGCATGACCCATGACCCGCTCTTCTGACCGCGCCGCCGTCCTGGCCCTCGCCCTCCTCTCCGCCCCTGCGCTGGCCGACCCGCTGGTCTCGGACGCCTTCGGCCTGTTCGATCCCGCCACCACCCAGCCCGAGCGGCTGGACTGGGCCGGATGGACCAGCCGGGCCGGGCTGGTGCCGCCGCAAGCGCCCGAGTCCGTCATCATCTTCGCCGGACCGAAAAGCCTGGTGGCCGGCAAGGACCCCGGTCACGTCGTGGGCATCGCGCTTGACCGGCATGGCAACCTGGTGGCCGATGGCAGCCCCGCCCGGGTGACCGTCGCCGGCAAGGTCACCACGACCCGCACCCGGGGCGGCATCGCCGACCTGTTGATCCCGCCCCAGACCCGCGCCGATACCCTGTTCGTGGGGGTCGAGGTCGGACAGCGGCAAAGCCCGAAAGCCATGCTGGGCATCACCGCCGACATCGCCTCGCTGCGGCCCGTGCTGGACGGGCCCGTGCCGCCTGCCGGGCTGGACACCGAACTTGTGCTCACCTCGGCGCCCCTCGCAGACCGCTTCGGCAACCCGGCTCCCGACGGCACCGGCCTCACCGCGATCCTGACGCATGCCGACGGCAGCCACAGCCTCGCACAAGGCCTTGTCCTGCAGGACCGCGCCACCGCCCGCCTCATCACCGGCGACATTCCCGGCCGGGCCATGGCGACGCTGACCCTCGGCCAGCAGCACTCGGCCCAGCTGCCGCTCCTCGTTGACCAACCCCGCGCCACCGCGCGACCCAAGGTCGACCTCACCGCCCTCGCCGCCATCGACGCCATTCGGCTGCGGCTTGGCCCATTCCTGACCGCGGACGGCTACGCCCTGTCGGACGGCGCACAGGTCAGCGTCACGGCAGACCTCCGCCAAGGCGAGACCTACACCGAAACCGCCTGGGTCATCGATGGCACGGTCGAGCTTCTCCTCCCCTTCGGCACCGCAACCGATGTCCAGCGCATCACCGTTTCCTCTCCGATCGGCCCCCTGGACCTGACCGAGGACTGGCGCACCGCCACCGCACCCGGGGGAGGCCCATGACCCGCCTCCTTCCGCGCAGCCTGGCCGTCGCGGGCTTCCTTGCCACCGTTGCCATTGTCCTCTGGACGGCGGCGCTGTCCTTCCTTGCGGCGCAGGACCGGACCCGCACCTACCGCTACCTGGCCGAGGCGCTGACCCCGGTCGAACCCCCCGCGCTGGCCGTCGCCTGGCTGCCACCGACCCGCCCGCTGGTCCGTAGCGTGACGCCGCAGGATCTGGCGACCGTCGGCGCCGCCCTGACCCAGGCCTGGCGCGCCTTTGCCGCTGCGTCCGACACCGGGCAGACCGCGCTTCTTGCCGATCACTTCTCGGCAGTGGCCCTCACCCGCGCCACCCTTGCCGCCACCGACGCCGCCCGGACCGGCACCCGCATGGTCATCCTGGACCAGACCGCAAGGCCAGAGTTCCTGCACCTCGACGGCTCGGTCCTGCAGCTGTCGTCCCAGGCCACGACGGTCCGCTTCGCCCTGCAGGACGGCGCGCTGACCTGGTTCCAGCTGGTGCAGGACGACGTCCTCACCACGCTCACCAACGAAACCACCGGCTGGCGCATCTTCAGCCATGAACGCAAGGGCAGCCAGGCCCTGACGCCCGAGGCCCGTGCCCCCCAGACGCTCCCGCTGCTGCAGGGCTTCAACTACTACCCCGCCGCCACCCCCTGGCGCCGCTTCTGGCCCGAGTTCGACGCGAAGGTCATCGCCGCCGACCTTGACCGGGTCACCAGCCTGAACGGCAATGCGCTCCGCATCTTCCTCCCGGTGGCCGACTTCGGCCCCGACCCGACCGGCCAGCGCAACCTTTTGAACCTGCAGACCTTCCTCGACCTCGCCCAGGCCCGCGACATCGCCGTCATCCCCACGCTCTTCGACCTGAAACCCGGCTACCGCCCCGCGCTCTGGGCCGACGATGTCGCCTATCTGCGCCGGGTCCTGCCGGTGCTGGCCGCATCACCCGCCGTGGTGCTGGTCGACCTCAAGAACGAACCCGACCTCGACCGCGCCGCGCACGGGGCCGGGCTGGTCGATGCCTGGCTGACCACCATGGCCCTAATGACCAACAGCATCGCGCCGCGCCTGCCCCTGACCATCGGCTGGTCCACGGCCGAGGCCGCGACCGACCTCCTCGACCGGGTCGACGCCGTGTCCTACCACGATTACGCGACGCCCGAGGGAACCGCCGACCGCCTGGCCATGGCGCGCGGCAAGGCCCAGGGCAAACCGGTCCTGGTGACCGAAATCGGCGCCAGCTCTTACACGCTTGCCCTGGGCTTCCCGGGAACCGAGACGACGCAAGCCACCGCCCTGCAGGATCGCCTGTCGCAGCTTGCCTCGGCGGATGGAGTGCTGGTCTGGACGCTTTACGACCTGGCTAACCCCGATGCCGCCGCTGTGGGCGCCTCGCCCTGGGTGCTGCGGCTGCAGTCGCGCTTTGGCGTCCTTGATGCCCAAGGCAACCTCAAGCCCGCAGGCCTTGCTGTCCGAAAGGCCTTTGCCGCCGCGCAAGGCAGTCCCTGACCTATCCCGATCCGCGCAATTCTATCCGTTTGGACAGCGGACAGGCGTGCCTCCCGGGCGCATAAGTTGGGCGGGACCGAAGCAGTGACCGAAGGGCTTGGCTGGGGATTCAAGCCCCGCCCTGGGCAGGGCACGGCGCAGCTTCGGGACCACATCCCCAACCGCAAGGAACCCCATGTCCGCCCCCACCACTCCCCGCCGCATCGCCCTCGTCTCGGCCTTTCCGCCTGGCCGCCTGACGCTCAACGAATACGGCCTGCACCTCGCCCAGGCCTTCGCCGCCCGCCCCGACGTGGCCGAAGTCATCGTCCTCGCCGACCGTCTGGCCGCCCCGACCGCCGAGCTTGACCTCGGCCCCAAGGTCCGCGTCCGCCGCGTCTGGTCGTTCAACTCGGCCCTCTCCGCCGTCCGGATCACTGCCGCGCTCAAGGCCGAACGGGCCGATGCCGCGATCTTCAACCTGCAGATGGCCAGCTTCGGCGACCGCGAGCTGCCCGCCGCCCTTGGCCTCTGCGCCCCCCTCCTGGCCCGCCTTTGCCGGGTTCCCTCCGGCGTCATCGCCCACAACCTGATCAGCGGCGTCGACCTGGAGCAGACCCAGCTGAAGGGCCAGCCCTGGCGGCAGCGGATCGTCCGCCTGGGCGGGGCGGTCATCACCCGCGCGCTGCTGGCCGCGAACTACCTGACCGTGACACTTGACAGCTACCGCCAGGACCTCGCCCGCCGCTACCCCGGCGCGCCGGTCCTTCTTGTTCCACACGGCACCTTCGACACCACCGCCCGCAGCCTGACCTCCGCCCGCGACCGCCCGCTTCGGATCGTCACCATGGGCAAGTTCGGCACCTACAAACGGCTTGAGACGCTGATCGCCGCCTTTCGCACCTTGCGTGCCCGGCCCGGCCTTGCGGGGCTCCAGCTGGTGATCGGCGGCACCGACCATCCCAACACGCCGGGCTACCTCGCCTCGGTCGCCGCCACCTGCCGCGACCAGCCCGCCATCCGCTTCCACGGCTATGTCGCCGAGGCCGACATCCCCGACTTCTTCGGCACCGCCCGGGTCAGCGTCTTCGACTACAGCGCCACGACCGGCAGCTCCGGCGTCCTGCACCAGACCGCCTGCTACGGCGCCGTCCCGGTCTTTCCGCGCATCGGCGACTTCGTCGACGTCTGCCGGGACGAGGGGCTGGACGGCGCGAACTACGCCCCCGGCGATGCTACCGGCATGGCCCAGGCGATTGCCGACCTCCTGGCCGATCCCGACCGCGCCGATGCCCTGGCCGCCGCCAACCGTGCCGCGGCCATCGGCATGCCGATCTCGGACGTGGTCGAGGTGCACATGCGCCAGCTTGCCGCCCTCTGGCCGCATCCCGCCGCCGCGCCCGGGGACCCTGTGCCCCAGGTCTGAACCGCTATCCCAAAGCAGTAGGCGGGGTCCCGAAAGGGGCCCCGTCCGTCATTTCGGGGCAGGGGGACTATCCGGCATAAATCCCTGTTTATCCATAGGCTTGCAAGACCACCACGCGGTTCCGTGGCACCTTCCCATCATCCAAGGAAGGAACCCGCAATGTCCGCTGCCACCCCGATCCAGATCCACCGCTCCAACGTCGTCGCGCTGTTTGCCGAACCCGGCCGGGTGCCCGACCAGGCCATCATCGTCGTCCCCTGCTACAACGAAGCGAACCGGTTAGACCTGCAAGCCTTCAGCGCCTTCCTGACCGGCACCCCCGGCGTGCGGCTGGTCTTCGTCAACGATGGCAGCCGCGATGCGACCCTGTCGGTCCTGGAAACCCTCCATGCCGTCCACCCCGACCGGGTCGAGGTCTTATCCCTCAGCCGCAACGCCGGAAAGGCCGAGGCGGTGCGCCAGGGCCTGAGCTACGCCGCGGCCAGCGACATCCCCTTCGTCGGCTACTGGGACGCCGACCTTGCCACCCCGCTTGCGGCGATCGAGGATTTCCTGCGCATCGCCCAACGCTATCCCGAAACCGAAGTCGTCTACGGTGCCCGCCTGCAGCTCCTGGGCCACCGCGTCGCGCGGACCCTGTCGCGCCGCCTCATCTCGCGCCTCTGCGCCCGTCTCGCCCGTATCGCCGTGGGCCTGCCCATCGGTGACACACAATGCGGCGCCAAGCTGCTGCGCAACGGCCCGCGCCTGCGTCAGGCCCTCGCGCAGCCCTTCTCGGCCGGCTGGCTGTTCGATGTCGAGCTGTTCAGCCGCCTCTCACGCACCTCCGCCTCTCCCGCCCATGCCTTCTACGAATTCCCCCTGCCGGAATGGACCGAGGTCCCCGGCTCCAAGGTCACCGGCCGCGCCATCCGCCGGGCGGGTCTTGCCATGCTGCGCCTGATCGCCGAACGCCGCCTTGGCCTGCCCGCCCGCCCGGCCTCCGGCGATCAACCCGCGCTCAGCGTGCTCAACGGCCTTGTCTCCGCTGTCGGGCAAGCCGCCTGATGTCCGCACCCGCCCTGCCAAGCCGGGAGATTGCCGCGCGGCTTGCCGGGCCGGTGGTGGCGATCTTCGTCTCGGCCAACCTGGTCAACCTCGGCAACCTCGGCTTCAACGTGATGTTCAGCCGCTGGATGGGGCCGGTTCTCTTCGGCCAACTGGCCACGCTCCTGACCCTGTTCCTTGCGGTGATGGGGGTCCTCGGCGCGCTGCAGCTTGCTGTCAGCCAACGCATCGCCGCCCGGCCCGACCAGGCGCTTGCCCTGCAGGCCGCCCTGGCCCGGCTGGCGCGGCGCGGGCTGGTCCTGGGGCTGGCCGTCCTTCCGGCCCTGATCGCCGCCACCCTGGCGCTTGATCTTGGCCAAAGGCTTGGCCTCGGGAACCCGCTCCTCTTGCCGCTCCTCCTCCTCTGCCTGCCCTTCGCCCTGCCGCTCGCGCTTGGCCGAGGGATCGTCACCGGACACCTCGCCGCCCGCCCGGTCATCCTGTCGGCCCAGATCGAGATGTGGGTCCGCCTGATCGGCGCGGCGCTGGCCTGGCACCTGGGCCTCGGGCTGGCCGGGGTCACCGCCGCCATCGCCCTCTCGGTCCTTGCCGGATGGCTGCCACTGCGCCCGGCCTTCGGGCGGGACCATCACGGCACGCCAGCCGCCGTCACGCCCCTGGTCCTGGCCGCCGTGCCCTTCGCCCTGATGCAGGCCGGTCAGGTCGTGCTGATGGACGGCGACGTGCTGATCGCCCAACTGCGGCTAGGCGCGGAAGCCTCCGGCCATGTCGCGGCGCTTGGCCTTGTCCAGCGCATCCAGTTCTTCGCCTGCTTCAGCCTTGCCGCCGTGCTCGTACCCGCCGTGGCCGCACAGGCCGCCGCCGGTCGCAGCCCCCTGGGCGCCGCTCTGCCGGTCTTCGCACTGTTCGCCGCCGTCACCACCCTGCTCACCAGCCTCGCCTGCACGGCCCCCGATACGCTCATCACGCTTCTCGTCGGCCCGGCCTTCCTGCCCGCCGCACCGCACCTGCCGCTGATCTCGCTTTCTGCCGCCGCCTTCACCCTCAGCTACCTTCTGGCCACCTACCTCGCGGCGCTTGGCGACCGGTCCGGCATCTGGGCCATCGCCCTTGCCTGCCCGCTGCAGATCGCCACCCTCACGCTTCTGGCCAATGACCTGACCGCGCTCGTCACGCTCAAGCTCCTCTGCCAGCTGGCCCTTTCCGCCCTGCTTCTGGCCCTCGCCCTCCGGCGCAGCCTGGTACCCGACCTCCACCCCACCCCCGCATAAGGAACCCGCCCCATGTCCCTCCCCAAGGTCCACCCCGTCATCCTCTGCGGCGGCTCTGGCAAACGCCTCTGGCCCGCCTCGCGCAAAAGCATGCCGAAACAGTTCGCCCGCTTCGGCGGCGACACCAGCCTCCTGCAGCAGACCATCCGCCGGTTGGAGGACATCAGCTCCGCCCCGCCGGTCCTGATGACCGCCAACGACTACCGCTTCGTCGTCGCCGAACAGGCGGCCGAGCTTGGCGTCCAGGGCCACCGCCTGGTCGTCGAACCCGAACCGCGCAACACCGGCCCCGCCGTCTGCGCCGCGGTCGAGCTGATCCACGCCCAGGACCACGACGCCCTCGTCCTCATCTGCCCCGCCGACCACGTCATCGCCGATGTCATGACCTTCGCCCGCGCCGTCGCCGCCGCCATTCCCGTCGCGGCAAGGGGAGAGATCGTGACCTTCGGCATTCGCCCCGACCGCGCCGAGACCGGCTTTGGCTACATCGAACTGGCCAGCGAAACCGCCGTCGACGGCGTCCCGCATCCCTTCCGCCGCTTCGTCGAAAAGCCCGATGCCGCAACTGCCGCCGCCATGCTCGCCAGCGGCACCCATGTCTGGAACTCCGGCATCTTCCTCGCCTCGGCCAAGACCCTGATGTCCGCCTTCGGCCGCCACGCCCCCCAGCTGCGCGCCGCCGTCCGCCGCTCGATCCGCGAGGCGAAGACCGACCTCGACTTCCTCCGCCTCGGGCCCTGCTACGCCGAAGCCGCCGACCTCTCCATCGACCACGCCGTGATGGAGCGCGAGACCGGCAGCGTCGTCCCGATCTCCGTCGGGTGGAGCGACATGGGCAGCTGGCGCGCCGTGTGGGAGGCGTCCCAGCGTGACGCCGCCGGGGTCGTAACCTCTGGCACCGCGCTCGCCCTTCACTGCCACGACAGCCTCCTCAGCGCCCGTGACGAGGGGATCCAGGTCGTCGGCATCGGCCTGCGCAACATCGCCGCCATCGCCACCCGCGACGCCGTGCTGATCGCCGATCTCGACAGCAGCCAGTCGGTGGCCGACGCGGTCAAGGAACTCCGGCTCCGCAAGGCCCCGCAGGCCGAAGCCTTCCGCAAGGAATACCGGCCCTGGGGGCATTACGAGACGCTGGCGCTTGGCAGCCGCTACCAGGTGAAATCCATCGTGGTCAAACCGGGGGGTGAGCTTTCGCTGCAAAGCCACATGCACCGTTCCGAACACTGGGTCGTCGTCGAAGGCACCGCGCTTGTCACCCTCGGCAGCACCGTCTCGACCCTGGCGGAAAACCAGTCGATCTACATCCAGCTGGGCGAGGTCCACCGCCTGGCGAACCCCGGCAAGGTCGAGCTCCGCCTGATCGAGGTGCAGACCGGCGCCTACCTCGGCGAAGACGACATCATCCGCTACCAGGACATCTACGCCCGCGCCTGACCGCAGCCCTGCCCACCCCCCATCCGGACCAGCCCCATGACCCGTATCCCCTGTTTTAAGGCCTATGACATCCGCGGCAAGGTCGGCTCTGACCTGACCCCGGACTTCGCCACCCGCCTCGGCAAGGCGGTCGCCGCCGCCTTCGCCCCCGCCGCCGTCGTCATCGGCCGCGACGTCCGCGAAAGCTCGCCCCGCCTCGCCGCCGCGCTCGCCGAAGGCCTCTGCGCCACGGGTGTCGATGTTCTCGACCTCGGCCTCTGCGGCACCGAAGAGGTCTACTTCGCCACCGCCCACCTGCGGGCCGGGTTCGGCCTCATGGTCACCGCCTCGCACAACCCGGTCGAATACAACGGCTTCAAGCTGATCGGCCCGGGCGCGCGGCCCCTGACCGAAGCCGAGTTCCGCCTGATCGAGGCCTATGTCTCCCTGCCCGCCGATCCCCAGCCCGCCTGCCGGGGCCGCATCACCCCCACCGACACCCGCGCCGCCTATGTCGACCGGGTCCTCTCCTTCATCGACCCCGCCCGGCTGGCCCGGTTCCGCCTGGTCGCCAATGCCGGCAACGGCGCGGCCGGTCCGACCTTCGACGCCATCGCCCGGGCCCTGGCCGACCGCGGCGCGCAGCTCGACATCACCCGGGTCCATCACCAGCCCGACGGCAGCTTTCCGAACGGCGTGCCGAACCCGCTTCTGCCGGAAAACCACGCCGCGACCGGCGCTGTCGTCCGCTCCACCGGCGCCGACCTCGGGGTCGCCTGGGACGGCGATTTCGACCGCTGCTTCCTCTTCGACGAAACCGGCGCTGCCGTGCCCGGGGAATATGTCGTGGGGCTCCTCGCCCGCTCCGTCCTCGAAACCGAGCCAGGCGGCATCGTGGTCTACGATCCCCGCGTGGTCTGGAACACGCGCCGCATCGTGGCCGAACACGGCGGCCTGCCGATCCCCGCGCCGGTCGGCCATGTCTTCATGAAGGACCGCATGCGCCGCACCAACGCCTGGTACGGCGGCGAGATGTCGGCCCACCACTACTTCCGCGACTTCATGTACTGCGACAGCGGGATGATCCCATTTCTCCTGATCCTCGCGCTGCTCTCCCGCACCGGCCGCAGCCTGGGTGCCGAGGTCGCCGAGATGCGCCAGCGCCACCCCTCGTCCGGCGAGATCAACTTCCGCGTCGCCGATCCCGCGCGGACCATGACCGCCATCCGCGCCCGTTATGCCGCCCGGGCCGTCACGGTGGATGAGCTCGATGGCCTCAGCCTCGAATTCCCCGACTGGCGCTTCAACCTGCGCCGCTCGAACACCGAGCCGCTCCTGCGGCTGAATATCGAGACTCGCGCCTCACCCGCCCTCCTCCGCCGCCGCGAGACCGAGCTCTCCGGACTGATCCGCCGCTACGGGTGACATCGCCACTTCCGGAAAATCCATCTCATGCTAGGTTGAAAGCTTAACGCCGGACCAAGCGCCCGGCGTGCTTGCGTCTGGTGTCAGACCTAACCCCGGCCCGAAGCAGCCCGATTGATGATAATGACTGAAAGACCCGAAGAAATCAGCGAAGAAGAGCTCCGTGAAATTCTTCAACGGGCTGAAGCAGCTCGTAAAGGCCCGTGGAAGTCAATTGTGGAACGTCGAGACGATAACGTCGGTGGCGGCGACTTCATAATGATAGGCCCCGAAAACCATCGGGAAACAGATTTGGAGCTGACAGGTGCGACAGTGGCTGACCAAGATTTTATTGCGGCAGCTAGGCAGGATGTTCCCAAACTGGTTGCCGCCGTGTTCGCTCTGAAAAAGAGGATTGCCGACCTCGAAGGGGCCAGCAAGTTGTAAAGGCGCTTGGTTCGCGCACCATATGGCAAGCGGAACGGTGCCAACTCACGCAATATCTGTGAGCCCCGCCCAATCCACAACACCAGCCGTCCACGATCAAGCCATTGATCCGCCAGCCTTTATCGAAACTGTCACTGCGGACGCTTCCGACCTGAGGCCGCAAAAGCCTCCCTCGCGTCCCCTCCCTCCGCCCCCTCCCAACGCCTCCTCCGGTCCCCCTCCCCTCCACACTCGTTTCGCATCGCCGCCGAGGACACCCAGCCCACCGCCCCCCTGATCCGCGAATATGTCTGGAACGGGTGGGAGCCGGTCGCGGTCATCGAAGGCGGCGTCATCTCCTTTGTCCGCGCAGACCACATCGGCCGCCCGGTCTGCGCCACCAACGCCAGCGGAGTCAAAACCTGGACCGCCACCCCGGCTCTCGCAA
The DNA here is from genome assembly GCF_057219935.1 of Tabrizicola sp. T74. NCBI lineage: Bacteria > Pseudomonadati > Pseudomonadota > Alphaproteobacteria > Rhodobacterales > Paracoccaceae > Tabrizicola > Tabrizicola sp. T74. The sequence continues at coordinate 112,292 of NZ_JBXVVT010000008.1, read as the reverse complement.
GCATGCTCGGGCGTTCGGCGCTGACGTCCTTCCACTGGAAGGCCGTCCGGGCGCGCCTCACCCCTTCGGCGGAGTGCATGTGTCAACCGGCACCCTGCCCTCCGCCCACTTCCCCGGCCAGTGGTTCCAGTCCGAGAGCGACCTCCACCAGAACTGGATGCGCGACTACGACCCGACGACGGGGAGATACCTCCAGCCCGACCCGCTGGGGCTGATCGATGACGCCTCGGTCTACGGCTACGTCCGCCAGTCGCCTATGATGCTAACTGACCCGACCGGAGAGTGCCACTGGTGCGCCGTCGCTGCCGCAGCTGCGATAGGTGCTGGAATTTCGCTTTTGCTTGAACTTTGGGAACACGACGGGCGATGGGAATGCGTCAACTGGGCCAACGTCGGCATCGGCGGCGCGCTCGTGCGTTCAGCGGTGGTTGGGGATCCGCTTGGTGGAAGGGCTTGACCGGAGCACGTGGCTTGACGAGCATGCCCTGGCGGGACGCGTCTCGAGCTTACAAGGCGGCCATGGGGGTTAGTTCGTCAAATATTAGTCACCATGCAATTATCGCCGCACTGATGAACCATCCTGCTGGCTGGCGAAATGCTTGGTGGAATCTGCGGCCGGTAACACCTTCTATCCACAATGCACTTCACGGACAATTCGGTGCCGCAAGAATGGGAGCGTTCAATCGTTGGCGCCATGGAACTCCTTACTGGCTGCTGGGGGCCGAGGCATCAATGTACCCGGGTGCAATTGCGGAAATAATCGATCGTGAGGATTCATGCTTCTGCGAGAGCTGAGCCTTCCACTAGCTGTAATGCATGCTGATTTTCTTGGAACCGTGAAGACTTGGGCAGACATGTTTGATCATGTGTCTCTGGAGAGTATCGAACAAGGATACTTCCTGGGAGTAAGAGTGTTCGATACCTCCGGCAATGAATACGCCGCAGCCTCGGTCGAGGTGTTGCCGAGGCGCTGGCTGGGTGCTGTCTTGTCTCGAGGCCTTCGGATCGATATGGACCTGAGAAGTGTCGCCAAACACTCTGCTAATGATTTGATAAATCGCTTTGCTGGTCATCTTAAGAAAAACCCGTCTTGGTGGATCAACAGTGAGAGCGTTTGGAGCGCTGAAGACATTGCAAATGGCTTTGGTCGAGGGCACAGCTGCAAAGATGTCATTGAGCGACTGGACTGGTTTGCTCGCGAAGTAACTTGAAGTCTCGCTATAGTAACGCGCCGCTGCAACTGTGATGTGGGCGAGTTGCAGACTTAACACCACCCTGACGTCCTCGACCAAGCTATTGATCCGGCGTCCTTTATCAGAACGGTCCACCATGGACACGTCCCACCTGGGGCCGCAAAAGCCTCCCTCGCGTCCTCTCCCTCCGCCCCCGAGTCGCAGCGCCGCCGAGCACACCCAGCCCACCACCCTCCTGATCCGCGACCACCTCCGGCCCGCCCGGACCCCGGTCGCAGTGATCGAAGGCGGCGTCATCTACTTCGTGGCCTCCCACACCGCCCACCCCGTCTTCGCGACCAACGCCGCCGGGGTGAAGGTCTGGTCCGCCACCCGGCCCTCGCAGGCGTGCTCGGGCGTTCGGGGGGAAAACAGTCCACTGGACTGTTTTCTTGTCCCCCTCACCCCTTCGGCGGAGTGCATGTGTCGACCGGCACCCTCCCCCCCAACCGATTCCCCGGCCAGTGGTTCCAGTCCGGAGAGCCGGATCAGTGAGCGCTCCAGTGGAGCGATCACCCGGCGATCGCCTCCACCAGACCTGGATGCGCGACTACGACCCGACGACGGGGACGCCGAACATGCCTAACACCACCCTAACGCCCACACCCAACCCCTTGATTTCCCTCACCCCAGAAACCCCGCCCAGCGTGGACACGCCGTCAAATCCCCATCCCCACCTTCCGCCCCTCATGAAACGCATAGGCCGCGAGCCGGGGGGCCGCGCAGTCGCCCACCCGGTGCAGCACCTTCCCCTCGATCACCTCTGGCAGCACATCGAAGGCCCGGTTCGTCGTCGCCATCACCAGCCCCGAGGCCGGGATCACCTCCTCCTCCCCGGTCAGGAACGACCGCACCGTCACCCCGTTGCCGTGCCAGCGGACCAGCCGATGCTCCGCCAGCATCCGCACCCCCAAGGCCCCCAACCGCCGCCGCACCACCCCATCCGCCGCCGTCCGGGACAGCTCCTTCCCGACAAAGGGCTCCGGCGTCACGATGGTCACCCGCTTCCCCTGCTCCGCCAAGGCCCAGGCCGTCCCCACCCCTCGCCAGTTCGACCCCTCGTCATAGACCACCACCGCGTCCCCCAGCCGAGCCTCGCGCCGCAGGACTGCCTCGGGGGACCAAACGCCCCCCGCCTCGATCCCCGGCAGGGACGGCTCCTGCGGCACCCAGCGCTGGAACCCGCTCTCGTCCGGCAAGGACCCCGTTGCCACCACCACGACCTGCGCGGGATGCCCCGCCACCTCCTCCGCCTCAAGGAACGTGTTCAACCGCAGCCGCACCCCCAGCTTGTCAAACTGCCGCTCGTACCAGTCCATCAGCTCCAGGATCTGCCCCCGCCTGGGTTGCATCCCGGCCAGCCGGAACTGCCCGCCCACCACCGGCAGAGCCTCGACGATCTCCACCCGGTGCCCCCGCTCGGCCGCCACCCGCGCCGCCTCCAGCCCCGCGGGCCCCGCGCCCACTACCAGCACGTCCTTCGGCACCGCTGCAGGCGAAAACCGATCCCCGCCCCACTCGAACTCCCGCCCCGCCGAGGGATTGATCAGGCAGGAAATCCAGTAGTCCCGCGACCGCCGCCCCCAGCACATCTGGTTGCACGAGATGCACCCCCGCACATCCTCCGGCCGCCCCTCCGCCACCTTCCGCGCCAGATGCGGGTCGGCGATCTGGCCGCGCACGATGCTGACCAGGTCCGCCAGCCCCGAAGCAATGATCGCCTCGCCATTCTCCGGCGTCCGCACCCCTGCCTCGGAGGTCACGACCGCATGCTTCAGCTCCCGCTTCAGGACCTGCGTCAGGGGCGTCGTCAGCTTCTCGCCATGGGTAAACGGAGGGATGATCGACTCGAACTCCAGATACGACCCGGCCCCCACCGTCACGTAGTCCACATGGCCCGTCCGGTCATGAAGCGCCAGGATCTCGGTCAGCGCCTCGGCCCCCAGCGTCACCTCGTAAGCCTCGGAATAACTGACCGCGAGGCCCACCACGAAGTCCTCCCCACAGGCCCGCCGCACCCGCTCGATCAGCTCGCGCGAGAACCTTGTCCGCCCCTCCAAGGACCCACCCCACTGGTCCGACCGCTGGTTCGACCAGGGCGTCCAGAACTGGTCCAGGAGGGAATGGTAAGCCGCCCAGACCTCCACCCCCTGGAACCCCGCTGCTTTGGCCCTGACCGCCGCCGCGACATGGGCCGCCATCAGCTCCTCGACCTCTGCCCCCGTCATCGCATGGGACCCATCCGAGTCATGGTACGACGGCCCCCCGGAGGGCGACCAATGCGGCGCGAAGCTCAGGTCGGAATCGCCATGCGCGCCGATGTGGTACAGTTGCTGGATGATGACCGCGCCTGCCTCCTTCACCTCGTCGGTGATCTTGCGGAAGGCGGGGATCACCGCGTCATCGGAATGCAGGAAGTTGCCCCGGGTCAGCACCCCGGTCCGGTGCACCGGCACGGGTTCTGCCACGACCATCGCCGCCCCGCCCAGGGCCCGCTCCAGCAGGTACTTGCCGAAGCGCGGCCCGGGCATCCCCTGATCCGACATGTTCGCCGTGTGGGCACCGAAAACGATGCGGTTGCGCAAGGTATGGTTGCGCAGTTTCAGGGGGGACATCAGGCGGGGATGCTGGGTCATGGCGGCCTCCATTCGCCGCAATGTCAGCCAATCTCGACACTTGTGTCAAGTTTCACGCGCCGGTGCGGCCGGGACCAATTTTCTTCGAAGAAAATTGCAAATTCCTTCGAAGGAATTTGGTCCCAGCCCGACCGTTCCGCTCTATTCCGCCGCGACATCCCAGCCCGAGATCGCCTTGACCTCCAGGAACTCCTCGATCCCCCAGACGCCACCCTCGCGCGCCCGACCGGACGCCTTGACGCCCCCAAACGGCGCTCCAGCCCCGCGAGACTTCCCGTTCATCTCCACCATCCCCGCCCGCAGCTGCCGCGCCAGCCGGTTCCGCCGCGCGCCGTCCTGCGACTGGACGTAGTTCGTCAGCCCGTAGGGCGTGTCGTTGGCGATCCGCACGGCTTCCTCTTCGCTGTCGAAGGGGATCATGCACATCACCGGCCCGAAGATCTCTTCCCGCTCGATCGTCATGCCGGGCTTCACATCGGCAAAGATCGTGGGCCGCACGTAGTAGCCCTTGTTCATCCCCTCCGGCAGGCCCAGCCCCCCGGCCACCAGCCGCGCGCCCTCGTCGATGCCTTTCTGGATGTAGCCCTGGATCTGGTCCCACTGCCGCTTGTTCACCACCGGCCCGATATGCTTGCCCGGCTGGCTGGCGGGGCCGACCTTGATCCCGTTCGCCACCTCGGCGGCAATCTCCACCGCCCGGTCATAGAACCCACGCTCCACCAGCATCCGGCTCGGCGCGTTGCAGCTTTGACCCGAGTTGTTCATCATGTGCCGCACGCCTCGTTCCACCGCGCGGGCATCGGCATCGGCGAAGACCAGGTTCGCACCCTTGCCGCCCAGTTCCAGCGTGACCCGCTTCAGGGTCTCCGCCGCCGCCTTGGAAATCGCCCGCCCGGCCCGAGTGCTGCCGGTAAAGCTGATCATCTCGACATCCGGGTGGCTGGAGAGCCGCGTGCCAACCCCCGCGCCATCCCCGTTCACCAGGTTGAACACGCCCGGCGGCACGCCTGCGTCATGGCAGAATTCTGCGAAAAGCATGCTGGACAGCGGCGACTCTTCCGACGGCTTCAGCACACAAGTGCAACCGGCCAAGAGCGCCGGGATCACCTTCAGCGTCACCTGGTTCATCGGCCAGTTCCAGGGCGTGATCAGGCCCACGACCCCGATGGGTTCCAGCGCGATCATCGTGTCCGGCGCATGCGGACCCAGTGGGCGCACCCATTCCATGTGATCGAAGGCCTTGAGGAAGTTCTTCAGATGCCAGGGCAGGCATTCCGCCTGGTCATTGCGGCTCATGTCGATGGGCGCGCCCATCTCGATGCTGATCGCCTGCGCCATCTCTTCCTTGCGCTTGTTGTACTGCTCCAGGATCCCTTCGACCAACCGCCGCCGCTCCGCCGGGGGCGTGGCCGCCCAGGCCGGGAAGGCCGCCTTCGCCGCTGCGACGGCCCGGTCGGTATCGGCCTCGGACCCCAGAGAGATCACCGCGCAGACGTCTTCGGTCGACGGGTCGATCACGTTGCAGTCCTTCGCCTCCATTGGGGCGACCCATTTCCCGTCGATGTAGAACTCGCGCTTGGTGATCATGGCTCGCCTCCGGAGGGATGAAATTTGATCATATTCTGACAGGTGCGGGCCGGGGCCACAAGGGCAGGGGGCAAAGCTTGCCAAATCCCTAACGCCCGCGACTAACCGATTGATTTTCAACCAACCGCAAATCTGTCCACCGTGGACAGGTCACTCCAGGGACCGCACCATGGTGGTCGAGGACGCGAATCCGAAGAGGAACCGCAGCACCCCCAATTCCTCGGTCCGCACCGCCCGGAACCCCTGCCTCTCATACAGGGCGCGCGCCCGGAAGTTGTCCTGGATGACGTCCAGCCGGACCGCCCCATACCCCCGCTCCGCCGCCTCCTGATAGAGCGCGGCGAGGAGCCGCGACCCCACCCCCTGGCCCCGGTAGGCCTTCGAAACGCAGATCCCGTCGATCAGGAACCGGTCGTTGTCGACCTCCCGCCCCAGCGCCCAGAGGATACCTCCCCGCCACCGCCCGCCAAGCCGCCCGTAGACCTCGGTCAGGTCTCCCCAGGACCCGCCCGCGAAACTGCCGCCCGGGGTCTTGTAGCCGGCGAGCCCGATCAGCTCCCCCCCGTCCCCCACGGCCGAGAAACAGAGGTCCCCCCGGATCACCCGTTCGAAGAACCGCAACGCCCGCTCGTCCGGACCCAGAACCCGCCCCAGCTTCCCCCCGAACGCCTCCCAATACAGCCGCGCCGCCTGGGGGCGGAGCTGGTCGTGCAGACCGCGGAAGATGGTCACGCCCATGCCAGCGCCTCGGCGAGGAAGGCGGCGTGGTGGGCGCCGAGGATCCAGCCTTCCTCGGCGGCCTCGGGCGGGGCGTCGAAGAGGGGGGCCAGCCGGTCGGCCTTGGCCAGCCGGTAGAGGGCCCGCGACAGCAGCCGCACTTGCGCCTGGTCGGCGGTCAGGCCTGCCCCGTTCGCCAGGATCGCCACCGGCCCGGCGAGGAGCGAGGGGTAGACCTCAGCCAGCACAACTGGCGCATCGGGGGCCGCGAAGGGCCAGACGGCGACCTCGGGCAGCTGCGACAGTCGGTGGATCATCGGCAGGCCGAGCAGGCTCTGCGAGCCGACGGAACCCGGGTTGAACAGCATCCAGGGCGACTTTGCGCGTGGGACGGCGGCCTCGGCCGCGCGGGTTTCCGACAGCCCAAGCGCGACGTAGTCGATCCCGGCGCGGCGGGAGGGAAGGCCGGGCCAGGACTGCCCCGTCGGGTGGCTCCAGAACGGGCCGGAGCCTTCGGGGAAAGCGGCGTTGATCCGGGTTGCCACCTCAAATCGGTTGTTGCGGTTGTCGATGTCGGTGATCGCCTCGGCCAACCAGCGCCAGACGGCATCGGCTCGGGCCTCTCCGGTCAGCCGAGCGGCGAAGCCCGCAGGGTAGCCCATCGCGAAGTCGAAGCCGATGAGGCAACGCTGACCTGACGAGCGGGCAGTGTCGATCAAGTTGACCAGCTGCGCCTCGGCGGCGGCGCGGGTGCGGTGATGCCATTCCGCCCCGCCCTCGGCGTCGTGGCAGCCGATCCAGACGGCGTTCGCCCGGTTGGTGGGGCTGGTGGGCAGGTTGGCCGCCGACCAGTCGACCACGATCACCCGGTCAAACAAGCCCCACCTCGCGCAGGATGAAGTCGGCCACGGCCTTCGTGTCGTTCAGGTCCAGGACCGGGACCGGCAGGTTCAGCGACGCATCCGTCGCCACCGCCCGCACCAGGGGATCGCCCGGCTGGATCAGCGACTGGCCCGTCTCCTCGCGCCAGACCTCTACCTTCGGGTGGGCGTCGCGCTTGTAGCCCTCGACCAGGATCAGGTCGACCGGGGCCATCCGCGCAAGCACCGCCGGAAGCTCCGGCTCCGGACCCCGATGCTCCACCATGATCGCCAGCCGGTCGGCCGATGCGAGCACCACCTCTCGCGCCCCCGCTTGCCGGTGGCGGTACGTATCCTTGCCCGGCTGGTCGAGGTCCACGTCGTGGTGGACGTGCTTGACGGTCGACACCGAAAATCCCCGCCCGGTGATTTCGGCCACCAGCCGTTCCATCAGGCTGGTCTTGCCGGAGTTCTTCCAGCCGATGACCCCATAGACCCTCATGCCGCACCCTTCAGCAGCGCCTCGGCGGCGGCGAGGTCCTCAGGAGTGTTCAGGTTCACGAAAGCGCGGGGGTCGGGGAAGATGGCACGGGCCGCCCCATGCGCTTCGGTGAAGCGGGTGACCTTGGCCTCTCCAGCCGCAAGGAACTCTGACAGGGCAGGGGCCAGAGCAACGGGCCACAGCGCGGTGGCCGGGTGGTCGCCAGTGGCATCTGCGGCGAAGGCCAGCCCTTCGGACGATCCCTCGGCGGCCAGCAGCAACTGCGGCACCAGATCGCCCGGCAGGAACGGCGTATCGACCGGGGTTGAAACCAGATGCGTCGCCCCCATTCCGGCAGCCGCAGTCAGCGCGGCAAGAACCCCGGACAATGGCCCCTGCGGTGCGGCATCCGCCACCACTTGGCAGCCAAGCCCCGCGAACCGGGACGCATCGCCATTGGCCGAGATCAGCACACGTTCTACCTGCGGCTCCAGCCGATCAAGGACATGGGCGATCAGCGGGCGACCGGCCAAGGCGACAAAAGCCTTGTCGACGCCCCCCATCCGCCGGCCCTCACCGCCCGCCAGGATCACCCCGATGATGCGCAAATCAGATGCCTTTCCCGCAGCACGCGAACCCTACCGCATCGCGGGTCGGGTTCAACCCTACTCCAGCGGAGTGCCGTCGTGCTGGACCAGAAGGATGCCGTGGTTGTTGTCGTCATCGTCATCGGTGATGACGCGCGTGGTCACGCCCGGCAGCTTGCCAAAGGCCCGGGACAACTGCCTGGGATAGAACGTCTGCGGCAGGCTTTCGAACCCGGGCACCCCGCGCAGGACCCCCGAGGTCGCCTTGGTGCACATCGCCTTCGGCACCGCGCCATAGGCCTTGACCCGCGCCATCACCAGCTCGGCCACCTCGGGCGAGACATAGATCTTCTGTTCGATCGTGTCGTAGGTCTTGCGGGTGTGGTAGTCGATGTAGAAGGCCAGGGCCTTGTCGTTCATCCCGAAATGGACGTCGTTCCGTTCCGGCAGCTTCGGGTGATACCATGTGCCCGCCGGATCGAAGATCACCCGTTCAGAGGCATTGACCAGAATCGCCGAATGCGCGCCAGACCCGGTGCGCTTGTTCACCACGGTGTAAAGCGTGATCGACGGTGGCTCTTCCGAGACAAAGCGGACCGCATCCACCTGCTCTTGCGGCGCCCATTTCGGCTCGGCCCCGCAAGCGGCAAGGCCGATCAGCGCGATCAGGCAGAGGATCAGACGCATCGCCGGGATGGCCATGGGTCAGGCGTTGACCAGGCCCATGAAGATCAGGACCGCGATCACGATGACGACCACCCAGACCGTCATCCGGATGAAGCCCTCGAAGGTCTTTTCCTGCGTGCGGATGTCCATCGAGCCGTGAACGTGTTCACCGTGGTTCTGATCGGCCATGTTCGGGTTCCCTTGTTCTGATCTTTGCGCACAGCCCATAGCCGATTCACCCGGCCCTGTCACGGGGTAGACCGCAGCTTATCCGACCGAACCATCCCCGGAATCCCCTCCGACCCAGCCGGGGTTGAGGTTGAAGCCGATCCGGCGCGGAGCATCGGTTTCCGACCGCTTCAGCACCGCGCGGAGCGTCACAGACAGCTGGCTGACATGCTGGATCAGCTGGGTCTTCATGCCATCATCGTCGCGGCCATAGAAGGTGATGATGTCGGGATCGAAGTAGCCGATCCCCTCGATCCGCAGGACCCCGGTCTCATCCCCGGCAAAGCCCATCGCAACTTCCTGTTCGGCGTCCAGCTGCTTTTCGAAGTCGCGGATGTATAGGACCAGCCGGTCATGCGCCCATTCAGCGGGGCTTTTCGGCTTGGCTGGTGCTTTCGCGCCGGGTTTCCTTCGGGTGGTGGCCTTCTCGGCTACTTTCGCCATCAGGCGCATCCTTGGTCAGATCAGGTCCACCCTATGGAACGCAGATCCTGCGGTCTCTGCAAGGGGTGTCGCCGTGCACGACCGATTGGATGCCTGACTTGAACGGCCATGCCGTTGGCCTTAGGGGCTTCGACGGGTTCGCGAACAACGCAGCCAGCAGATGGGACCACGGCTCCGTGACAAACACCGAAGTTCTCGTGATATCTCTTCGCACGACCATCTGCGCAATCGCCCTTTTCGGGTCGGCGGCGTTGCTGGGTGACCGGGTGCAGCGGTCCGTGGGCCGGGGCCTGGCGCTTTTTCTTGTGATCGCAGCATTCGACAGCCTGGCCGAATTGATCAAGCTTTGGGGTTATCTGCCCGACCTGTTCTGGATCGCCGGGGCCGAACCACTTCTTACTTATCTTTATGGACCGGCCATATATCTTTACGTCCTGAACGTAACGGGCAAGACGGTTTCATCCCGACAGATCGCGACCTATTTTGGTGTTCCCGTGGGTCTGGCTCTGATCACCTTGCTGAGCTTCCAGACCGTGCCGCATCGGGTGCAGATCGACATGCTGGCCGGGGGCCCGATCTCGGACGCAAGCTACGCTCAATGGGCGATGAACATCATGGGCATGACCCAGCTGACCTTTTTGGTCCTGACCTTTGGCTTCCTTGTTGCCTGCTGGTTGGCGCTGGACGAAAACCTGAGACGTCTGAGCGGTCTTTTTTCGTCGATCGAGGATCGGACGCTTGCCTGGCTGCGCTGGGTGATGATCCTGATCCTGGTCGCCTGGGGCTGGGCCGCCCTGCAGGGGGCGCTGGACGGGGCCTCTGTTGGCGGCGACTGGCTTGAGATGGTGGATACGGCGATCACGTTGACCTGGGTCGGCTTGCTTGCCTTTTTCGGCATCCGCCAACGCCCGGCCCTGCAATGGACTGCTACTCTGAACCTGTCGGTGCAGGCTCCGGCAGCTGACACCGAGCCGACCGAGAAATACGCCCGTTCCGCGCTGGACAAGGACCGCATGCAGAAACTGGGCGACCGGATGGTGCACCTCATGCGCACGCAGTCCCTGCATCGGGATCCCGGCCTGTCGCTGCGCGGACTTTCCGACCAGATCGGGGCCAGCCCGAACTACATCTCGCAGACTCTGAACGACCATTTGGGCGTCAGCTTCTTTGACTTCGTCAATGGCTTCCGTGTCGATGAGGCCGAACATCTGTTGCGCACGACCGACCGCAGTGTGACCGACATCGCGCTGGAAGTCGGCTTCAACTCGCGCTCGACATTCAACGCCGCCGTCCGCAAGCACCGGGGCCTGTCGCCAACCGAGATGCGCCAACGCTAGGGGCCGCCTTGTCCGCGCCGTCCCGTCAGGACGACCCGGCGTCTTACCCTGTCCGTTCGGACGCGCCAGCTGCAGCGATCTGGCAAGGGTGGCCCCGCGTCCAATCCGGGCGCCTGCACCAAAAAGGACAGTTACATGCTTCGCCATACATTGCGGCCCAGTTTCGGGCCGGTTCTCGTCATTCTTCTCGCGGCAGCACAGGCTAGTCCCTTTGCTGCCCAGGCCGAGGGTCTGAAGGTCTCTATCGGCCTTTCCGCCGGTGCCACGACCTCGCCGTTTGACGACGACAAGACCGAGGCGGTGGCCATTCCCGATTTCCGGATCGAGGGTGAGCGCTTCAGTTTTGGCTTGTCGGGTTTGACCTATGATCTTTACTCCTCCGACGCCCTGACGCTTTCTGCCCGGCTTGCCCCCCGCTTCGTCGTGGCTGATCCGTCGAAAGTTGCGGGGCAAGAGAGGCTGAAGCGCGATACGGCTGTCGAAGCGGGGCTGGCCGCGAGTCTGAACGCTGGGCAGTTCGAATTCGGGATCGAGGCGCTTAAGGACGTGTCGGACACCCATGACGGGATGGCCGTGACAGCTTCGGTTGGGACGATGGTCACTCTGTCGGATCGCTTCACCATCGGCGCACGGGCCGGGGCGACCTGGATGGACCGCAAGCTTGCGACCTACTCTTATGGCGTGCTTTCGTCCGAAGCGGGCGGAGGGTTGTCTGCCTATTCGGTGAAGGCCTCGGTCATTCCGTCGATCGGGATCGAAGCCAACTATGCGATGACCGAAAAGACCTCGCTGGTCGGGGGCATCTCGGCCGAGTTTCTGCCAGATTCGGTGACCGCGAGCCCGATCGTCAAGCGCGACACGGTGGTCTCTGCCATGATCGGGCTGCGCTATGCCTTCTGACAAGGCCCGTCTCGCTTTCTCACAGCTTGCAGCCGTCCCGAAACCGCAGGTGCCGAAATGGTCGGCGGGCGGCCTGGTCGGGCTATGGCTGCTGGTCGTCCTGCCAATGGCGGGGCTGTCGCTTTGGCTGGCCCCGATCCTGATCGCGCGCTACCCGGTGCTGAACCCGGGCCTGGTCTTCTGGGGCACGATCATCGCCGGCATGGCCTGGCAGTTCATCGTCTCGGGCGGGGTCCTGATCCTTGAAGGCCAGCGCTGGACCTGGCCCGACCTTAGGCAGAGCCTGTGGCTGGTTCCGCCACAAAATCCGGTTTCGGGCCGGATCATCTGGCGGGCACTCTGGCTGGTGGTGCCCTTGGGGGCCGCCTTCGTCCTTTTCAGCGAAGCGGCGTTCGACTGGCTGAACACCCTTGTCGCCGACCGGCTTCCCGGCTGGATGACGCCCAGCTATGGCGAAATCACCGATCTCGCCATGCCCGAGAACACCGGCAACTGGTCGATTCTCTGGATCGCGCTGGTGTCCAGCCTGTTCAACTATGTCTTGGGCGAGGCGCTCTTCTTCCACGGCATCCTGCTGCCGCGCATGGAGGGCGTCTTCGGCCGCTGGGCCTGGCTTGCGAACGCAGTCGCCTTTGGTGGCTACCATGTCCACAAAGCAGCCGTCTGGCCAGCGATGGTGATTTCCTGTGTCGCCTACAGTCTGCCGTCACAATACCTGCGGTCGATCTGGCCAGCCTTGCTGATCCACGGCGTCGAGGGCGTGATCCTGATCGCAGCCGTACTCTTCGTCGTGTTGGGAGGGATGCATTAGCCCCGCCCGGTGACCCTGGCGCCCGTCTGGGGATTCGGGCGCCAGGGTCAGCCCAGACCTGCCTCTGCGGCGATCTCGGCCTTCGACTTCCGTGCCCGTTCCGTCGCCGACTTCAGCTGCCCGCAGGCCGCCATGATATCCTCGCCGCGCGGGGTGCGGATCGGTGTGGCATAGCCAGCGTGGTAGATGATGTCGGCGAAGGCGTGGATGCGGTTGCCCGACGACCGCTTGTAGGGCGCACCGGGCCATTCGTTGAACGGAATCAGGTTCACCTTGGCCGGGATGCCTTCCAGAAGCTTCACCAGCCGGTGCGCGTCTTCCTTGGTATCGTTCACACCCTCAAGCATCACGTATTCGAAGGTGATCCGCTCGGAATTCGACAGGTTCGGGTAGGCCTTCAGCGCCTCCAGAAGGGTCGCGATGTTCCAGCGCTTGTTGATCGGGACCAGCACATCGCGGACCTCGTCGGTGGTCGCATGAAAGCTGATCGCCAGCTGGCAGCCGATTTCCGTCGCGGTGCGGGCGATTTCCGGGACGACCCCGCTTGTCGACAGCGTGATCCGCCGCCGGCCCAAGGCGATGCCTTCGCCGTCCATAACGATCTGCATCGCGTCGCGGACGTTCTCGAAGTTGTACAAGGGCTCGCCCATCCCCATCAGCACGATGTTGGAGATGAGCCGAATCTCTTCCTTTGGCGCGCCGGGGACCGGCCATTCGTCCAGGTCGTCGCGGGCCATCATCACCTGGCCGACGATTTCCGCCGCCGTCAGGTTGCGCACGAGCTTCTGCGTGCCGGTGTGGCAGAAGGAACAGGTCAGCGTGCAGCCGACCTGGGAGGAGATGCACAGCGTCCCCCGGTCGGTTTCGGGGATGTAGACCACCTCGACCTCATGCCCGCCGGCGATGCGGACGAGGTACTTGCGGGTGCCGTCCTCGGAGATCTGGCGGGTCACCACCTCGGGGATTTCGATGGTGAAATGCTGATCCAGAAGCGCGCGGTAGTCCTTGGCCAGGTTCGTCATCAGCGCGAAATCGCGGACGCCCCAGTGGTAGACCCACTGCCAGACTTGGCCCACGCGCATCTTGGCCTGTTTCTCGGGAGTGCCCGCAGCGATCAGCGCATCGCGCAGGGCCGGGCGGGTCAGGCCGACGATATTGGTCTTGGCCGACACCGGCAGCTTGCGCGGGATCGTCAGCACGTCTTGCGTGATGGGGGCGGTCATTTGGCAGATCCTTGAGTTGGGCCTTGTTACAGGCGATCTGGTTGTCGGGCGGATATAGGCGAGCCCGCGCCAAAAGAAAAGCGCCCCGCGACGGGGGCGCCTGTGGTCCTGCCGCGCGGCTTACTGGCAGCGCTTTTCGGCGTCTTCCATCGCGGCGGTGAACCCGCGAAGCGAGAAGGTGTCGACCGTCTGCGTGCCCTTGCCCGACCGCGCGGTCAGCGTGGCCGTGGTCCCCGCCTTCAGCGCGGCCAGAAGTTTGGCATCCTCATCCGCGCTGCCCGGCCAGGCCCATTCGCCGTCGGTGAACAGCTGGTAGGGGGTGCCGTCGACGTTCACCTCGACCGTCGAGCCGCCCGCGAAGGGATATCCGCCGGTAAAGCTGATCTCACCGGGCTTGCCCGGGCGGAAGGTCACGAACAGAAGGATGTCGCCGCGCCGCACCGACACCGGCTGGCCGTCGCGGGTGTTGACGGTTTCCTTGGGCTTCGAGACACCCCAGCATTCCTTGGGGCTTTCCTCGGTGAAGACGTTCCAGTCCGTCATCGTCGCGACGCGGTTGGTGGAATCCTGCGCGAAGACGGGCGCCTGGGCAGCGGCCCCGGCAAGCGTGATCGCGGCAACCGCAAGCGTGCGACCGAAAAGGGATGTCATGGTTGACGCAGCCTCCAAGCTGTCTTCCTGCCTCGCCGTCCTGACCTGCCAAAGCGGCCGTTTTGACTGGCGCGGCGTCGTTCTACCCGATATTGCAGCCATAATCAAAAGCACCCGGCGACGAAAGCCCTCAAGGCGACAATTCGCGCATATGTGACGGAGGATCAATGGCAATGGTCAGCGACGGGGCGGTCCCGATGCTGGAAGTCTGGCGCGGCGGGCTTCTGGAATGCGTGCATCAGGGCCATGCGGTGATCTGTGATGCCAAGGGGATCGTCGCGGCCTGGGGCAACCCGCAGGCGGTGATCTTCCCGCGCTCGTCGGCCAAGATGATCCAGGCCCTGCCGCTGCTTGAGACCGGCGCGGCGAATGCGCGCGGGCTTTCGACCCAGCACCTCGCGCTCGCTTGCGCCAGCCATCGCGGCGCGCATGTCCACGTCGACCTCGCCGGGCGCTGGCTGGCCGATCTGGGCCTGAAGGAATCCGACCTGCGCTGCGGCGCGCATGAACCGGGCGACAAGGCGGAACGCGACCGCCTCATCGAGGCGCACGAAAAGCCCTGCCAGCTGCACAACAACTGCTCTGGCAAGCATTCGGGTTTCCTGACCGTGACCCAGCACCTGAAGGCCGGGCCGGAGTATGTGGAAATCGACCACCCGCTGCAGAAAGCCATTCGTGCCGCGACCGAAGAGGTCACGGGCGAGACCGTCGCCGGTTGGGGGGTCGACGGCTGCTCGGCCCCGAACTTCGCGATGACCGTCGGTGCAATGGCCCGGGGGATGGCGAAATTTGCCACCGCCCGCGAAGGTCATGGCGCGCGGCAGGATGCCATGGTGCGCCTGACGCAGGCGATGGCCGCGCACCCGCATCTCGTCGCAGGCGAGGGCGAGACCTGCACCGAACTCATGCGCGCCATGGGCGGCAAGGTCGCGATCAAGGGCGGGGCCGAGGCGTTCTATGTCGCCATCGTCCCGGAAAAGGGCCTGGGCATCGCGCTGAAGATCATCGACGGCGGCTATCGGGGGGCCGAGGCGGCCATTACGGCGCTTCTGGCCAAAGTCGGCGTTCTTGACCCGGCGCATCCGGCGGCAGTCAAGCGGATGGCGGGGGTCCAGCGCAATTGGCGCGGGCTTGAGACCGGGTTCTACCGCATGGCCCCCGGCTTTCCGGGTTGATTATAAGGGGGAAGCGCGTAAGCTTTCCCCATGAACGCCGAAGCGCCGATCCCGTTTCCGTCTTCTGCCCACATCCCGGATGAGGTCAGTTTCGACCGCAAGGAACTGGGCCAGATCCTCCGCGTCTACGGTCGCATGGTGGCCGCCGGGGAATGGCGCGACTATGCCATCGCCGCGATGCGCGACCTGGCGGTCTTCGCGATCTTCCG
The DNA here is from genome assembly GCF_057219935.1 of Tabrizicola sp. T74. Classification (NCBI taxonomy): domain Bacteria; kingdom Pseudomonadati; phylum Pseudomonadota; class Alphaproteobacteria; order Rhodobacterales; family Paracoccaceae; genus Tabrizicola; species Tabrizicola sp. T74. The sequence continues at coordinate 96,548 of NZ_JBXVVT010000008.1, read as the reverse complement.
GCGCACCGCCGAAACGCCGCTTTACCGGATCGAAAAGCGCCCCAGACTGCGCCACCGGCAGGGGCTTTATGCCGTCGTGGGCATGGACGGCCGCGTGCTGCGCCGGGGCCATGACCTTGACCAGGTGCTGAAGGTCCTGGAACGCCGCCTGATCGGCCCAGTCTGACTCGGCCCGGTCTGACAGCGCCTCAAAGCCGCTGCCGCGTCTGCACCAGCCCGCCGCCGCCCGCGGAAATCCGCGATATCGCGTCCTTCATGCCCTCGTAGGACACCGACATCGTATGGCCGTTGGCGTGGATGATCCGGTCCCGGTCGACAACCATCGCGGCGTGGCCCTTCCAGAAGATAAGGTCGCCCCGCTTCAGCGTCTCGTTCGGCGACAGCTGCCGGCCCAGCGAGATCTGCATGTCGCTGTCGCCCGGGCAGGGCAGGCCGCAGGAATGCAGCGACAGTTGCACCAGGCCCGAGCAATCCAGCCCAAAGCGCGAGTTGCCGCCCCAGAGGTAAGGCGTGCCCAACAGGCTTTCGGCCACCGCCACTGGGTCGCTGGCCCAATCCCCCAGCGCGCGCAGGTGGCGCAGCGGCACAAAGCCGTGTGGTGTGTTGGCCCAAGCCCCCCAGGAGCCAACGACCGCCAGCCGTGACCCCAGGCTTAACGCCATGCGTTCGGGCGCCTGGACTTGCGGCTCGGAATAGAGATGCGTCCCCGGCGAGGCGACCCAATGCGTCGGCGCCGGACCCTGACCCAGGTCGCTTTCCTGCATCCAGCCGCAATAGCCGTCCTTGGCCGACATCAGGAAGACATGGCCCTGGTCGCGGTCGATCACGGTCACCGCCTCACCCAGCAGAAGCTGGCGGTCGCGCGCCCCGCCCGGGCTTTCGCACAGGTTGGCGACCGGCACGATCACCTGCGCCTGCAGGCCTTCGGTCAACGGCGCATTCACCACGCCCGACAGCGAGATATGCGCCACACGTCCGGAAAAGGGTGTCAGCCTTCGGTCCATTGCCCAATCCTCACCTCGTACTGCCACGTCGACCCCTTCAACTCGTCACCCCCTGCCACAATCGCAGGCCCCTAAAGCTTCATCATTTCGGCCAGGCCTTCAAGCAGCGCCCGCGCGCCTTGCCCGACGGCCCCTTTCGGCCGCGCCGGCTGGTCGGTCGGCGTGTGCCCGTAGATGTCGAAATGCACGTAGCGCGGCCCCTCGACAAAGCGGCGCAGGAACAGCGCCGCCGTGATCGACCCGGCAAAACCGAAGCCCGGGGCATTGTCCAAATCGGCGATCCCGGGTTCGATCACGCTTTCATAAGCATCGTGGAACGGCATCCGCCAGACCGGATCGAACCCCGCCTTCGCCCCCGTCTCCAGTGCCGAGGCGATGCCCGCGTCATCGGTGTAATAGGGCGCTAGGTCCGGCCCCACCGCCACCCGCGCGGCCCCCGTCAAGGTCGCCATGCTGACCAGCACGTCAGGCCCGGCCTCGCAGGCATAGGCCAGCGCATCGGCCAGCACCAGCCGCCCCTCGGCGTCGGTATCGTTCACCTCGACCGTCAGGCCCTTGCGGCTGGTCAGGATGTCCTTGGGCTTGATCGCATTGCCCGCGACCAGGTTTTCCACCGCCGGGACCAGCACACGCAGCTGCACCGGCAGGCCCAGCGACATGACCATCCGCGCCAGGCCCAGCACCGTCGCCGCCCCGCCCATGTCCTTCTTCATCAGATTCATGCCGGTGGACGGCTTCAGGTTCAGCCCGCCCGTGTCAAAGCAGACCCCCTTGCCAACAAGCGTCAGCTTCGGGCCCCTCTCGCCCCAGCGCAGGTCCAGAAGCCGCGGCGCCCGCGGGCTGGCCCGCCCGACGGCATGGATCATCGGGAAGTTCTGCTCCAGCAGCTCCTCACCCCGGATCGCCGCGAACGAGGCTCCGAATTCGGCCGCCAGCGCTTTGGCCGCAGCCTCAAGCTCGGCCGGTCCCATGTCTTCGGCGGGGGTGTTGATCAGGTCACGCGTCAGGGCCTCGCCCTCGGCCATCGCGATCAGCCGCGCCGGGTCCAGGCCCGCGGGGCAGACCAGCTGCGGGCGGTGTGACGCCTTGCGACCCGGGCGATAGCGGTCAAAGCGATAGCCCGATAACAGCCAGGCCAGCGCGGCCTCGGTTGCTTCCGGGACCGAGAGCGTGCCCTCCAGCCGCCAGTCCAGCGCGGGCAAGCTGGCCACCGCCTTGGCCAGGCCAAAGCGCAGCCGCCGCCGGGCTTGGGTGGTGCCATAGCCCGCGACCGCCCCGGCAATGCCGCCGTCGGGTCCGGGCAGCAGGCGCACCTCGCCCAGTGCGGCCTCAAATCCTGTTGCCTGCAACCAGTTCGCCCAATTCGCACCAGGCCCGCTCAGGAACAGCGGCAGCTCCTCCGGGCGCAGGACATGCAGGGGTTTTGCGTCAGGCGACGGTTCGGCAAAGGCAATGGTCAAGCTGCTTGGCATCCCTGGACGGTCAACTTGGGCTGGCACTCAGATGGTGTGCTTTCCGTTCGGAAATCAAGCATTTGCCGAGGTTTGCAGCACTTTTCCAGCAAAACTCAGAAAATCTGGCGCAAGCAGCGCACACTGTCGCAGTCGCAGAAATCCGAGCTTCAAGGAGAAATTGCGAACGGCAGCAGTCCCGCAACCGGGAATTGCGCGACTCGGGCGCAAATCCTGTAACGCCGCGCGGCCTTGGTGCCGGCGGCGCGCCAAACCGCCAAGGCAGGCACCTACCGGAACTGATCTGCCGGCGCAGCCTCGATCACCAGCGACCGTTCCGCCACCCGCATCAGTCTTGCCCAGACCGCCGAGAACGCGGTGCTGTCGGCGCGTTCCAGGCAGGTCTTGGCATCGCCCGCCACGGTGGCCAGCGTCGACAGGCCCAGATCATTGGCCATCCGGCCAAGGCGCCCCAGCTGGCGCGACAGGTCGCGCAATTCCTGCGAGCGGACCTTTTCGGCAACCCCGGCCATTGCCAGGGCCAGTTCCCCCAGCGCCCGCGTCACCATCTGTTCTGCCACAGGGGCGCCCAGGTTGCGGTAGATCACCGCAATTGCCTCGACATCCTGACGCACCACGTCGCGCGGCCTGAGAGTCGAAATCTCGCCCATCGCCTACACCCAAGTTTCTTCACACCCGCAGCCAGATTGGAACGTCTTGCTGAACAATTGGTTGCCCATTGCGGATGTGCCCGGGAATTTGCCTCTCGAATTTTCTGCAAATGCGGCATAGGCAGGGGGGCCAAGAAGGACTCACGGCCATGACTACGCATATCCGTCCGCTTCCCGCCTATCTGGTCCAGCGCTTTCATGGCTGGCGGGCGACGACCTACCAGGACAACCGCGCCTGGTATCGGCGACTGGCGGAAAGCGGGCAGCATCCGCGCGCCATGGTCATCTCGTGCTGCGACAGCCGGGTCCACGTCACCTCGATCTTCGGCGCGGATGAGGGTGAGTTCTTCATCCACCGCAACATCGCCAACCTCGTGCCCCCCTACACGCCCGACGGCGAACGCCACGGCACCTCGGCGGCGGTGGAATACGCGGTCAGCTCGCTGGGCGTCGCGCATATCGTGGTGCTCGGTCATTCCAACTGCGGCGGCGTCAAGGGGTGCCACGACATGTGTCGCGGCCATGCGCCCGAGCTTGAGGAGAAGACCAGCTTCGTCGGCCGCTGGATGGATATCCTCCGCCCCGGCTTCGACAAGGTCGCGCATCTGTCCGACGAGGTGATCCTCGAGGCGCTGGAGAAGCAGGCGGTGCTGACCAGCCTGGAAAACCTCCTCACCTTCCCCTTCGTGAAAGCCGCGGTCGAGGATGAGCGGCTGACGCTGCACGGCCTCTGGAACAACACCGGCGAGGGCCTCTTGGAGACGTACGATCCCGTCCGCGGTGGCTTCTTCACCGTCTGACCCGTCTACTTTGGTCGGATACGCGCCCGCGCCCGACGCGCCTATCCTCGGCCCATGCGCGCGCTCCTCTGCATTCTCTGGCTTTGCCTGACGACCGTCGTTGCGGCCGCCGACCCATCCCCGCGCGACCGCATCGCGCCGCTGATCGTGCCGCCCTACGCGCTGGGCGAGGCGCTGGACGACAAGGGGGTCTACAGCCTCCTGAACTCCGGCGGGGCCGAGGCGGGCTATGTGTTTGAGACCGGCCCGCTGGCGCCGCTGCCCGGGTTCTCCGGCGGGGCGATCAACATTCTGGTCCTGCTCGACCTGCAGGGCACCTTCATCGACGTCCGCCTCCTCGACCACAACGAGCCGATCTTCGTCTCGGGCCTCGGTGAGGCGCCGTTCCTGAAATTCCTGGAACAATATCGCGGCCATTCGATCAACGAACCCCTGGTCGTCGGCAACCCGTATGGCGAGGGCTCTGGCACCGATCTCGTCTACCTTGACGGGGTGACCAAGGCCACCGCCTCGGTCCGCATCGCGCATGAATCGATCCTGGCCGCGACGCTGGCCGTGGCCCGGGAGAGGATGCAGGGCATCCAGTCCGCCCCCCCCGCCCGTCCGAACCCTGACCTCGACGAACCCCTCACCTGGAACGACCTCGTCGCCCAGGGCATCGCCCGCAACCTGCGCGTGACCAACGCCGAGGCCGACGCCGCCTTTGCCGGGACCCTCTGGGCGCAGGACGACCCCGAGGCGACGGCCGATCCCCAGGGCCTGTACCTTGACCTCTGGGCCATCGACCTCGGCCCCCCCTCCGTCGCCCGCGCCGTCCTGACGCCCGAAAGCCTGTCAGACCTCAACCGCTTTCTCACCGTCTCACCGCAGGACGAACCGATCCTCGTCATCGACACCGCCCGCCACGGCCTGGTCTCGCAGGACTTCGTCCGCAACACCGAACCCGACCTCCTCTCCGCCACGCAAGGCGGTCTCCCCCTTGCGCTGCGCGATGCCGACCTCCTCTTCGAGACCCTGCCCGAGGTCCCCCAAGGCACCGCGATGATCCTGCGCATCGACCGCCGCCTCGGCTTCGACCCCGCCGCCGACTGGGAGCTGTCCGCCACCGCCCTTCGCGCCCATGGCCAGTTCCAGCCCGAGGTCGGCAGCGCCCATTTCACCCTGACCCTCGCCGCCCCGGAGCGCTTTTTCCTTCGCGAAACCCCGCCCGAGAAACTCGCACCCTGGCGCGAGGCGATCCTGAACCGCCAGGCCGACCTCTGGGCGCTGACCGCGCTCCTCGCCGTGACTCTGACAGCCCTCGGCCCCGGCATGAACCGCCTCGCCGACCACCCGCACGTCACCCCCATCCGCCTGACGACCCTCGCCGTGGTCACCGGCTTCATCGGTTTCTGGGGCCAGGGCCAGCTCTCCATCGTCACCCCCCTCGCCACCCTTCGCACCGCGCTGGACCAAGGCTCGCTCGCCTTCCTCCTCTACGACCCCTTCTCCCTCCTGATCTGGGCCGCCGCGATCCTCGGCTTCGTCCTCTGGGGCCGGGGCCTCTTCTGCGGCTGGCTCTGCCCGTTCGGAGCGCTGCAGGAATTCGCCCATCACCTGGGCCGCCTTCTCCGCGTCCCGGAATGGGAGCCCTCGGCCCGCTGGGACCAACGCCTGAAATCCCTGAAATACCTCCTCCTCGCCGCCCTGATCGCCGTAACCCTCTTCGCCCCCAACCACCTCGACAAGGCCGCAGAGGTCGAGCCCTTCAAGACCGCCATCACCACCTTCTTCCTGCGCGAATGGCCATACGTCGCCTATGCCGCGCTGTGGCTGGTCCTGGGGCTGGTCACCTTCAAGGGCTTCTGCCGCTGGGTCTGCCCGCTGGGCGCGCTCATGGCCATCGGCGGCCTGATCCGAGGTCGCGACTGGATTGCCCGGCGCAAGGAATGCGGCTCGCCTTGCCAGCTGTGCCGGGTCCGCTGCAAGTACGGGGCGATCAAGGCCACGGGGCAGATCCAGTATTCCGAATGCTTCCAGTGCCTTGACTGCGTGACGATCCACAACTCCCCTGCCGCCTGCGTGCCGCTGGTGCTGGCCGCCAAGGGCCGCCCGCTGACGCCCAGCTTGCGCGAGGCAAAAGCATGAACCGCCGCCGCTTCCTCGCGCTCTCCGCCGCGGCCCTCGCCACCCCGGCGCAAGGACAGACCCGCTGGCAGGGCAGGGCGTTCGGAGCCGACTGCACCCTCACCCTCTCCGGACCCACCCGTCAGGCCGAGGCCGCGCTGTCCACCCTCCCGACCCTCATCGAGGCGATCGAGGACGACTTCTCCCTCCACCGCCCCTCCGGCCTGACGACCCTCAACAAGACCGGCCACCTTCCCGACCCATCCCCCGCCTTCCGCGCCGTGATGGACCTCGCCGACGCCATCCACCGCCTGACGGACGGGGCCTTCGACCCCACCGTCCAGCCCCTCTGGCAGGCGCGGGCTGAGGGCCGCCCGAACACCGCCCCCATCGGCTGGCACCACGTCCAGCGCGGCCCCGGCATCACCTTGCACCCCGGCATGGCGTTGACCTTCAACGCCATCGCCCAGGGCTTCGGCGCCGACGCCGTCAAGGCGCACCTCGCGGCTTACGGCTTCACCCACGCGCTGGTCGACATGGGAGAAGCCACAGCCCTCGGCGGCCCCTTCCGCCTTGGCCTGCAGGACCCGGACCATGGCCAGCTTGCGACCCGGACGCTGCAAGGCACCGCCATCGCCACCTCCTCGCCAAAGGCGACGCTGGTCAACGGCCAACCGCATATCCTGCACCCCAGGGGCCTGCCGCCGCTGTGGTCCACCGTCTCGGTTGAGGCGACCACCGCCGCCCTCGCCGACGCCCTCTCCACCGCGCTGGTGTTCCTGAACACGGACCAGATCGCGCGCCTCCGCCACCCCGACCTGCTCCGTGTCACGCTCATCGACCCGGACGGCAACTTGACCACCGTCTGACATCTCCCATCCCGCGCTGCCGCTCGGAATGAAGCCTCCCTCCCCCACGCTGGGGGGAGGGGTAGGGGAGGGGGGCACCTGGCCAATTCAAGCACACGCCGTCAAAAGAAAAGGGCCCGGCGGATCGCTCCCCCGGGCCCTCCATTTACTCGCCTAGGATCAGCCCGCAGCCGTCACCGCCCGGCCGGTCAGCACCTTGACCAGGTTCGCCCGGTATTCGGCCGACCCATGCAGGTCGCTGTTCATGCCGGAGGCGTCGACCTTCAGCCCGGACAGCGCCGAGGCAGAGAAGTCCGCCGACAGCGCACGCTCGGCTTCGGCCCAGCGGAAGACGCCGTCGTTGCCTGCGCCGGTCACGCCGACCCGGACCCCGTTCGCGAACTTCGCGACGAAGACCCCGGTCAGGGCAAAGCGGCTGGCGGGCTGGTTGAACTTCACATAGGCCGCCTTCTGCGGGATCGGGAAAACGACCTCGGTGACGAACTCGCCCTCCTCCAGCGCTGTGGAGAACAGCCCCTGGAAGTAGTCATCCGCCGCGATCTTGCGCTTGTTGGTCACCACCGTCGCGCCGGATGCCAGCACGGCGGAGGGATAGCAGGCCGCCGGGTCGTTGTTGGCAATCGACCCGCCGATGGTGCCACGCGACCGCACCGCCGGGTCGCCGATGCCACCGGCCAGCGCCGCCAGCGCCGGGTAGTGGGCCTTGGCCTCCTTGGCCACGACCGCATGGGGCGTCGCCGCGCCGACATGAAGCCCGCCATCGCCCATGCAGACGCCCTGCATCTCCTTGATGCCGGTCAGGCTGACCAGCACGCCCGGCTGGGCAAGCCGCTGCTTCATCGTCGGGATCAGCGTCTGCCCGCCGGACAGGGCCTGCGCCCCGTCCGCCGCCAAGGCCTTGGCAGCATCCGCGATGGTCGAGGGTTTTGCGAAATCGAAGTTGTGCATTTTGCTTTCCCCCTTACCCGTTGATCGCCGACCAGACCCGCGACGGCGAGACCGGCATGTCGATGTGCTTCACGTGGGTATGCCCCCCGCGATGCAGCGCGTCGATCACCGCGTTGACCACTGCGGGAGGTGACCCGATGGCCCCCGCCTCGCCGCAGCCCTTCACCCCCAGCGGGTTGTGCGTGCAGGGCGTCTGGCACGAGTAGTCGACGTTGTAGAACGGCACGTCCTCGGCACGCGGCATCGGGTAGTCCATGTAGGAGCCCGTCAGCAGCTGGCCGTTCTCGTCATAAGCCGTGAACTCGCACAGGGCCTGGCCGATCCCCTGGCCCACGCCGCCATGCACCTGCCCCTCGACGATCAGCGGGTTCATCACGTTGCCGAAGTCGTCGGCGCAGTGGAAGGCCACCACATCGACCTTGCCGGTGCCCTCATCCACCTCGACCTCGCAGATATAGGCGCCTGCGGGGTAGGTGAAGTTGCCCGGATCGTAGAAGGCGGTCTCCTCCAGCCCCGGCTCCAGCGTCTCAAGCGGGTAGTTGTGCGGGACGTAAGCCGAGAACGCGATCTCGCCGAAGGTCTTGGCCTTGTCGGTCCCCGCCACCTGGAACCTGCCATCGGCAAAGGTGATGTCGCCTTCGGACGCCTCCAGCATATGCGCGGCGATCTTCTTGCCCTTGGCGATGATCTTGTCCACCGCCTTGGCCATCGCCGTGCCGCAGACCGCCAGCGACCGCGACCCATAAGACCCCATCCCGAACGGGATCTTCGAGGTGTCGCCATGGACGATCTCGATGCTGCTTTCCGGGATCCCCAGCTTCTCGGCCACGATCTGCGGGAACACCGTCTCATGTCCCTGGCCATGGCTGTGCGCGCCGACCATGACCGAGATATTCCCGGTCGCGTTCACCCGCACTGTAGCCGCGTCATAAAGCCCGACGCGCGACCCCAGGATGCCCACCAGATGGCTGGGCGCAATCCCGCAAGCCTCAATCCAGGTCGACAGGCCCATCCCGCGCAGCTTGCCCCGCGCCTTCGAGGCTGCCGCCCGCTTTTCGAACCCGGCGACATCGGCGAGCTGCATCGCCTTGTCCAGCGTCGCCTGGTAGTTGCCAGTGTCATAGACGAGGCCAACCGGAGTCGTGTACGGGAACTGGTCCGGCGTCAGCAGGTTCTTCCGCCGCACCTCGAACGGGTCAAGGTTCAGCTCGCGGCACATCTTGTCGATCACCCGCTCCAGGCTGAAGGTCGCCTCGGGACGGCCCGCGCCGCGGTAGGCGTCGACTGGCGCTGTGTTGGTGAAAACGGTTTTCACGTTCACATAGACATGCGGCACCTTGTAGGGGCCGGCCATCAGCGTGCCATGCAGGAAGGTCGGCGTCGCGGTCGAGAAGTTCGACAGATACGCCCCGACATTCGCCAGGGTCTCGGTGCGGATCGCCAGGATCTGCCCGTCCTTGGTGCAGCCAAGCTCGATCTTCGTCACATGGTCCCGGCCATGCGCATCGGTCAGGAAGGATTCGCTGCGCTCTGCCGTCCAGCGCACCGGGCGAGCAAGCTTCTTCGCCGCCGCCAGCACCAGCGCCTCTTCGCCGTAGTGATAGATCTTGGACCCGAACCCACCACCCACATCGGGCGCGACCACGGTCAGCTTGTTCTCGGGGATCCCCAGCACGAAGGCCGCCACCAGCAGCCGCGTCAGGTGCGGGTTCTGGCTGGTCGTCGTCAGCTTGTAGTCGCCCGTGCCCGGGTTGTACTCGCCGATCGACGCCCGCGGCTCCATCGCGTTCGGCACCAGACGGTTGTTCACCAGCTCCAGCGTCACCTTGTGGGGCGCGGCTTTCATCGCCGCATCCACCGCCGCGCGGTTGTCCTCGATCCAGCCCCAGTCAAAGCACAGGTTGTCCGGGATCTCATCATGCACGCGGTTCGACGCATCGGCCACCGCTGCCTTCATGTCGATGATCGCCGGAAGCTCCTCGATCACCGAATCCTCGGCCAGCTGTTCCGCCGCATCGCGCGCCTGGGCATAGGTCTCGGCGACAACCGCCGCATAGGCGTCGCCCACGTGGCGCACCTTGCCATGTGCCAGGACCGGACGCTTCGGCTCGCGCATCGGCGTGCCGTCGCGGCTGTTGATCAGCCAGCCCGCCGGGTTGCCCCCGACATCCTTGAAATCCTCGCCGGTGAAGACCGCGAGCACGCCCGGCATCCCGGCCGCCTTTGCGGTGTTGATGGACTTGATCCGCCCATGCGCCACGGTCGAGCGGACGAAGACCGCGTAGGTCTGCCCGTGCAGCGCCATGTCATCGGTATAGACCCCGCGACCGGTCAGAAAGCGGATGTCTTCGCGGCGCTTGGTGGACGCGCCAATCCCGGAATCCTTCGGCATGTTCCCCCCTATTCGGCTGCAAGAGCCGAGACGTCCTGCCCCGAGGCAGCCATCACGGCCTTGACGATGTTGTGATAGCCCGTGCAGCGGCAGATGTTGCCGTCCAGGTAGTGCCGCACCTCGGCCTCGGTGGGCTTGGGGTTCTCGGCCAAAAGGGCCGCCGAGGACATCACCATGCCCGGCGTGCAGAAGCCGCACTGCAGCCCGTGATGGTCTTGGAAGGCCTGCTGGATCACGCTCAGCGACCCGTCGGCATTCGCCATCCCCTCGATGGTCTTGACCGAAGCCCCCGCCACGTCTGCCGCAAAGACGGTGCAGCTTTTCACGGGCTTCCCGTCGACATGCACCACGCAGGCGCCGCACTGGCTGGTGTCGCAGCCGACATGGGTGCCGGTCAGCCCCAGCCCCTCGCGCAGGAAGGAGGACAGCAGCGTCCGCCCCTCCACCTCACCGGAAACGGCCTTGCCGTTCACGGTCATCGAGACCTTCGTCATCCTTATCCTCCCTGGGTCGTCCTAGGTATTACAGCGCCGTCGGTTCAGCCGAGCAGTCGTTTGAACCAACCCTTCTTCTTTTCTGCCGAATCGGCAACAGCTTCTTCAGCGTCAACCGTCTCCTCCGGCTCTTCGACCGCCGCCTGAAAACGGGTGAAGAACTCGTCGGCCAGCTTCTTGGCGAAACTGTCGATGATCCGGCTGCCCAATTGCGCGATCTTGCCGCCCACGTTGGCCTCGGCCTCGTAGGTCAGGCGTGTGCCGCCCTCGATCGGTTCAAAGCTGACGTTGGCTCCGCCCTTGGCAAAGCCTGCGACGCCACCCTTGCCCTCGCCGGAAATCTTCAAGGACCGTCCTTCGACGATATCGGACAGCTGCACCAGGCCCGTGAAGGTGGCGCTGACGGGGCCGACCTTCTGCTTGACCACCGCCTCATAGCCCTCGGCCACCGATCCCGTCAGGCTTTCGCAGCCGGGGATGCATTCCTTCAGCACATCCGGGTTCAGGATCGCGTCCCATACGACCTTGGGGTCCGCCTTGATCTCGCGGGTATCGGTCAGTTTCATGATTGGTCCCTCTGTTGGGCACAGCCTAAGGACCCGAATGGGTCGCGGCTATGCTGCCTAAGTCGTAGGTTCATCGTTCGGGTGGGGTGAAGTCGAGTCCGTAATTCGCAAAGATCGCCGCAATCCGCCCGTCTGCCAAAGCCGCTGCCACCGCATCATCCACCGCATAGCCGAGGTCCCGGTGGCTATGGTGCACCGCCACCCCCAGGGTCCAACGCGACAGCTGGAACCCGGGCAGCAGGGGCGCATGCACGGCGATGCCTTCGTCTGCTCCGGCTTCCAGCTGCGACAGCGGTCCCATCACCGCCCAGACCTCGCCCTTGGCCATCCCCTGCATCGCCGCCGCCACCGTCTTGTAGCGGGTGATCTTGGCCGAGGCCCCGAAGGTCGAGGTCAGGTAGAAATCGGAAATGGAATCGTTCTCGACCCCAACCGGGTCATAGACGAAGAACGACGGCACCGGCCCGCCCGGGTGCCGCCCATCCGCGTTCGGCTCCTGCACCGCATCGGGGTAATCGTCGATGCGGTAGGCGATCCCCACCTTCTCGCCCGCATATTGTCCGGTGAAGACCGCCTGCTCCACCCGGCAGGTAAAGTCGCTGTTGTAGGGCACCCGCATCATCAGGTTGGACACATGCCCCCCCACTGCCGCGCCCTTCCAGACATAGTTCAGCAGGTCCGCCTCCAGCGTCTCGCCGGACTGGACAAAGCGGAACCGGGGTTCCACCCCCAGGCTTTCGGCGATGATCCGGCCCACCTCGACGTCTACGCCCTTAGCGGTCGTCCCGTCTTCCCAGGAATAGGGCGGAAAGTCTTCGTAGACCGCGATCTCGATCCAGCCGCGCTCCACGATATCGTCCAGGGTCTGGCCCACAAACTCGCGCGGAGTATTCTGCGGCTTTGCCCCCGGCACATGGTCCTCGCAGCGGGCATGGGCCACACCCGCCGCCATCACCAGGGCCAGGACCACCCGCCACATGTCAGTGCGCCGCCGACAGCCCGATCGTCAGCATCTCGGCCGCGTGCTTCTTGGCTTCCGGGCTCCCGTCCAGCGCCAGCGCCGCCCGCAAGGCCGCCGAGTCCGACTTCGGCGCGCCCGAGGCCGTGACGACCCCCGCCGCGATCTCCAGAAGCTCCGCCTTCAGCGCCGCGTCGTCACCTTCGCCCGCCATCAGCTGGTCCCGGATCGCCCCCAGCCGGTCCTTGTGCGCGTCCAGCGCCCCGTCCTCGGGCCGGGTCTCGATATAGGTCCGGATCGCCCAAGCCGCCTTCTGCCCCAGGATCTCACCGAAGGCCGGCATCTTCGTCGTCCCGTTCTGGGTGAAGCCATGCTGGAACCGCTCGGCATACCATTCGTCGCCATATTCCGCCGCCTCCAGGAACCGCAGGTCAGGCGCCATCCCGCCCGATACCGCGCCCAGCCCGTGACACCTCGCGCAGTTCTGGTTGTAGCCCGAATCCCCGATCAGAACCGCCTGCCACCAGACCTCATCCCCCACCTTGTCGGCGCGGTAGGGGTTCTCGATCAGCCATTCCTCGCCCACATCCGGCAGCGCATCGGTGTTCACCGGCTGCGGCGCGACATCGCCATGGCCGTAGGCAAGGCTCGCGGTCACGGCAAGGGTTAGGCCCGCCAGGGTCATGCGCTTCATAGGTGGGTCCTCCTCCAGGTCTCGGCCAAGGGGTAACCCCACCCCGCCCCCTCCCGCCATTCGACCAAGGTGCAACACCGGGGCCCACCCCGTGCGACGATGGTCGTATTGGCCCGGACGCCCCCCTGCCGCAGGCTTGCGGGACTGGAGGGAGGGCTCCATGTTCCGCCTGCTCATCACCATCGCCACCCTGGCGGTCGCCGCCCCCGCGCGCGCTGAACTGCCCGTGGCCATCACCTACCTGCGGCTCGAAGTCGACCGCCCGCCGGTCCTGTCGAACCTCGACCCGGTGCCGGAAGACCTCGGGATCGCGGGGGCCGAAGTCGCGTTGGCCGACACCCAGACCACCGGGTCCTTCATGGGCCACGCCTATGCCCTGACGCTGGTCTCGGTTCCGCCCGGGGGCGACCTGACCGCCGCCGCAGCCGAGGCGCTGAAGACCTCACAGCTGATCCTGATCGACGCCGACCCCGCCGCGATCCTGTCGGTCGCCGACCTGCCCGAGGCGGCAAACGCACTCCTCTTCAACGTCGCCTCCGGCGCCGAAAACCTTCGCTCTGCCGACTGCCGGGCGAACCTCCTCCACACCCTCCCCGAAGACGCCGCCCGCACCGACGCGCTGATGCAGGTCCTGCAACGCAAGCAGTGGCAGACTACCGTCCTCATCACCGGCCCCAAACCCTTCGACCAGGCCTTCGCCGAAGCTCTCCGCCGCTCCGCCGCCAAGTTCGCCATCACCATCGCGACAGAAAAGGAGTGGACCTTCGACACCGACCTCCGCGACTCCACGATGGACGAGATCCCCCGCTTCACCCAGGACTTCCCCGACCACGATGTGATCCTTGTCGCGGACGAAACCGACGACTTCGGCCGCTACATCGAGCACAACAGCTGGCTCCCCCGCCCTGTCGCCGGTTCCGACGGCCTGATCCCCACCGCCTGGAGCCACGTCATCGAAAGCTGGGGCGCGGTCCAACTGCAGAACCGCTTCGAAGCGGCCGCCGGCCGGAACATGCGCGGGCAGGACTACGCCGCCTGGGCCGCCATCCGCGCCATCGGCGAGGCAGTGACCCGCACCAACTCCAACGACCCCGCCACCTTGCGGGCCTACCTACTGAACCCCGATTTCCAGATGGACGGCTTCAAGGGCCGCGGCCTCTCGTTCCGCGCCTGGAACGGCCAGCTCCGCCAGCCCATCGCCGTGGTCAACTCCCGCGCCCTCGTCACCCTCGCCCCGGTGGAAGGCTTCCTCCACCAGCGGAACGAGATGGACACCCTCGGCCTCGACGAACCCGAATCCGCCTGCACCGCCTTCAAGGACGCCCCATGATCCGCACCCTTGCCCTGTGCCTCCTCGCCACCCCGGTCATGGCCGACGAAATCTGGGTGACCAACGAAAAGGACGACACGATCAGCGTCATCGACACCGCGACGCTGGAAGTCACCCGCACCATCCCCACCGGCGAACGCCCGCGCGGCATCACCTTCAGCCATGACTTCTCCCGCGTCTACATCTGCGCTTCGGACAGTGACACCGTGCAGGTCATGGACCCCGCCACCGGCGAGATCCTGAACGAACTCCCGTCCGGCGAGGACCCCGAACAGTTCGTCCTCCATCCAGACGACAAACACCTCTGGATCGCCAACGAGGATGACGCGGTGACCACCGTGGTCGACGTCGACAGCCGCACTGTCGTGGCCCAGATCAACGTCGGGATCGAGCCCGAAGGCATGGGCGTTTCCCGCGACGGCTCCATCGTGGTCACCACGTCCGAGACCACCAACATGGCGCACTGGATCGACACCACAACCCACGAGATCATCGCCAACACCCTGGTCGACAGCCGCCCCCGCCACGCCGAATTCACCGACACCGAGCTCTGGGTCTCCTCGGAAATCGGCGGCACCGTCACCGTCTTCGACATCGCCAGCAAGACGGAAAAAGCCAAGATCCGCTTCGAACTGCCCGGAGTGAACGCCGACCTGATCCAGCCCGTCGGCTTCGAATTCACCCCCGACGGCGCCACCGCCTTCGTGGCCCTCGGCCCCTCGAACCACGTCGCCGTCATCGACATGAAAACCTACCAGGTCGAGACCTACATCCTTGTCGGCCGACGCGTCTGGCACATGGCCTTCAACCGCGACCACAGCCAGCTTTTCACGACAAACGGCGTCTCAGGCGATGTCACCGTGATCGACGTCGCCTCCCGGACTGCGCTCAAATCCATCAAGGTCGGCCGCTTCCCCTGGGGCGCCGCCTTCCGCCCGACGGAGTAGCCCATGCGCCTGATCCTTGCCCTTCTCGCCACCCTTGCCGCCCCCGCGTTTGCGCAGGATGACGACGCACCCGCGGGGCTTTTCGCCGCGACGAACAAGCAGGACCTGCCCGAAATCGTCCTTTCCGCCGGCCAACCCCTTGGCGACCCCTGGACCCTGAAATCCGGCACCTACTACGAGGTCGAAATCACCTCCGACGGCTCGCAGGAACTCGCCCTCTCCGGCCCCGACTTCCTTCGCGCGATCTGGATCGACGAGATCGTCATCGAGGGCCTGGAAATCCGACCCCTGGGCCTCGACAGCGTCGAATTCGACGAGGCCGGGACGATGGAGGTGGGTTTCATCGCCATCAAGCCCGGGACCTACACCCTGCGCACCCCGCAAGGCGGCGAAACGCAGACCCTTCAGATCACCATCGAATGACGCCCACACCTTCACTGCCCTCGCCCATGACGCGCCTCGGCCACCCGTCCGAAGCGTCTCCCCTCCCCCACGTGGGGAGGGGATGGGGGAGGGGGGCATCCACCGTCTCCCCGCGAGCCTGGCGGCAGACCGAATGACCCTATCGGTCGAGAACCTGAGCTTCTCCTACGGCCCCCGCAAGGCGCTGGACGACCTGTCCTTCACCCTTGAACCCGGCAGCTTCACCGCGCTCCTCGGCCCGAACGGGGCGGGCAAGTCCACCCTCTTCGCCCTCCTCACCCGCCTCTTCACCGCGCCCCAGGGCAAGATCACCATCGCCAACCAAGACCTGTCCCGCCACCCGCTCAAGGCCCTCGCCGCGCTGGGCGTCGTCTTCCAGCAACCCACGCTCGACCTTGACCTCACCACCCGCCGCAACCTCCTCTACTACGCGGCCCTCCACGGCCTCAGCGGCCCCGCCGCCCGCGCCCGCGCCGACGAGGCGCTGGAGACCCTCGCCCTCACCGACCGCGCCGACACCCCCGCCCGCAGCCTGTCCGGAGGCCAGCGCCGCCGCGTGGAACTGGCCCGCGCGCTGATCCACCGTCCGCAGGTTCTCCTCCTCGACGAACCCACCGTCGGCCTCGACGCCGCCTCGCGCCGGGCGATCACCGACCACGCCCACGCGCTGGCCACCCAAGGCACCACCGTCCTCTGGGCCACCCACCTGACCGACGAGGTCGCCCCCTCCGACCGCTGCCTGATCCTGCACAAGGGCCGCCTCCTCGCCGACGCTCCGGCGGCAACCTTGGCGCAGGGCACCACCCTCACCGACCGCTTCCTGGCGCTCACGGCGGAAACCGCATGACTTTCTCTTCCGCAAATATCCCGCAGGGGGGTCCGGGGGGCGGCGCACGCCCCCCGGGGCCGGCCACCGGGCGCTACCTGATGGCTCTCAAAGCCATCCTCCACCGCGAACTCGCCCGCTTCCTCGGCCAGAAAAGCCGCCTCGTCGCCGCCCTCGTCCGCCCCCTCGTCTGGCTCCTTGTCTTCGCCGCCGGCTTCCGCGCCGCGCTGGGCCTGTCGATCACGCCGCCCTACCAGACCTACATCACCTACGAGACCTACATCGTCCCCGGCCTTCTCGGGATGATCTGCCTCTTCAACGGCATGCAGTCCTCGCTCTCCCTCGTCTACGACCGCGAGATGGGGTCCATGCGCCTCCTCCTCACCGCCCCCCTGCCACGCGGCTGGCTCCTCTTCGCGAAACTCCTCGCCGGCACCCTGATCAGCCTCCTGCAATGCGCCGTCTTCCTGGCCATCAGCTACGCCTGGGGCATCCGCCCGCCGCTCCTGGGCCTCCTCGCCGTCCTCCCCGCACTCCTCCTCACCGGGCTCATGCTCGGCGCCCTCGGGCTCCTCCTCTCCTCGCTCATCCGCCAGCTCGAAAACTTCGCCGGGGTGATGAACTTCGTGATCTTCCCGATGTTCTTCCTCTCCTCCGCCCTGTACCCACTCTGGAAGATGGCCGAGGCGAGCCCCGCGCTTGCCAAAGCCTGCGCATTCAATCCCTTTACCCAAGCCGTCGAGCTGATCCGCTTCTCGCTGTACCTGACGCCCAACGGCCCCGCCCTCGGCTGGACCTGTCTCGCCACCGCACTCTTCGCCGCAGCCGCCCTCTACGGCTACGACCCCGCCCGCGGTTTCACGCGATCCAAAAGCTGACCCGCTCGTCGTGCCCTTCGGTTCTCCCCGCTCCGCCCCGCGACGAGAAGCGAAGCGCACGAGGAGCCGCCCCGGCGAGCCGCCCTAAAGCCGCCCCACCACCGCCTCCAGCGCCCGCGGATCGATGGGCTTGTAGAGCACCTCGATCCCGGCCGAGGTCGCCGCCGCCCGCACATCCCAACCCCGGTTCGCGGTGATCAGTCGGGCAGGGACCGGCCCGTGCAGCGACCGGATGCGGGCCAAGAACTCGATCCCCGTCATCCCGTCGCCCAGCTGGTGGTCCACCAGGAAGATGTCCGGCAAAATCCCGATCTCCTCGATCAGCGCCAGCGCCTCCTCGCCCGAGACCGCCTCCAAGACCGTCATCCCCCACTTTTCCAACAACAGCCCCAGCGCCCTGCGAAGATCGGCGTCGTTTTCCACCAGAAATGCGATCTTCTCTGCCGCGACCGGGCCCGTCCGCCGGTCCGGCACTTCCACCGGCAGGGGCAAGCCTTCGCCCGCATCCGACAACGGAAGCTGGACCATGAAACAGGTTCCCCGCCCGACCTCCGACCGCAGCCCCAAGGGATGCCCCAGCAAAGCACAGGCCCGCTCCACGATGGCCAGCCCGAGGCCCATCCCCTCGCTGGCCGAGGCGCGGGCGTTCAGCCGGTGGAACTCCTTGAAGATGTCGTTCTGCGCCTCCTCGGGGATGCCGGGGCCGGTGTCCCAGACCTCCAGCCGCACCACGCCGCCCCGACGGCGAGCCCCCACCAGCACCCGGCCCTTCGCCGTGTAGCGGATCGCATTGCCGATCAGGTTCTGCAGGATGCGCCGCAGGTAGGCCGGGTCGCTTTCCACCACCACGCCGCAGGGGATCACCACCAGCTCCAGCCCCTTGGCCGCCGCGATGGGCGCGAATTCATCGGCCAGGGTGCGCAAAAGCCGGTCCAGTTGCACTGCCCCAACGCTGACCGCCGCCTTTCCGGACTCCAGCTTGGAGATGTCGAGAAGAGCATCCAGGATCCCCTCCACTGACATCAGCGCGTTCTGCGCCTTGTCCAGCGCCACCTGCGCCCCCGGCTCCAGCCCCTCGCCGCCGATGGAGCTGATGAACAGCTTCGCCGCCGACAGGGGCTGCAACAGGTCGTGCGAAGCCGCCGCCACAAAGCGTGATCGGCTGGCATTGGCGCGCTCGGCATCGGCCAGCGCATCCTCCAGCTCCAGCGTCCGCTCCATCACGCGCGCTTCCAGAGTCTCGTTCGCCCGGCTAAGCGCCACCAATGCCGCGCGCTCCGCCGTCACGTCGGTGAAGCTGAACACGAAGCCGCCGTCCGGCATGCCTTGCGCAAAGACGTCGAGGATCAGGTCTTCGCCCCGCCGCACTTCGAACTCCAGCGGGCGGCGAACGCCCCCCGCCGCCACCCAATCCATCAAGGCCTCGGCGCTGATGTCGTCGGACTGCGTCTCGGCGCGGAACCGGCTGAACAGGTTCTCGAAGGACGCCCCGATCCGCAGCCGTCCCATCGGCAGCGACAACAGCGCCCCCAGCCGCTGGTTCCAGCCGATCAGCCGGGCCTCGGCGTCGAAGATGCCGACCCCCTGGTTGATGTGGTCCAGCGTCGCCCGGATCACCCGCGCCTGGTCATCCAGAAGCTTGCCGCGCTCATGCCGTTCCGCCCGGATGATGTCGGTCACGTCGGTTTGCAGGATCACCGTGCCGCCATCGGCCGTGCGATGCTCGCTGACCTGCACCCAATGATCGCCCGTCATCCGCACGTTGAAGATGACATGGCGGTCCTTGTGCCGCCGCATCCGGCCCTGCGCCCAGTCCGGCGCTCCCTCGCCTTCGGGCAGCGCCAGGTGGGGCGAGCGGCTGACCAGTGCGACGTAGTCCTGGAACGCGAGCCCCGGCGTCAGTTGCGCGTGAACGTCCGGCATGTGCATGGCAAAGCGGCTGTTGCACATCACCAGCCGCTCTTCGCGATCGAAAAGTGCAAATCCCTCCTGCACCGTCTCGATCGCGCTCGACAGGTTCTGCCGCGCCGTCTCCGCCTCGCGCATCGCGTCGGCCAGCCGGGCGTTCGACTCGTTCAGAAGGTCCAGCGCCCGGCCCAGGTCGTGGGTGCGTTCGCGGACCTGGTCCTCCAGAAGCGCCGCGCGCTGGAACTGCGCATAGGCCGCGCCAGAGTCATCCGTCGCCTGCTCGACCCGCCGCATCAGTGCCTCGGCGATGGTCAGAAGCTTCTCGGCCCGCCGCTCGGCGCTGTCGGCCGGGTTGATGAGCGTTTCGATCATTCCGCACCCTTCGGCGGGTAGATCGCCACCCCGGTCATGGTCTGGTTGACGTGCATGGAATTCAGCTGCTCGCCATAGGTCGAAAAGCCCACCACACCATGCCGCTTTAGCAGGTTCGACACTGCCCCAAAGCGCTGGTTTTCCATCGCCTCGATCCGCCGCAGGATGCAGTCGCAGGCCAGTATTGCCGCCGGTTTGCCGCCCTCGGACAGGTCGGACAGCGCCTTGTCCAGATGCACCGCCATGTCCTGCGGCTCGGCCAGGGTCAGCACCAGCCCCTCGTCGATGGCCGAGAAGAAGACCAGATCGCCATTTTCAGCCAGCCGTTGGATCGCACGGACATGGTGACTGCCGCCGATCCGCACGACGACGGGATGGGCGGCGAAGGTGAAGGTGGTCAACTGGCCTGGGTCCTTGCCCAGAAGGCGGGCGTATTCCTGTGCCGCCGGTTCGGCGTTGATCTGGTGGACGATGCGGCGGGCCGGGTCTGCGCCGGTCACCACCATCCTGCGGTTGGTGGGCGTCAGGTGGTTCAGGCTGAACACCTTCACCTTGCAGGCGGTGCGGACCAGCATCAGGACTGCCCAGCCCTGGCGGAACTGCCCGTCCTGCAGGACGAAGGTCTGGGCAAACCGCGTTCCGTCCCCGGCCGAGCCGCCGAATAGCGGTACTGGTCCAAGGCCCGGTCCCAGCGCTGCCGTCAGCTCATCCTCGCGGATCGACAAGCCGTCGACCAGCACGAAGGCAAACTCGTCGTCCCAGCCGGGATGGAGCCGCGCCAGCCCCGCCCGCGCCCGGATCAGCCGCCCGATCAGCTCTTGCCCGTCCAGTGCGTTGAGGTCGATCCCCAGGCAATCCACCGCAAAGGACGACTGGGGCAGGGCGACCGCGACGATCTCGCCCTCCGAATAGCCCTCGGGCGAGATTTCCCCCGCCGTCGTGCAGCCGATCACCGTGACGCCCGGAAAGGCGGTTTCCAGCCCCGCCGAAAGGGCGGCCCGGTCGGCCTCGGGCGAGATGAACAGGATCACCGCCGCGAAGGGCCCCGACCCCAGATCATGCGCGAGTTTCTGCAACGCCTCAGGGTCCCGCGCCCCGGCATGGGCGCGCGGCATCACCGTCAGCGCATCGGCTGGACCCAAAGTCTCGGGCGCGATCATCTGGTCCTTCTCCTGCCTGCGATGCTACGGCGCACGGTCCGGTCAGGGCAAGGGATTCGGGCCGTCTCAGCCGTCCTCGGGCATCAGGCTGGAGAAGTTCGTCTCCCGCGCGATCAGCACCGCCTGGGTCCGGCTTTGCACCCCGAGTTTCCGCATGATCGCCGTGACATGGGCCTTCACCGTGGTCTCGGCAATCGACAGCTCATAGGCGATCTGCTTGTTCAGAAGCCCCTCGCAGATCAGCTGCAATATCTTCGCCTGCTGCCGCGTCAAAAGCGCCAGTCGCCCGATGGCTTCCTCCTTCGCCGTGCCCTTGGCCTTGCCCTCCGGCACCGGCTCATAGCCCTCCGGCAGGAACCGCTTGCCCTCGCGCAGCGCATCGAACGCCGCCCGGAACACCTCGCGCCGGGAATGCTTCGGCACGAACCCCGCCGCCCCGGCCGCCAGGCATGCCCCGATCACCCGGTTGTCCGCCAGCGAAGATACCACCAGCACCGGCACTTCCCCCGCCGCCTGCCGCAGCCGGATCAGCCCGTCGATCCCGTTCACGTCCGGCAGGTTCAGGTCCAGCACGATCGCATCTGGCGCCGGCGTCAGGTCGACCCGGTGGATCGCCGTCTCCAGCCGGTCCGCCGTCTCGATCTCGTCGATCCCCGCCACCGACTTCAGCGTCATCGACAAGGCGTCGCAGAACAGCGGATGGTCGTCCACGATGAGGGCCGAGTGCATCGGGCGGGTGTCAGCCTGGGGAACCATGGTCATCTGCCTTCAAATCCCATGCCCAACTCTACCCCGCCGCACCCGCCACGGATACAGGCCAAAAGTCCTATGCCCCCGAATGCACACGCGCGCCCGGGTTTCCCCGGACGCGCGGCCTGGACAGGTAACCGACCAGAGGGGGTCAGTTCGCCATCGCCAGTTCCTTCGGCAGTTTGAACACCCAGACCATGCCGCCCTGATTCAGGTAGTTGACCTTGTTGGCCACCTCGCCCCCCCAGAGCGGCACCGCGCCGCCCCAGCCCGAGACGACCGCCACATACTGCTCGCCGTCCATCTCCCAGGTCACCGGCTGGCCCACGATCCCCGAGCCCGTCTGGAAGCTGAACAGCTCCGCCCCCGTCTCGTCATCCAGCGCCTTGAACTCGCCTTCCGGGGTGCCGAAGAACACCAGCCCGCCTGCCGTGGTCATCACCCCACCCCACAGCGGAGCCGGGTTCTTGTATTCCCACTTCCACTCGCCGGTCATCGGGTCGATGGCCTTCAGGCTGCCGATATGGTCCTCGTAGTTCGGCTTGATGGTAAAGCCCGCACCCAGATAGGCCGCGCCCTTCTTGTAGGTGATGGGCTCGTTCCAGATGTCCATGCCCCATTCGTTCGACGGCACGTAGAACAGGCCGGTCTTCTGGCTGAAGGCCATCGGCATCCAGTTCTTGCCGCCCAGGAAGGACGGAGAGGCAAAGACCACCTCGCCCTTCGCCCCATCAGCCGCCCCCGCGGGGTTCCCGGGCCGGTTCTCCTCGTTGTAGACCGGACGGCCATCTGCGCCGATCTCCTTTGCCCAGGTGATGTCCTTCACGAAGGGCCAGGCGTTCAGGAACTTCCCGTCCTCGCGGTTCAGCACGTAGAAGAACCCGTTCCGGTCGGCGGTGGCGAACTTCTTGGCCCCGTCCTTGTCGGTGAAGGCCACGACCTCGTTCACGCCGTCATAGTCCCAGCCCTCACGGGGCGTGGTCTGGTAGTGCCACTTGATCTCGCCCGTCGCCGGGTCAAGGCCCAGTCGCGAGGCCGCGTACAGGTTGTCGCCCGTCCCGTCGTTCTTGTCGCCCGCATTGCGCAGCCAGCTGTTCCAGGGTGCGGGGTTGCCCGCGCCGAAGACCAGGGTGTTGGTCTCGATGTCGTAAGAGCCGCCCAGCCAGGTCGCTCCGCCGCCGGTCTTCCACAGGTCCCCGGGCCAAGAGGCGTTCAGCGTCCCGGTCATTGTGGACTCCTGGCCGTTCAGCGTGCCCATGTGGCCTTCGATGGTCGGGCGCGTCCAGACCAGTTCACCCGTTTCGGCATCCCGCGCCTGCACTTCGCCGACGATCCCGAACTCGCCGCCCGAGTTGCCGGTGATGACCAACCCGTTCACGATCAGCGGAGCGGCGGTATAGCTGTAGCCTTCCTTGTACTCCGCGATTTTCTTGTTCCAGACCACGTCGCCGGTCTTGGCGTTCAACGCCACGATCCGCGCGTCCAGCGTGCCGAAATAGATGTTGTCGCCATACAGCGCCGCGCCCCGGTTGATCACGTCGCAGCAGGGCAGAATGCCCTCGGGCAGGCGGGCGTCGAACTGCCACAGCTCTTTCCCGGTCTTCACGTCGATGGCGTACAACCGGCTGTAGGACCCGGTGATGTACATGATCCCGTCATGGATCAGCGGCTGCGTCTCCTGCCCGCGCTGCTTCTCGCCACCCAGGCTGAAGGCCCAGACCGGGACCATCTTGCCCACGTTTTCCTTGTTGATCGTCGCCAGCGGGCTATGCCGCTGCAGATCGCGCCCCATCCCATTGGTCAGGACGTCACCGGTCGAGGCAGCATCCCCCGCCAGGTCTTCTTCGGTGATCCCCGCATAGGCCGGGGCAGCAAGCAACAGGGCCGCCGAAACGGCAGCGACAAAGCGGTTCATCAGGATCCCTCCCTCGGGTTTTCGCGACAGGACGGCACACCGGTCCCTCCCCCGGGCACCCGTCCTTTGCTACTTTGCGTCCGAACCGTGGGGCGGGGTATTGGCCAATGGTCGTAAGTGTCGCACCCCATGGCTTGCCCATGTCCCAAATACTCCCGCCGGAGGCTCGACATCGGCCACGGGTGCCGCCGCCCGCGCTCCGCAAGCAACGCCAGGTCTCCCGCGCCCCCTCTCCCCAAAAGGGGGGGAGGGCCGGGGAGGGGGGGCCGCCGGTTCAGCCGGACACCGACTTTAAGTATTCCAGGATGAAGTCCTGCACCGTCGCGTCCTCGATGCCGACATGACGCATCTTCGTACCGGGGACAAAGCCGTCATTGTCAGCCATCCAGGCCTTCAACGCGCCGTCGGTCCAGACAAAGCCCGCGCCCTTCAGCGCCTCGGAATAGGGATAGCCCTCGAAGCTCCCGGCCTTGCGCCCGACAACGCCCTCCAGCAGCGGGCCATAGCTTGCATCCGCCGACTCGGTCGCATGGCAGCGGCGACACTCGGCCTCGAACAGGGCCTTTCCGGCCTCCACCTTGATATGGTCGAAGGAACTGGCCTCGTCGGCCTGGGCCGGTGACAGGGACAGTGCCAGCGCCAGTGCGGGCAAAAGGCGAAGAGAGGGTTTCATCGCAGTCTCCTTGGCTGATGGAACGCCGCCAGACTGCGCCCGACGGTCCTGTCGCAGGTTTGACTTGCGTCAATCCGGGACCGCCCTATGGTCGTAGAGACCGGGGGTTTATGGTCGTAGAGCGTGCCGTTCGCGCGCAGGACCGGCGGTTTCGCGGGAAGGGGTCTGACCCGGCGCGCCGGGACGATCGGGATGACAGACGTCGGAACTGCGCGGGATGGATGATCCGAAGACCAAGGGTGACATCCGGCTGCGGCAGGCGGTCTTGGTCCTCGTGCTCTGGCTGTTCGCGACCCTGGTGATCGGCAGGCTTCTCCGCCAGGACCAGCTGTCTTCCATCGACGAGCTGATCGCCCTCCTGACCCAGGGCGTGGCCTGGAACCTGGTGCTCAGCCTTGCCGTGCTTGCCTTGGCCACCCGGTATTTCGGCTGGTCCGACCTTGGCTTTCGCCTGCCGCCCATCGGGCTTGCCCTGCGTCTGATCTGGTTTCCGATCCTGCTTTTGCTGCCGGTCTTCGGCCTGGCCTTTGCCATTGGCCTGCCCCCGTCTCGGGCGATCTGGTTCCTCGCCCTGAACACGCTGCTGGTGGTGCTGTCCGAGGAATGGATGTTCCGGGGCGTCCTGTACCGCGCCCTGGCCGGGAAGTTGCGGGTCTGGCCCGCGCTTATTCTGACCTCGGTCATCTTCGGCTCGATCCATGTCTTGAACGGCTTCACCTACAGCACGCTGACCCAGTCCAGCGTGCAGGCGGTCGCCGCGATGATGACGGGCCTCCTTCTTGGCGCGCTTCTGGTCCGGACCGGGTCGCTCTGGCCCTCGGTCGTCCTGCACATGGTCTGGAACTTCGCCCTGCTTCTGGTGACGGTCGAGGCCGCCAATCACCCGCAACCGCTGCAGCCGCCGACCTTCCAGTCGCTGCTGGTGGCGATGGTGCTGGTGATGCCGAACCTGTTCTATGCGCTGTTGTTGCTGCGCAAGGTCCGGTGGGTGGAAAAGGGTGGCTGAAAGGTGGTTAAGACCACGTAAAAGAAAACTGGAAAGCCTAATGGAATCAATAATCTGCTGAAAATGTCCACCGTGGACACTCAGCCCCCGATCCGTCTCCATCGGGCCATTTCCAGCCCTGGTCCGTTCCCTTCTGCGGCCAGCAGGGCGTCCAGCTTCGCCCGCCCCGGCGTCCGCCGGCAGACCGGGTCGGGCGCGGAGGCATCCCCCAGCACGGCGAGGGCCTGACACCGGCACCCCCCGAAATCCACCTCCCTCCGGTCACAGGACCGGCAGGGTTCCGGCATCCACTCCGTCCCCCGAAACGCCGCAAAGGCCGGGCCCCGATACCAGATCTCCTCCAGCGGGGTCTCCCTCACGTTGGCGAACTTCATCCCCGGGATCGTCTGCGCCGCATGGCAGGGCAGGACCGCCCCGTCCGGCGCGATGTTGAGGCCCGTCGACCCCCACCCGCCCATGCAGGCCTTCGGCAGGTCCGCGTAGTAATCCGGCGGCACGAAGTCGATTACCAGCCGCCCCGTCCGTTCCTGGCGAGCGACCAAGACCAGCCGCTTCGCCTCCTCGACCTGCTCCCGCGTCGGCTGCAGCACCGCCCGGTTCTCCAGCGCCCAACCCTGGAACTGCACGCAAGCCACCTCTACCCGCCGCGCGCCCAGCCGCTCCGCGAGGTCGAAGACCTCTGGCAGTTCCCCCAGGTTATGCCGGTGCATGACCGCGTTCAGGGTCAGCGCGACCCCCACCGCCGCCAGCGCCTCCGCGACCTCCATCTTCCGCGCGAAGCCGCCCCTGTAGCCCCCCACCCGATCCGCCGTCTCGGCCCGCGTCCCCTGGACGGAAAGCTGGACATGATCCACCCCCGCCGCCACCAGCGCCGCGATCCGGTCCGCCGTCAGCCCGATGCCCGAGGTGATCAGGTTGACATACAGCCCCGCCCCCCGCGCAGCAGAGACGATGTCCTCCAGGTCCCGCCGCGAGGCCGGCTCGCCGCCCGACAGATGCACCTGCAAGACCCCGATGGCAGCCGCCTGCCGGAAGACCCCGGCCCAGTCCACCGCCGTCAACTCCGCCTCACGGCGGGCAAGGTCCACCGGATTGGAACAGTAAGGGCAGGACAAGGGACAGCGATGCGTCAGCTCGGCCAGCATCGCGATAGGCGGGGGGACAGGGTGGCTTCCGTCAGGCATTCAGGTCCACCAGCCTTTCACGCGCGAGGCCTTGCAGAAACTCGGCCACATCCGGCCCAACCTCCTCGACCGGCGCGTCGAAGTCGGCAGCCAGGCCCGCGACCAGCGCCTCTACAACCGTTACCCCGTCCACTCGCGACAGGATCGCATGCCCGACCTCGTCCAGCATCAGCGCCCGCTCGGGGGCCAAGAGGACATGGGTCCCCCGCACCGCGTCCCAGCGCAGCCGCACGCCGGGCGGGAGGCACGGCGTCACTTCAGCCCCTCACCTGGTTGCCAGGCGCCCGGCGGGATGTTGCCCGGCTGGACGTAGCCAAGCCAAAGCGCGTCAAGCTGCGCCCAGAGAACCTCGGTCTTGAACACCAGCGCCGCCGCCGCGGCATCCTGGTCATCGGGCGTCCGGGCATGGTCGATCACCCATTGCAGCCCGAACGCGACGTCCTTCGGAGCCTCGGACAGGCGGTGCTTGAAATAGGCCATCGTCTCGGGCGTGGCGAAATCGTAGTGCTCCAGTAGGCCTGCGATCCGCTCGGCATGGATTTTCGGCGCGAAGAGCTCGGTCAGCGACGACGCCACCGCCTGCAGCAAGGGCCGCTCCCGCACATAGTGGACATAGGCGTCCACAGCGAAGCGGGTCGCGGGCATCACCCCCACGCCGGATGCCACATAGTCCGGGTCAAGCCCCACCGCATCCGCCAGCTTCAGCCAGCGCCGGATGCCGCCGTCGCGGCCCTCGGCTCCGTCGTGATCCTCGATCCGGCTCCGCCAGGCGCGGCGGAGGTCGGGGTCCTCCACCCGGCTCATGAAGGCTGCATCCTTCATCGGGATGCGGCTTTGATAGTACCAGCGGTTCACCACCCAGGCGCGGACCTGGTCCACCGTCGCACTGCCGCCATGCAGATGCCGATGGAACGGGTGCTTGTCGTGATAGCGGTCATCACCGATCTTGCGGAGCCGCGCCTCGAAGTCGCCCATCGGTCTGGTCATTTCGGTCATGGGATCACCTCCATTCCGTCCTGTGCCACCTCCCACCCGGCTGCGCTCACCTCGGCCCGCTCGTGGCTGTCGGGGCGCAGGATGGGGTTGGTGTTGTTGATGTGGATCAATAGCTTGCGCGCAATACGCCCGCCTGAAAACCGTTCCAGACTTCCCCCTGATCCTCCAACCGCGACATGCCCCATGCGCGCACCTGTCTTGGTGCCGACGCCTTCGCGGATCATTTCGTCATCCGTGAAGACCGTGCCATCGAAGAGGATCAGATCTGCCCCGGCGATGCGGTCCAGAAGCCATTCTGGTACCTCGGCACAGCCAGGGATGTAGTAGACCCGCTTGCCGCCGCCTGTGATCTCCAGCCCGACCGTCTGCCCGCCCAGCCGATGCCCCGCACCAAGCGTATCTTCCAGGAACAGCGCTACCTTCCCCGGCACGGCAAAGGGCGTGACGGTCAGGCAGGGCAGAGGGAAGAACTCCGCGTCAAGAACCATCTCCCTACGCACCACGACCTCGGACAGGACACCGAACACCGGGCTGGCCCTCAGCACACCGTGCGTCTCCGCACTTGCCCAAAGGTCGAAGCCCGTCCCCTCGCGCAGGGACAGAAGCCCCGCGATGTGGTCGACATCGGCGTTCGTGACCACCACCGCCTTGACCGGACTGCCCCGCACCCCGACGGGGGCAAAGCGGACGTTCGCCGCAAGCTGGGCGCGGATGTCGGGCGAGGCGTTCAGCACCACCCAGTCGGTGCCATTCAATGAAACAGCCACGGACGATTGCGTCATCCGTGGCAAGTGGCCTTCGCGCGCCAGGGAGCAATTCCGGCAGGCACAGTTCCATTGCGGCACCCCGCCGCCCGCAGCGGCGCCGAGTACCGTCAGGATCATGACATCTTCCGATCAGACCAGGGTGCGGTCGTCCTCGGCCGGGCCGTACATGTTGATCTCCATGCCGCAGCGCACTTCCACGGCCTTCGGTTTCATCCAGCGCATCGGGGTTCCTCCTCCATCAGATGCAGTCAGTAAGCCATGATTCCGCCGAAGGGCCTATGCGACCTTCGGAGGGGGGTCAGTAAAGCCGCTTGTCGTATTTCCAGTTGTCGGCATCCGGCGTCACCTCATCGAGGTCATAGCCCGCCGCCTGGAGCCGCTTGGCCACAGGAAGGCCCGCCTGCGCCGCCCGGTCCACCAGGGCGCGACCCGCCGCCTCGTCCAGGGGAACACCCCGACCGCGCATCAGGTCGAGCCCGTAGTTGAACTGCCCCACTGGATCTCCCGCTTCGGCCGCCATCCGGTCCCAATCGGCCGCGCGACCCGGGTCCTCGTCCGCTGCGCCAAGCCCGTTGTCGTCCAGTTGCGCCATCCAGGTCATCGCGCCGGTCCAGCCATCGGCGGCGCAGGCCTCGAACACGTCGCGGGCGTGGTCATGGTCGCCCTTCTTGGTGATGCCGTAGCCCGCCGCGCAGTTCATCATGCTGGTCTCGCCCCGGGCGACATCGTCCAGGATGCGGGCGATGGTCATTTCCTCGGGGTTGAGGGTGCCGAAATCCTCGGCCTCCTCGGCCGTTTCGGCGAGGGCAGGCAGGGCCGTCAGGGTCAGGACCAGAAATGCGCGCATGATCAGCCTCTTTTCCAGACTTCGAAAGCGTACTGGTCCGGACCCGGCGGTCCAGACCCGGCGTGGTCGTATACGACCATTTTCGACCCACCCTGCCAGTTTCACGCAACCGGACTTGCGGCGATCCCTTTCGCTGCCCATCTGCGGATTGTAGACGATGGGTACAGCAGCAGGGTTCGAAGGGTGTTTAGCGATGACTGATCTTGTCCACCGGCGCGAGGTTCTGGCCGGCCTCTCCTGCCTGCCCCTGGTTGGCGCTGCAACGGCAGTGGGCGCCGAAACCGGCATCGAACGTCCTTTCAACCTGCGCGTCATCATGTCCGGGCACAGCCTGACTGACCCGGTGCCGCATCCGCTGACGATCCTGGTACAGGCCGCCGGTGGACCCAAGTCGCGCGGGATGGTGATCGACAACTCCTCGATCCCCGGCAGCACGGCGAAGTTCCGCTGGGAGCATGAGCTGGACCTGCCGGTCGACGCCCGCCGCGACATGGCCAACTATGATCTTCTGGTGATGACCGAACGGGTGCCGGTGCGGTCAGCCGTCGGCTGGGAAGAGGCGGTCAAGTACACCCAGCAATGGTTCGACCTTGCCTGGAGCGCCGGGAACGGCGGCAAGGGGGCGGCGACGATCTACTACGCCTCCTGGGTCGACATCCGCAGCGGGCCGGGCAACACCGACGAATACGACCTGCCGGACGAACGGCTGATCCCCCTGCGTGAGCGGCTGGATCTGGAGATGGGCTCCTGGCAGGAAGTGGCGGACCAGGTCAACGCCGCCCGGCCTGCGGGCAGTCCGCCGATGCGCGTGATCCCGGGACCGAAGATCATGGCGGCGGTGCTGGATGCGATAGCGGCCGGGACGGCGCCGGGGCTGACGAAGATCCAGGACCTGTTCGAGGACACGATCCACCCCAACGCCAAAGGCGCCTTCCTGATCGCGCTGGCGCATTTCGCGGTGATCTACGGGCGTGACCCGCGCACGATCCCGAACCTGCGCGGCGAGCCGGGCTGGCCCACGGCGGAACAGGCCGACTGGATGAAAGCGCTGGTCTGGGACGTGCTGCGGGCTTATCCGGACAGTGGCCTGGCCTAAGCCCGGCGCTTCGCCTCGATCACTTCCCAGATGCGCTGGGCGGCATTGGTGCCGTCGAAGCGTTCCAGTTCCTGGATGCCGGTGGGCGAGGTCACGTTGATCTCGGTCAGCCAGTCGCCGATGACGTCGATGCCGACGAAGACCTGACCCTTCTCGCGCAAGACGGGGCCGATGGTGCGGCAGATCTCAAGGTCGCGTTCGGTGAGGCCGACTTTCTCCGGCCGCCCCCCGGCATGCATGTTCGACCGGGTCTCGCCCGCCTGCGGCACGCGGTTGATCGCGCCCACCGGCTCGCCATCGACCAGGATGACGCGCTTGTCGCCCTTTTCGACGGCGGGAAGGAATTTCTGCACGATCAGCGGCTCGCGGTTGATGCCCATGAACAGCTCATGCAGCGACGACAGGTTGCGGTCGTTCGGGTCCAAGCGGAAGACCCCGGCGCCGCCGTTGCCGTAGAGCGGCTTCAGGATGATGTCGCCGTGCCGGTGCTTGAACGCGCGGATCGTGGCGAGGTCGCGGGCGATGGCGGTGGGGGGGGTCAGCTCGGGAAACCGCAGGACCAGCAGTTTCTCGGGCGAGTTCCGCACCCAGAACGGATCGTTCACGACCAAGGTCTTGGGGTGGATCATCTCCAAGAGGTGGGTCGTGGTGATGTAGCCCATGTCAAAGGGCGGGTCCTGGCGCAGCCAGACGACATCATAGTCGCCCAGATCGACCTCGGTCTCCTCGCCATAGGACACATGGTTCCCGACCTCGCGCCGGACCTCGATCGGCCAGCCGCGCGCCATGACCCGTCCCTCGACAAAGGCGAGCCGGTCGGGCGTGTAGAAGAACAGGTGGTGCCCTCGCGCCTGCGCCTCAAGCGCGATCCTGAAGGTGGAATCGCCGTTGATGTTGACCGACCCGATCGGGTCCATCTGCAGGGCTACCTTGAGGGCCATCGCGTCACTCCGTCATGCGAGAGAGAGTGATGACCGAAGCCGAAGGAAGATGCAATTCAGCCCGCGAAGGCGTTTTCGATCACCTCGATCCGGCCTTGGCCGTCCACCAGTGCTAGATCGATCCGCACATCGGTCAGAAGGCCCTTCGGTTCCCCGGCCAGGAATTCGTCGACCGTCGCGAAGATGCGCCCGATCTGTGCCCGGGAGATATGCGAGGCCGCCAGGTCGTGGCTGCGGCTTTGCTTCACCTCGACGAAGACGACCACATCGCCGTCACGACCGATCAGATCGAGCTCGCCGGTGATCCCCCGCCAGTTCTGGGCGCAGATCGCGATGCCCCGGTCTTCGTAGTGCCGTGCAACCGAGGCTTCGGCAGCGTGCCCGGCCAGATAGTTCGTCAAGCCGCGGTCCTGGCGAGATTTCCGGGCTGGCGAGGCGACGTAGTCGAAGGGCATGACCTATCCTTGGCTGCGGTCGAGGGCGATCCGGTAGATGACCTTGCGGGACACCCCCAGAGTTTGCGAGACAAAAGTTGCAGCATCCTTAACGGACATCGTCTTCAGCGCCGCATCCAGCGCAGCAGCGATAGTGTCCTCGGTCGCCGCGACCGGTGTGGCTCGGTCCACCAGCACCACCACCTCGCCTTTGATCTCGCGCGCCGCCACCTGTTCCGCAAGCTCCTCCAGCGTTCCGCGCAGCACTTCCTCAAAGCGTTTGGTCAGCTCCCGGCACACCACTGCCTGGCGCGCGGGGCCCAGCGTTTCGACCATGTCGCGCAACAGGTCGGCCAGCCGCTTCGGGCTTTCGTAGAAGATCAGCGTCGTCTGCACGGCGACGAGATCGGACAGGAAGGTCCGCCGCGCCGACTTTGCCGACGGGGCAAAGCCTGCGAAGAGAAAGCGGTCCGAGGGCAGGCCGGACAGGGTCAGCGCGCAGATGGCCGCGCAGGGGCCGGGTGCGGCCGACATCGGCAGGCCCTTCGCCGCAACCTCGCGGGCAAGCTCAAAACCCGGGTCCGAGATCAGCGGCGTGCCGGCTTCCGAGGCATAGGCCAGGCTCTTCCCCTCGGCGATCAGGGCTGTCAGCCGCTGCATCTGCCCTTCGCCGGAATGATCGTGGTAGGCGATGAGCGGGCGCCCACCCAAGGGGATGCCATGGATCTCCATCAGGTGCTTCAGCGTCCGGGTGTCCTCGGCCACCAGCACGTCGGCCCCGGCCAGCACATCAAGCGCCCGCAGCGTGATGTCGCGCGCGGCCCCAATCGGCGTCGAGACGAAATGCAGGCCCGGCGGAATGGCGCGCACCCCGGGTTTCACCGCAGAATCAGGGGTCTCAGGGCGCTGCCTCACAAGTTTACTTCCCGCATCGAACCCATTACCTTGGCCCGCAATCGCAGTCGCACTGCAACAGTGAGGAACCACCATGTTGTCCGTTATTCGTCGGGCCCGCAAGTCGCTGGGTCAGGTCTGTCTTGCCTTGGGTGCCATGGTGCTGTCCGCCTGCGTTCCCGCCACCGGGCCAGGCACCGCGCCTTCCGGGCAGGGCGGGTCGGTGCAGGTTGCGCTGCTGATCCCGGCGGGGTCCGGGCAATCGCAGGATGAGCTGTTCGGCTCGAACCTTGAAAACGCCGCGCGGCTGGCGATGGCGGACCTGTCCGGCGTGAAGATCGACCTGCGGGTGTATCGCACCGGCGGCAGCCCGGCGCAGGCCTCGGCCCTGGCCAAGCAGGCCGTCGCCGAAGGCGCGCAGGTCATTCTCGGCCCGTTCTATTCGGAAGAGGCCAACGCCGCCGGGGTTGCCGTCGCCAATTCTGGCGTAAACGTCCTCGCCTTCTCGAACAACGCCGCCATTGCCGGTGGCAACGTCTTTGTGCTGGGGCAGACCTTCGACATGACCGCCAGCCGGCTGGCCCGTTTTGCCGTGAAGAACGGCAAGTCCAAGGTGCTGATCGTGCATGACCGCAACGTCGCGGGCGAGGTCGGCAAGGCCGCGATCGAGCGTGGCGTGGCCTCGGCCGGTGGGTCGGTCGTGGGCGTCACCTCGTACGAATTCTCGCAGAATGGCATCGTGCAGGCGGCTTCGGGCATCGTCAGCACGGCGAAATCCTCGGGTGCGACGGCGCTGTTCCTGACCGCCGACACCGCCGGCGCGCTGCCGCTGCTCAGCCAGCTTCTGGTCGACAACGGCATCGACCGGAACACCACTCAGTTCATTGGTCTGACCCGTTGGGACATTCCGCCCGCCACGCTGGAACTGCCCGGAGTGCAGGGCGGCTGGTTCGCGATGCCCGATCCGGGCCTGACCGCGCAATTCCGCTCGCGCTACGAAGCTGCCTATGGCAGTCAGCCGGTGCCGGTTGCGGGCCTGGCCTATGACGGCATCGCCGCGATCGGGGCACTGGCCGGAAGGGTCAAGGGCGGCGCGCCCGTGGACAAGTCGGACCTGACCCAGTCGGCCGGTTTTGCCGGGGTGTCGGGGATCTTCCGGCTCTTGCCCAACGGGACCAACCAGCGCGGCCTTGCGGTGGCGCAGATCCGTGGCGGCCAGGTCGTCGTCGTCGATGCCGCGCCGCGCAGCTTTGGCGGCGCCGGGTTCTAGGCACAGGTCCAGCCATCGTGACAACACCTGCGGCGGTTCCGGCAGTCCCATTCGAGGCCGGTTCCGCCTTTCCCGTTCCCGACCGTGCCGCGCTGACTGCGCGTGTGCTTGACGCGCTGAGGTCTGCCTCTGATGCCAAGACGGCGCGCGCCCTTGTCGTCCGAGAGTTGCAGGCCGCAAAATCGGCCGCGACCGCAGCTTTCGAGGCCGAGTTCCTTGCCACTCCGCGCCAGGCGCGCGCACTTGTCACCGCGCAGTCCCGGCTGACGGATGTCCTGGTCGAGGTGACCTTGGCCGCCGCCATGCGTCTGCATCCCCTGGCCAACCCGACCGAGGCCGAGCGGATCTCTGTCCTGGGTGTCGGTGGCTATGGGCGCGCGGAAATGGCGCCGCAGTCCGACGTCGACCTTCTGTTCCTGACGCCCTGGAAGATCACGCCCTGGGCGGAAAGCGTCATCGAGACGATGCTGTACATGCTGTGGGACCTGAAGCTGAAGGTCGGCCATTCCAGCCGCACGGTGAAGGATTGCCTGCGCCTCGGACGCGCGGACATCACGATCCGCACGGCCCTGCTGGAACATCGGTTCATCAGCGGCCACCAGCCGTTGGCTGCAGAGCTGGGTGACAAGCTCTGGGGCGATCTCTTCCGGAACTCCGGCCCCGAGTTCATCGAGGCGAAGCTCGCCGAGCGGGCTGAACGGCACAAGCGGCAGGGCGGTCAGCGCTATGTGCTGGAGCCGAACGTCAAGGAAGGCAAGGGGGGCCTGCGCGACCTGCAGACCCTCTACTGGATCGGCAAGTACCTGCACCGCGTGCCCTCGGCCGAGGGGCTGGTCGGCGCGGGGCTTCTGGACCGCGAGGAGTTCGACAGCTTTGCCCAGGCCGAGGATTTCCTCTGGGCCGTCCGCAGCCATCTGCACTACATCACCGGGCGGGCGACCGATACACTGACTTTTGACCTGCAGGTCGAGGTCGCCGCGCGCATGGGCTACCGCGACGCCGCCGGTCGCCGGGCGGTCGAGCATTTCATGCAGGACTATTTCCGCTTTGCAACCCGTGTGGGCGAGTTGACGCGGGTCTTCCTGACCGAGCTGGAAGCCCGCCACGCCAAGCGTGAAGCGAGCCTCTTCGGCATCTTCAAGATGACCAAGCGCGTGAAGTCCGGCTACAAGTTGGTGCAGGGCCGGATCGACCTGAAGGACCCGCAGGACTTTCTGAAGAACAAGCTGAACCTGCTGCGCGTCTTCGAAGAGGCGTTGCGCACGGGTTACCTGCTGCACCCGAACGTCATGCGGATCGTCACCCAGAACCTGCACCGCATCGACGACGACATGCGCGAAGACCCCGAGGCGCAGCGCATCTTCCTCGACCTGATGCTGCAGCACGGCAACCCCGAACGCGCGCTGCGCCGGATGAACGAGCTTGGGGTGCTGTCGGCCTTCATCCCCGAATTCGAACCGATCGTCGCGATGATGCAGTTCAACGTCTACCACCACTACACGGTGGACGAGCACATCATCCAGACGATCTCTTGCCTGGCCCAGATCGAGCGGGGCGAGTTGGTCGAGGATCTGCCCTTGTCCTCCTCGATCCTGAAAGAGGGCGTGAACCGTCGAGTGCTGTATGTCGCGCTTCTCCTGCACGACATCGGCAAGGGCCGGCCCGAGGATCATTCGATCCTGGGTGCCCAGATCGCCCGGCGGGTGGCCCCCCGGCTGGGACTGGACGCCGAGGAATGCGAGACGGTGGAATGGCTGGTGCGCTATCATCTGCTGATGTCCGACATGGCGCAGAAGCGCGACATCGGCGATCCCCGCACCGTTCGGGATTTTGCCAAGGCGGTGAAAACGCGGAAACGGCTGGACCTGTTGACGGTGCTGACCGTCTGCGACATCCGCGGGGTGGGGCCGGGCACCTGGAACAACTGGAAGGCCATGCTGCTGCGGCAGCTCTACAAGCAGACCGCCGAGGCGCTGGAAGGCGGCCTTGAAACCCTGAACCGTGAGAACCGACAGGAAGAGGCGACCCGCGCCTTGGCCGACCGGCTCAAGGGCTGGGACCCGGCGGCAGTGGAACACGAGACCACCCGCCATTACGCGCCCTACTGGCAGGGCCTGTCCACCGACACGCACGAGGTCTTTGCGCGCCTTCTGAAGGGGCTCGCCGACGACGAAATCCGCATCGACCTCCACCCCGACCCGGACCGCGATGCCACGCGCGCCTGCTTTGCCTTGGCCGACCATCCGGGCATCTTCTCTCGTCTCGCAGGGGCGTTGGCGCTGGTCGGCGCGAACGTAGTGGACGCGCGGACCTATACGTCGAAGGACGGCTATGCCACCGCTGTCTTCTGGGTCCAGGACATCGAAGGCAAACCCTATGAGGTCAGCCGCCTGCCCCGCCTGCGGGGGATGATCGACAAGACCCTGAAAGGCGAGGTCGTCGCCCGCGAGGCGCTGAAGGACCGCGACAAGGTCAAGAAGCGCGAGCGTGAGTTCCGCTTCCCGACCCATGTCACCTTCGACAACGAAGGCTCCGAGATCTACACGATCATCGAGGTCGACACGCGGGACCGACCGGGCCTTCTCTATGACCTGACGCGCACGCTGGCGGTCAACAACATCTACATCGCCAGTGCCGTCATCGCGACCTACGGTGCGCAGGTTGTCGACACCTTCTACGTCAAGGACATGTTCGGCCTGAAACTGCACCAGAAGCACCGGCAGGAAGCGCTGGAGAAGAAGCTCCGCCAGGCCATCGCGGAAGGCGCGGAGCGGGCCTTCGCATGAGCCGCGGCATGATCCGCAACATCATCACGCTGGGCGGCTGGACGCTGGTGTCACGCGGGGCGGGTCTGGTGCGCGAGCTGATGATGGCCGCCTACCTGGGCGCGGGGCCGGTGGCGGATGCGTTCAACGTGGCCTTCAGCCTTCCCAACATGTTCCGCCGCTTCTTCGCCGAAGGGGCGTTCAACCAGGCCTTCGTGCCGCTCTATTCCAAGAAACTCGAAGCCGGAACCGATGCCGACGATTTCGCGCAGAACGCCTTCTCTGGCCTCACCGCCTTCCTGATCGTCTTCACGCTGATCGGCACGCTGGCGATGCCGGCCCTTGTCTGGGCGATGGCCTCGGGCTTTGTCGGCGACGGGCGCTTTGACATGGCGGTCGACTTCGGCCGCATCACCTTCGTCTACATCGGCTTCATCTCGCTCTTCGCGCTCCTCTCTGGCATCTTGAACGCGCACGGCCGCTTTGCCGAGGCCGGGGCGGTGCCCGTCCTGATGAACCTCGTCTTCATCGTGGCGATGATGCTGGCCCACTACCAAGGCTGGGACATGGGCCTGACGCTGGCCTGGACCACGCCCATCACCGGCATCGCGCAAATGGCCTGGACACTCTATGCCGCGCGCCGGATCGGGTTCGTCCCCAAGCTGCGGCTGCCGCGCCTGACCCCCGACTTCCGTCGCCTGATGGTCACCATGGGCCCGGCGCTGCTGGTCGGGGGCGTCGTCCAGATCAACCTCCTCGTCTCGCGCCAGGTCGCATCCGGGACAGAGGGTGCGATCTCCTGGCTCGTCTACGCCGACCGGCTTTATCAACTCCCCTTGGGCGTCGTCGCCATCGCCGTGGGCACCGTCCTTCTGCCCGAGCTTTCCCGCCGCCTGCAGGCCGGGGACAGCGCCGGGGGGCGTGAGGCGTTCAACCGCGGGACCGAGTTCGCCCTTCTCCTCACCCTGCCTGCCGCCGTAGCGCTGGTGGTCATAGCGCTGCCGATCACCGAGGTCCTTTACCAGCGCGGCGCCTTCGGCCCCGAGGACACCGCCGCCACGGCCCTTGCGCTGGCGATCTACGGCCTGGGCCTGCCCGCCTTTGTCCTGCAGAAGGCCCTGCAACCCCTCTACTACGCGCGTGAGGATACGAAGCGCCCGTTCCAGTACGCGGTCTGGTCGATGGTCCTGAACGCGGCCCTCGCCTTTGGCCTGATGCCCTGGATCGGTTTTTCCGCCGCCGCCTGGGCCACCACGCTGTCGGCCTGGGTCATGGTCGCACAGCTTTGGTGGGGGGCCCGGCGTCTGGGCGAAGAAACCCGGTTTGACGCCCGCTTCCTGTCCCGCTTCTGGCGCATCTGTGCGGCTTCGGCCCTGATGGGCGCGGCGCTGTGGGGCGGGTGGAGCCTTCTGCAACCCATGCTTGAAGCAAGGGCCTACCGGGTGCTGGCCCTGGTTCTGCTGGTCGCTGTAGGCATGGTCAGCTACGCCATCGCAGCCTTCGGCCTGAAGGCCGTCCAGCTTTCAGACCTGAAGGCGCTGCGCCGTCAGCGCTGACGCAGCTGATCCATCACGCGCCGGAAACCTCCGGGGCTGACGACGAAGGACAGAAGGAACCCCGCCGCAAAGCCCGTGACATCCGCGACCCAGTCCCAGCCCGCACCAAACAGCACGCCGAAGACGAACTGGAAGAATAGCAGCGCCCCGATCAGGCTGAACGCCCGGAACCGGTTCGCGCCAAGTAAGGCAAGTCGGGTCCAGATCAGGAAGGTGAAGGCCCCAATCAGCCCGTAGACCGCCGGGAACGCGCCGATCAGCTGAGTCCTGAGGCCCGGGATGAACAGCCCGTAGACAGCGCCCCCGATGATGGCCGAGCCGAGGAACACGACCACTACGCCCCACCACCGGAAGACCTCGGCCACCATCTTGCCCAGTGCCAGCAGCATTACCACCGCAAACAGCGCATGGGTAAAGCTGCCGTGCACGATGACATAGCTAGCCAGCCGGTGGAGTTCGGCCAGCGGATGACCGCCCGTCTCCCACTGATACTTCAGTAGCTCGGGAAACAGCCCGAACCGCTCCACCGCCTGCACCCGCCAGGTATA
This sequence comes from Tabrizicola sp. T74, assembly GCF_057219935.1. NCBI lineage: Bacteria > Pseudomonadati > Pseudomonadota > Alphaproteobacteria > Rhodobacterales > Paracoccaceae > Tabrizicola > Tabrizicola sp. T74. The sequence goes on along the minus strand of NZ_JBXVVT010000008.1, from coordinate 58,109 downwards.
GCCTTGTCCGCCTCCGATCAGACCGGCTTCGGCCAGGCTCAGCACCACCTCCATCGCGATCAGCGGCAGAGCCAATATCCAGACAATCGGCGGCAAGGGATTGAGGGGCGGTGCGTTGTGGTCGCTGTCCATACCGGTCCTGCTGATTGACGCCTGTGCCCCCTTCGATTACGCGGGATCGCACGCTTTATCCAGACGGAGCCTTCCGATGTCCTCCCCAGCTACGGCGGTCCAAACGCCGAAAGCCTTCACGCCGCGCATCTTCTCGGGCATCCAGCCCTCGGGCGGGTTGACGCTTGGCAACTACCTCGGCGCGCTGAAGCGCTTTGTCGAAAAGCAGGACGAGGGGATCGAGACGATCTACTGCGTCGTCGACCTGCATGCGATCACCGTCTGGCAGGACCCGGCTGTTCTTCGCCAACAGACGCGTGAGGCGGCAGCGGGCTTCATCGCGGCGGGCATTGATCCGAAGCGATCCATTCTCTTCAACCAGTCCCAGGTCTCGGCCCATGCCGAACTGGGCTGGATCTTCAACTGTGTCGCGCGCATGGGCTGGATGTCCCGCATGACCCAGTGGAAGGACAAGACCGCCGGCAAGAACGCCGAAGCGGCCAGCCTTGGCCTTTTTGCTTACCCCGCGCTCATGGCGGCTGACATCCTTGTCTACCACGCCACCATGGTCCCCGTGGGCGAGGATCAGCGCCAGCATCTGGAACTGACCCGCGACATCGCGATCAAGTTCAACAACGACTTCAAGGTCGATTTCTTCCCGGTGGTCGAGCCAGTGATCGAAGGTGTCGCGACCAAAGTCATGTCCCTGCGCGACGGCACCAAGAAGATGTCGAAGTCCGACCCTTCGGACCAGACGCGGATCAACCTGACCGACGATGCCGACATGATCGCCGCCAAGATTCGCAAGGCCAAGACTGACCCCGAGCCGCTGCCGGAAACCGTCGAGGGACTGAAGGACCGGCCCGAAGCGCGGAACCTTGTGAACATCTATGCGGCTTTGGCCGGGCACTCTGTCGACCAGGTCATCCGTGACTTCGCCGGGGCCCAATTCGGCACGTTCAAGCCCGCGCTCGCGGACCTGGCCGTCGCCAAACTGTCGCCGATCACGACCGAGATGAACCGCCTGATGGCCGACCCAGGCGAGCTCGACCGCATCCTTGGTGACGGGGCCGACCGGGCAGCCGCCATTGCCGAGCCCATTCTTGAACAGGTGTTCGACATCACCGGCATGATCCGCTCGCGCCGGAAATAATCCACAGCTTTCGGCAGGCCCCCGGCGGGCCTGTCACATTGCCGTTGCAGCCGCTGGCTAGCGTCAAGGCGTTCGGAGATGCGATCTGTCCCCATCGCCCGGTCCGGCCAGTCTGCCCCTGAACGGCCAGGACCTTCCCGACATGCCCCCGTGTCCCCCCACACGGGGGCTTTTTTCGCCCCCAGCGTGTGCCGAACCCGCCCGACGAGTCCCGGAATGCCAAGTCTTTGACTCTACAGACTCTCCCGGTGAAGAAATCCGCTTTTCCACAGCTATTTTCGCAAGAAATCGCTTTACAGGCTTTCGCTTTGCCCACACCATATCTAGTAAGGGCGGTGTCGGGCAAACGCTGACCCTTGCCAGATACCCAGTTTCTAGTGGGTTTCGGCCCACCAGAAGCTTCATAATGAGGCCGGGCATGTCGCTTTCCGAAGACTACGCTGCGATGGAGGACCTCCATCCCATCGACATCGTCGAGACCCTGGCCGAGCATCACGCCTGGGAATTCGATCGCGTAACCGACGACCAGATCGCGATGGCGGTCGAAGGGCAGTGGCGCACCTACTCGCTGACCCTGGCATGGTCGGAACAGGACGAAACGCTCCGCCTGATCTGCACGTTCGAGATGGACCCGCCCGCCGAAAAGCTGTCGGCGCTGTTCGATGTGCTGAACCGCTGCAACGACATGGTCTGGTCTGGCGCGTTCACCTGGTGGGCCGAGCAAAAGCTGATGGTCTGGCGCTATGGCCTTGTGCTGTCCGGCGGCCAGATGGCAGGCCCCGAACAGATCGACCGGCTGATCGCCGCCGCGGTCAACGCCTCGGAACGCTTCTACCCCGCGTTCCAATTGGTCTCCTGGGGTGACCAGACCCCGGCGCAGGCGATGAAAGTCGCCATTGCCGAGGCCTACGGGCGGGCCTAACTTCTCCCCGATCAGAAGGGGATTTCCATGAGTTTGGACCGCGTTGCCCGGGATGGGCTGGTGCTGCTTGGCTGCGGCAAGATGGGGACGGCGCTGCTGACCGGCTGGCTGGCGGCTGGGGTGCCTCCAGCCTCGGTCTGGGTGATCGAGCCGAATCCGACCGACTGGCTGAAGGGCAGCGGTGTCCATCTGAACAAGGGTGTCCCGAAGGCGCCTGCCGTGGCGCTGCTGGCGGTGAAGCCGCAGATGATGGGGGCCGCGCTGCCGTCGCTGCAGGCCCTGGGCAACGGCTCGACCCTTTTCGTCTCCATCGCCGCAGGCACCAAGATCGCCACGTTCGAGGATGTCTTGGGCACCCGCACCCCCATCGTCCGCACCATGCCGAACACCCCGGCCATGGTCGGCCGAGGCATTACCGCGCTCTGCCGCAATGCCCACGTCTCCGACGCCGACTTCGCGCTGGCCCGCGACCTGATGGCCGCCGTCGGGCAGGTGGTGGACCTGACCAGCGAGGACCAGATCGACGCCGTCACCGCCGTCTCCGGGTCCGGCCCCGCCTACGTCTTCCACCTGATCGAGACGCTGGCCGCGGCCGGAGAGGCGGAGGGGCTGCCCGCCGACGTCGCCATGCAACTGGCCCGCGCCACGGTCTGCGGGGCGGGGGAGCTGGCCTACCAAAGCCCCGACACGCCTTCGCAACTGCGGATCAACGTCACCTCCCCCGGTGGCACCACCGCCGCCGCGCTGGGCGTGCTGATGGACCCTGAGACCGGCTTCCCCGCCCTCCTCAAACGCGCCGTCAAGGCAGCCGCCGACCGGGGACGGGAGCTGGGCAAATGACCATCACCTACGCCGAATTCGAAAAGGTCGACATCCGCGTTGGTCGCATCACCCGCGCCGAACCTTTCCCCGAGGCGCGGAAGCCCGCCTACAAGCTCTGGGTCGATTTCGGGCCCGGGATTGGCGAAAAACGCTCGTCGGCCCAGATCACGAAACACTACACCATCGACCAGCTGGTCGGCCGTCAGGTCCTGGGCGTCGTCAACTTCCCGCCCCGCCAGATCGGGCCGGTGATGTCCGAGGTCCTGGTCCTCGGCCTGCCGGACGAAGAGGGCGCGGTGGTGCTGATTGGGCCGGGGCATGAGGTTCCCTTGGGAGGAAAACTGTTTTGAAGCTGAAGGTCCTGATCACCCGCCCCTTGCCCGAAACCGTGCTGCAAGCCGCGCGGGACCGTTTCGAGGTGACCCTGCGAAACCGGACCGAGGTTATGTCCCCTGAAGAGCTTCGCGCCGCACTGCGCGACTACGACGCCGTGCTCCCGACCCTTGGCGACCGCTTCCAGGCCGATGTCTTCGCTGATGTCCCGCAGCCCCGGGCGCGACTTCTCGCGAACTTCGGCGTCGGCTTCAACCACATCGACGCCGAGGCCGCAAAGGCCGCTGGCATCCAGGTGTCCAACACCCCCGGCGCGGTGACGGATGCCACTGCAGACATCGCCCTGAGCCTGATCCTGATGACCGCCCGCCGTCTGGGCGAGGGCGAGCGTCTCCTCCGCTCGGGTGGCTGGGAAGGCTGGCATCCGGTCCAGATGCTGGGGACCCATGTCACCGGCAAAAGGCTGGGCGTGATCGGCATGGGCCGGATCGGCAAGGCCATCGCCAAGCGCTGCCACTATGGGTTCGACATGGAGGTGGTGTTCTACAACCGCTCGCCCGTCGCCGATGCGGGGCTGCCTGCAAGACAGGTAGAGATGGCCGAGGCGATGGCGGCCGATTTCGTGGTCGTGGCGGTGCCGGGCGGCAAGGCCACTCATCACCTGATCGACGCCAAGGCTTTGTCCCACATGCAGAAAGCCGGCATCTTCATCAACATCTCGCGCGGGGATGTGGTGGACGAACACGCCCTGATCGATGCCCTTCAACAGGGCCGGATCGCCGGGGCGGGTCTCGACGTCTACGAGTTCGAACCGAAGGTCCCGGCGGCGCTGATGGCGATGGAGAATGTCACGCTCCTCCCCCATCTCGGCACCGCCTGCCTGGAGGTGCGGGAGAACATGGGGATGATGGCCGTCGCCAACCTGGTCGCCTGGGCCGAGGGCCGCGTGCCGCCGAACCTGGTCAATCCGTAAGGGTCAGACCCCGATCAGCTCCGCCTGCCGTACGATCACCTCGGCCTGGCGCATGGACGCGATGTCGACGAGCCGCCCCTTGTAGACCGCCGCCCCCTGGCCTGCGGCCTTCGCCGCCTCCATCGCCGCGAGGATCTCGCGCGCCTCGGTCACTGCGGCCTCGGACGGCGTGAAGACCTCGTTCGCCAGCGCCACCTGCTTGGGATGGATCGCCCATTTCCCGACCATCCCCAAGGTCGCAGACCGCCGCGCCTGGGCCTTGAACCCTTCCTCGTCGCTGAAATCCCCGAACGGCCCGTCCACCGGCAAGACGCCATGCGTCCGGCAGGCCGCCACGATCGCCGCCTGCGCCCAGTGCCAGGGGTCGGACCAGTACTTCTGCCCCTCGCGGTGCATGTAGTAGTTCTCCTGCGTCCCCCCGATGCCCGTCGTCTGCATCCCCATCGAGGCCGCAAAGTCCGCCGCGCCCAGGCTCATCGCCTGCAGGCGGGGGGAGGAGGCCGCAATCTCCTCGACATGGGCGATCCCCGCCGCAGTCTCGATGATGACCTCCAGGCTGATCCGCTTTTGCCGCCCCGCAGCCGCCTCGCAGGCCGTGACCAGCGCGTCGACTGCATAGACATCCGCCGCGCAGCCGACCTTGGGGATCATGATCTGGTCCAGCCGTTCCGCGGCCTGTTCCAGAAGGTCCACCACATCGCGGTACCAGAACGGAGTATCCAGCCCGTTGATCCGCACCGACAGCGTCTTGCGGCCCCAGTCGACCTCCGAGATGGCCTTGATGATGTTCGCCCGCGCTTGCGGCTTGTCCGCCGGGGCGACGGAATCCTCAAGGTCCAGGTTGATCACATCCGCCGCAGATGCCGCCATCTTGGCGAACAACTCGGGCCGCGAGCCCGGGCCGAAAAGCTGGCAACGGTTCGGGCGGGCGGGGGCGGGGGGTTGCAGGCGGAAGCTCATCGGGAAGTCCTGTGGGCAAGGATATTACGCGTGGTTCACGATCACGGTTATATTGTTGCGCGCCGCAGTGCAACATTCCTTTTGCGCGCGCAGCAAGTCTCGTGCCTTCCCAATCCCGGCCCGGGCTCCTAAAGTCCCGCCCATGATCACTGCACAGGCCGAGACCTTCCCTCTTCGCAACCCCTTCACCATCTCGCGCGGGTCCAAGACCGAGGCGCGGGTGGTGACCTGTACCGTCACCCGCGGCGGCCATCGCGGCTGGGGCGAGGGTCTGCCCTATCCGCGCTATGGCGAGACGGTGGAGGAAGCGGTGGCGGCGATCCAGGCGCTGCCGGAGGGGATCACCCGGGCCGTTCTGCAACAGGCGATGAAGCCCGGCGCGGCGCGGAACGCCGTGGACTGCGCGCTGTGGGATTTGGAGGCGAAGGCGTCGGGTCGGCCGGTCTGGCAGTTGGCTGGCTTGGCCGCGCCGAAGCCGGTGGAGATCGCCTTCACGCTCTCACTCGACACGCCAGAGAAGATGCGGGAGGCGGCGGCCCGGAATGCTCACAGAGCTGTCCTCAAGGTCAAGCTCGGCACGCCCTCCGACATGCCGCGGATCGAGGCGGTCCGCGCCGGTTCCCCCAAGGTCCGCCTGATCGTCGATGCCAACGAGGGCTGGACGCCCGAGGTCTACACCGACCTCGCCCCTCACCTGATCCGTCTGGGGGTGGAGATGGTGGAGCAGCCCCTGCCGCAGGGGGCCGACGACATGCTGGGGGAGATCGCCCGCCCGCTGCCGGTCTGCGCGGACGAAAGTGCGCATGATACGGCCTCCTTGCCCGGGCTGATCGGCAAGTATGACGTGGTCAACCTGAAGCTCGACAAGACCGGGGGCCTGACCGAGGCCCTGCGCGCGCGGGATGAGGCGCAGCGGCTGGGCTTGAAGGTGATGGTCGGCTGCATGATCTCGACCTCGCTGTCGATGGCCCCGGCGATCCTGGTCGCGCAGGGGGCGGACTGGTCGGACCTTGACGGCCCCGCCGACATGGCGCAGGACCGCGAACATCCGGTCCGATACGACGACCGCCACATCCATCCGGCCCTGCCGCAGCTTTGGGGATAGAGAATGACCCGCACCGTCTATGTGAATGGCGACTACCTGCCCGAGGGCGAGGCCAAGGTGTCGATCTTCGACCGGGGGTTCCTGATGGCCGACGGGGTCTACGAGGTGACCTCGGTGCTGGACGGCAAGCTGATCGACTTCGAGGGCCACATCCGGCGGCTGGAGCGGTCGTTGAAGGAGCTGGAGATGACCTGCCCGGTTTCCTCGGAGGAACTGCTGGCGATGCACCGCGAGCTGGTCCGGCTGAACGGGATAGACCAGGGGATGATCTATCTGCAGGTCACGCGGGGAAATCCGGGGGACCGGTCGTTCCTGTTCCCGGCTGCTGATCTGCCGGGGACCATCGTGGCCTTCACCCAGAACATCCCGAACCTGGCGGATGCCCCTGCAGCGAAGACGGGGTTCAAGGTGATCACGATCCCGGACCTGCGGTGGTCTCGGGTCGATATCAAGACGGTGCAGCTCCTCTACCCCTCGATGGGGAAGATGGCGGCGAAGAAGGCGGGGGTGGATGACAGCTGGTTCACCGACGAGGCGGGGGCGGTGACCGAGGGCACCTCGAACAACGCCTACATCGTGAAGGGGAACCGGATCATCACCCGTGCGCTGGGGAACGATATCCTGCACGGGATCACGCGGGCGGCCGTCCTTCGGTTCGCGGCGGAGGCTCAGTTCGAGGTGGAGGAGCGGGCCTTCACTCCGGCGGAGGCTCAGGGGGCGGATGAGGCCTTCTCGACGGCGGCGTCGATCTTCGTGATGCCGGTGGTGGAGGTGGACGGGAAGCCGGTGGGATCCGGCAAGCCGGGGCCGGTGGCGACGCGGCTGCGGGAGATTTACCTGGACGAGATGCGGAAGGCGGCGATCTGAGGTGTCCACGGTGGACAATCGCGGCGTTTCCTTTGGGATCAAGGGCTTGCGATTTTCTGTTAGGGGTTTCTTAACTTCTGTCCGCAGGCGTCTGGGGGCCGCATGACGCTGTATATCGATGCCGATGCCTGCCCGGTGAAGGGCGAGGCGGAGACGGTCGCCACCCGGCACAAGGTGCGGATGGTGGTGGTGTCGAACGGGGGCATTCGGCCCTCACAGAACCCTTTCGTCGAAAGCGTCTTTGTCGGCAGCGGGCCGGATGAGGCGGACAAGTGGATCGCCGAGGCTTGCGGGCCGGGGGATGTGGTCGTGACCGGAGACATCCCGCTGGCTGCGAAATGCGTGGCGGCGGGGGCGCGGGTGGTGAAGCACAATGGCGAGGAGCTGACGGCGGCCAATGTCGGGATGGCGCTGGCAACGCGGGACCTGATGCAGGACTTGCGGTCAGCGGACCCGTTCCGGCAGGGCGGGGGCAAGATGTTCGGGAAGGCGGACCGGAGCCGGTTTCTGGATGTGCTGGACCGGGTCTTGCGGGCGGCAGGGCGGGCTGGTTGATGCGGACGGTGCGCTGTAGCGCACCCTACGATGGGGTTGCGGTGGAGCGTTTTGCACGGTGGGGGAGGTGCGCCATGAATGCGCACCCTACGCGCGGATGACGCGGGCGCTGTTCTCCTTCGACGGGTTCCGGCGCGGGGCGCGGGATGGGGTGCCGCTGGCGGTGTCGATCTTTGCCTATGGGGTGGGGTTCGGGCTGGTGGCGGCGCAGGCCGGGTTTGGGGTGGGCAAGGCCGTGGCGACCAGTGCGGCGATCTATTCCGGCTCGGCGCAGCTGGCGGCGGTGAACCTGCTCCAGACCGGCGAGGCCACGTTGTGGGCGCTGTTCGCCACGATCCTGGTCATCAACGCGCGGTATCTTCTGTTCGGAGCAACGTTGCAGCCCTGGTTGTGGCAGGCCGGGCCGGTCAGGGCCTATGGCAGCCTTCTCCTGCTTGGCGATGCCAACTGGATGATGACGATGCGAAAGATCCGGGAAGGGGAGGCTGACCGGGCCTATCTGGCTGGAACGGGCACGCCGATCACGGTGGGCTGGCTGGCAGGGACGGCACTGGGGGCGGGAGCGGTGAGCGTGCTGCCACGGCCAGAGGCACTGGGCTTTGACCTGATGCTCGCCTGCTTTGCGGCAGGGATGGTGACCGCAATGGTGAAGACGCGGGTCGACCTGATGCCCGTTGCCGTCGGGGCGGGGTCGGCGCTGGTGATCTTCCATCTGCTTGGCCCGGCCGCAGCGATCATCGGGGCGGGGCTGGCCGGGGCCGCTGTCGCGGCGCTGGTGCATCGGGAGGAGCGATGACCGAAAGCTTTCCGGTCCTGCTGGCGGTGATGGCGGCGGCGGCCTTCCTGTGCCGGGTGGCGGGCTTCACACTGATGCGGTTTGTGCCGGTGTCGCCGCGGGTGGAGGCGGCATTGCGGGCCACGCCCTTGGCGGTGATGGCCGGGATCACGGCGCTGGCGGTGCAGGGAGGTGGGCTGGCCGAGGGGCTGGCGCTGGCGTCCGTCGTGGGGCTGACATTGGTGTTGCGCAGTGACGTGGCGGCGGCCTTGCTGGGAGTGGTCGTCGTGGCGGCGCTGCGCTGGGTGGGGCTTTAGGGGACGGCTCCTCGTGCGCCTTCGGCTTCTCGTCGTGAGGGGGCGTCCCAGCGAGGAGGGGCCGGAGAGGCCCACGACGAGCGGCGGCACAATGCAAAACCGGCGGCCTTTGCGGGACCGCCGGTTTGCGTTTCTTGACCAGAGCGGCTTAGTGCAGCCGGGCTTCGACCTGGGCGATGGCATCGTCGATCGAGGCCGAGGCGGCGTCTGCCGTCATCTGCTTGGACAGCACCTCGCCCGCAGCGGCAACAGCCACCGAGACGGCCTGTTCGCGGACCTGACGGATCGCGGCAGCTTCGGCCGAGGCGATCTGTTCGGTCGCCGAGGCCAGACGGCGCGCGATCGAGGCCTTGAGGTCCTCTTTCGCCTGGGCGGCGGCGGCTAGCGCCTCTTCCCGGGCCGAGCTGACGATACGGTCGGCCTGTTCCTGGACTTCCTTCTGCCGACGCTCATAGGTCGCCAGGATCGACTTGGCCTCTTCGCGGAGCGCGCGGGCCTCGTCGAGGTCGGCCTTGATCGTCGCGGCACGGGCGTCGAGCATGCCCATGAGCTTGGCCGGAACCTTCAGGTAGACCAGAAGGGCGACAAAGGACAGAAAGCCCAGCAGCACCACGAAGTCGGTGTTCTGCAGCGAGAAGAACGGCCCCTTGGCCGCCATCGCGGGCGAGGCCAGAAGGGTCAGGAGGATGGAGAGCTTCTTCATCGCCTTACCCTTTCAGCCGTGCGGAGACAGCCGCGGTGACGGTGGCCGCATCGGCCTTGCCACCCAGAGCCGCCACCAGTTCGCCTGCCACGTCCTTGGCCACTTCGGCAACTGCCGCTGCGGCACCGTCGCGGATCGCGGCGATGGTCTTTTCCGATTCCGCCGCCTTGGCAGCGATTTCGGCGTCGGCCTTGGCGGTGGCGGCATCGAGGTCCTTCTGGATCTCGGCCCGGGCCTGGGCGACGATCTTGGCCGCCTCGGAGCGGGCGTTGGCCAGCGCCTCGTTATAGGCCTTCTCGGCGTCGACGGCCTTCTGCTTCAGCTCTTCAGCCGCAGCAAGGTCGTTGGTGATCGTGCTTTTCCGATCCGCCAGCACCGCACCGATGCGCGGCAGGGCGATCTTCGACAGCACGAGGTAGATCACGACCAGCGTGACCAGAAGCCAGAAGATCTGGTTCGGCCAGGTCGAGAAGTCGAGCTGCGGCATGCCGACAGCCTTTCCCGCCTCGCCTGTTGCTTCGGTTGCCATGTGGCCTCTCCTGAACTTTTGGAACCAGGGCCGGACGAGTGCCCGGCCCGGATGTCAGCCCAAAAGGATCAGACGGCGAACATCAGCAGCAGAGCGATCAGGAACGAGAAGATCCCGAGCGCTTCCGCGAAGGCGATGCCGACGAAGAGGTTGGCCATCTGGCCGGGGGCAGCCGACGGGTTGCGCAGCGCGCCCGCCAGGAAGTTGCCGGCAATGTGGCCCACGCCGATGCCGGCGCCGCCGAGACCCATCGTTGCCAGACCGGCGCCGATGAACTTGCCCATTTCTGCGATATCGCCTTCCATGATGTCTCTCCTTTGGAATGCTGAGGTTGTTGTCCGGACCTTAGTGATGGGCGTCGCCGACGGCGTCGCGCAGGTACACACAGGTCAGAATGGTGAAGACGTAGGCCTGGACCGAGGCGACCAGCACCTCAAGCCCGTAGATCGCGACGATGGCGGCGATCGGGACGACCGAGGCCACGCCCATCGCACCCGCAAAGCCCGCGAAGACCTTGATGACGGCGTGACCGGCCATCAGGTTGCCGCCAAGACGGATGGAGTGCGAAAGCGGGCGCACGAAGTAGGAGATGAGCTCGATCACGGCAAGGATCGGACGCAGGGCCAGGGGGGCCGAGGAGACCCAGAACATCGACAGGAAGCCGATGCCCTTGCGGTAGAAGCCGACGACCGTGACGGTCAGGAACACCAGGAGCGCCAGGACCGCCGTGACGGCGATGTGCGAGGTGGTGGTGAAGGACATCGGGATCAGGCCCAGGATGTTCGACAGGAAGACGAACATGAAGAGCGTCATGATGTAGGGGAAGAACTTCAGGCCTTCGTGGCCCGCGACATCCTCGACCATCTTGTGAATGAAGCCGTAGAACATCTCGGCCACCGACTGCCCGCGCGAGGGGACGATGGCCCGGCGGCGGGTGGACAGGACCAGAAGCGCGATCATCGCGAGGATGGCGATACCCATCCAGAGGGTGACGTTGGTGGGGGTGTACCACTCGACGGGGCCGTCGCCGAACAGCGGCTTGACCACGAACTGATCCATCGGGTGGATCTGCAGCCCGCTGCCGTGTTCTTCCGTCGCCATCGTCAGTTCCCTTCCTTCTTGGCGGCTGCTTCCGCCTTTCGTCCCAGTTCCTTCGCGGACCCCAGCATCGTCTTGATGCCCGCCGCGAAGCCGAAGAGCGAGAAGATCACCAGGAAGACCGGCAGCGTGCCGAACAGCACGTCGAGCCCGTAACCGATGGCCGATCCCAGCATGATGCCGGTCGCCAGCTCGATCACCATCCTCCAGGCCACCTCGCCCTGCGAGAAACCCTTGGCCGTGTTGGTCTGCGGCGGCGGTTCCTTTCCCTTGACCTGTCGCAGCTTTTCTTCAAGCGCTTTCAGGCGGTCGGGATCGGGTTCGGACACCATCGGACAGGTCCTTTCACGGTCGTCGCGGTTCTACGGAGCGGGGGGTAAGGAGTCAAGGGCGCAGAACGGCGTTTAAGTATCTGGAATCACGTCGTTTCGCCGCCGCAGTATGGGTCGGATTGCCGCATTTGTGCGCTTTCCCATATTCAACCCTTCGGTTGACGATTGCCGGGGGCCGCGAAATAGTCGCGCGATGACAGACCGACTGGATGCCGTCTTTGCCGCGCTTGCTGATCCGACCCGGCGGGCGATCCTTTCCATGCTGCTGGAAGACGACATGGCGGTCACCGACGTGGCCGAGCCCTTCGCCATGAGCCTGGCCGCCATTTCCAAGCACCTCACGGTCCTGTCCGACGCGGGCCTGATCAGCCGGGAAAAGCGGGGGCGGGTAATCTGGTGCAAGCTGGAACCCGAGGCAATGCGCGAGGCTTCGGTCTGGATGCGGGCCTTCGGGCAGGTGGACCCCCTGGACCTTGACGCTTTCGAGCGGTTCCTTGAGCAGGAGTTGACCGAAGAGGACTAGGGCCGACGCCAGCGCCGCAGCCAGCGTTGCAGTGAGCGGCGGCCCCGGATCACCGCCGCCGAGATCGGGCCACGCAGATGCGGCAGGTCGATGGCCAGAAGCAGGAGCCCCGCCGGCAGCATCCAGAGCCCGAGGACCGGCAGGAACCAGAACAGGCCGCCGATGGTCAGGAGGACGGCGAGGGGAAAGCGGATCGGAAACCAGTGGCCCCGTCGGATGAGTGTGAGGGGCCCGCGCAACGGCGGGACAAGGCGTTCCAGCGCCTGGAACTGCCGATGAAACCTGCGTTCGCGCCGTGACGACATGCCCGCGTCCTTTGCGAGGGCGCGTAGCACGGTGGCATGACAGGGATGCGACGGCTCTTAGTGCTTGCGTTTCCAGCGATGCGCCAGGACCCGGCCCTTGCGTCGTGCCCGGATGACGAACACCGAGATCGGACCGCGCAGGATCGGCAGGTCGACGGCAAGGAGGAGGAGGCCCAGGGGCAGCATCCAGATGCCGAGGACCGGCAGGAACGAGAACACCCCGCCCGCAATCAGCAACAGCGCGACCGGGAAGCGGATGGGGAACCAGCTGTCGCGACGCAGCGTGGACATCGGGCCCCGAAGCGGCGGGATCAACCGCTCCAGCGCGTCGAACTGTCGTTGGAACCTGCGTTCCCGTCTTTGTTTGGCAGCCATCGCGTTAAGATGGGTGTGGCGGGCGCGGCTTCAAGTTGCCAGCAATCAGTGCAGCCGCAATCCGCCGGGCGCCGAAATCTTCGAAGACGTCGGACCGGAGCCTTTGCAGGCTCCGGCACGATTTCTTCGAAGAAATCGCTTACCCGTCGATCCGGATGCGGGCGTTTGTCGGGTCGAAGGGGCTGTCCTCGGTCACGACGGCGTCCCACTCTTTCAGCTGGATCTTGACCTTCAGCTTCTGGCCCGGCTCGGCCAAGGCGGCGGGGACATAGCCCATGCCGATCTGCTTGCCGAAGGCGACCGAATAGCCGCCCGAGGTCAGGCGACCGACCTTGATCCCGTCATGGAGGATGGCTTCCTTGCCCCAGGGGTCCGTGTCCGAGGGGCCGTCGATCAGCAGGGTGACGCATTTCGCGCGGATGCCGGTCGCCAGCATCTTCTCCTTGCCGCGGAAGTTCTTCGTCAGGTCCACGAAGCGGTCGAGCGCGGCCTCCAGCGGGGTTGCGTCGCGGCCAAGCTCGCTCCCGAAGGCGCGGTAGGATTTTTCCTGCCGCAGCCAGTTCTGGGCGCGGGCTCCTACACCCTTCAGGCCGTGCTTTTCGCCCACCGACCATATCAGGTCCCAGAGGTAGCGACCGAATTCGATCGGGTAGTGAAGCTCCCACCCAAGCTCGCCCGTATAGGCCACGCGGACGGCGCGGACGGGGCACATGCCAAGCTCGATGTCGCGGTAGGAGAGCCAGGGGAAGCGCTTGTTCCCAAGGACGGTGTCTGGGTCGGCGTCCTTGACGATGTCCTTGAGGAGCGCGCGGGCATTCGGGCCGGCAAGGGCATAGACGCCCCATTGGGTGGTGACGTCGTGGATGTCGATGTGGCCCTTGCCTTCGGCCATCCAGTCATCCGCACATTTCTGCAGGAAGTCGTAGTCATAGGCCGTCCAGGCGCCGGCAGAGATCAGGTAGTATTCGTCCTGCTTCAGGCGGACGATGGTGTATTCGGTCCGCGTGGTGCCGTGGTCGGTGAGCGCATAGGTCAGGTTGATCCGGCCCACGTTCGGCAGCTTGTTGCAGGTGAAGTGGTCGAGGAAGGCCGTCGCCCCCGGGCCGCGCACCAGGTGCTTGGTGAAGGCCGAGGCGTCGATGATGCCGACGGTGTTGCGCACCGCTTCTGCCTCGGCCTTGGCGTAGGGCCACCAGGTGCCACGACGGAAGCTGCGCCCGTTGTGGTCGAAGTCGGCGGGGGCGTCCTTCGGGCCATAGTAGTTCGGGCGTTCCCAGCCGTTCACCTGGCCGAACTGCGCGCCCATTTCCTTCTGGCGGTCATAGGCAGGGGCGGTGCGCAGCGGACGGCAGGCTTCGCGTTCCTCGTCCGGGTGGTGCAGGATGAAGACGTGGTCGTAGCACTCCTCGTTCTTGCGGGAGGCGTATTCCGTCGTCATCCAGCCGCCGAAGCGCTTGGGGTCGAGGCTGGCCATGTCGATCTCGGCCTCGCCCTGGGTCATCAGCTGGGCGAGGTAGTAGCCGGTGCCGCCAGCGGCGGTGATGCCGAAGGAGAAGCCCTCGGCCAGCCACATGTTGCGCAGGCCCGGGGCCGGGCCGACCAGCGGGTTGCCGTCGGGGGTGTAACAGATCGGGCCGTTGTAATCGTCCTTGAGGCCCACGGTTTCCGAAGACGGAATCCGGTGGATGAAGGACATGTACTCCTGCTCGATCCGTTCTAGGTCGAGCGGGAAGAGGTCGGCGCGGAAGCTGTCGGGGACGCCGTACTGGAAGCGCGCGGGGGCGCCCTTTTCGTAGGGGCCAAGGATCCAGCCGCCGCGTTCCTCACGGACGTACCACTTGGCGTCGGCGTCCCTCAGGACCGGGTGCTGCGGGTTGGTCTTGCGCCATTCGACGAGGGCCGGGTCGGGCTCGGTCACGATGTACTGGTGTTCGACGACGACGGCGGGGGTCTTGATGCCGAGGAGTTTCGCGGTCCGCTGCGCGTGGTTGCCGGTGGCGGTGACGACATGTTCGGCAGTGATGTCGAAGGTGTCGTCGGTGGCGACGAGCATGCCGCCCTTTTCCTCAAGCCTTGTGCAAGAGACGATCCACTCCGACCCGGTCCAGCGGTAGCCGTCGACCTGCACTTTCCGTTCGATGGTAGCGCCCAGTTGCCGTGCGCCCTTGGCCATGGCTTGCGTCACGTCGGCCGGGTTGATGTAGCCGTCCTGCGGGTGGTAGAGCGCGCCGATCAGGTCCTCGGTCCGGACGAGCGGCCAGCGGTCCTTGATCTCTTTCGGCGTCAGGAATTCGTGGTACACCCCGGCGGTTTCGGCGACGGAGGAGTAGAGCATGTACTCGTCCATCCGCTGCTGGTGCTGCGCCATCCGCAGGTTGCCGACGACGTAGAAGCCGGGGTTGAGGCCGGTTTCCGCCTCCAGCCCCTTGTAGAAGTCGACCGAGTACTTGTGGATGTGGGTCGTCGCGTAGGACATGTTGAAGAGCGGCAGCAGACCGGCGGCGTGCCAGGTGGAGCCTGCTGTCAGCTCGTCCCGCTCGACCAGCATGGTGTCCCAGCCCGCTTTCGCCAGGTGATAGGCGATGCCGGTTCCGACGGCTCCGCCGCCGACGACGAGGGCCTTGACGTGGGTTTTCATGGAAGGGCACTCCGCAAAAGGTTTGCCCCTATCTGCCAGAGCGGGGCGAAAGCGGGCAAGTCCACCCGACCTTTGGCGTCAGAAAACGACATGATGTCGTATTGAACCCCCTGCGCTCTGCCTCACATCGGAAGGCAAGGGCATTTCACTGCTTTGCCGTAGTCTTGCCTGTTTCTTGAATTTCAACAGGGCACATGGAAAAGGCAGAATCGTTTACATCTCCGCCGGTAACCCCAGCCCGGCCCGCACTGATCGCGCTGGCGGCCATCGTGCTGTCCTGGCTCGCGGAATATGCGGCGCAGGTCGGCTATTCTGGGCCGGGGGGCGAGTTGTCGCTCTGGGGCGTGCAGCTGGCCGTCGCGCAAAGCGCGGTGGTGGTCACGGGCCTCGTGATCGGGCTGGCGCTGGTGGGGCGGATGGACCTTCTGGCGCGGATGGTGACGCTGCTGTTCCTGCTGATCGGGGTGATCAACCTGGCGCTGTGGACGCTGTATCGGGAGATGCCGCAGCTCTACGAGACGCAAGGGCGGGTCGAGGCGATCCGCGCGGTCGTCCTTCTGGTGCAGGTAGCACTTCTGGTCTGGCTGCTGCGCGCGCCCTTGCGCCAATGGCTGCGGGCGGGGCTGGTGATGGCGGTGGTGTTCATGGGGACGAAGGAGGTAGCGCTGCGCTGGTTCAGCGTCGAAGAGCTTTACGTCTTCCCGCTTGCAGCAGCTTCCGACGAGTACATCGTCGTCGATGTCGAGGGTTTGTATGCCGCGCAGGACCGGCTGATGGGCGAACAGGTCGCGGGTCTTGCGCCGCAGGTGCCGGGACAGACGGATGTCTTGGCCTTGGCCCTGGGCGGGACCGAGGATCAGTCTGTCTTCCTGACCGAGGTGGAGAGTGTCTCGGCCATTCTTGACGCGCAGTATGGCTCGGGCAACCGGACGCTGAAGCTCGCCAACAGCCATGACCATCCGACGCGCTATCCTATGGCGAACAAGTCCAACCTGGCCCGCGCGCTGAAGGAAATCGGGGCGCGGCAGGGGGCCGAGGACCTGGCCTTCCTGTTCCTGACCTCGCACGGGAAGGAGGACCTGTTCTCGCTGGACTTCTACGAGGCGGGAACAAGTGACCTGACAGCCGCAGAGTTCGCGCAGATGCTGGACGACAGCGGGATCGGTGCGGCGGTCATCGTGGTGTCGGCCTGCCATTCGGGGTCATTCATCGACGATATCGAGGCGCCGGACCGGCTGGTGATAACAGCGGCGCGGGGGGATCGGACGTCGTTCGGCTGCCGCGACGGGGCAGAGTGGACGGAGTTCGGCGAGTCGTTCTTTGACCGGGCCTTGCGGGGCGAGGCGGACCCGCGCAAGGCGTTTCCGGTTGCGGTCGAGGATGTTACACGCAAGGAACTGGCGGACGACCTGACGCCGAGCCTGCCGCAGATTTCCGAAGGCGCCGAGATCGGCGCGGTGCTGGACCGGCTGCTGGCGCGCTGACGGGCCGCTCGTCGTGCGCCTTCGGCTTCTCCTCGCTGGGGCATAGACCGCTCGTCGTCGACTTCGTCGCTCCTCGCAGGGGCCGCGCTGCCGACGAGGAGACGAAGTCGAACGAGGAGGGGTTCTTGTGGTCGGCCCGGTTCTGCGCAAGGTTGGCGCGGAGCATGAGGAGCGCCCCAGATGACCCGTTTCAACCAACCCCTCGGCGGCAACGAGATGCCGCGTTTTGGCGGACCGGCGACGATGATGCGGCTGCCGGCGGCGACCAGCGCAAAGGGGCTGGATGCGGCCTTCATCGGGATTCCGATGGACCACGGGACCTCCAACCGCCCGGGCACGCGGCTGGGGCCGCGGCAGATCAGGGACGAGAGCCGGATGATCCGGCCCTACAACATGGCCACCGGTGCCGCGCCCTTCGAGCATCTGCAGGTCGCGGACCTGGGCGATGTGGCGATCAACACCTTCGATCTGAAGAAGACGGTGGATATCATCACCGCACATTACCGGGGGGTGCTGGCGGAAGGGGTGATCCCGTTGACGCTCGGCGGCGATCACACGCTGACCTGGCCGATCCTGCGGGCGATCAAGGAGCGACATGGACCCGTCGCGCTGATCCATGTCGATGCCCATGCCGACATCAACGACACCATGTTCGGTGAGAAGGTCGCCCACGGCTGCCCCTTCCGCCGCGCGTGGGAGGATGGCTGTCTGCAGAACGACAAGGTGTTCCAGATCGGTCTGCGGGCCACGGGCTATGCGGCGGACGATTTCAACTGGGGCCGCGACAAGGGCTGGACGGTGGTGCAGGCTGAGGAGTGCTGGCACAAGTCGCTGACGCCCTTGATGCAGATCATCCGGCAAAGGATCGGCGATGCGCCGGTCTACCTGACCTATGACATCGACAGCCTGGATTCCGCCTTTGCGCCGGGGACCGGGACGGTGGAACCCGGCGGGCTGTCCACCTGGCAGGGGCTGGAGATCATCCGGGGCTGCGCCGGGCTGAACCTGGTGGGCTGCGACCTTGTGGAGGTGTCACCGCCCTATGACCCGTCGGGCAACACCGCGCTGATCGCGGCGAATTTCCTGTACGAGATGCTGTGCGTCCTGCCCGGCGTGCCGCTGAACCCGTCGCGCTTTTCCGGGCTGGCGTTCTAGTCCGCAGCGCCCTCGACCAAGCAGGTCTTTCGGCCGCCTTCGGTAATGCAAGTGCCGACGCCGACCTCGATCTTGGCGTTGTTGGGTACGCTTCCCGGCCTTCCCGAGCCAGAACCCATCTTCGCCTCGGTCTTGCCAAGTTCGTCGGCGATGGCGCCGTAGAGCGCTGCGGAATGCGCGGCGGCCGAGGCGGCGTCGCCGGACTTGGCGGCGGCGATCAATCCGTCCTGATGGGCCTTGCGCTGTTCCTCGGACAGCGCCGGGTTGACAGCGACCGCGGGCTCATCCCCGCCAAGGATCGCCTGTCGCAAGGCACCGAAAATCGATCCTTCGGTCGGTGCCTTCGTCGCCTCGGCGGTATGTTCGACAAGGGCGGCAATGCGGCCGGCTTCCTCGCGGCTGGCCTTGTCGGCCTCGCGCGAGGCGCGGTCGGCGAGGTAGGTTTCGCGGTCGGCATCGCCCAGGGCCGAGACCAGCACGATGACCGGGACCTTGCCCAGGCCTTCGACCGTGTCGATCACGCTGGCATTCATCGCCTCGACATGCAGGGTCTCGAAGAAGGCCAGCAGTTCGGCGTCCTTCATCCGCTTGGGGGCGAGCACCCGCAGATGGATCTGCGCGCCGACATCGGCCAGGAACAGGCGACCGCGGAAGCCCTCGGGCAGAAGGTCTTCGGTCACATCCAGGCCGCGGACCGTCATGAATTCGGTCCCGCGGAACTGGGCGGATCTTTCCTGCAGCTCCTGGCGCTGCTGCAGCGCCGTCGCGCCGGTGAAGATCTGGTTCGGGTAGCGCACCGCCTGAACCAGCACGGTACGGTCGCCCTTTTCGTAGACAACGGTCGCGGTTTCGGTGCCTTCGCCCGAGTCGGTCTTGACCAGTGTGTTCAGAGCGGACACGGCGGCCTTGTCGGCCTTTTTCGATTCCTTGGGCAGGAAGGGCTCGATATCGGTCGCGGCGACGGCGCGGATTTTCCATCCTTCGGGGGCGCGGGGCAGCATGTCGGCAAGCTTGGTCGGCAGGCCATCCGCACGAGCCGCGCCGCCGGTCAGGCCGGCAATTCGACCGGAGAGGCCGGAGAGGTATTCGGGGAAGGTCAGGCTGTCGGCGCCATCGCCCCCGGCCAGGCGCGCGGACATCTTGAAGTCGTAGAACATGTAGCCGCCCGCCGTGGTGGCCATAAGCAGGAATGTGCCAAGAATCCGTATCATGCGCCCGTCCTTCGATGCCCGCGTGGACGCGGATAGCCGGGAATTTTGGCAAGGTTCGGGCAAGCGCGAAGAAATTTGCGCCTAGGCAGGTCGCCGCAGTGAAGAAAGCGCGAAAAGCAGCGCGGCGACAACAATGATCGAGGGGCCGGTGGGCGTGTCCTGCCAAAGCGACAGGCCAAGCCCGCCAAGCCCGGAAGCCGCGCCGATCGCGATTGACATCAGCGCCATCGCCTCGGGCGTGCGGGCCAGGCTGCGGGCGGTCGCGGCGGGGATGATCAGCATGGCGGCGATGAGAAGCGCGCCCACGATCTTGAGCGCGACTGCGACGACCAGGGCAAGGGCGATCACCAGGATCAGCCGCTCGCGGTCGGGGCGGATGCCGGCGGCATGGGCCAGGTCTTCGCTGAGCGTGGTGGTCAGAAGCTGCTGCCAGCGCCAGGCCAGAAGCGCCAGCACCGCGAGCGCGCCCAGCCAGACCAGCGCGAGTTCTGACCGCGAGACAGCGAGGATGTCGCCGAAGAGATAGCTCGACAGGTCGGTGCGGACGGCGGGGAAAAAGCTGATCGCAACGAGCCCGAAAGCGAGCGCGGAATGGGCAAGGACCCCGAGCGTGGTATCCATCGCCCAGCCGCGCGCCGACAGGCCTGCGACAGTGACGGCCATGGCCAGTGCGACGGTGAGGGTGCCAAGGCCGATGGGCAGGTCCGTCGCCAGTGCCAGGGCCACGCCCAAGACGGCGGCATGGGCGGTGGCATCGCCGAAATAGGCCATGCGCCGCCAGATCACGAAAGACCCCAGCGGGCCGGTCGCCAGCGACAGGCCGACGGCGGCAAGACCGGCACGGACCAGGAAGTCGTCAAGCATGGTCATGCTCGTGCTTGGGGTGCGGATGCCCGTGATCGTGGTGGTCGTGATGATGATCGTGGTGGTGGTGCGCCGGGCCGTCGTCGTGACCGTGGTCATGTTCGTGCCGGTACAAGGCCAGCGCGCCCTGCGTGCCAAGACCGAACAGCGCCCGGTATTCCGGCGCAGTGGACACGACGCGGGGCGTGCCTTCGCAGCAGATATGGCCGTTCAGGCAGATCACCCGGTCGCTTGCGGCCATCACCACATGCAGGTCGTGGCTGACCATCAGGATGGCCGCGCCGGTCTGGTTCCGGACCTCTTCGATCAGCTGGTAAAAGCTCGCTTCGCCTGGCTGGTCGAGGCCCTGGGTCGGCTCATCCAGCATCAGAAGCTGCGGGTTCCCCAGAAGCGCGCGGGCCAGCAGGACGCGCTGCTGCTGCCCGCCGGACAGGGCGGTCATCTGGTCAGCACCATGGCCTGCCATGCCGACGCGGGCCAGGGCGGATTCGGCCGCGGCGTCATCGACCTTTTTGGGCAAGGACAGGAAGCGGCGGACGGTCATCGGCATGGTCCGGTCGATCATCAGCCGTTGCGGGACATAGCCGATGCGAAGGTCACTTGACCGGGAGATCTGGCCTTCGGCGACCGGAACAATCCCCAGAAGGGCGCGCAACAGCGTCGACTTGCCCGAGCCGTTGGGGCCGAGGATCGTCACGATCTCACCCGGTGCGACCGACAGGGTGATGTCGTGCAGGACTTCATCCGCCCCGAAGCGGATGCACACATGGTCGGCGGAGATCAGGCTCATGCTTTGCCCCGGCAGGCGGGGCAGAGGCCCAGCGCCTCGATGGTGGTGCGTTCGACCTGGAAACCCGCCTTCGCGGCCTCGGTCTCAAGCGAGGCGCGTGCGGCAGTGGCAGCGGCCTCGGCGACGGTGTGGCAGTTGCGGCAGATCAGGAAGGCGGGGGCGTGATCTTCGCCCATGTGCGCGCAGGCGGTGAAGGCGTTCAGCCGCTGGATGCGGTGGGCAAGGCCCTGGTCCACAAGGAATTCCAGCGCGCGATAGGCGACCGGGGGCTGGTTGCCGAAGCCGTCCTGCGCCAAGCGCGCCAGCACGTCATAGGCGCCAAGCGCCTTGTGTTCCTCCAACAGAATCTCCAGCACCCGGCGGCGGACCGGGGTCAGGCGGGCACCAGTGGCGGCGGTCAGCGCCTCGGCCCGTTCCAGCGCGTCATGCGCGCAATGGGCGTGGTCGTGCGCCGCGAAGGCCAGGTCGGGCGCCGCACATCCGGGGCAGTCATGGGGGTCGGACATCGCCGCTCTTGACCTGTTATGATATTACATACATATGGATCGGCGACCGGGAAAGGAAGCCTGCCCATGCGTTATATCATCACTCTTCTTGCGACTGCCACCCCCGCCCTGGCCGAGGTGCCGAAGGTGGTGACCGACATACCGCCGGTGCATGCGCTGGTGGCGCAGGTGATGGGGGACCTCGGGACGCCGGAGCTCCTTTTGGCCAAGGGCGCGGACGAGCATGACTTTCAGCTGCGGCCCAGCCAGGCAGGGGCGGTGGCGGATGCGGATCTGGTGGTGTGGATTGGGCCGGAGCTGACGCCCTGGCTGGAAGGCGCCATGGAAGGTCGGCCCGAAGGCGCGGCGGCCTTGGCACTGCTGGACGCCGAGGGGACGATGCGGCGCGCCTATGGCGAGGCGAAAGCGGAGGGCCACGAGCACAAGGATGAGCATGGGCACGAAGAGGAGCATGCCCATGAAGACGAGCATGCCCACGAGGAGGAGCATGCGGAAGAGGCGGGGCATGACCATGGCCACGACCATGGGTCCGAGGACCCGCATGCCTGGCTTGACCCCGGCAACGCGCAGGTCTGGCTGGGGCTGATCGCTGCCGATCTGAGCAAGCTCGACCCGGGCAACGCGGCGACCTACGCGGCGAATGCGGCGGCGGCGGGCGAGCAGATCGCTGCGCTGGATGCCGAGTTGCAGGCGTTGCTTGCACCGGTCAAGGACAAGCCGGTCGTCACGTTCCACGACGCCTATGGCTACTTTGCCGACCATTATGGCCTGAACTTCGCGGGCAGTATTGCGCTGGGGGATGCTTCGTCGCCCGGCGCGGCGCGGCTGGCGGAACTGCGGGGTGAGTTGGAGGCGGGCGGTGTGGTGTGCCTCTTCCCGGAGGTGCAGCATGACCCGGCGCTGGTCGAGCAGTTGGCGGAGGGCACCACGGTCAGGATCGGCGGGGCGCTGGATCCGGTGGGGTCCTCGCTGGATGCGGGGCCGGGGGCCTATGCGGCGCTTCTGGGTGGGATGGCGCGGACGATTGCCGACTGCGCGGGCGGGTGATGTCCACGCAGGACAGGTGCCTGGGCCCCTGAAACATCAACACGATAGCTGTGGGCGTTAACGATCTGGCAAGGTAGGTGGGCGTGTCGCCCACCCTACTCTTGCGCCAGGGTGAGGAGCCTTGCGCAATCGACATGCGCGGCAAGGTGGTCGGCCAGAGCGTCGAGGGTTTCCTCCACCGTCCGGTCGTAGCTTTGGTTCCCCGGTGTCGCGCCGAGGCTGGCGAGGAAAGCACGGCGGAAGGCGTCTTCGGTGAACATGCCGTGCAGGTAGCTGCCCATCACCCGCCCATCGGCACGGATGGCGCCTTCGGGCTGGCCGTTCACGGTGAACATCGGCTGCGCGCGGTCGGGGCCGTCCGTGCGGCCGAGGTGGATTTCGTAGCCCTTGACCTTCGAGCCTGAGGCGGGGTGGAGCGCCTCGGTTTCCGTCACGCGTTTGTCGGGTGTCATGGTGGTGGTGAGGTCCAGAAGGCCGAGGCCGGGGACGGAGCCCGGTTTGCCTTCGATGCCCGCGGGATCGGCAATTTCGCGCCCCAGCATCTGGTAGCCGCCGCAGAGGCCGAGAACTTTCGCGCCCCGGCGCAGGGCGGCGGCGAGGTCGATGTCCCAGCCTTGCGCGCGGAAGTGGGCGAGGTCGGCGATGGTGGCCTTGGAGCCGGGGAGGATGATGAGGTCGGCCTCGACCGGCAGGGGCTGGCCGGGTTTGATGATCCGTAGGGTTAGCCCTGGTTCCTGGGCGAGGGGGTCGAGGTCGTCGAAGTTGGCGATGCGGTTCAGATGGGGGACAGCGATCAGGAAGTCTCCGCTGCCGCGCGTGCCGCCAAGGTCGGCGGCGTCTTCGGCGGGGAGTTTGTGGGCGTCGGGGAACCAGGGGATGACGCCGAGGCCGGGCCAGCCGGTGCGGGTCTCGATCAGGCAGTAGCCGTCATCGAAGAGGCGCGGGTCGCCGCGGAACTTGTTGATGAGGAAGCCGCGGATCATGGCGGCGTCAGTGGGGTCAAGGACAGCTTGCGTACCGACCAGTTGCGCGATGACACCGCCGCGGTCGATGTCTCCGGTCAGGATCACCGGGGTCTGAGAGGCGATGGCAAAGCCCATGTTGGCGATGTCGTTGGCGCGCAGGTTCACCTCGGCCGGGCTGCCCGCGCCTTCGACGATCACGAGGTCGGCTTCGCGCTGGAGCCGGTGGAAGCTGTCCAGCACCGGGGCCATCAGCTGCGGCTTCAGCGCGGCGTAGTCGCGGGCCTTGACGGTGGTCAGGCGTTTGCCCTGGACGATCACTTGCGCGCCGGTCTCTGACTCGGGTTTCAGGAGGACGGGGTTCATGTCGACATGGGGCTGGACGCCACAGGCGCGGGCCTGCAGAGCCTGGGCGCGGCCGATTTCGCCGCCTTGGGCCACCGCGGCGTTGTTCGACATGTTCTGCGGTTTGAAGGGGCGGACGGTCAGTCCCTGACGCGTGAAATGGCGGCAAAGGCCAGCGACGAGCAGCGACTTGCCGACGTTCGAGCCTGCGCCCTGGATCATGATCCTCATGACTTGCGGGCCATCAGCCAGAGGAAGAAGACGCCGCCAACAAGGCCGGTGACGACACCGATCGGCATGTCCTCGGGCGCCATGACGACGCGGGCGACGGTGTCGGCGGCGACGAGGAAGATGGCTCCGAGGAGGGCGGAGAGGGGCAGGACGCGGGCATTGTCACCGCCGACGGCGAAGCGGACGAGGTGCGGCATCATCAACCCGACAAAGCCGATGAGGCCGGAGAAGGCGACCATCACGCCGGTGATGAGCGCGCCTGCGACGAAGACCGACAGGCGGAAGCGGGCGACGGGGATGCCGAGGGAGGCGGCGGTTTCATCCCCAAGGGACATGGCGTTCAGCGCACCGCTTTGCGACCAGAGCCAGAGACCGGCGGGGACAAGGACGGCGAGGGGGTAGATCAGGTGGCTCCACTGCGCAAGGCCGAGGCCGCCGAGCATCCAGAAGACGACGGTATGGGTCGCCTTGGGATCGCCAAGGAAGATCAGCACGTTGGCCCCGGCCATAATGATGAAGCTGACGGCGACGCCCGCCAGCACGAGGCGGTCGGCGCTGGTGGCTTGCGTGACCTGGGTGACGAGGAGGACGAGGAGGGTGGCGGCGAGCGCCCCGCCGAAGGCCATCAGCGGGACGGTAAGAAGGCCGAGGAAGAGGCCGGTGTGAAGAAGGGCGGCAATGGCGCCGAAGGCCCCGCCCGAGGAGATGCCGAGGAGGTGGGGGTCGGCGAGGGGGTTGCGGGTGACGGATTGCAGGGCCGCGCCGGTGATCCCGAGGCCTGCACCGACCAAGGCTGCGAGAAGGGCGCGGGGGAAACGGATGTCCCAGACGATGGCCTCACGCCCCTCGGTCCAGTCGGGGGTGACGAGGCCGGGGATCAGGTGGTTGGCCAGGACGCCCCAGACGGTGGAAAGGGGGACGGGGACCGCGCCCACGGAGACGGCGAGGAGGATGGCGAGGAAGAGGACGCCGCCGCCACCAAGCGCGAAGCCCGCGCGGCGGGTGAGGCGGAGAGTGGCGGAAGTGGGGGCGGTGAGGGGCGTTTCGGTCATGCCGTTTCCCCTGGGATGGCTCGTCGTGCGCCTTCGGCTTCTCCTCGCGGGGCGGTCAGCGAAGAGCGGCGAAGCCGGGCGATGAGCGGGGTGACGGGGCGCTCGTCGATGCCCTTCGGGCACTCCTCGCTGAGTCGATACGGGGTCATCCGGCGCGCTCCAGGATCGTGCGGGCGGCGGTCTGGCCGGAGAGGTAGGCGCCGTGGGCGGTGCCGGAATAGTCGGGCTCGGTCGCTTCGCCGGCGAAGACCAGGCGGCCGTCCCAGTCGGACCCGGCCAGGGCGCGGCGGGTCGTGGGCGAGGTGCCGGTGGCGTGGAAGGAGTAGGAGCCGAGCGCGAAGGGGTCCTGCGACCAGCTGGTGACTTGGGCCGCAAGGGGGGCGGGGAAGGCGGTGCCGAACATCGCCTTCAGGGCGTCATGTGCAGCGGCCATCATCGCGGCGTCGTCGAGGGCTTCCTTTTCGGCGGCCTGCGATCCGGCGTGGAAGGCGAGGAGGACAGGGGCCTTCAGTGCCCGGCCAAGGCTGACCCACTGCGACCAGTGGCCGTCCATTGGGGAAAGCCACTCCATCCAGTCGACACTGTCGTCCCAGGCGATGCGGTCGAAGCGCAGCCAGCATTTGTTCAGAAGGCCCATGCCGAGGCTGTCGACGGCGGCTTGCCGTGCCGGGGCGAGGGGTTCGGCAAAGGCGACCCGCCCGGATTGCAGGACGCCGAGGGTCAGAGTGACGATGGCCTGGTCGGCGGCGATGGTGGTGCCATCGGCCAGGGTCGCCGTGATGCCGGTGGCGGTGGGGGAAAGCGCGGTGACGGTTTGGCCAAGACGGATGGTCAGGCCTTGTGCGAGGTGGGTGGTCAGCTGGTCGATGCCGGCGGGGAAGAGGACATCGGGGCCGTCGAACTCTTCCGCGGCGTCAATGGACCAGGCGGAGGCCTTGGTCCAGTCGCCCGCGTATTCCTGTTCGAAAGCGCCGTTGATGTAGTGGCGGACGTTGCGACGGGTCTGGGGGTCGGCGTCGGCCCAGTCGGGGGAGGACTGGACAGCTTCGGCCAGGGAGATGTCTTTGGAGCGGTCCTCGGCGGCGGCGCGAGCGTCTTCGACGAGGGCCTCGGCGGCGTCATGCCCGAGGTCGGCCTCTTGCCCATCGGCGCCAAGCGAGAGGCTGCGGTCGTAGGAGGTGGCGATGCGCTGTGCCCCGGCCTCGTCGGCCAGCGCAGACAGGGGGTTGCCCTTGGTCCCGTGGATCCAGCTGGCGCCGAGGTCCATGGGCAGATCCGGCCAGAGGCGCGAGGTGCGGAGGCGCCCGCCGATCCGGTTGCGCGCCTCGATCACGGTGACCTGATGCCCCGCCGCCTGCAGGTCGCGCGCAGCGGCAAGGCCCGCGAGGCCCGCGCCGATCACCAGGACCTGGCGGGGCGACTGCGCACGGGCGCGGGACGCCAGAAGCGCGGCGGGCAGAAGGGTCATGGCGGCGCGGCGGTTCATCCGGTGGTCAGTTCCCCCAGAAGCCCGCCACCAGCTTTTCCACCGCGCGGATGTTGCGGGGGCCGGGGGTGGCTTCGACGTATTCCAGCACCACATAGCGGTCGTTCTTCACCGCGTCGATGCCCGCAAAGGCGGGGTTGGCTTCCAGGAAGGCGATCTTCTGCTCGGCCGTCACGTCGCCGTAGTTCACGATGACGATGACCTCGGGGTTCCGTTCCACCACCGGCTCCCACGCCACCGTGGCCCAGCTTTTGTCGAGGTCGTCCATGATGTTGCGGCCGCCCGCCGCCTCGATCAGCGCGGTGGGGATGGCGTAGGCCCCGGCGGTGAATGGGGTTTCCTCGCCACTGTCATAGACGAAGACGCGGAGGGGGTTCGTGCGGTCGACGGGGGCGGTGAGTTCGGCAAGCCTTGCCTCATACCCCGCGACAAGGGCCTTTGCCCGATCCTCGACACCGAAGATGGTGCCGAGGTTGAGGAGATCGTTGTACATGTCCTGCATCGAGGACTTGGCCTTGGGGCCGACGAAGATGCAGCTTTCGGTCAGTTCATAGGTCTTGATGCCGAGGGGTTCCAGCGTTTCCGGCGTGACCTCGCCGCCGACCTTCATGCCGTAGTTCCAGCCGGCAAAGAAGAAGTCCGGTTCGGCCCCCGCCAGGACTTCGCGCGTGGGGTATTGGGCGGAAAGCTCGGGCAGTTCGGCGATGCCTTGGCGCAGTTCCTCGTCCAGCGTCTTCCAGCCCGAGACGCCGGTGTAACCGACCATCCGGTCGCGGAGGCCAAGGGCCAGCATCATCTCGACCAGGTTCACGTCGTTGGCGATGGCGCGGGTCGGGGCGGCGTCGAAGGTGACGTCGCGGTTGCAGCTTTTCACCGTGACCGGGAAGGCGAGGGCGGGGGTGGAAAGGAGGAGGAAGGCGAGGAGGGATTTCATCTAGTGGTCCAGTTGGAAGGAGAAACGGGGCGCGCCGCTGGTGCGGTCGATGCGGGGGATGACCTGGAAGGCCTGGGCGATGGTTGCTTCGGTCAGGGCCTGATCGGGCGGGGCGTCGGCGATCACGCGACCCCGGTCGAGGATCAGGACGCGGTCGGCGAAGTCGGCGGCGAGGGTGAGGTCGTGGAGCGTGCAGACGACGGCAAGGCCAAGGCCGCGGAGGAGGGCGAGGAGCTCCAGCTGGTGGCGGATGTCGAGGTGGTTGGTGGGCTCGTCCAGCACCAGGATGCGCGGTTCCTGCGCGAGCGCGCGGGCGACCATGACGCGCTGGCGTTCGCCGCCCGACAGGGTGCCGAAGCGCCGGTCGGCGAGGTGGGCCAGGTCCATGCGGACCATCGCGGCGTCGGTGATCGCCTTGTCGCGGGTGCCTGGCCCCATGCCCTGCCGGTGGGGCAGGCGGCCGAGCGCGACGATGTCCCGGGTGGTCAGCGCAAAGTCGGTGGGCTGTTCCTGCAGGACGGCGGCGACAGTGCGGGCGGCCTCGCGCGGAGGGGTCAGCCAGAGGTCGCGGCCCTGGATAAGGACCGTACCAGAGAGGGGCGCCTGGTGGCGGTAGAGGAGGCGGAGGAGCGAGGACTTGCCCGCCCCGTTCGCGCCGCAGATCGCCAGGACCTCGCCCTCGGCCAGTGTGAAGGAGATGTCGTGCAGGATGGCAGGGGCGCGCTTTGGCCCCCAGGTGACGTTGCGAAGTTCGAGGACGGTCATTGGATTGCCCCCTCCCGCGTCACGATCATGGCCGCCGGGATGCGGGCGAGGGTGGTGTCGCAGAGGCTGGGCGGCAGGTCGCGGCCGGTCATCCAGCCGTCGTTCAGCGCGGCATAGCTGCGGGCGAAGGCGATGAGGTCGTCCAAAGGCTGGTCGGGGTCGATGTCGCCGAAAAGCCAGGTGGCTTTCTCGGTCGCGCGGTAGCCGACGACGCAGGGTTCGCCGTGGTCGGGCACGCAACCCGCAAGGCAGGCGGTGCCGGAGACCTCGAACTGGTCACCAAGGTCGGCCATGGCGATGGCGGCGCGCAGCCGTTTCAGAAGGTCAAAGCCCGGCTTGCAGGCGTCGCCCTTGTGCTTGCAGGCCTTGCAGACAAGGATCTGGTGCGGCGCGGATTGCGCTACGGAATAGGGTCGGGCCTTGGGCCGCGGGTCGTCCATCGAACACTCCTTCCGGGGCACCCCGCCCGGCGGTCATTGGTTTCGATGGCAGGTCTCCTGACTTCGCGGGTCTATGCTCTCCCCCCACCTTCCCGGCTGAATGCCAGTGGCTTCGGAGGGGTCGCTCGCCGCTTACAGTTGCGGGGGCAGTCGGGGATTTGGCGGCTGATGCCTACACCTCACCCCGTTCCCTTTTCACCCGGGCCACGCTTTGCGTCATGCCGGGAACCATCACGTCCTTGTGTGCTCCGGATCGGGCCCTGGTGCAAGACGGAAAGCGACACTTTCGCCGATGACCGCGCCAGCGGTGAGGAGGCCCCAGACTAGTCCGATGCGCCCGGCCCGCGTGCCGACCGCAGGGTCTGGCTGGGCGAGAGACCATAGCGTTGCCGGTAGGCCTGCGAGAAGCGGCCGAAATGCGCAAAGCCCCATTTCAGCGCCACCTCGGTGACCGAGCCTTCGCCCGCCGCCAGCGCCTGGTGCGCACGCTGCAGCCGCAGGTCGCGCCAAAAGCCAAGCGGCGAGGTGCCGCGGTGATCGCGGAACGCCAGTTGCAACCCGCGGACCGAGATGCCCGCCGCCTGGGCCACGTCCTCGACGGTGATCTGGTCGGCAAGATGCGCCTCGATGTAGCCCTCGGCCAGGCGCAGGTGGCGGGGACGCGGCAGGGCCCGGCTGCGGCCGAGGTCGGCGGCATAGTCGTGGTGGCTCGCCTCCAGTAGGCCCGTCATCAGCGTGGCCTCGACCTGCCGCGCCAGCATGCCCTGCCCTAGGGGACATGCGCCCTGATCGGCTTCGGCGACGAGGTAGAGGAGCAACCTGCGGAGGGCGGCCCCAGCCCCGCTGGTCACGTCCAGGGGGCCATCAAAGCTGATCGGGCGGTCGACGGGGTGACCAAACTGGGCGGCAAGATGGGCCATCAGCGCCTGGCGGTCGATCTGGAGGAGAAGCTGGCCGGTGCCTTCCTCCCAGATCATCGTGGTTTCGCGGTGCGGGTTCAGCACCGCCGCCTGGCCCCGGTCAGACAGGTACTGTGCCTTGCCGTTGACCACGGCGGCCCGTCCCGACAGCGGGATCTGCACCAGGTAGAAGGTTTCCAGCGCCCCGGGCGCGATCAGGGTGCGCGCGCCGTATTCGATGTAGTTGAGGCTAAGGCCTGCGCCCGCCAGGTGGTGGTGCCGGGCATCCAGCCTTGCGCCCTTGCCGATGGTTTCCAGCCGGTGCGGGCAGAAGACGGCGGCGACCTTGTCGCGCGCCTCGTCCAGGTCGCGCGAGGCAAACAGCGCATGGGCGGCCAGGGGCCGCGCGCCGTTCAGTGCCAAGGGGCCTTGCAGCATTGCCCGCATCCCAGGTCGCCAGATGCGACAGGCTAGCATGGCGGGGCCGGGGACGGACGCTTTGTCGCAGATTTTTTCGTTTTCCGGATAGTGGCCTCGCCCGGCGGATAGCGCGGACGGTACGGGGGGCGGAAACTCTTTCAAGTTTCAAGGAACTGGAGGGAGCGATGCGCGGATTGCAGGGCAAGGTGGCGATCGTGCCGGGCGGGGTCACCAAGATCGGGCAGGCCGTCGTGACGGCGTTTGCCGAGGCAGGGGTCCGGGTGATGGTCGCCGACATCGTCGATGCGCCTGCCGGGATGCTGTCTGATTCGGTGGCGTTCCAGCGCTGCGACCTGCGGTCGGATGCCGAGATCGCGGCGCTGGTGCAGGCCACCAAGGCGCGCTTCGGCCGGGTGGATTTCCTGGTCAACGTCGCCTGTTCCTACCTGGACAAGGGGGCCGAGACCACGCGCGCCGAATGGTTGGAGGCGCTGGATATCAACCTGGTCGGGTCGGTCATGCTGATGGAGGCCGCGCTGGGCGAGTTGAAGGCCACGAAGGGTGCGATCGTGAACTTCGGGTCGATCTCCTCCCGCGTGGCGCAGACCGGGCGCTGGGTCTATCCGGTGTCGAAGGCCGCGATCCTGCAGCTGACGCGGAACCAGGCGATGGACCTGGCGCCGCATGGCATCCGGGTCAACGCGGTGAGCCCGGGCTGGACCTGGTCGAACATCATGGACCAGCTGACCGGCGGGAACCGGGCCAAGACCGATGCCGTCGCGGCTCCGTTCCACCTGCTGGGCCGGGTCGGCAACCCCGAGGAGGTGGCGGCGGCGGTCCTGTTCCTGTGTTCGGACGAGGCGAGCTTCATCACCGGCACCGATATCCGCGTGGACGGCGGCTACACCGCGATGGGCCCCGAACAGGCCGAGCCCGCGATCCCGAAACTGATGTCCTGAGAGGGAGCCACCCCATGAAGATCGCCATCATCGGGGCCGGGTTTGCCGGCCTGACCACCGCGCGTCACCTGCGCGACTTCGGCCATGAGGTGACCGTGTTCGAGAAGGTCCCCGACGTGGGCGGGGTCTGGAGCCGGACGCGGCTGTACCCCGGGGTCAGCACCCAGAACGGCAAGGACACCTATTGCCTGTCCGATTTCCCGATGCCGCGCGACTACCCGGAATGGCCGAGCGGGCAGCAGGTTCAGGCCTATCTGGAAAGTTATGCCGACCAGTTCGGGCTGAAGCCCATGCTGCGCCTGTCGACCCCGGTCACCCGGGCTGAACAGGGCGCGGACGGGCGCTGGGCGGTGACGTTCCGGCCCGAAGGCGGGGCAGAGGCGACCGAGACCTTCGATTTCCTGACCGTCTGCAACGGCATCTTCTCGGTCCCCGCCGTGCCAGACTTTCCGGGAGCCGAGGCGTTCCGCGCGGCGGGGGGGGAGATCTGCCATTCGTCGGAATTCCTGAACCTCGATGAGGCGCGCGGCAAGCACGTGGTGGTCATCGGCTATGGCAAGTCGTCCTGCGATGTGGCGGTGGGGCTGGCGGATGTGACGGCCTCGATGACGGTCGTTGCGCGCGAGCTGATCTGGAAGATGCCGAAGAAGCTGGCCGGGGTGTTGAACTACAAGTACCTGTTCCTGACCCGGATGGGCGAGGCGCTGTTTCCCTATATCCGCCTGCAGGGGTTCGAGAAGTTCCTGCATGGCGCGGGTCGCCCGGTGCGCAATTCGATGGTCGGCTCGGTCCAGTCGGTGATCACCCGGCAGCTGAAGCTGAAGCAAAGGGGCGCCCTGCCGCGCGGGTCGTTCGAACGCATCGCCCGGTCGACCGTCAGCCTCGTGACCGACGGCTTCTTCGACCGGCTGGCCACGGGGCGGATCGCGCTGAAGCGCGACGATGCCATCGCGCAGCTGATCGTCGAGGGCGGGCGGCGGTTTGCGCTGCTGAAGTCCGGTCAGAAGATCCCGGCGGACATCGTCATCTGCGGCACCGGCTGGCGGCAGGAGGTGCCGTTCCTGTCCGCAGACCTGCAGGCCCGCATCCAGGACAAGCGCGGCAACTTCCGGCTTTATCGCTGCATCCTGCCGACGGGCGTGCGGAACCTGGCGTTCAACGGCTACAACTCGTCGTTCTTCTCGCCCCTGTCGGCAGAGATGGGCGCGCTGTGGATCGCGGCCTATCTGGGTGGCGGCCTGACCCTGCCGTCCGAGGCCGAGCAACTGGCGATCACCGACCAGCGCCTGCGCTGGATGGAGGAGCGGACCGAGGGCAAGCATGCGCGGGGAACGAACATCATCCCGTTCTCGATGCACCAGATTGACGAACTGCTTGCGGACATGGACCTGTCGATCGGCCCGCTGCAGCGGTTCATGGAATGGCAGATGCCGGTGAAGCCGGGCCGCTATGCGCGGGTAGCGAAGGCGCTGCACCGGCGGCTGGACCGGCCGCAGGTCCAGGGGGTTAAGCCGGCGCTGGCCTAGCCCCGCCGGTGCGTGGCGGCGACGCGCGAGATCTCTTCGTAGATGCCAGAGAGCAGGTTCAGGGTCCGCGTCGCATCCGCCAGGCGGTCGCTGAACCCCGGCACGTTCGCCACGGCCTGGATCAGCAGCCGCCGCCGCAGCGCGCCGTAGTCGTCGGTCACGCGGCGGCCTTCATCCGTCACTTCATAGGTCACTCCGGACCGCCCGGCCCCCTTGCGCAGGACCAAACCTGCGCCGATCAGCTTGCGCAGGCTGTACTGGATGTTCGGCACGTCATCGCGGTTGGTCAGCCGGGCGAGGTCCTTGATCGACTTCGGACGGTCGTTCATCCGGATGATGTGCAAAAGCGCATTCTCCGGCCCGGTCGCCGCAAGGTCGCAGACCGAGGCCAGGCATTCCGACTGCCAGCGCCCGAATCCCTCGAACGTGCGCATCAGCGCGAACTCCAGTTCCGTGGTGTCGACCTCGGTCGGGCCTTCGGCCAGGTGCCAGTGCCAGTCGAGCCCCGGCACCGGCGGCTCGGAGCCATCCTTTTGAGGTTGAAGCGTTTTCCCAGCCATCCCTGCACCCTTTGCCCGTCCCGACCTTGGCCGCACGCCGCCGTTGACGCAAATGGAATTTACGATAGACTTTCAAACATAAAATATCACCAAAACTGCAACAGGGATACCATCATGCCGCACCACCCGATGCTGTCGGGCGATCGCTTTCGCCTGGGCACCTTCTCGACCAACTGCTCGTCGGGGATGACCCCCACCAAGGTGCCCGAACGCTGGGTGAATAGCTGGGACAACAACCTGAAACTGGCGCAGATGCTGGATGAGGCCGGGATCGACTTCATGCTGCCCATCGCGCGCTGGATCGGCTATGGCGGCGAGACGGATTTCCACGGTGGCGTCCTGGAGACGATGACCTGGGCCGCGGGCCTGCTGGCAGCGACGAAGAACATCGCGGTCTTCGCCACGATCCATACCGCCGCGAACCACCCGGTGGTGGTGGCAAAGCAGATGGCCACCATCGACCACATCAGCCATGGCCGCGCGGGGCTGAACATCGTCGCGGGCTGGAACAAGCCGGAGTACGAGGCGCTGGGCCTGACGCTGCCGGACGACCACGAAACCCGCTACGGCTATGCGCAGGAATGGTTCGACCTGGTGCGCAAGCTGTGGGCGTCGGACACGCATTTCGACTGGGACGGCAAGTACTTCAAGGCCAAGCGGGTGAAGGGCGACCCGAAGCTGGTGCGCGGATCGGTGCCGATCATCAATGCTGCAGGCAGCCCGCAGGGGCGCGAGTTCGCCACCGACAACGCGAACTTCCTGTTCACCCCGGCCATCGACCTTGACCGGTCGAAGACCGAGATCGCCGAGCTGAAGGCCCAGGCCCGCGCCAAGGGACGCGAGGTGAACGTGCTGACCTTCTCCCATGTCATCTGCCGTCCGACCGAAGCCGAGGCCAAGGCCTATGCCGATTACACCGCCGTCCAGAACGCCGATACCGAGGCGGTGGACAACCTGGTGCGCCTGCAATTCGCCCATGCGCACAGCTTTCCGCATGACCTTCTGGCGCAGATCAAGCACCTGTTTGCGTTGGGCCATGGCGGCTACCCCCTGATCGGCACACCGGACCAGGTGGCCGAAGGCATCCTGCGGCTGCATGCGGCGGGCTTTGCCGGGACCACGCTGTCCTTCGTGGATTACGTCGAAGAGTTCCCCTATTTCCGCGACACGGTGCTGCCGAAACTGGCCGCCGCCGGGATCAGGTAGGGCAGGATGGACGGGGAACCGACCGCGAAGGAATTCCGCGCCGCGATGGGCGCTCTTGTCGGCAACATCAGCGTCATCACCGTGGGCGATGGGGATGAAGCGTCTGGTCTGGTCGTCACCTCGGTCGTGGCCCCGTCCGTTGACCCGCCCTTGTTGCTGGCTTCGATCAGCCGCACGGCGTCGAGCCACCCGCTGTTGGTCAGGTATGGCCGCTTTGGCTGGTCGTCGCTCGGGGCCGCGCATCAGGCGGTAGCCGAACGGTTCTCGGGCTTTGGCGGGGTGAAGGGGCCGGCGCGCTATGACGGGGCGGAGTGGGAGAACGCCGTGACCGGGGCGCGTCTGCTGAAGGGGGCACCCGTGGCGTTCGACTGCACGGTCGAAGAGATGATCGAGCGGGACACCCATTCCATCCTGATCGGCCGGGTCCGCGCCATCCGCACGACGGCGGGCGCGGGTGGGCTGGTCTGGTGGAACGGCAGTTTCCGTGCGCTAAGCTAGACGAAGCTGCGGATCGTCTGGATCGCGCCGTCGAGCGCCTTGCCTTCCTCGTCCTTCAGGGCGGCTTCGCGCAGGCGGCGCGCCCAGTCGGCTGCGTCTTCGCGCCCCGTGACCAGGTCGATGGCCGCGAGGACCCGGTCGAACTTCGACAGCCCGCGCGCGAGGGTGTCGGAATAGCCCTTCACCAGGCGGCGGCAGCGGATCACCTCGACCCCCAGGGCGTAGTCCTGGGCCAGCGCGGCCTCGGCGCGGGCCAGCCAGGCCTCGCGGTGGAGGGTTTCCTGGTGATGCCGCAGCGTCTTGCGCCGCCAGCCCTTCAGGCCCGCCAGGACGTACAGCATGAGGAAGCCGCGCAGGGAATCGGTGCGCAGGCGACGGCCCTTGTTGAACAGCCGGTCAACCAGCGCCATGCGCCTGGGGTTCGCGGCCCAGCGGGCGCCCATCCGGGCGGGGAGGAGCGAGACCAGTTCCTCGGCCCGGGGGTGCAGGAATTCGGTCACCTGCATCAGCTTGCCGGTCTTCGCCCCCATTTCCGAGGCGATCCGTTCGTTGCGCCCGGCCCTGGTCTTGGCGCCTGCCACGCGGATGATGTCGTCATAGGCCATGGCGTTGGCCAGGTACTTCGCCGCCTCACGCGTGAAGTCCCAGGGCGCGCGGTCCTTGGCGGCTAGGGCCTGCAGCCGGGTCAGGTAGTCGCGGCCATAGGCGATGTCCTGAAACTCCACCACCTTGCGCAGGCCAAGCGCGGCTAGGTCGCGGGCGGGTTCGGGAAGCCGCGATACTTCCGCCTCAAGCGCCTGCCAGTCGGCCATGAGGCGCGCGGGGCCGGTCACCATTGGCGTGCTGGTCTTGGGCGTGGCGGGCGGTTCTGCCTGGTCGCCCTGCGCCGCCGCATAACCCGCCGCAAAGGCGCGGAGCGAGCCTTCGACGCCCTTGCCTGAGGCGCGGATCGCGGCCTCGAATGCTTCACGCGGGAAGGGGAGGGCCCCCGACGCGGCCAGTGCGCCGAAGAGAGAGGCCGAGATCACCGAGCCAGAGTTCACCGCCAGCGCGTCGAAATCGGCGGCGATCAGGCGGCGGGCGGCGACCTCTGCCGCGGCCATCACCTCGGCGCTGCTGGCGATGCCGTCGCCCGGAACGATCTTTTCGCTGACCGCCAGCGCGCGATGGGTGGAGGTGATGAGCGTTGTCCGGTCCGGGGTCACGAAGCCACGGATGATCGAGCGGCCTGCCTCCATCAGCTCGGCGCTGATCATGATGTCGACGTCGCCCGCGGCGGGCATGAGGGAGAAGATCGGCTTGGCCTCGGCCTTCGGGGCCATCTCGACATAGTAGACCGTGGCGCCGGTGCGCTGGGCGACGCCCGCGACGCTCGTTGCCTGCGCCTCGTAGCCATTGGCGCGGGCCAGGTCCTCGATCCAGCCGGTCAGGACGCCGCCGCCCTGGCCGCCGACGGCAAGACAGGCCAGCTTGATGATGCCGCCAAGCTTGGGGTCGGGTTGGCGGGGGTCGAGCATGGTCATGCCGTCTCTCCGAACGACAGGCTTCGGGCGGCGCGGCGGCGGATCAGCCAGCCGATCACCCGGGCGCGGAAGGCGGCCCAGCGGGATTCGAGGCGGCCCGGGTTATGCACCACATCGGCGCGGTAGAAGCTGGGGCAAAGGACGGCGGCATCCGCGACCTCGCCACAGTTGCCGCAGCCGACGCAGGACTGGTCGATGCTGGCGACCGGGTCATCGCGCAGGGGATCATCCAGCCGCTTCAGGGACAGCGAGGGGCAGCCCGACAGGCGGATGCAGGCATGGTCGCCGGTGCAGATGTCCTCATCGACGCCGAAGCGCGGGGCCTCGACCCGGCGGCCATCCTTGATGGCCTGGGCCACCAGCGGCTTTTCCCGGCGCTGCTTGTTCAGCATGCATTCCGACGAGGCGACGATGACCTTCGGCCCCTTCTCCGGGGTGGTCAGCGCCTCACGTATCGTGTCCCGCATCCGGGCCACGTCGTAGGTGCGGTCGATCTGGCGGACCCAGGTGATGCCGATGCCGCGCAGGGCCTTCGAGATCGGGTTCTTCGTGGCCTTGGTCGCATTGTCGGCGCGTGAGGACATCAGGTCCTGCCCGCCGGTCGCGGCCGAATAGTAGTTGTCGACGATGATCGCCACGCCGTCCGACTTGTTGAAGGACATGTTGGTGAAGCTGGACGAGAGGCCGTTGTGCCAGAACCCGCCGTCGCCAATGATCGCGACGGGGCGCTTTTCGCCGCCGCCGTCAAAGGCGCCGTTTGCCGCTGGGCCAAGGCCATAGCCCATGGTCGCACCCCCGATCTCGAACGGGGGCAGCGAGGCGAAGAGGTGGCAGCCGATGTCGGCAGCGATCTGGTGCTTGCCAAGCTCCTTCTCCACCAGCTTCATCGCGGCGAAGATCGGGCGTTCCGGGCAGCCGGTGCAGAATCCAGGCGGGCGGATCGGGACGGTCTTGGTCAGGTCCGGGATCGCCGGGCGTTCCATGTTCGGCGCGCGGACGGCGGCGGGCAAAAGGCCCGGGGCGGCCTGGCGGATGAAGCCTTCGACCGCGTCCAGCATCACCGCGCCGGTGTATTCCCCCGCCATCGGGAACAGGCCCTTGCCGTGCAGCTTGACCGTCGATCCGGCGCGGTAAAGGAACGAGCCGAACTGGGTTTCGATGAATTCGGGCTGGCCTTCCTCGACCACCAGCACGTTTTCCTTGCCCGCGCAGAAGTCGAGGAATTCGCTGGAGATCAGCGGGTAGGTCACGTTCAGGACGTAGATCGGAATCTCCGACCTTCCGTAGATGTCGGCCAGCCCCAGCCGCTGCAGGGCGCGGATCACGCCGTTGAACATGCCGCCCTGCACCACGATCCCCAAGGGGGCCTGCGCGGGGCCGAAGAATTCGTTCATCCCCTTGTCACGGATGAACTTTTCGGCGGCAGGCCAGCGGTTTTTCACCTTGTCCTGTTCATGCGCATAGGACATCGGTGGCAGGACGACCCGGTTGAAATCGCTGCGCGGTTGGGCAAGCGCGTCGCGGACCGTAAGGCTTGGGCGCTGGTTGTCGGCGCAGTCGAAGCTGCCGGTCACATGGCAAGACCGGATGCGGACCATCAGCATGACCGGGGTGTTCGAGGCTTCGGACAGGTCGAACCCGTCCTTCACCGCGCGCACGATGGACGGCAGGTTCGGGCGCGGGTCCAGAAGCCACATCTGCGCCTTCATCGCGAAGGGGTGGCTGCGTTCCTGCATGATGCTGGAGCCCTCGCCGTAATCCTCGCCCACGATGACCAGCGCGCCGCCGGTGACGCCCGAGGACGACAGGTTCGCCAGCGCGTCGGAGGCGACGTTCACCCCGACCGGCCCCTTGAAGGTCACCGCGCCCCGGATCGGGTAGTGGACCGAGGCCGCCAGCATCGCCGCCGCCGCCGCCTCGTTCGCGTTGGCCTCGAACCGGACGCCAAGCTCGGTCAAGAGCTCTTCGGCATCGGCCAGCACGTCCATCAGGTGGCTGATCGGTGCGCCCTGGTAGCCGCCGACATAGCCCACGCCGCTTTCCAGAAGCGCCTTGGTGATGGCCAGAATCCCTTCGCCGGTGAAGACCTCACCAGCGCCGAGTTTCAGGTGCTCTACCTCTGCCTTGAAGCTGCGTTCTGCCATCGCCTTCGTCCTGCCTGTCGCAAGGGCCACTGCGTCCAGCCGAAAGGCCTTCAGCCAGCCGGGGCGCCAGGCCCTCGCGCCTGTTCCTAGATTTCGTGCTTGCGGATGTTCGCCAGCATCTTCTGCAACGTGGCCACGAAGGCCGTCTTTTCGTCCTCGGGGATGCCGCGGAACATCCGCGCCTGCGCCGCCGCCATGTGCGGCCAGAGGCCTTCGAACACCCCGCGCCCTTCTGCCGTGATGAACACACGCACGGCGCGGCTGTCGGCGGCATCGACCTCGCGCCGGATCAGGCCTTCGGCCTGCAACTGGTCCAGCGCACGGGACAGCGTCGACTGTTCGACCACCGTGTAGACCGCCAGCTCGCGGATCAGCGGGCCTTCGACCACCGTCAGCACCGCCAGCGCGCGGGCCTTGGGCGTGGTCAGGCCCATCTTGGCCATCTCGTCCCGGAAGCCCGCGTTGTAGCGGCCCATGATCCGGTTCATCAGGTAGGGCGCGAAGTTCACGAGCCCGATTTCCCCCAGGCGCGGTTGGGCGGAGGCGTCGTCCTTCATGCGCCCAGCCTCTTTGCCGCGTTGAAGCCCGAGCCGCCGCCAAGGCCGGGGCCGGGATGGGTCGAGGCGCCGATGTGGATCAGGCCGCGCACAAGGCCGGTGCCGTTGGTGGAATGGGCGAAGGGCCGCCAGATGAAGAATTGGTCGATCCCGCAATGGCCGCCGTAAGGGTCGCCGCCGACGAGGTTGCAGTTCATGCGCTCCAGGTCGCGGGGCGAATAGGCCACGCGCTTCAGCTTGATCTTGTCAAAGCCCTTGATGTGCCGCGACAGGATCAGCTCTAACCGGTCGGCGAAGCCCTCTTTCACCATGTCCCAGTCGGTGCCCGTGATCTCGCCCGCCGCGTCGCCCTTGATCATGCGGGGGGCGTCGGGGATCTGCAGCCAGAGGATCGCCTTGCCATCGGGGCAGCGCGAGGGGTCGAGCCGGTGCGGTTGGCCGACGCAGATCGTCGGGGTGGCGGGTAGCATGCCGCGTTCGGCCTCGTTGGCGGATTTCGAGACGGAGTCGATCCCGTCGGCCAGGTGGATCAGCGCCACGTCGTCAAGGCCCGGGGTCAGCCATTCGGGGTGCTTGTCCAACGCGTAATGCAGCTGGAAATCGCCGCGCCCGTGGCGGAACTGCCGGGTCGCCGCCTGGTCGTCGGGCAGGTTCACGCCGTCCAGCAGCCGCCCGTACAGCTGCCCCGGCGCGACCGAGGCGAGGACGGATTTGCACGCGATCTCTTCGCCCGAGGCAAGGCGGACTCCGGTCACCCGGCTGTCCCGCGTGGTGATCTGCGCGACATCGGCGTTGCAGCGGATCTCGCCGCCCTTTTCGGCGATCAGGCCCTGGAAGGCGCGGACGATGTTGCCCGCCCCACCCTTGGCGACGGGGGCGCCCGCGGCCTCAAGCGCGAAGGCGATGACCTTGCCCATCTGGGCGGAATAGGTGCTTTCGGGGGTCAGGCCGCAGTGCAGGACCCAGGGCGCGAACAAGGCCTGCGCGAGGGGGCTTTGGTAGTTCGCCTCCAGCCAGCCCCGCGCGGGGGCAAGGGCGGTGCCCATCCAGGCCGCAAGACCGCGCAGGCCGCGCTTGCGGACCTGGCCCCACATCAGCTTCGCCGTGGGCCACGACCAGAGGCTGCCGCCGAGAAGCGCGAACAGGAACGGGGCATCGGCGGCGATCCCGCCGGTGTCGCGGGCGAGCTGGTCGCCATCGCCCGGGGCCAGCGCGTTGAACGCCGCGCGGTTCTGGGCGGCGTCCATCGTCAGCACCAGCGCGCTGCCATCCGGGCGCAGCACGGCGGTCGGGTGCGGGGTGTGGCAATAGTCGAACCCGTGCCGCGCGAGGTGCGGGCCAAGCGCCGCCCCCGCGGGAGAGGTCATGAACAGAACGAAAGTGGCCGCCATCACGTCATGGGTAAAGCCGGGCAGGGTGATTTCGTCGCTGTACAGGCAGCCGCCAGCGCGCGCCTCGCGTTCCAGGACCAGAACCCGGTCACCCTTCAGGGCCAACAGGCTGGCCGCGACCAGCCCGTTGATCCCTGACCCGATGATGACGTGATCGACGGCCATCCCTTACCCCCGGGGCACCAGCGCCAGGGCGCGGATGGGTGATCCCGTGCCGTTCTTGATCTTCAGGGGTGCGGCAATCAGGATCGCCCCCTTCGGCGGCAGCTTGTCGAGGTTCGCAAGGCTCGCCAGGCCAAAGCGGTTGTGCTTGTGCAAAAGGTTGTGCGCCGGGAAGGGCGGGTTCATGCCGCCGGCCTGGCCCGCGTCGGTGCCGATGCACTGGCTGCCCCAGCCGACGATGCCCTTGGCGATCAGGTAGTCGATTACCTCGGCAGTCGGGCCGGGGGTATGCGGGCCGGTCTCGTTGGCGTTGAGGAACAGGTTCTCGTCATGCACGCGCTTGTCCCAGTCCGACCGCAGGACGACCCACTCGCCCGCCTTGATCTCGCCGTGCTTGGCCTCCCAGGCCTTCACATGGTCGATGGTGAGGAGGAAATCGGGGTTCGCGGCGCATTCGGCGGCGAAGTCCAGCACGTTCACCGGGGCGACCAGGCGACCCACATCCAGCGTGTCGGTGTAGCCGTCGGCGTAGTCCTTGCCGGTGATCCAATGGTGCGGCGCGTCGAAATGGGTGCCGGAGTGTTCGCCGAGCTCCAGCCAGTTCCAGGCCCAGAACGGGCCGTCCTTGTCGTATTCGCTGATCCGGTGGATCTTGATCGGCGGGGTGTCCTTGGCGAAATCCGGGGGCAGTTTCAGCAGCGGCGTCTCCGGCCCCAGCACGCCCGAACAATCCACCACTTCGACCTGTCCCGAAGCCAAGGCACCCGCAAGCGCGGCTAGCACGTTTGTCGTCATCCAAGCTCTCCCTGATCCATGGCCCCGCCCGACCGGGGTCCCTGTGTTTTTGATGGAATCAGCCTAGACAGATTTAAATGCATTTGCAAATATCATCGCGTCAAAGGGGGCTGACCGCATGGGGGATAGCTTTGATGCCGTGCTGGTCGGCGCCGGGGTGAACACCCTTGCGGCGGCGCATCATCTGGCGGCGCGCGGCTGGCGGGTGGCGGTGTTCGAACAGGCGGGCGAAGCGGGCGGCGCGGTGAAAAGCGGAGCCTACACCCTGCCGGGTTTCACCCATGACTGGGCCGCGATGAACCTGTCCCTCTTCGCGGGCGGCCCGCATAACAAGGAGCATGGAGCGGAACTGGCGCAGCACGGGCTGGACTTCGTGCCGATCGCCAACCCCTTCGCCAGCGCCTTTCCGGACGGAACCTGGTGCGGCGTGTCAACCGATCTGGCCGCGACGACGGCGCGGATCGCAGCGCTTTCGCCCAAGGATGCCGAGACATGGGCCACGCTGGTCGCAGGCTTCGGGGCCGAGGCGCCGCACCTGTTCGGGCTTCTCGGCAGCAAGATGCAGTTGAATGCGCTTGCATATTTCCTGTTCCGCACCTGGCGCGCCAAGGGCACGGCGGGCACGCTGGATTTTGCCCGCTTCCTGCTGGAATCACCGCGCAGTTTCCTAAGCCGGACGTTTGAGAGCCCCAAGGTCCAGGCCATGCTCGGCGCCTGGGGGCTGCACCTGGACTTTGGCCCCGATGTCACAGGTGGGGCGCTGTTTCCCTATCTGGAGGGGATGGCGGGCCAGGCCTTCGGGATGGTGATCGGCAAGGGCGGCGCGGCGGGGCTGGCGCAGGCCCTGACCGGGGCGATCCGCGCGCGGGGCGGGGTGGTGGAGACGAATGCTCCGGTCGCGCGCATCCTGCATGATGGCCGTCAGGTCCATGGCGTGGAGCTTGCCGATGGCCGCAAGATTGAGGCCAGCCGGGCGGTGATCGCGGGGATTGCTCCGTCGGCCCTGCCCAAGCTTACGGGGGGCACCACGCCCGCCTTCGACCGAGCGATGACGCAGTTCTCGCACGCGCCGGGGACGATGATGATCCACCTGGCA
This sequence comes from Tabrizicola sp. T74, assembly GCF_057219935.1. Taxonomy (NCBI): domain Bacteria; kingdom Pseudomonadati; phylum Pseudomonadota; class Alphaproteobacteria; order Rhodobacterales; family Paracoccaceae; genus Tabrizicola; species Tabrizicola sp. T74. The sequence goes on along the minus strand of NZ_JBXVVT010000008.1, from coordinate 15,705 downwards.
CTGGACGGGCTGCCGGACTGGGCGGCCTCGCCCGAGTTGCAGCGCTTTGCCTATGTGCATCTGGCGCCGAGCCTAGACCAGATGGCGCGCACCTATGCCGACGCGCAGGCGGGGCTGTTGCCATCCGAGCCGGTGATCGTGGCGGGCCAGCCCACGGTCTTTGATCCCAGTCGCGCGCCGGAGGGCAAGCATGTCCTGTGGCTGCAGGTGCGCATGGTGCCGGGCACGATCCGCGGCGACGCCAAGGGTCAGATCGCGGCCACCGACTGGCCTTCGGCTGCCGAACCCATGGCCAACCGCGCGCTGGACATCCTGGACCGCTACGCCCCGGGGATCAGGGGCAAGATCCTGGGCCAGCGCATCGTCACGCCGGCCGAGCTGGAAGCCGACAACCCGAACCTCATCGGCGGTGACCAGCTGTGCGGGTCGCACCACCTGGCGCAGAATTTCCTTTTCCGACCCGTGCGCGGCCATGCGGACGGGTCGACTCCGTTGAAGAACCTCCACCTGACCGGGGCGGCCGTCTGGCCCGGCGCAGGCACGGGGGCAGGGGCCGGAACCCTGCTGGCACGCAAGCTGGCAGGAAAATAAGTGAACAAGACCAACCAACAGGAAGCACCATGAACATCTCACGCCGCACGCTCATGAAACTTGGCGCCGCCTCGGCGGCGCTGTCGGGTACGGGCCTTCCCGCCCTTGCCCAGGAGATCGACGAACTGGTCATCGCCTCGAACGTGAACCTGCCCGCCTGGGACCCGACCGTGGGCCCCAGCGCGGTGAACCCGACGATCCAGGGCATCTACCAGTCGGTGTTCGACCAGTACATCCTGCAGCAGCCCGACCTGAAGCCGGCGCCGGGCCTCTTGACCGAATGGGGCTGGAACGAGGACAAGACCCAGGTCTGGATGACCGTGCGCGAGGGCGTGACCTGGCACGACGGGTCGCCCTTCACCGCCGAGGACGTCGCCTGGTCGCTGGCCCGCGTGGCCAAGCCCGAGACCGGCAGCCCGATCCAGTTCGTCTGGGGCACGCTGGCCAACCACCGGGTCGAGGGCAACAGGGTGATCGCCGATGTCGCGCAGTTCGACCCGACTATCTTCAAGTGGATGTACTTCCTGACCGGCTATGTCCTGCCCAAGGCCTATTACGAAAAGGTCGGGGCCGAGGGCTTTGAAGCCGCGCCCATCGGCACCGGCCCCTACATGGTCGAGAAGTTCGAGCGCAACGCCTTTGTCCGGCTGAAGGCCAACGAAAGCTATTGGGGCGGCGCGCCCGAGTTCAAGACCGTGACGATCAAGTTCGTGACCGACGCCGCCGCCCGGGTGGCCGAGGTGGAATCGGGCTCGTCCCATGTCACGCTGGAAGTGCCCTACGAGGAATACGACCGCCTGAAAGCCTCGCTGACCGGGGTCGCCGCGCCGATCAGCGACATCGGAATGATCTTCCTGAACGACATCGAGGTGATGACCGATCCGAACGTCCGCAAGGCCGCCGCCCATGCCATCGACAAGCAGGCGATCATCGACCGGCTTCTGGGCGGCTATGGCGTCAAGATTGACACGCTGCAGACCCCGGAATACGACGCCTATGACGCCTCGATCAGCGTGCCTTACGACGAAGCGAAGGCGATCGAGCTGCTGGCGGCCTCGGGCTTCGGGCCGGACAATCCGGTGAAGTTCAAGATCCAGACCACCAAGGGCTTCAAGCCCAAGGATTACGAGATGATCCAGGCCATCGTCGGCCTGTGGCGCAAGGTCGGGATCGAGGCCGAGATCGAGATCTACGAGATCGCCAAGCACTACGAACTGCGCGCGGCTGACACGCTGGCCCCGGCGGCGTTCTACAACTGGGGCAATTCGGTCGGCGATCCGACGACCTCGACCGGGTTTGCGATGTTCGGCCCCAGCCCGCATTCGGTCTGGGATGGCGAGGACCTGATTGGCATGATCGGCCCCCTCTGGGGCGAGAAAGATGAGGCCAAGCGCATCGAGGGCTGGAAGGCCGTCGACCGCTATATCGCCGACAACGCGCTGGTCATCCCGCTGTTGCAGTATGTGCAGCCGATCCTGTCGGCGCCGGGCGTGGTGGTGACCCCGCATGCCTCGGGTGCGCTGTTGCCGCATCTGATGAAGCGGGCCTGAAGACAGATCGGGCCGCCCCTTCCGTGGGGTGGCCCGTCCCATCATGCAGCTTCTTAGAACCTTCCTTCTGCGGTTACTGACCACCGCCGTCACCCTGATCGGGGTTGCGGTGATCGTCTTCGTCGTGATCCGCGTCGTTCCGGGCAACCCGATCGCGATGATGCTGCCCCCGGGCGCGACCGATGACGACATCGCCAGGCTGACCGCTCAGTACGGGTTGGACAAGTCGATCACCGAGCAGTTCCTGATCTGGGCCGGGGGCGTGCTGCAGGGCGATTTCGGCACCTCGATCACCGCGCGGCAGCCGGTCTTGGACCTGGTGCTGGGCCGCCTGCCCGCCACGCTGGAGCTGTCGATCATGGCGCTGGTCATCGCGGTGATCCTGGGTGGCGCGGCGGCGCTGACCGGGACGCGGGCGCGGGGCACCAAGGTGGAAGCCGGGATCGACATCGCGAACGGCATGGCGCTGTCGGTGCCGGATTTCCTGTGGGGGCTGGTGCTGATCCTCTTGTTCGGGGTGCTGTGGCCTGTCTTCCACATCTCGGGCCGGGTGACGCCCAGCCTGGACCTGCCCTTCGTCACCGATTTCTACCTGTTCGAAAGCGTAGTGCGGCTGCGGTTCGACCTTTGGGCGGACATCGTCAGCCACATGTTCATGCCTGCGCTCGCGCTCGCCATCCCGCTGGCGGCGATCATCGGGCAGCTCTTGAAGCAGAGCCTGAAGGAAACGATGCACCTCGACTATGTGACCCTGTCCCGCACCAAGGGCTATGGCGAGAACCACGTCATCACCCGCGAGGCGCTGCCGAACGCTATCCTGCCGACGCTGACGCTGGTCGGCGTGCAGTTCACCTTCCTGATCGGCGGCACGGTCATCATCGAGCGGCTCTTTTCCTACGAGGGCCTTGGGAACATGGCCATCGACGCGGTCATCAACCGCGACCTGCCCTTGATCCAGGGCATCGTGATCCTGTTCGCGGTGATCTTCACGGCGGTGAACCTGGTCGTCGACCTGACCTATGCCCTCTTGAACCCGAGGCTGCGCCATGGCTGACCTGACCGATGGCCGCGGGCACACCAGGCGCCGGGCCGGGGCGCGGCTTTGGCTCTCGGCGGGCTGGCTGGTCCTTCTGACGCTCGCCGCGTTGTTGGCCCCCTGGATCGCCCCCAAGGACCCCTTGGCGCAGGACCTGTTCTTGGGCCGCCTGCCGCCGTTCTGGGTGCAGGGGGCCGAGCCGGGGTACTTCCTTGGCACCGACAGCCTGGGCCGAGACGTGCTGTCCCGCATCCTGCATGGCGCGCGGATTGCCCTGTTCGTGGCGGTGGTCGCAGGCGTGGCGACCTGCCTGATCGGGGCGACGCTGGGCCTGCTGGCCGGGTTCCTGCGCGGCTGGGTCGATGTGGTGATCTCGCGGCTGATCGACATCTGGATGGCCTTCCCGCCGGTCCTGTTCTCCATCCTCTTGATCGCCGTCCTTGGGCCGGGCCTCTGGTCGATCATCCTGGCCATCGTGGTGATCGACTGGACCCGCTTTGCCCGCGTCGTCCGGGCCGAAGCCATGGCGCAGGGGGCGATGGACTATGTCGCCTCGGCCCAGGTGGCGGGGCGCACCCGGCTGTCGACCATGGTCCGCGAGATCCTGCCCAACGTCCTGCCGACCATCGTCGTCCTTCTGACGCTGGAAATGGGCATCGCGGTGATCGTCGAGGCGATCCTGTCCTTCGTGAACCTGTCGATCTCGACCGACGATCCGACCTGGGGCGGGATGATCGCCGAGGGGCGGACCAGCATCCATCAGGCCTGGTGGGTGATCGTCTTCCCGCTGATCACGCTGTTCCTGACGGTCCTGTCGTTCTCGCAGCTGGGCGAGGGGCTGAAGGACCGCTTTGACCCGGTGCTGCGATGAGCTTTCTGACCGTCGAGAACCTGTCGGTGCGGCTGAAGAACGGCCCGCCCCTGTTGCGGCGGGTGTCGCTGCAGGTGGCTGCTGGCCAGGTGCACGGGCTGGTGGGCGAAAGCGGGGCCGGAAAGTCGATGATCGGCAAGGCGATCCTTGGCATCCTGCCCCGTGCGGCCGAGGTGACAGGTGGGCGCATCCTCTTGGACGGGGTCGATCTGCTGGCGCTGCCCCCGAAGGACCGCCGCACCCGGATCGGGGCGAGTTGCGCGCTGATCCCGCAGGACCCGCTGACCGCGCTGAACCCCTCGCGCCGGATCGCGCCGCAGATCACCGACCGGCTGGTCGACATCCTTGGCTGGGACCGCACCCGCGCCAATGCCCGCGCCGCCGAGCTGTTGGCCGAGGTGCAGATCCCCGACCCCGACCGCGTGTTGCGCAGCTATCCGCATGAGCTGTCGGGCGGCATGCGGCAGCGCATCCTGATCGCCAGTGCCTTCGCGGCCGAGCCGAAGCTGATCGTGGCGGACGAGCCGACGACGGCGCTGGACGTGACAGTGCAGAAACAGATCCTGCGGCTGATCTCCGAAATGCAGGCCCGGCATGGCACGGCGCTTCTCTTCGTCACGCATGACCTTGGTGTGGTGTCCAAGGTCTGCCGCAGCCTCTCGGTGCTGTACGCCGGGATGGTGGTCGAGGATACCGACATCCGGCAGTTCTTCTCGCACCCTGCGCACGCCTATTCCCGGGCGCTGCTGGCGGCGACGCCGAAATACACCGACCCGGAGTCCAGCCTGAAGCCGGTGCCCGAGGCAGTAATCGAAGCCGTCCGCGCCGAAGTGGCGGCCTTTGACCGGGGGTCGCATGGCTGACCTTTACACCGTCGAAAACCTGCGGCTGTCCTTGGCCGACATGACGAAGAAGCCGCTTCTGGGCCCGGCGCCGCGGCTGGAGATCCTGAAGGGTCTGAGCTTCAGCATTCCGCGGGGTGAGATCCTGGGGATTGTCGGTGGCTCGGGGTCGGGCAAGTCGACGCTGGGCAGGGCGCTGGTGCGGCTGCTGGAGCCTTCGTCGGGCGTGCTGCGGTTCGACGGCACCGACATCACTCATCTGGATGAGGCGACGCTCCGCCCTTTGCGGCGCCGGTTCCAGATGATCTTCCAGGACCCGATGAGTTCCCTGAACCCGCGCCACCGGGTGAAGGACCTGATCGCCGCCCCCCTGGCCCTGCACCGGCTGGACAACCCCGCCCGCCGCGCGCTGGAGGCCTTGGACCATGTCGGCCTGCCGCAAAGCTTTGCCAGCCGCTATCCGCACGAGCTGTCGGGTGGCCAGCGCCAGCGGGTCGGCATCGCCCGCGCCATCGCGCTGCGGCCGGATTTCATCCTGGCCGACGAGATCGTCTCGGGCCTCGATGTGTCCTCACAGGCGCAGGTCCTCAGCCTGTTGGAGCAGCTGGTCAAGGACCTCGGCCTGACCCTGGCCTTCATCAGCCACGACCTGTCGGTGATCCGCCGTCTGTGCAGCCGGACCCTGGTGCTGCACCAGGGGGTGATCGTGGAAAACGCCCCGACGGCGCAACTGTTCGCGGCACCGCAGGCCGAGTATACCCGTAGCCTCCTGGATGCGATCCCCTTGCCCGACCCGGATCAGGTCTGGCCCTGACTTCAGGGGGAGCGGATCAGGAGTTCCTCGGGGAAGCCCAGGCGCCGACGCAGGGCGCGGTCCAACTGCGGGCGGGTGACTTGATCGCCGGTCGGCAGGCCGATCCAGCGCGACCAGGGCAGGCTGTCCATCACGCTGCGATGCCGCTCGACATAGGCCGCCTGCCAGGCCTCATCCTCGCTGCCCGCCGCCAGCGACTTGCGCAGCATCCTTGGGTGGAACGAGATGTAGGCGGTGACCAGGGGGTCGACGAGGATGTCCTGGATGGCCGGGATCAGGTCATACTCGCCGCCCTCGATGTCGATCTTCAGGAAGACGGGTTGCCCCTCGGCCCGGTATTCGGCCAGCACATCGGGCAAGCGCAGGGCCTTCACCGTCCACTGGCTGTCGCGGTCGGGAAACAGCGCGCTTGAGGTGGAATCCGCGCCCTCACCCACGCCGCCCAGGGTGAAGGACTGGCCGTCCTTGTTGATCGCGCGTTCGTGGACCTGCAGCTTGCCGATCCAGTCGGCCTGGCGGTTCTGTTCCACGTTGCGGGACAGTTCGGCGAAGGCCACCGGGTCCGGTTCGAACGCCACGCAACGCTGCGCCAGCTGCGCCCCGTAGAGCGAGGTCGACCCGATCCAGGCGCCGATGTCCAGAAACAGCGTCCGGTCGTCGATATGCCGGTCGAAGATGGCATAGGTCTCCGGCTCCCACGCGCCGCTGTTCACCCGCTTCCAGAAACGATGATGCGGGCGCGGGTCGACCTGGAACGACCGTTCACCAAGGGTAATCGTGGTCAGCATCGTCTGCCTTGCACCTGACGTCTTGCGACTTTCCCGACATAGTGGGCGATCCGCAAAGCCATCCGCAAGGGCCAAGCGTCACGGACTATAATGTGCAGGGCGCGGGGGCGTTCGATGAACCGGGAAGGATTGGTGGAGCAGAGGGGGATCGAACCCCTGACCTTATCATTGCGAACGATACGCTCTCCCAACTGAGCTACTGCCCCATCCGCGCGGCTGTATTCATCCGAATTCCGGCAGAGAGTCAAGCCGGGGCGGCGCGCGGTCAGCCGAGATGCTGGCGGACAAAGGCCACGATGTCGGCCGCGGGGCGGGCACCGGCGAGGCGGGCGATCTCGCGGCCGTTGCGATAGAGGATCAGCGCAGGAATGCCGCGAATGCCGGCGCGGGCCGAGATCTGGGGGTGGTCCTCGGTGTTCAGCTTCATCAGCCGGGCCTGGCCGGTCAGGGTCTTGGCGGCCTTGGCGAATTCGGGGGCCATCATCCGGCAGGGGCCGCACCAGGGTGCCCAGTAGTCGACCAGGACCGGCAGGCCGTCGTTGCGCGTCACCTTTTCATGGGTGGCGGCATCCAGTTCGGCGGCGGTGCCATCGACAAGGACGGCACCGCAGACGCCGCATTTCGGAGCGTCACCCAGCCGGGCAGCGGGCACGCGATTGGCCTGGCCACAGGTGGCGCAGGTCAGTTTCAGAGCTTCGGCAACTGGCATTGCGGGCCTCACATCTAGCAAGTCTTGAAGATGTAAATCCGCCCGCGCCGCCGCAAGAGGGGGTCAGAGGAAATCTTCCTCTTCGCCGGATACATCCACCCCCAGCGCTTCCAATCCGCCTTCCAGGTTCTCGGCCAGATGCGGCATGCCCATCAGGTAGTCGGCGGTGGGCGTCGTCGCCTCGGCGGTGGCGGTGGCGACGGCTTCGTCGAAATCCTCGGGCTCGAAGGCGCCACGCCCGACCCAGGCCACCGCGGTCAGCTGCGCCTTTTCGTCATCGTTCAGCGCGTCGATGAAGGCGTGCAGTTCGGCCGAGCCCATCTCGGCTTCGCGGGCAAGATAGATCACATGCACGACCTTTTGCGGATTGATCTCCAGCATGACGCACCTCCGTCGCTGGGCTCATGGTCGCGCAGGCTGCCCCCCGGTGCAAGCGATGTCTGCGGCTAGCCGAGCGCCCAGACCGCCAACCCGTGCGCCAGGGCCCCGGCGAGGGTGGCCAGCACCACGGACCGGCGGGCGGCATAGGTGGCAAGGACCGCAAGGATACCCGCGATCACTGGCAGCAGCGTCCGGATGTCGGGTGACAGCGCGGGCAGGATCCCCGCGACGAACAGGGTGGCGATGGCGGCGGGGCCGGTGGCCGAAAGGAAGCGCTCCAGCCAGCCGCCGGTGGCCATGCGGTCGCTGCGGGTGATGACCGGCAGGGCCCGGAATGCCCAGTTCGCCGCACCGGCCAGAAGGGCCACGGTCAGAAGGTCCGCATTCATCGCCGCACCAGCCCGGTCGCGGCCCCGGCCAGCATGCCCAGAAGGATCCCGCTGGTCGCGCTGATCGCCAGCGTCCCGACCACGGTGACCAGGCCCGCGACCGCGATCACCGGCAGCTGCCTGCGGCTGAGGATCGACAGAAGCAGCGCCAGGAACAGCGCGGGCAGCATGAAGCCCAGCCCGGCACTGAGGGCGGGCCAGCCTTCCAATGCGCTGCCCCCGGCAAGCGCGCCGATCACTGTGCCCGAGACCCAGGCGGCATAGGCGCCAAGGCCAAGGCCGAACATGTAGGGTTCCGAAAACCGCTGGCCGCGCGCCAATGCGCCAAGCGCCTGGCCGAAGACTTCGTCGGTTAGACCCCAGGCCCAGGCCCAGGCGTGGCGCGTGCTGGCTTTGTCCCCGGCCTCACGCAGAAGGGCAGGGCCGTACAGCACATGGCGCAGGTTCATCGCGATCAGGGTGAAGGCCGAGACGAGCACCGGCGCGCCGGACGACAGCAGCGCCAGCGCCAGGAACTGCGAGGCTCCGGCGTAGATGATCAGGGACAGGGCAAAAGCCTCGGTCGCGCTGAACCCGGCCCGGGTTGCGGCGACGCCGAAGGAAAAGGCGATGGGCAGATAGCCCATGACGATGGGCAGGCTGGCGGCCAGTCCGTGCAAGAAGGTGGGCGGAGTCGGGGGTGTCGCGGGAGTCATGTCGGGCAGGGCTAACCCGCGTATCGCATCGGGTCAATGCCGGGTGGCTGCTGTGGAAAGCCTGACTTGCGCGGCGGGCGACGGACCGGCATGTTGGCCGGGAAAATCTGCCAGATGTCTTTCCCAGGATCAGCCATGCGTCTTCCATCCCTTGCCGCTGCCTTGCTTGTCACCGCCCTGTCGACTGGCCTGTCTGCCGCCAACGCTCAGGTCGCCGAAATCCCCGGGTCCCAGTTCGAGGCCGGCAACTGGGTTGGAGGGGCCTATACCGACAGTTCGGGTGCGTTCTCCTACTGCTACACCTCGGTCGGCTACCAGAACGGCCAGAACCTGTGGCTGGGGCTTTACCCGAATGACACCCTGTCGATCCTTCTGTCGCAGCCGGACGTCAAGTTCCAGCCCGGCCAGAAGTTCGAGCTCTGGGTGATGATGGAAACCGGGCTGCCCGCCATCGGCAACGGCGAGGCCTGGGACGAGGCCTATGCCGGCATCACCTACACCGGCATTGGCGCGACGGTCGATTTCCTGAACAGCGGGCGCTACCTGCGGATGCTGGGCATGGGGATTGACGACGGCTTCGACATCGACGGCGTCGGCCCCGCGCTGGTGCAGGCGCAGGATTGCCTGGCCCGGCACAGTGGTGCGGGCGGTGGCGGCGGCAAGGTGCTTGGGTCCACCCCCGGGACGAAAGAGCCGCCCAAGGTGCCGGACCTGACCCGGCCAAAGACCAGCGGCATCGGCGCGGGTGGCGGACTTGGCACGCGACCGGGCGGGGCGCTTGGAACCCCGGCACCGAAGCCGCAGCCCTAGGGACGGCCCGACTTCAGCGGCCTGTGGCAGCCGCAGGAGGTGGGGGAACCCTGCCTTGCCGGGCATGTGATCTTGACGCCTGATGTTCGGACCCGTGTGAGAGGACCGAACCATGCGAAACTCGGCAATGACCGCTGCCCTTCTGGTCTGGGCATCCACCCATTGGGCACCCGTGGCCGCGCAAGAGACGTCGGTCGAGGGGTCGGGCTTTACCGTTGCCGGCAACTGGTGGGGCGGTGCGACGGTCCTGCCGGATGGTCGGTTCGACTATTGCAGCCTGAACATAGACTATAGCGGGACGACCTCGCTCAGCTACATCCTCCGGTCGGATGATGCCTTCGTGGTGATCGCCAGCCTCGACGGCGCCAGCTTCCCCACCGGCGAGGTCATCGAGGCGATCATGATGGGAGAGACCTTCGGCCCCGACACGGTTCGCGCTCGGGTGGTCAACCCGACCACGATTGCGATCCCGATGCCCGGAATTGCCGGAATCGCCGCGATCCTTCGAGAGAATGGCCGGGTCAGCATCGAAGTTGGGGGGCGGCAGCCGGACATCTTCCACACGCCCGACGCTGGCGCGGCGATGGATGCCGTGCTGGCGTGCTATGACCGTTATTCTGCGATGGGCGCGGGGACGCAGGCCCCCGCGCCGTAAGCGCTACTCCGCCGCTTCCATGTAGCTTTCCACCGGCGGGCAGGTGCAGACCAGGTTGCGGTCGCCATAGACGTTGTCGACCCGGCCCACCGGCGGCCAGTACTTGTCGACCCGGAAAGACCCCGGCGGGAAGCAACCCGTCTCGCGCGAATACTTCCGGTCCCAGTCGCCGACCAGCGCCGCAACGGTGTGGGGCGCGTGGCGGAGCGGCGAGTCCTCGGCCGTGATCTCGCCCTTCTCCACCGCCCGGATCTCCTCGCGGATCGACAGAAGCGCGGTGATGAAACGGTCAATCTCGGCCTTGGTCTCGGATTCCGTCGGCTCCACCATCAGCGTCCCTGCCACCGGCCAGGACATCGTGGGCGCGTGGAAACCGTTGTCGATCAGGCGCTTGGCGATGTCATCGACCGTGACTCCCGCTTCGGCGAAGGGCCGGGTGTCCAGGATGCACTCATGCGCGACGCGGCCCTTGTTGCCCATGAAGAGGATCGGATAGTGGCCGCTAAGGCGCGCCGCGATGTAGTTCGCGTTCAGGATTGCCACCCGCGTCGCCTGCGTCAGCCCGGGCCCGCCCATCATCAGGCAGTAGGCCCAGGAGATCAGGAGGATGCTGGCTGAACCGTAGGGTGCCGCTGACACGGTCCCTTGATCGGTGCTTTTCAGCCCGCCGCCTTCCGGGTTGTCCGTCTCCGGATGTCCCGGCAGATGGGGTGCGAGGTGCGCCTTCACGCCAATCGGCCCCATGCCCGGCCCGCCACCGCCATGCGGGATGGCGAAAGTCTTGTGCAGGTTCAGGTGGCTCACGTCGCCCCCGATCTCACCGGGTTTCACCAGCCCGACGAGAGCGTTCATGTTCGCCCCGTCGATATAGACCTGGCCCCCGTGGTCATGGGTGATCTGGCAGATTGTCCGCACGGTTTCCTCGAAGACGCCATGCGTGGACGGATAGGTGATCATGCAGGCCGCGAGACGGTTCCCAGCCGCTTCGGCCTTGGCGCGGAAGTCCTCGACATCCACGTCGCCGTTGGCCGAGGCCTTCACGACCACAACCTCCATCCCCGCCATCTGGGCACTGGCCGGGTTGGTGCCGTGGGCGCTGGTCGGGATCAGGCAGACCGTGCGCTGCTTGTCGCCCCGGGCGTGGTGATAGGCGAGGATGGTCAGAAGCCCCGCGTACTCGCCTTGCGCGCCCGAGTTCGGCTGCATCGACATGGCGTCATAGCCGGTGATCTCGCACAGCTTCTGGCTCAGGTCATTGATCGCCTCATGATACCCCGCCGCCTGGTCGCGCGGCGCGAAGGGGTGAAGGCTGCCGAACTCCGGCCAGGTGATCGGCATCATCTCCGCGGCCGCATTGAGCTTCATCGTGCAGGACCCCAAGGGGATCATCGCCCGATCCAGCGCCAGGTCGCGGTCCGACAACCGGCGCATGTAGCGCATCATTTCCGATTCGGCCCGGTTCATGTGGAAGACCGGGTGGGTCAGGTAGTCACTGGTCCGCAGCATTTCCTCCGGGAAGCCCAGCGTCGCGCGGTGCGGGGGGACCCCGTCGATGCCGAAGGCGCGGAGGACCTTGATGAGGACCCGCTCGTCCGTCGTCTCGTCCAGGCTGATCCCGACCCGGTCGTTGCCGATCTTGCGGAAGTTCAGCCCTTCGTTGCGGGCTGCCGCAAGGATACCTGCCTGCCCCACGCCGACCTCGACCGTGATCGTGTCGAAGAAGGCCCGCGGGTCGACCTTGGCCCCCGCCGCCTTGAGCGCGCGCGCCAGGCGCTGGGTCAGGAAATGCACCCGCTCGGCAATCGCCCGCAGCCCCTTCGGGCCGTGGAAGACGGCGTACATAGAGGCCATGACGGCCAGCAGGGCCTGCGCCGTGCAGACGTTCGAGGTCGCCTTCTCGCGCCGGATGTGCTGCTCGCGGGTCTGCAGCGACAGCCGGTAAGCCTTCCCGCCCTGTGCGTCGATCGAGACGCCGACGATCCGCCCCGGCATCTGCCGCTTGTGGGCGTCCTTCACCGCCATGAAGGCGGCGTGCGGCCCGCCGTAGCCCATCGGCACCCCGAAGCGCTGCGCGGAGCCGACGGCAATATCCGCCCCCATCGCGCCCGGTTCCTTCAGGATGCAGAGCGCCAGGAGGTCCGTCGCCATGATCGCAATGGCCCCCGCCGCGTGCAGGCTGGCGATGCGCTGGGTGAAGTCGGTCACGTGGCCGTAGCTGGAGGGATACTGGAAGATCGCGCCGAAGACGGTCTTCGGGTCCAGCTTGCGGACGTCATCCTCGATGATCTCGATGCCCAGCGGCAGCGCGCGGGTCTTGATCACGGCGATGGTCTGGGGGTGGCAGAAGCGGTCGACGAAAAAGGCTTTCGCCTTCGACTTCGCGACGCGTTCGGCCATCGTCATGGCTTCCGCCGCCGCCGTCGCTTCGTCCAGCAGCGAGGCGTTCGCCACGTCGAGGCCGGTCAGGTCGCAGACCATCGTCTGGAAGTTCAGAAGGGCCTCCAGCCGACCCTGCGCGATCTCCGGCTGATAAGGCGTGTAGGCGGTATACCAGGCCGGGTTCTCCAGGATGTTCCGCTGGATTGCCGGGGGGGTGACGGTGCCGTAGTAGCCCTGCCCGATAAGCGAGGTCATCACGCAATTCTTCGCGCCGACCTCCTTCATCTTGGCAAGCAGTTCATGCTCGGCCAGGGGCGCCCAGGGCAGGGGCCTCGACTGGCGGATCGAGGCGGGCACGGTCTGGTCGATCAGCTCGTCCAGAGAGCGGACACCGACGTCGGCCAGCATCTCCTCCATCTCGGAAGGAGAGGGGCCGATATGGCGGCGGTTGGCGAAATCGTAGGGGTTGTAGTCGGTGGGCGTGAAGGTCATGGCAAAAGCCTCTGGCATGGAGCAAACAAATCCCTTCCAAGGGATTTGCAATTTTCTTCGAAGAAAACTGTCCGGAGTTTTTGAAAACTCCGGGGCGCGAGGGTCAGCCGATGAGTTCCTGATACTCGTCCTCGTCCATGAACTGGTCGAGCACGCTCAGGTCATCGACCTTCAGCTTGAAGAACCAGGCGGCGCCCGTCGGGTCTTCGTTGACCAGACCGGGTGCGTCGACCAGCTTGGAGTTGACCGCGACGATCTCGCCGTCGATGGGGGCGAGGATGTCGGACGCGGCCTTGACGCTTTCGATCACGCATACCTCGTCGCCCTCGGCGACCATCGTGTCTGTCTCGGGAAGCTCCACGAAAACTACGTCGCCCAGCTGGGTCGCGGCGTGTTCGGTGATGCCGACGACCACGAGGTCACCCTCGACGCGCAGCCATTCGTGTTCCTTGGTGTATTTCATGGTCAGTCCTCAGCGCTTGTAGGTTGTCGGTTGGAAAGGCATCTCGGCGACGGTCACGGGCAGGCGCTTGCCGCGCACCGCGCCCAGCAGAGTCGTGCCGACAGTAGCATGGGCGCGGGCCACGTAACCCATCGCGATGGGGGCATTGACCGAAGGGCCAAAGCCGCCGGAGGTCACCCGGCCGACGGGCGTGCCGTCCTCGGCGAACAATTCCACCCCCTCGCGCATGGGCGCGCGGCCCTCGGGGCGCAGGCCGACGCGCAGGCGTTCCGGCCCCTCGGCCAGTTCCTTCAGGATGCGGGCCGCACCAGGAAAGCCACCCTCGCGCGCGCCGCCGGACTTGCGGGCCTTCTGGATCGCCCAGACCAGGTTCGCCTCGACCGGGCTTGTGGTGGTGTCGATGTCATGGCCGTAGAGGCAAAGCCCCGTTTCCAGCCGCAGGCTATCTCGCGCGCCAAGGCCGATGGGGGCGACCCCCGGTTGCGCCAGGAGCTTCCGGGCGAACCCGTCCGCCTGCGCTTCGGGGACCGAGACCTCGAACCCGTCCTCGCCGGTATAGCCGGACCGGCTGACCCAGATGTCGCCGAAGACCCGATGGTCCATGAACCGCATCGCGGCCACGCCCGGCACCAGCGCCTGCAGCGCCGCCTCGGCCCCCGGCCCCTGCAGCGCCAGAAGCGCGCGGTCGGTCACCGGTTCCACCGAGACGCCGGGCATCTCGGCGGTCATATGGGCGATGTCCGCCGCCTTGCAGGCCGCATTCACCACCACATACAGGTGGTCCCCCCGGTTGGTGAACATCAGGTCATCGAGGATTCCGCCTGCATCGTTGGTGAAGAGGCCATAGCGCTGCCGACCCTCGGCCAGACCCAGCACATCCACCGGCATCAGTGCCTCGAAGGCAAGCTTCAGCTCTTCCACCTGTCCCCTGGGCCGCAGGATCACCTGCCCCATGTGGCTGACGTCGAACAGGCCCGCCGCGCTGCGCGTGTGCAGGTGTTCCTTCAGCACCCCTTCGGGATACTGCACCGGCATCCGGTAGCCCGCGAAGGGCACCATCTTGCCGCCCAGTTCTTCATGCAGGGCCTCCAGCCCCAGATGAAGAAGCTCCGGCTCCTCCAGGTCGGCCATCGCCGTCCCTCCCATCGTCTCTGGCCGGAAAACGCACCGGCACCGTCAGGCGGGCCAATCCCCACCCTGCGATGCCCCCTCTGTCCTTGCACGCTGACGTGCGCCTGAGATCATTATCCCTTCGGCGTCCCGGCTTCCCGGGAACTCTCCAGAGTCTGTCGTCAGAAACGGTCCTTGCGCCTGAGAGTTTACCGGGGCGGTTGCTCCTTCGGCACCGGGGTGTGACCCGGATTCTCCCGAACCTGACGCAATCTTCCTACTCCAAAGCCGCCCCGTTGAGCAAGAGGAATTCGGAATACGACGGTATGCCGTCCGCGAACGACAGCTTGGCCGGGGACTATCCCGGGGCTATCGTTCCGCCATGACGCTCGACTTCACTCCGCCTGCCGTGCTCGACCCTGACCAGGTCGGAAGTTACCCTGCCTCGGTCAAGTCGGGCGGCGGCTACGTCTGGGATGCGGTCCTGGAATATCGGGTCTGGTGTCACCCTGAACGCGGGGCCGAGGACCTGGACGATGGCAACGACTATTACTACGCCTTCGCAAACCATGACGCGGCTCGGGACTTCGCCCGTCAGACCTCGGGCGCCGAGGCTCCGCTTGCCCTGATCCTACAGCGCGAGTTCATCGACGAGCCTGCGGAAGGCCAGTATGTCCATGTCCGCCGCGAACGGGTGACCGAATGGCCGGTCGACTTCCTGAGGCGACCCCGCCGCACAGACCGGACGATCCCGGAATTCCTGTCGCCCGACGCCCCGCCGAACCGGCTGGCGATCCTGCGCGGCGAGGCTTGACCCGGTGCGCAAGGCAGACCGATGCGGTTCCCCTCAGGCCTGCACCAGAACCTGCGTCTCGTAGCCCTTCAGGGTCATCCGTGCGGCTGGGTAGGCATCCGGGGCGGCAAGTTCGGGGAAGAGGCGGAGCAGTTCGTCGCGCTGGGGGTCGGGCATGCCGTCCAGGACCCGCGGGCCGGGCTGGAAGCTTTCCGACCACATGCCATGGGTCCGCACGATCTGGTGGCGGTCGAACATGATGTGGACATAGGTCACCGGCTGCGGCCCTTGGGTGAAGCCGCGGCGCCCCAGCATCTGGATCGCGGGGACCAGCACC
>NZ_JBXVVT010000007.1:0-201152 GCF_057219935.1 Tabrizicola sp. T74 | reverse complement strand
GGCCGAGATGGTCGCGGGCCAGCAAAGCCTGTTCGCCAACCAGGCCGAGATGATGGCCCAGGCCGAGGACCAGCGGAAGACCCGCATCCGCCAGATCGAAAGCCAGATCGAGGGCTTTGCCGCCCAACAGGACGCGATCCGCACCCAGGCCGACCTTGTGGAATCCGAACTGGCGACCCAGCGCGACCTTCTGGCCAAGGGCCTGACACAGGCGGCCCGCGTCTCGGGGCTGGACCGCGAACTCGCGCAGTTGAACGGGCGGTTGGGCGAGCTGACCTCGGCCCGCGCCGAAGCCGAGGGGCGCATCACCGAGATCGAGATCGAGATCACCGCGCTTCTGACCCAGCAGCGCGAACAGGCCCAGGCCGAATTGCGCGACGTGGTGGCCAGCGAAAGCCAGCTGGACGAGCAGGCCCGCGCCCTGACCGACCGGATCACCCGGCTGGAGGTCAGGTCGCCCGCCGCAGGCCTGGTGCTTGGCCTGCAGGTGACGACGCCGCAGGCGGTGATCCGCCCCGCCGACGCCCTGATGTTCATCGTCCCGCAGGACCGCCCGCTTCTGGTCGCCGCGCGCGTGCCCGTCACCCATGTCGACGAGGTTCATTCCGGCCAGGATGTCCGGCTGGTCTTCTCCTCGCTGCCCTCCCGCTCCACGCCCGAAGTGATCGGCAAGGTGACGCTGGTGTCAGCCGACGCGCTGACCGATGACCGCAGCGGCGCAAGCTACTTCCGCACCGAAGTCGCCATCGACGCCGCCGCCCTGAAGACGCTCGGCGACGCCGAGGTGGTGCCCGGCATGCCGGTCGACGTCTTCATCCGCACCGGCGACCGCACGCCGCTCTCCTACCTCCTGAAACCGCTCACCGACTACTTCCGCAACGCCTTCCGCGAGACGTAGGCCCCCAGGGGTCAGGACCTCCTTACTCACGCCGTCCCCGCGCTTTACAGCCCCGCCTGGCGCGGGCTAGGTCTGGCGAACAGGGAAGACTTGCCGAGGATGGCCCGTGCCGACAGCTTCGATCCTTGGAACAGGGACGGCCCGCGACCTTCCGATTGCCACCAGCCTGGAGCTTGACCGCATCCACGGCCTCCCCGACGGCGAGGTTGAGCGGCTGACTGGCGTCACCCAGCGGCCCCGCGCGGGCGGGCGCGACCAGGTGGCGCTGGCGGCCGAGGCGGCGCTTGCGGCCCTCACTGACGCCGGGATCGACCCCGCGGCGCTTGACGCGATCCTCCATGCCGCCGCCGTCCCCTACCAGACCATCCCCGCCACCGCGCCCCTGGTCCAGACGGCCCTCGGCCTGCCCGACGGCGCGGTCGCGGCCTATGACCTCGGCGCAACCTGCCTGGGGTTCCTCGCCGCGCTGCAACACGCCGCCGCGATGGTCGAGACTGGGCGCTGGTCCCGCGTTCTGGTCGTCGCCTCGGAACGGATCAGCGACAACCTCGACTGGCGCGTCCCCGCGACGGCGGGCCTGTTCGGCGACGGGGCCGGGGCGGCGGTCGTGGGCACAGGCCCGGGGGGGCTGAAGGTCGGCCCGGTGGCGCTGAAGACCTACCCCTCGGGCTATGAGGACGCCCGCCTCCGCGCCGGCGGTACCCGGCTTGGCACCGACGCGCCATTGGACGAGATGCGCTTCTGGATGGACGGCCCCGCGCTTTTCGGCCTGACCCGCCGCCGGTTCGACGATTTCGTCCACGGTAGCCTGCAGACCCATGGCCTGACCCTCGACGACATCGCCCTTGTCGTCCCGCACCAGGCCAGCCCCGTCGCCCTGCGGCTGATGGCCCGTGCCCTGGGGCTGGGCGAGGATCGCCTGGTCGACCTGTCGGTGACCCATGGCAACCAGGTCGCGGCCTCGCTTCCCGTCACGCTGGACCACGCGCGCCGCAGCGGACGCCTGCACCCCGGATCGCGCGCCCTGATGCTGGGCACCGCCGCTGGCGTCACCTTTGGACTGGCGGTATTGGAGGCTTGACCATGCGGCTGACCTTCCACACCCAGGCCCGGATCCCGGTCCCCGCGCGCCTCGTCCTCGCAGGCGGGCGCGGGCGGCTGGACCTTGCGGTCCGCTATGGTGTGCTGGAACGTCCCGGCCAGCCGCCCATCCTGATCGACGCGGGCTGGCCCGACCACCGCCCGGGCGAGGGCCTGGGCCTTTGGCTCTACCGCGCGATCCTGCGGCCACGGGTCGACCCTGCCCTGTCCCCCCAGGCCGTGCTGGGCCGCCCGCCGGGAGCCGTCCTTCTGACCCACCTCCACGCCGATCACGTCGGCTCGGTCCGCAGCCTGACCGGCGTCCCGATCCACGCCCCGGCGCAGGCCCTGGCCCACGCGCGCCGCCATCCCTGGCGGGCCTTGCGGCATGGGGTGATGGCCCACCTTCTGCCCGACCGGGTGATCGACATGGCAGGCGATACCCCCCTGCCCTTTGGCCTCGGCCGGGGCAAGGACGTGCTGGGCGACGGCTCGGTCTTTTCGGTCCCCCTGCCCGGCCATGCCGATGGGCACATGGGGCTTCTGTTCCCGGGCTTCGCGACCCCAGTCCTTTACGCTGCCGACGTGCAATGGGTCTGGCCCGCCATTGCCGAAAACCGCCCGCCACGCGGACCGGCCCGGCTGGTCTACGACGACCCCCGCGCCGCGATGGAAAGCCTCGCCCGGGTCCGCGACTTTGCCGCCGCGGGCGGGCGCGTGGTCCTGTGCCACGACCCCGACCCGGTGCCGGTCTTCACCGCATGACGCTGCAGGGGGCCGCCATCGCGCTCCGCACCTTTGCCGCGACCTTGGCGAGGGCCGCCTGGCAGCGCGACCGCGCGCGGTTCGAGGCCTGGCAAGCCCGCCGTCTGCAGGCCTGGCTGCACGACCATGTCGGGGTGGACAGGCTGCTGGCCCTGCCCGAGATGGACCGTCACAGCCTGATGGCCAATTTCGCCAGCCTGAACCGCCTGGGCCTCTCCACTGACGCCGCGACCGCCATTGCCGAAGGCCGCGCTCCCCTGCCCACGGGCCATCACGTCGGCCTCAGCACCGGCACCACCTCGGGCCGCCGGATGCCCTATCTCATCTCCGAAGCAGAGCGGTTCCTGTGGCTGGGCACGATCCTGGCCAAGACGCTGGGCCTTGCCGCCCTTGCCCGTCCGCGCGTCGCGGTGGCCCTGCCGCGCGGCTCCGCGCTCTATGACGCCGCAGGGGACGGGCGGGCGCTGCCCCTCTGCTTCGTCTCGCTGGCCGAGGGCTTCGCCGGCGCGCGCACAAGGTTGGAGGCCTTCCGCCCCGACGTCATCGTCGCCCCGCCACGCCTGTTGCACTGGCTCGCCCTGCAGCGCACGACCCTTGCGCCGCAACGCATCTTCTCGGCAGCCGAACTGCTGGACCCACCCGACCGCGCCGCGATCCGGGCAAGCTTTCCCGGGGCGCAGCTGGGCGAGATCTACATGGCGACCGAGGGCCTCTTTGCCGTCAGCTGCCAGCACGGGCGGCTGCACCTGGCCGAGGATTGCCTGCATTTCGACCTCGTCCCCGCCGGCGATGACGCGGTCGAGGCGGTGGTCACCGACTTCTCCCGCACTGCGCAGACCATGGCGCGCTACCGGACCGGCGATCTGTTGCGCGTCGTGCCCTGTACCTGCGGCTCGCCCTTGCGCGCGGTGGTGGTGGCGGGACGGGCCGCGGACCGGATCGGCGGCATCGCCCCGGACCGGCTGACCCATGCGGTGCTGAACGCCGGCGCGCCGGATTTCCGGCTGGTGCAGCAGGGCGAGGACGATCCGGTTCTGACCCTGCCGCCGGGTACCGATCCCTCAGGACCCAGCGCGGCGCTTCAGGCACTGTTGGATCGCCCGATCACTGTGGAAACCCGGCCCCTCACCCCGCCCGAGGACACCAAACTGCGCCGCGTCATGCGGATTGCGTGACCCGTTCCAGCGTGGCCAAGAACCGCTCGGCGGGGTCATAGGCCGCAGCGGCAGCGCGAAAGCGGGGGATGGCGGGCCAGTCTTCCGAAAGCAGACGGTCCACCAATCCCGCCGCGCCCACCAGCGACTTGGCGCGTAGCCCCAACCCATGCCATTCGATCCGCGCGGCCATGTCGAACTGGTCGAAATCCTGCGGCACGACCAGGCTCGGCATCCCTGCCGCAATGGCCGAATAGGCGATGCCGGTGCCGCCATGATGGATCACCGCATCGAACCGTGGCAGGTCGCGCTGATAGCAGAGGCGCGGTACGACCAGCAGGTTTCGTGGTCCAATCGATCCGCTCGGCCCTCCTTCCATCCGGCCCGCCGAAGCGACGATCACCCAGTCGGGCCGGTCTTCCGCCATCCTCTGCAGACCCGCTCGCCACCGCGCCCGCGCCCAGGGCAGATGCGTGCCAAGCGTGGCAAAGATCAGCCGATTGGCCTGCGGCAGCTCGGGCGCAGGGTCCAGCAACGGGGCAGAGGCGAGGGGGCCGATCATCTGAAACGCCCCCGGCCAGCGCCGGGGAAACTCCAGTTCCGCCATCCCCAGGCCCAGGATAGCCTGCGGTGAATAGATCGCCTCGCTGCCGTCCGCACGGAACGGTCGGGAAAGCTCAGGCGGCAACTGGCGGCGAAACAGGGCAAAGACCGCCTGCCGCAGGGCGCGATGTCCCAGCCGCCCCACCGCATCCCGCACCCGCCCCGGCATTCCACGCGGAGGAGTCCAGCCGCCACAGAAGGACGGCGTCCCGTTCGGCGCGTACAGCGACAGGGGTGAGGCGACCATGGTGACCCATGGCACCCCCGTCCGCGCCGCCGCCGGTCCCGCCATCAGCGCCACGCTGTCGGCGACCAGCACATCGGCCCGCCAGCTGAGGATTTCATCGCACAGGTCATCCGTCAGCCCCGGCACCAGCGCCAGGTTCGCCCGCAGCTGCGCCAGCGCCGCCCAGGGCCGCCCGGTGATCCGACCAAACCCCTCGGCCAGATGCTCCAGCGCGCCGGGGGCGAGCGATGGCGGGGCCGCCGCCTCGATCCCCCGCGCCTGCAGGAACGGCAGCCGAGCATGCCCGGTCAGCACCCTTACCGCATGCCCCGCCCCCTGCGCCGCCAAGATCAACGGCACCAGCCGGTCCAGATGCCCGGCAAAGGGTGGCGCGATGACCAGGACCCTCATCCCCGCCAGTCCCGCAACAGACCCGCCACCGCAGCCCTCGTCTCTGGGCAGGTCCAATAGCCCATGTGCCCGCACGGCACCCGGACATCCGGCGCGGCCCGGTGCAGCGCGCGCGAGATCAGGTCGCGCTCACCCACCACCGTGACCAGCCGCACCCCGGGCCAGTGCGGCCGTTCCCCCAGCACCGGGCCCAGGGCGATGACCAGCCGACAGACCCCTTCGACCCAGCCGCACCGCAGCAGATCCAGCCCGCAGCTTCCGGTGATGATCGCCACCGGCCCACCCAGCGCCATCAGCCGCCCCGCGACCGCCTCGCGCGCCGCCCCCGTCCGCGCCGCCCGCCACTGCACGGCGTTGCGCCAGGCGGCCAAGGGCAGCGGCACCGCCCCCTCAGGTACCCCGCCAACCCAAGGATAGCCGTCCCGCACCCCTTCCAGATGCCCCGGAGTCACCGCGGCCAGGAACTCCGATTGCACAGGGGCCAACCCGGTCCGCGCAGGGTCCGACCGGCCGGTCAAAAGTGCGACGCGAGCCACTGTCACTCGTACCGGATCCCGTCCGCCGTCAGCCTCATCCGGCGGCTGCGCCAGCGGATACGCCCGGGCCGCAGCGCCGCGGCAATCGACACCAGCGGCAACACCAGCTCTGCCGCCACCACCGCCCAGATCGGAGCCGTCCCCCGCCCCCCGATCGCCCGCACCAGCCGCCGATGCAGCGCCGCCCGCACCACCAGCAGGCCCAGCCAGACCACCACCGCCAACGGCCCGTCGAACACCGCCAGCACCAGCCCCACGAGGGGCAGCACGGCGGGCACCAGCACCAGCCCCAGCATCGCCCCGTCGAGGTTCGCCGCCACATAGCGATGCGCAAAGACCGTCCAGCGCCGCAACAGGCGCAGCGCCTCTGGCAGCCCCCGCAGCGTCACCGCCACCCGCGCGGGCACAGCCGTCTGCAGGATCGGGCGGCCATTCCCCGCAAGCAGCTGCGCAACCGCCCAGTCATCCGTCACCGAATGGCCCATCGCCGCAAAGCCGCCCATCTGCCGCAAGGCCCCGGCATCGACTGCATAGGCCATCCCGTTGATCGTCCGGTTCCGCCCCAGCCGCGCCATCGCGAGATAAGCCGAGGCGCCCTGCCCGTCGACAAACCCCGCCACCAGCGCCTCGGCCGCCGTCGCAGGCGTCCGCCCCCAGCTGGGCAGGGCCGTCGCGAGCCCCCCGGAGCCCCGCGCCAAACCCGCCAGCCGTTCCAGCCCGCCGGGTTCCAGCGTGGTGTCATCGTCCAGCACGGCCAGCACATCGGTATCGGCCAGAGCCTCGCCCCGGATCAGCTTCAGCGTCTTGGGGTTCTCGCCATCATGTGGCGGGCGGCCCGTCACCACCTGCACGCCTGTCCGCCCCTCGGCCAGCCCGAAGGCCACCCGCTGGCCCTCGGGATCATCGTCATCAACCAGCCAGACGAACCGTGCCCCCGGCGCATGGTCCGGCCCATGGGCCAGCGTCTCCTCCAGCGTCGGGTCGCCCGACAGGATCGGCTGTAGCACTGTCACCGAAACCGGCGACACCCCCGCCCCATCCCGATGCCGCCAAGCGAGCCGCAACCGCACCGCGTGACAGCCCGCGTAAACCAGCCCCAGTCCAACCAGTACCACACCGATCACGGGTCCGCCCCCACCTGGCCCATGGCGGGATCATCCAGCCGCGCGCCCCCCTGCCACCAGCGGCGAAAGCGCTCAACCGCCAGGTTTGTCGGCACGTCCGGCGGCCCCAGCTCGGCGCGAGTGCGCGCATCCTGAAAGGTCTTTGTCGCAGTGAACACTTCCACCCCGAAGCGGGTCAGCGGAGGCTCCCACCAGCCGGTCCGGCGAGACAAGGCCTCCAGCGCCACAGCAGCCCGGCGCGCACCATCGACGCCAACGGTCAGCGACGGCCCGGGCAGGCCCAGCCGCGCCAGCACGTCCGCAACGAAGGCCTCGATGCCGACCGGGCTTTGGTCGATCAGGTGGAAGATGCCCTCTGCCTGCCCCTCCACCGCCCGCGCGACCTGCCGCACCAGCGTATCGATCGACACCAGGTCCCCCCGCGCCGGAACCACCGTCCGAAAGCGCGGCAAGACCCGCAGCCGGGCCGCGCGGGCGATGCGGGGAAACAACACCGTGTCGCCCACGCCATAGACGGCGCGCGGCCGCAGGATCGCCCAGGACCCGGGATAGGCGGCGACCAACGCCTCGGCTGCCCGCTTCGTTCGGGCATAGTCATTGACCGCCGGCGTCATGGGCGCAGGCGCCTCGGGCAGATCCTCCTGATCGCCCTCGGCGTACAAGACAGAGGAAGACGAAATCAGGATGAACCGCGCCCCCGTCCGCGCTGCCAGCGCCAAGGCATGGCGCGTCCCCGTCACATTGGCCGCGTCAAAAGCCGCAGGCCGCCCCCAGGGCGCGGACAGGGCGGCGGCGTGGATGACGGTATCGAAGGGCGCAAGGTCCGGCACCCCGCGCGTCAGGTCATGCGCCACCGCAACGTCGGCGGCCTCAACCCGGGGCGGGCGGCGCGACAGGCCGGTGACGTGATGCCCGCGCGACCGCAGATAGCGCCCGACCGCCCCGCCGACGAAACCGCTTGTGCCGGTGACCAGTATCCTCATGCCGCCAGCAATACCCGGGATCGGGCGGAACGAAAGTCAGAACTTCCAGCCCCTCGCTGCCAAGGCCTTGCAGGGCGCCCGCACCAGCGTCACCATGGCGCGACGGAACGGAGGACCCGCGATGAAGATCAACGGCCAGGCCTATCGCACGATCTGGCGCGACGACCGGGGCGTGGTGCAGGTGATCGACCAGCGCTGGCTGCCGCATGAGCTGCGCATAGTGCCCCTGATCACCCGCGCCGACTTTGCCACCGCGATCCGCGACATGTGGGTGCGGGGCGCGCCGCTGATCGGGGCCACCGCCGCCTGGGGGATGGCGATGCAGATGGCCGAGGACCCCTCGGACAGGGCGCTGGCTGAGACCTGGGACATCCTCCACGCCACCCGCCCCACCGCGATCAACCTCCGCTGGGCGCTCGACGAGATGCGCCGCCTGCTCGCCCCCCTGCCCCCGTCAGCCCGCGCCGCCGCCGCAGCCGCCCGGGCGAAGGCGCTCTGTGACGAGGATGTCGAGATCAACCGCCAGATCGGCCTCCATGGCCTCCACATCATCCGCAAGATCGCCGCGACCAAGCCCGGCAAGCCGGTCAACATCCTGACCCACTGCAACGCGGGCTGGCTTGCCACCGTCGACTGGGGCACTGCCACCAGCCCGATCTACCATGCCGATGCGGCGGGCATCCCCGTCCATGTCTTCGTCGACGAAACCCGCCCGCGCAACCAGGGGGCCCAGCTGACCGCTTGGGAGCTGAACAGCCACGGCATCAGCCATGACCTGATCGTCGACAATGCGGGCGGCCACCTGATGCAGCATGGCGAGGTCGACATGGTCATCGTCGGCACCGACCGCACCACAGCGCGGGGCGATGTCTGCAACAAGATCGGCACCTATCTCAAGGCGCTGGCGGCGCGGGCGAACGGTGTGCCGTTCTACGTGGCCCTGCCTTCACCCACCATTGACTGGCGGGTGATGGACGGCCTGCGCGAGATTCCAATCGAGGACCGCAGCCCCGCCGAGGTCACCCTGATCCAGGGCCGCGACACCGATGGCGCGATCCGAACGGTGCAGATTTCACCCAATGGGACGGGGGCCAGGAACCCTGCCTTCGACGTGACCCCGGCCGATCTGGTCACCGGCCTCCTGACCGAACGCGGCCTTTGCCCGGCGACCGAAGCGGGCCTTGCCGCGATGTTTCCGGACCTCAGGGCCGCCGTCGCGGGCGCGTCGAAAGATGCCTAACCCTTCCTGAACGCCCGCGCGCAAGCCGTTGATTGCGCGTCGAAATCAGAAAATGTCCACCGTGGGCAGACTCAAGCCTCGACCCACAACCCCTCGTCCTTGACGATCTTGTAGGCCTCGTCCAGCGACTTCTTCGCCCGCTCGATCAGCACGTCGATCTCGGCGGGGGTGATCACCAGCGGCGGCGCGATGATCATCCGGTCGCCCACGTGCCGCATGATCAGGTTGTTGGCAAAGCACCGCTCCCGGGTCTTGTAACCGACGGTCCCCGCCTCGCTGGCAAACTTCGCCCGCTTGGCCTTGTTCGGGGTCAGCGCGATGGAGCCCATCAGCCCCACGAGCTTCGCCTCGCCCACCATCGGATGGTCGGTCAGCTTCTCCCACCGCTCGCGCAGGTAGGGCGAGGCCACGTCCCGCACATGCTCCACGATCTTCTCGTCCTGCATGATCCGCAGGTTCTCCAGCGCTACCGCGCAGGCCACCGGATGGCCACTGTAGGTATAGCCGTGGAAGAACTCCCCGCCACCACCTACAACGTTGGCCACCTCGTCACAGACGATCGACCCACCAATCGGCGCATAGCCCGAGCTGAGCCCCTTCGCGATGGTCATGATATGCGGCTTGATGTTGAAGGTCTCGGACCCGAACCATTTCCCGGTCCGACCAAAGCCGGTGATGACCTCGTCGGCGATCAGCAGGATCCCGTACTTGTTGCAGATCCGCTGGATTTCCGGCCAGTAGGTCTTGGGTGGCACGATCACGCCGCCCGCACCCTGGATCGGCTCGCCAATGAAGGCGGCCACATTGTCCGGCCCCAGCTGCAGGATCTTCTCCTCCAGCTGCCGCGCGCGGGCCAGGCCGAACTCGTCTTCCGACATGTCCCCGCCCTCGCCCCACCAGTAGGGCTGGTCGATATGCTCGATCCCGTCGATCTTGCCGCCATGCGCGTGGATCGGCTTCATCCCGCCAAGCGAGCCGCCGCCCATCGTGGAGCCATGATACCCGTTCCACCGCGCGATGATGGTCTTGCGCCAGGGCATCCCCTTCACGTCCCAGTACCGGCGCACCAGGCGGATGTTGGTGTCGTTCGCCTCCGACCCCGAGCCCGCGAAGAACACGTGGTTCAGATCACCGGGCGCAAGCTTAGCGATCTCCGCCGCCAGCGCGATGGCCGGCACATGGGTCGTCTGGAAGAAGGTGTTGTAATAGGCCAGCTCCTCCATCTGCCGCGCCGCGACCTGGGCCAGTTCCTTGCGGCCATAGCCGATGTTCACACACCACAGCCCCGCCATCCCGTCGATGATCCGATTGCCCTCGCTGTCGGTCAGCCAGACGCCTTCCCCCCGCGTGATGACCCGCGCGCCCTTGGCCGCCAGCCCCGCCTTGTCGGTAAAGGGGTGGAAGTGGTGTGCGGCGTCCAGGCGCTGCAATTCGGCCGTCGGCATGTGGTTGGTGATCATGTTCATGGGGGTGACCTCGCGGGAATCGGCAGGGCCTGCTGCCCCGTCTTGATCGCGAGGATATGATCAAACGCGCCGCCGTTCAAGAAATTTGATCAAATTATCTGACGCCTTTCTCTTCCCCAAATATCCCGGGGGTTTGGGGGCAGCGCCCCCATCATCCGAGGAGGAGGCGCAGGGCCGACGACGAGACAAAAGCCTCGCGCGTCAGCGCTCAATTCGAAACCCGTCAGTGGCCCTCGGCCAGCGCCTGCCGGACGTGATCGACGCCCTGCTGGATGTCCTGCTCAATCGCCCGGGCAAGGGCCTTGGCATCCCCTGACCGCATCGCTGCCAGCGCCTCACGGTGCAGGTCCGGCGCGGCCTCGCGGCCATAGCGGTCGATCACGGCGCGCAGGGAGGGCCCCGCCCGCAGCCACAAGGACCGCGCGAGGTCCAGAAGGACCGGGGCTTCCGCCGCCTCATAGAGGGCAAAGTGGAAGGCATGGTTCGCCGCCAGGTAGTCCGGCAGCTTCCCCGCCCCGATGGCCCGGTTCACCGCCCCGTCGATCGCCTCCAGCCGGTCGATCTGCGCTGCCGTCAGCTTCGGCGCGGCGAGTTCCGCCAGCTTCGGCTCGATCGCCAGCCGCGCGAAGGCCACCTGCTCCAGCATTTCGGACGAAAGCTCCGGCACCGCCACCCGCCGGTTGCCCTGCGGCAGCAGTGCGCCCTCGGCGGTCAGCCGCCGTATCGCCTCGCGCACCGGGGTCATCCCAGCCCCAAGGTCGGTGATCAGCCCCTGGATCGTCACCGGCGCACCGGGGGCGAGATGTCCGAACAGGATCATGTCACGCAGCCGCGCGTAGGTGACCTCATGGCTCGGGATCTTGCGGCTGTCGGCGTCCATTGGGGCTCCCCTCACGTCGCCCCTTTATGACGCCATCTGCCCGGCAATCAAGAGTTGATCAAATCCTCAGGACGCGTTTGGCGCATAGCGGAACCGCGTCACATCCGCCGTCCAGCCCTGCCCCGTCAGGTCATGCGCGACGACGCCGACAAAGGCCCCGGTGAAGGAGGCATGCTCGCCCCGCCCGCCCTCGTCCGACACCACCGAGGCATCCAGCTCCGGCCCCACTGCCACGCCATTGACGCTGAAGCGCTGCACCGACCGGTCGACGCCGACCCCCAGCGTCACCTTGCCCTCCGCCACCGGGAACCGCCCGTGGAAAGTCAGCGCCTCGCCGGGCCAGTCGCCGAGGCAAGACACCAGGGTCACCACCCGCTCGCCGCCCTCGCGCGTCACCAGGGCCGCATGAAACTTGTGCCGGTTGTAATAGGTGATCAGCCCCGCCGCCCGCTGCCAATTGGGCGGGTCCGCGACCACATCGCACTCCGCTTCATAGCTGGGTTCATCCTGCCGCCGCGCGACCAGCGACTGCTCGAACCACGACCCGAGGCTTTCCCGCCCGATCAGGCGCAGGGCGCTGCCGGTCATCCGGAAGATGCGATCCGGCTGAGGCGTCCGCAGCCACTGGAAGTCCATCGGCAGTGCCGAGCCCGTGAAGTCGTACTCCACCGCGACCGGCACCACCCGCTCCACCGGCAGATCGACCGTGGTCGGAGGCAGCATCCCCCCATCCTTCAGCCACAGCCACCCGTCGCGCCAGACGACCTCGGCCAGCCCCGTCTCCCGGCCCGTCGCGCAGAAGAGCCCGCGCGGACCCTTCTGCGGCCGCCCGCAGAGGTACGAATGCCAGAACCGCCCGTCATGCCCTTCGACATACTGCCCATGCCCCATCCGCTGGATAGGGTTCTGCGACGCGAACCGCGCCGTGATCACGTGCTTCTGCGGATGCGTCTCATACGGCCCGCGAATGTCCCGCGACCGCGCCAAGGTCACCGCATGGTCATAGCCCGTGCCCCCTTCCGCGGTCGTCAGGTAATAATACCCGTCCCGCCAGAAGAGATGCGGCGCTTCGGTCAGGCCCAAGTCGGTGCCGACATAGATCGTCGAAACCTCGCCCAGCAGCCCCTTCTCCGGGTGCCATTCCTGCAATTCGATCCCGTCAAACCGGTCATTCGCCGGGTTCAGCCCCGAGCCCTTCTCGCGATGGTTCCAGCGCATGTTGACGAACCATTTCCGCCCGTCCCGGTCATGGAACAAGGACGGGTCAAACCCCGAGGAATTGACGTAAGTGGGGTCCGACCACTCCCCGTCCACCGTCTCGCAGGTGACGATGTAGTTGTGCGCGTCCTTGAACGCCCCATCCAGCCGCTTCACGTCCGTATAGACCAGCCAGAACTTCCCGTCCGCGTAGGACATGCACGGAGCCCAAATCCCGCAGCTGTCCGGGTTCCCGCGCATGTCCAGCTGGCTCGCCCGTCGCAGGGGCCGCGACACCAGCCGCCAGTTCACCAGGTCGCGGGAGTGGTGGATCTGCACCCCCGGATACCATTCGAAGGTCGAGGTCGCGATGTAATAGTCCTCGCCCACGCGACAGAACGACGGGTCGGCATTGAAGCCGCGGATCACGGGGTTTTCCAGCATCATCAACCTCTTGTCATGGATGCGGGCGGAAGGATCCCTCAATCCCTCCGCCCACGCGGCCGACCCGACAGGGAGGTGCCGGGGCCCGGCCAACCCTTCAGCGCAACAGCGCCCGTGCCTCAGTCGGCGACAGGGCCGCTGGCCGGGTGCAGGTTGTCGTCAGCGTGACGAACTGCCCGGTCTCGCCTGAGGTGAGACAAGCCATCATCACGTCGACGCCATGCAGCGTCCGCTCCAGGCTGCAGCGCGCATCGCGCCCGCCCTGCAGCGCGGCGACCATGTCGGCCAGACCCGCCGTGCGGTAGTTGGCCAAGGGCCCGCGCTGCGGATGTTCCTGGTTCGGGATGCCGAACGGGTGGTCCCAGGGTTCGAGCGTGGTCAGGCTGCCGTCCTTGCCGCCGATCTCCACCGTCCCGCCGAAGAAGTTCGGGTCGGGGACGTAGAGCGTGCCCTCGGTGCCATAAAGTTCAAAGTGGTTGCGCTTGTGGTGCCAGACGTCCCACGAGGTCGACAGGTTGATCGTCGCCCCGCTGGTAAACTCCAGCAGAGCATGGATGTTGGTCGGCGTCTTGACCGGGACCTTCTCGCCATTCCGCGCCCCGTTCGAGATCGTCCGCTCCTTCTCGGCCATCGAGGTCAGCGCCCCCACCCGCTTCACCGGGCCGAGGAAGTTGATGAGGTTCGCCACATAGTAAGGCCCCAGGTCCAGCATCGGCCCCGCGCCCGGCAGGAAGAAGAAGTCGGGGTTCGGATGCCAATGCTCCATCCCGTGGTTCAGGACCGCCGCGCAGCCCGCGGTGACCTGACCCACGCGCCCCTCATCCAGCGCCGCCCGCGCCTGCTGGTGCGCGCCGCCCAGGAAGGTGTCCGGCGCGCAGCCCACGGCCAGGCCCTTCGACTTCGCCAGGTCGCGCAGCGTAACACCCTGTTCCAGCGTCAGGACCAGGGGCTTTTCCGAATAGGCGTGCTTCCCGGCCTCGAGGATGCGCTTCGTCACCGGGTAGTGCGCGTCCGGGATGGTCAGGTTGATGACCACGTCCACGTCCTTGTTGGCCAGCAGATCATCAACCGACTGCGCCTTCACGTTGAACTCTGCCGCGCGCGCCTTCGCCGCCTCCATGTTGACGTCCGCGACGGCCCGCACTTCCAGCCCCTTGAAAAGGGGCGCAAGCCGCAGGTAGCTCGTCGAGATATTGCCGCATCCGATGATGCCGAGACCGAGATTTGCCATTTTGTCCTTCCTCAGAATGCCTTGACGGTTGCGATGGACCGGGTTGCGAACCGCGCGTCGTCCTTGGGGTTGTCGTGTTCCAGAACGAAATGCCTGACCCCGATCTTGCGCAGCGCGGCCACGATCGTCTTCCAGTCGACCGTGCCGTGGCCCACGTCCGACCAGCCGTCCTCGTCGGTGTTCTCCCCGGCCTTTGCGATGTCCTTCACATGCGCCGCCGTGATCCGGTCCTTGTATTTCTCGATCCAGGCCAGCGGGTCCGCGCCGCCGCGAATGACCCAGGCCACGTCCATCTCCCATTCCAGATCCGGCCCGCCTTCGAAGATGCGGTCTTGCGGCAGGCTGCCATCGGCCAGCTTGTGGAACTCGAAGTCGTGGTTGTGCCAGCCAAAGCCGTAACCGGCGGCCTTGTAGGGCGCCCCCGCCTTCTGCAGCCGCGCGCCGAAGGCCTTCCACCCCGCCGCATCCGAAGGCCGGTCGGCGGGCATCACGTAGGGGCAATAAAGCCGCTCCATCTTCAGCGCCTTGGCGATGCCCAGCACCTTCTGCACATCGTTTTCCAGCTGCTGCAGGCCAAAGTGCCCGGTCGGCATCGTCAGACCGGTAGCCTTCAGCCCCTCCTGCGTCGCCGCCACCGCCGCGTCATCGGCATACAGCGCGCCATAGCCTTCGACGGCAGTGTAGCCGGCCTTCGACACCATCTCGAAGGTCCGCGACATGGGCGGGAAGTTGCGCGAGGAATAAAGCTGATAGCTGAACATGGGTCTGCCTTTCGTCAGCCGCCGTAGGTGGCGGAATGGAGATCGCGGAGGGTGAAGGTGGGTGTGGCCGAGGGGTCCTCGGGGGTGAAGGTGATCGTCGTCGGATAGCCGGGGAACATCGTCACGGCGTTGGCCGAGAAGCGGCCCGGAACTTCAGATTCCACTGCAACAAAGGGGCTGAGTGCCGTGACTTGCAACGTCAATTTCCAGACATCTTCCTCGCGCTTGATGTCCGCCGTCAGGCCGGACGGCTTGAGGTCATAGGCCTTCCAAGGCTTCGGTGCGTGGACGTCGCCTCCCTGCGCATCGCCCGACCAGATGAAGGCCAGCACCTCGCCCGCCTTCAATGCGTCGGACGCAACCGTCAGCACCGGCACCGCCGCATCCGGGGACACGGTCACCGTCGCCTTGCCCAACTCCCGCGTTGACCCATCCATCGCCGCCGCATTGGCCGTGACGGTGATCGTCACCCCCTCGGACCGGTCATTCACCGCCCGCAGCTCGATCCCGCCATCCTTCGGCACCGCCGTCACCAGCACCGGCGCATAGAACCGCGCGGCCATGTGGTGAAGAAGCTTCCAGTTCCCGCCGTGATCCAGGCTCGCCCAGCTGCACACCGGCCAGGTGTCATTGAGCTGCCAGTAGAGCGTCCCTTGGCAATGCGGCTTCAGGCTCCGCCAATGGGTCACCGCCGTCTTGATCGCCAAGGCCTGCTGCACCTGGCTCACATAGACGAAGTTCGGGAAGTCCACCGGGAAGCGGAAATAGCGGAACATCGTCTCGGCGATCCGCGCATTGCCGCCCGGGTTCTTCTGGTGGCTCTCCATCACCGGGGCGGCGATGTTCCAGTCCGCCTCATCCGCAAAGGCCCGGATTGCCGACAGCGAGGGATAGGATTGGAAGCCGAACTCCGAACAGAACCGAGGGCTTACGTCCCGATAGTGATCAAAGTCCTTGCCCTCGTGCCACACGCTCCAGAAGTGCATGTCACCCGACGAGTCATCATGCCACGCATCGCCAAAAGCCATCGGCCCCGGTGACGGCGACGACGGCCACCAGTTCGCCCCCGGCAGCGTGTCCAGAAGCGCGGCCTCGACAGTCCTGTTCAGCCGGTCGTAGTTCACCAGATAACGGTCGCGGTCCTTGCGGCTTTCCGGGAACCAGGTCAGCGCCCCGATCAACTCATTGTCGCCGCACCAGAGGGCGATGCAGGCATGGTGGCTGATCCGCGCGACGACATCCCGCACCTCGGCATCCACTTCGGCGAGGAACTCGGGGGTCGAGGGGTACAGATGGCAAGCAAACATGAAGTCCTGCCAGACCATCAGCCCCAGCTCGTCGCAGAGGTCATAGAACCAGTCCGGCTCATACCGCCCGCCGCCCCAGATGCGGATCATGTTCATGTTGGCGTCAACGGCGGATTGCAGAAGGCCCCGCACGCCCTCGACCGTGATCCGCCCAAAGAGCGCATCCGCCGGGATCCAGTTCGCCCCCTTGGCAAAAACCGCCCGCCCGTTGACCAGCACGCCAAAGGACCGCCCCGCCGCGTCCGGCTCGGACACCAGCTTCATGTCCCGCAGGCCGATCCGCTTGACCACCCGCGCCCCGCCGCCGGTCAGCACCAGATCATGCAGCACCTGCGCGCCCTGACCTGCGGGCCACCACAGCACCGGGTCCCGGATCACCAGAGAAAGCTCCGCCACGCCACCCACGACGCGCGCAGTTTGCGAGACGCCACAAAGGCTTGCCGTCACATCCTCAGACGTCGCATGAACCGTCAGCCTCACCTCGACACAGGCCGCAGAGTGCACCTGCTCCACCAGCACATCACCGATTCGCGGCCCCACGGGTTCCAGCCGCACGCACCCGGACACCCCGAAAATCCCCAGCGCGATGTTCCAGTCCCAGCCGAAATCGCACTGCTGCTTGCGCAGCATGTTGTTGAAGGCAATCGCCCCATTGACCTGCTGGTACGGGATCGGAAACGGCATCCGCGCCGCCCTCGCCAAGGCCTCGCGGACCGGAGAGCGGAAGTGGATCTCGACCGCATTCTCGCCCGCCTTCAGCGCGGAAGACACATCCACCCGCCACCGCCGATGGACGTTGGCGGCTGACAGGACCAGAACCCCGTTCAGCCGCACCTCGGCCACGGTGTCCAGCCCTTCGACCACCAGTTCCGCAGGCGAACCGTCATGCGAGAACACCCGCCGCGCCACCCAGTCGCGCTCGCTGACCCAGCGGCAATCATACTCGTTCCGGCCCCAATAGGGCTCCGGGATCACCCCCGCCTTCGCCAGCGCCGAGACCCCGTCCCCCGGCAGGTCGAAGGCAATGACATGGGCGCCGCTTTCATCCGAAAGCGTCCAGCACCCCGCCAGATCGAGCATCGTTCAGATCCTTTGTTCCGTCTTCGCGTCAAAGAGCGAGGCCTTGGGGATATCCAGCCCCAGATGCACCTTCGTCCCCGCCGGGAGCCGCCCTTCGACGGGCACCCGCACGCTCATGTTCACCCCTTCGGCCTTCAGCCACAAAAGGCTGTCGGCCCCCAGGTTCTCGTCAATCTCCACCTCGGCCGGGATCGACGGTCCGGCAACCGGCGCGGTCGAGACCGTGATATGTTCCGGCCGGACGCCCAGGATCGCCTGATCCCGGTCCAGGACCGCCCCGCCCTCATAGCCCGCAAGGTCGATCTTCGTGGACCCGAACTGGAAGGCCTTACCGCCATCGACCGTCCGCCCCTGCAGGAAGTTCATCGACGGGCTGCCGATGAAGCCTGCGACGAACAGGTTCGACGGACGGTTGTAGATCTCCAGCGGCTCGGCCAGCTGCTGGATCACACCGCCCTTCATCACCGCGATGCGGTCGGCCAGCGTCAGCGCCTCGATCTGGTCATGGGTCACGTAGACCATCGTGTTGCCGAGCGCGTTGTGCAGGCGCTTGATCTCGACCCGCAGCTCGGACCGCAGCTTGGCGTCGAGGTTCGACAACGGTTCGTCGAAGAGGAACACGTCCACATCCCGCACCAGCGCGCGGCCGATGGCGACCCGCTGGCGCTGACCGCCGGACAGGGCGGCCGGTTTGCGGTCCAGCAGCGGCTGGATCTGCAGGATTTCCGCCGCCCGGGCGATGCGCTTGTCGATCTCGGCTTGCGGCACGCGGGCGTTCTTCAAGCCGAAGGACAGGTTCCCCCGCACGGTCATCTGGGGATACAAGGCGTAGGACTGGAACACCATCCCGATCCCCCGGTCCGACGGCTCGGCCCAGGTGACGTTCTTCCCCTTGATCCAGATCTGCCCGTCGGTGATGTCCAGAAGCCCCGCCAGACAGTTCAGAAGCGTCGACTTCCCGCAGCCCGAAGGCCCCAGAAGCACGACGAACTCCCCCTCTGCCACGTTCAGGTTCATGTTCTTCAGGACAGAGACGGAACCGAAGTTCAGCGTCAGGTCCTTGACTTCAATCGAATTTCCCATGTGTCAGCCTTTCACGGCACCGGCGGCGATACCGCGCACGAAGAGTTTCCCAGACAGGAAGTAGACAACCAGCGGCACCAGGCCGGTCAGCATGGTCGCGGCCATGTTGACGTTGTATTCCTTCACCCCCTGGACCGAGTTGACGATGTTGTTCAGCTGAACGGTCATCGGGTAAAGCTCGGGCTTGGTGTAGACCACGCCGAACAGGAAGTCGTTCCAGATCCCGGTGACCTGCAGGATCATCGCCACCACGAAGATCGGCAGCGACATCGGCAGCATGATCCGGAAATAGATGCCCCAGAACCCGGCCCCGTCGACGCGGGCGGCCTTGAACAGCTCTTCTGGGATCGAGCTGAAGTAGTTCCGGAACAACAGCGTCAGGATCGGCATCCCGAAGATCGTATGCACCATCACCAGACCCCACAGCGTGCCGTAGATCCCAAGCTCGCGCAAAAGGATCACGATCGGGTAGAGCATCACCTGATAGGGAATGAACGACCCGAAGATCAGGATGGTGAAGAAGATGTCCGATCCCTTGAAGCGCCAGTTGATCAGCGCATAGCCGTTCACCGAAGCGATGATGATCGACACGATGACCGAGGGCACGGTGATGACGACACTGTTCCAGAACCCGCGGCTCAACCCGTCGCAGTTCAGGCCGGTGCAGGCCTCGGACCAGGCCTTGACCCAGGGCTGGAAGGTGATCTCGACCGGCGGGGCGAAGATGTTGCCCAGCCGCACTTCGGGCATGCCCTTCAGGCTGGTCATGATCATGACCCACAGCGGCAGGATGTAGTACAGGCACACGACGATCAGCGTGCCGTACAGCATGATGTTGCGCCCGCTGAGAACCTTCTTCGGCTTCGCGCCGCGCGGGCCGGACATTGCGGCCATGGACACGTCAGCCATGCTTCTTCCCTCCGAATTCCAGGTAAGCCCAGGGGATCAGGACGATCAGCACGCTGAGGAGCATCATGGTCGAGGCCGCCAGACCCTGCCCAAGGTTCTGTGCCGTGAAGAGGTAGTCGTAGACATACATCGCGGGCACTTGGCTGGCCGTTCCGGGCCCGCCCGAGGTTTGCGCGACGACAAGGTCGTAAAGCTTGATGATCCCCGATGCGACGATGACCAGCGTGGTGATGAAGACCGGCCGCATCATCGGCACGATGACCAGAAGATAGGTCTTCCAGGTCGGGATGCCGTCCACGCGCGCGGCCTTCCAGATGTCCTCGTCGATGCCGCGCAGGCCCGCCAGCATCAGGCACATCACAAAACCGGTGCCTTGCCATAGTCCCGCGATCAACAGGCCGAACATCACGATGTCGGGGTTGTAGAGCGGATCGAAGGTAAAGCTTTCCCAGCCCATGCTGCGGACGATGCCCTGGATGCCGAACTCGGGGTTCAGGATCCATTGCCACACGAGGCCCGTCACGATGAAGGACAGGGCGAAGGGATACAGCATGATGGTGCGGAACGTGTCCTCGAACCGGATCTTCTGGTCCATCAGGACAGCCAGCAGGAAGCCCATGACGATCGTGAAGACCAGGGCAAAGACCCCGTACAACATCAGGTTGCCGATCGAGGTCAGCCAGCGGCTGCTTTCCCAAAGCCGCTCATACTGGTCGAAGCCGACAAAGTTCAGCCGGGGCAACAGCTTCGAGTCGGTGAAGGAATAGACCACCGTCCAGATCGTGCCACCGACGAAGACCACCAGCGCAGTCAGCACCATGGGAATTGCGGCGATCTTTGCATTCAGATTGCGGAATAGTCGCCCGCTGCGCGCTGTGGAAGCCATGCGCCCCTTCCCCCCCTCGGTCCGGATACAGAAAGGGCCGCCCGCCAGGCGGACGGCCCTGTGGATCAGGCAGGTATCAGAGACCCGACTTCAGGATCTCGACCCACTTGGCATGGGCTTCTTCAGGGGCCATGTCGGACTTGAAGAACTCGACCATCAGGTCGCCAGCCTGGGTCTGGACGTCGGGCGACCAGACCATGTCGCCGCCCGGCAGGATGTTGCCGCCAGCCAGCAGTTCGAGGCCCTTCTTCATGCAGTCGTTGGCAGCCGACAGGTCGACGTCACCACGGATCGGCAGCGAGCCCTTCTTCAGGTTGAAGGCAACCTGGGTGGCAGGCTCGACCAGGATCTTGGCCAGACGCTTCTGCGCGGCTTCCTTTTCCGGATCGTCCAGTTTCGGGAAGTAGAACGCGTCACCGCCGGTCGAGAGGTACGCATTCAGGCCGAGGCCCGGCAGGCAGGTATAGTCCTTGCCGGCCACTTCGCCCGCAACCTGGAATTCGCCCTGCGCCCAGTCACCCATGATCTGGCCGGCGGCCTGATCGGTGATGACGAGGTTGGTGGCCTGGTTCCAGTCCTGCACGGTCGACTTGGCGGCCAGCTTGCGCGCGTCGGCAGCCGCCGCGAAGACCGCAGCCATTTCCGGGCCGGCCGCGACGTCCATGTTCTTCTCGACGTTCACCTGTTTCCAGACGTCAAGCCCGGCAACGGCGGTCGTGATCGCACCGAAAGCGAGGTTCGACTGCCAGGGCTGGTTGCCCAGCGCCAGCGGGATCTTGCCCGCAGCTTCAACCTGCGGCGCGGTCGCAACGAACTCGTTCCAGTTGGTCGGAACCGGGATACCCAGATCCTCATAGACCTTGTTCGACAGCCACAGCCATTCCGGCGAGTGGATGTTCACCGGCGCGCAGTAGATCCGGCCGTCGATGGTGCAGGCGTCCAGAAGCGACGACGGGAAGATGATTTCCTTCCAGTTGTTCTCTTCGGCGACATCGGTCAGGTCGAGCATCAGGCCGGCCTCGACCAGTTCCATGGCCTGCTGGCCGTGGTTGAACTGGGTGGCGCCCATCGGGTCACCGCCCGTGATGCGGCTGATCATGATCGGACGCGCAGTGCCGCCCGAACCGGCGATCGCGCCGTCGATCCACTTGTCGCCCGAGGCGTCGAACGCCTTGGCGAGTTCCGCAACCGCCGCGGCTTCCCCTCCGCTGGTCCACCAGTGGGTGACCTCCAGCTCGGTTGCCATGGCGGGCATCGCCACGGACATCGCCAGAAGCGCCGTCATCTTCGAAAGTTTCATACCGTTCCTCCCGGTTTCTAAAACGTTATAGAAATAGCCTATAACGTTATAGTTTTGCCGATCAACTGATCTTTTCGCTTGTCGCGCCTGCTTGCAAAAGTTTTCATGAAGGGATGATCCGCGCCTAGAAGGGGCGGAAACCCAGGGAAAACCCGGCCGATGCTGCACCGCCAAAATCCCGCTGAACCCCTTGCCGGACGGGCAAATCCCGCCCCGGGCCGGGTGGCGTGTGCTGCAGGCGCAAAGCCGCTGTGGACAGGCGAATCACCCAAGGGGATTCGCGGCGGCCTGGAACTCCTTTCGCCGGAAGGGGGCGCGCAGCATGGCCACGCTCACTGATCCGCCCACCCCTGATTCGGATACCCAGCGCCCGACGCTGAAGACCATCGCTGCCGCCACGGGCTTTGCCATCGCCACCGTCAGCCGCGCGCTCAAGGACGCCCCCGACATCGGCGAGGACACCAAGCGCCTCGTGCGCGAGACCGCCGAACAGCTCGGCTACCGCCCGAACCGCGCCGGGGTCCGCCTGCGTACCGGCAAGACCAACGTGATCGCGCTGGTCCTGTCGACCGAGACGGACATCATGAACCACACCTCGCGGCTGATCTATTCGATCGCGAACGCGCTCCGGGGGACGGCCTACCATCTGGTGGTGATGCCCTTCTTCCCCGATCAGGACCCGCTCGACCCGATCCGCTACATCGTCGAGACCGAAAGCGCCGACGGGATCATCCTGAACCAGACCAAGGAAGACGACCCGCGCATCCGCTACATGCACGACCACGGCTTCCCCTTCGCTGCGCATGGCCGTACCGCGATGGGCATCGACCACCCCTATTTCGACTTCGACAACGAAGCCTTCGGCCGCATCGGGGCCCGCACCCTCGTCGAACGCGGGCGCAAGCGGCTCTATCTCCTCGCGCCGCCCCGCGCCCACATGTACGCCCGCCACATGACCTTCGGCTTCTCGGACGAGGCCGCCCTCCTTGGCGTGCCCTTCGAGGTTGCCGCCAACGTGACCTCCGATTCCGGGGGTGAGGCCGTGGAGGCTGCCGTTGCCGCCCGCTTCGCCCAGCCTAACCCGCCCGACGGTCTTCTCGTCGGCTCGACCACCGCCGCGATGGCGGCCATTGCCGGGGCCGAACAGTCCGGCCGCACCCTTGGTCGCGACTTCGACGTGGTGGCAAAAGAGGCCATCGCCGTGCTGCGCCGCTTCCGTCAGGACATCCTGATCGTGCGGGAAGACGTGGGCCGCGCCGGCGAATTCCTCGCGCATGCGCTGGTGGCGGAAATCGACAAACGCGACTGGACCGACAGGCAGGGCCTCGAGGTGCCGGTCAAGGTGGAACGGGGCCGCTAAGGCCCGAAGTGGAGGAAAACATGAAGACGATCAAGGGCCCGGCCCTGTTCCTGGCGCAGTTCGCGGGCGACGCCGCACCGTTCAATTCCTGGGGCGAGATCACCAAATGGGCAGCCGATTGCGGCTATGTCGGCGTGCAGGTCCCCTCCTGGGACGGCCGTCTTTTCGACCTGGAAAAGGCAGCGTCGTCAAAGACCTACTGCGATGAGTTCAAGGGAATTGCGAAGGATGCAGGCCTGCAGGTGACCGAGCTTTCCACCCACCTGCAGGGCCAGCTCGTCGCCGTCCATCCCGCCTATGACACCCAGTTCGACGGTTTCGCCGCCCCTGCCGTCCGCGGCAACCCGAAGGCCCGCGCCGAATGGGCCGTGGACCAGGTGAAGAAGGCGCTGACCGCTTCCAAGAACCTCGGCCTCACCGCCCA
Organism: Tabrizicola sp. T74; assembly: GCF_057219935.1. Classification (NCBI taxonomy): domain Bacteria; kingdom Pseudomonadati; phylum Pseudomonadota; class Alphaproteobacteria; order Rhodobacterales; family Paracoccaceae; genus Tabrizicola; species Tabrizicola sp. T74. The sequence continues at coordinate 177,804 of NZ_JBXVVT010000007.1, read as the reverse complement.
CGCCACCTTCTCCGGCGCGCTGGCCTGGCCCTACCTCTACCCCTGGCCCCAGCGCCCCGCGGGTCTGGTGGAAGAGGCCTTCGACGAGCTTGCCCGCCGCTGGACCCCGATCCTGAACCATGCCGAGGACTGCGGCGTCGACGTCGCCTATGAAATCCACCCCGGCGAGGACCTGCACGATGGCGTCACCTTCGAGATGTTCCTCGACCGGGTGAAGGGCCACAAGCGCGCGAACATGCTTTACGACCCCTCGCACTATGTCCTGCAACACCTTGATTACCTTGACCATATCGACATCTACCACGACCGGATCAAGATGTTCCACGTCAAGGACGCCGAGCTGAACCCGACGGGCCGTCAGGGCGTCTACGGCGGCTTCCAGTCCTGGGTGAACCGCGCGGGCCGCTTCCGCTCTCCCGGCGACGGGCAGGTCGATTTCGGCGGCATCTTCTCCAAGCTCACCCAGTACGGCTACGACGGCTGGGCCGTGGTCGAATGGGAATGCTGCCTGAAACACCCCGAGGACGGCGCGCGCGAAGGGGCCGCCTTCGTTGACGCCCACATCATCCGCGTGACAGAAAAAGCCTTCGACGATTTCGCCGACGCCGGCACCGACCGCGCCGCCAACCGCCGCATGCTTGGACTGGAGTAAGCCATGCCCATCGACGCCGCCCACACCGCCCGCCCCGAACGTCTCCGCCTCGGCATGGTCGGCGGCGGACGCGACGCCTTCATCGGCGCCGTCCACCGCATCGCCGCGCGGATTGACGATCAGTATGAACTGGTTGCTGGCGCTTTCTCATCCAACCCGGAAAAGGCCCTCGCCTCCGCGCAAGACCTCGGCGTCCCCCGCGCATATACCTCTTTCGCCGAGATGGCCGCCAAGGAGGCTCGCCGCAAGGATGGCATCGATGCCGTCGCCATCGTGACCCCGAACCACATGCACGCCCCCGTGGCGATGCAGTTCCTGAAGCGCGGCATCCACGTCATCTGCGACAAGCCGCTGACCGCCACCCTGCCCGAGGCCAAGAAGCTCGCGAAAGCCGCCGAGGCCTCGGGCGTCGTCTTCGCGCTGACCCACAACTACACCGGCTATCCGATGATCCGGCAGGCCAAGGCGATGATCGCCGCCGGGGAACTCGGCGAGCTGCGCCTCGTCAACGTCGAATACGTCCAGGACTGGCTGACCGAAGCGGTGGAGGCCTCGGGCCAGAAACAGGCCGACTGGCGCACCGACCCCGCTCGATCTGGGGCCGGAGGCTCTACCGGCGACATCGGCACCCACGCCTTCAACCTGGCGAACTTCGTCACTGGCCTGACGCTCGACACACTCGCCGCCGACCTGACCGCCTTCGTCCCCGGCCGCCGGGTAGACGACAACGGCCATGTGCTGATGCGCTACCAGGGCGGGGCGAAGGGCATGCTCTGGTGCAGCCAAGTGGCACCCGGCAACGAAAACGGCCTGCGCCTCCGCGTCTACGGCACCAAGGGCGGCCTCGAATGGGCGCAAGAGGACCCGAACTACCTTTGGTTCACCCCCTTCGGCCAGTCCAAGCGCCTGATCACTCGCGGTGGCGCGGGATCGGGCCCCGAGGCCGCCCGCGTCAGCCGCGTGCCGCCCGGCCACCCCGAGGGCTACCTCGAAGGCTTCGCCAACATCTACACCGAGGCCGCCCGCGCGATCCGCGCCGCGAAGGCCGGCACGCCCGTCCCCGAAGGCACCACCTTCCCCGGCCTGAAAGAGGGGCTGGAGGGCGTGGCCTTCGTCGACGCCTGCGTCCGCTCCTCGGCCCGCAACGGCGCCTGGGTCAGCCTGAACCTCTGACGGCTGGTGGGCGCATCGCCCACCCTACCTCGCGCGGGCATAGGGTGGGCAATCTGCCCACCGTCCTGTTCGGCGTCGTAGGGTGGGCGATCCGCCCACCGCCCCTACCCGCGCAGCCGCGCCCGCTCGCGCTGCAGCCACAGCACCGTCAGCAACAGCGGCGCATTGCCGATCTCGCCCGAGGCCATCACCTCGACCAGCCGGTCGAAGGACAGAAGGTGACCCTTGATGTCCTCGCCCTCATCCACAGCCCCAAAGACGCCCGCCACCCCGTCCGGCAAGTCGCACAGCGCAACGTAGGAATACAGGTACTCTGCCACCGCCCCCGGCGTCGGGTAGTATTCCGCCACCTTCTCCAGCGCGCCGAGCGTAAGCCCCGCTTCCTCCACCGCCTCGCGCCGCGCGGCCTCCTCGGGCGTCTCGCCCGGGTCGATCCGGCCCGCGATGGCCTCCAACTGCCAGGGCAAGGGATCGCCGCGCCCGAAGGGACCCATCCGGAACTGCTCGATCAAGAGCACCCGGTCCCGCAGCGGATCATAGGGCAGGACCGTCACCGCATCGCCGACAACGAACACCTCGCGCGTGAGGCGCTCACTCATCCTGCCGTCAAACCGCCGATGCCGCAGCCGGTGCACGTCGACCGCAAAGAATCCGGCATGCGCGGGGTCGGGTGTCCCCGCCTCCACCTCGCCCGTCCCCTGCCGCAACCCCGGGCCCGGGGCAGACGCCGCCCGCACCCTGCTAGCCGCCTCGACCCGCAGCGAGGCGAGACGCCCGGCCACGATGTCCACAGGCAACCGGCCATAGGCCTGCATCACAAGCCGGGCCAGCATCAGCCGCTCGGCCGCCGCCACGCCAGCCCCCGGCCCCCCGGCCCGCATCACTTGTCCAAAGAACCCCGCCCGCGCCTCGGCCTCGGCCGGGTCCGCGCCCAGGACCACCGCTGCGGTCCCCTCCGGCCAGCCTTCCAGGGCAGTGCTCACGTCACTTCCAGCGGCGACCCGCGTTTTCCGTCAGAAGCCCGCCGACAATGCCTCCGATCAGGACCGTTCCGAAAACGCCCACCGACATCAGGCCCCGCGCCCGCTGCGCCATGGTCTGGAACACGTCCAGGATCGCCTCAAGCGCCGTGTCGTAACGCATCTTGACCGAGTTATCGATCATCTCGCGCAGCGCCAGCAGGAACAGCGCCGCCACCACCAGGATCACCGCCGTCTTGATCCCGGCCCCGGCGGCCTCGACATAGCCCTTGCCCGTCGTCCCGCCCATGACCGACCAGCCGATGATCGCCCCGACCACGGCAGCGCCTTCGCGCAGCGGCCCGGCCGAGGACGCATCCGGCATGTTCAACGCGTAATAGTTGGCCAGGACGAACCCGACGACAGCAAAGCAGACCGCAGCCATCAGCTTGGCGCCGGTTGGCATTTTTGTAGCCATTCCAAAGTCCTCAGCTTGGACGCGTCACCGTGATCTGCGTCACGTCGCAGTTTCCACCCTGAAACGCCCCCGCGCAAGAGGCGAGGTAGAAATCCCACATCCGCTTGAACCGGTCGTCAAAACCCAGCTTCTTCACCTCGCCCCAGCGGTCGGCAAAGCTTTCGTGCCAGCGCCGCAGGGTCAGGCTGTAGCTCTCGCCGAACTCGATCGATCCCTTGACCTTCAGCCCCGCCTTTTCCACTTCGGCCCGCAGGACCGACGGCGCCGGCAGCATGCCGCCCGGAAAGATGTATTTCTGGATGAAGTCGACGCCCTTGCGGTACAAATGCCAGCGCGCATCGGCGATGGTGATGATCTGCAAGGTTGCGCTTCGCCCCGGCTTCAGCCGGTTGCGCAGCGTGTCGAAGTAGACCGGCCAGTACTTTTCGCCCACCGCCTCGAACATCTCGATCGAGGCGATCCCGTCATAGCTGCCGCGTTCGTCGCGATAGTCCTGCAGCTTGATCTCGACCCGGTCCGACAGCCCCGCCTTCGCGATCCGCTCCACCGCATAGTCATGCTGCGCCTGGCTGATCGTCAGGCCCGTCACCCGTAACCCCCGCTCCTTCGCGGCATATTCGGCAAAGCCGCCCCAGCCGCAGCCGATCTCCAGCACATGATCGCCCTCGCGCGCGCCCATCTGGTCGACCATGCTGGCATATTTCCGGCGCTGCGCGGTCTCCAGGCTTTCCTGCGGATTGGCGAAGATCGCCGAGGAATAGGTCATCGTGTCGTCCAGCCACAGCCGGTAGAACTCGTTGCCCAGGTCGTAATGGTAGCTGATGTTCTTCCGCGCCTGGCGCTTCGAATTCGACTGCAGCCAGAACCGCATCCGTTCATAGGCGCGCAGAAGGCCCAGGCCCGGGAAGCCGTCGCCCACGATGTTGTTCGCCGGACGCTGGATCAGGTCCAGGAAGGCCTGCAGGTCCGGCGTCGTCCACCAGCCGTCCAGATAGGCATCGCAGAACCCGAGGTCCCCCTCGCGCACCAGGCGGGCGAAGAGATCAGGGTTCACCACCTGGATCTCGGCTGCGATCCCCGGCGTCCGGCCCTCGATCCGGAACCGCCGCCCGTCGGGCAGGACAAAGTCCAGCCGCCCCTCGCCCAGCCGCCCCGCCGTCTCGAACGCCGTGGCAAAATAGCGTGGCAGCCCGGCCTGCCCCTTCACCGTCGTCAATACTTCCATCGGCCCACCCCCAGGGTCGTTATTGTAAACACTTTCACCAAAGGTGATGCGTTCCTCAAGCATTTCGTGCGCCATATGCCGAAAGGGCAGCCGCGCGGCCCTCGGCCAGGTCGACAACTGGCGTCGGATAGGGCTGATCGGCCCGCATACCCCAGGATCGCGGCACCGCGTCAAAGAAGGCCAAAGCCTCCGTCCCCGGGCTTTTCGACAGCTCTGCAATGAACCGACGCCGATAGCGCGCGTCGGCGTCGAACTTCTCGGCCTGGCTGCCTGGATTGAACACCCGGAAATAGGGCGCCGCATCCGGTCCGGACCCCGCCACCCATTGCCAGCCCATCGCATTCGCTGCCGGGTCCCAGTCGGTCAGGCAATCGGCAAACCAGTCCAGCCCCAGCTTCCAATGCGTCAGAAGGTGCTTCGTCAGGTAGCTCCCCGCGATCATCCGCGCCCGATTGTGCATCGTGCCCGTGACATACATCTCGCGCATCGCGGCATCGACGAAAGGCTCGCCGGTCATGCCCCGGCGCCAGCGCTCGGCTAACTCGCTCTCGCCGCGCCAGGGGAAGCTGTCCCACTCCGGCTTCCAGTTGCCGCTGGTGATATGCGGCGTGTGATGCATCAGGTGATAGCTGAACTCGCGCCAGGCCAGTTCCCGCAGAAAGCTCTCCGCCCCCGCGCGCCCCTCGTCCCGCGCCCGCAGTCCTGCATGCCAGACCTCGCGGATGCCGATCTCGCCATAGGTCAGGTTCTCCGACAGGCGCGAGGTCCCCGCGACCCCCGGGTAATCCCGCATCTCGCCGTACCGCGCGACCGGCCCCTCCAGAAACGCCGCAAGCTTCGTCCGCGCCGCTGCCTCGCCCACCGCCTGGTAGGGCAGCACCACCGCCGCCCCCCGGTTCATCGCCGCCCCCAACCGCCAGTCCTCCAGCCGGTCCGAGGCAGGCCACCGCTCCACCCCGCGCAATGCCTTCGGCGCGGGCTCAGGAGCCGCCACCCCCATCCCCCGCGTCGCTTTCCAATACGGAGTGAACACCCGGTAGAACCCACCCGTCCCGGTCTGCACCTCCCAGGGCTCATGCAGAAGATGCCCGACAAAGGACCGCGCCTCGACCCCGTCCCCCTTCAGCGCCGCCTTGACCGCAGTATCCCGCGCCACGGATGCCGGATCATAAAGCCGCGACCACCAGACCCCGCCCGCGCCCGTCTCTGCCACCAGCGCCCGCAGCACCTCCAGCGCCGGCCCCCGCCGCAGGATCAGCCGCGCGCCCAGCCCCTCCAGAGCCTTCGCAAAGGCGTCGACCGAAAGCCCCAACCGCCATTTCGGCGCGGCACCCAGCGCTTCGGTCTCCGGATCCAGGATGAACACCGGCAGCACCGGCCGCCCGCTTGCCACCGCAGCGGCAAGCATCGGCTGGTCCCCCAGCCGCAAGTCCCGGCGGAACCACAAGATCAACGGTTTATCGGACATTCCCCGGCCTTTCCCACGCAACGACAAGCTAGGCCGAAAGCAGCAGGGTCAATATGGTCTTGCCCATTTTGCAAATACTCTCGGGGGTTTGGGGGTGGAAAACCCCCATCGCCCGAGGAGAAGCGCGAAGGCGCGCCGACGAGACAAAAGACTTGCGCGCCAGCGCTCCGCTAAGCTGACCCTACAGCACCCGGTCCAGCGCCGCGATCAGCCGGGCGACCTCTTCGGCCGAGGTATAGTGCACCGCCGACATCCGCAAGACACCCTTGTCGCGCGAGATTCCCAGCGCCTCCAGCGGCCGGACCGCATAGAAATCCCCCGCCCAGCAGGCGATCCCGTTGCGCCCCAGTTCCTCGCTGACCGGCTCGGCCACCCTGTCCAGCTCCACCGCCACCGTCGGCGCCCGCTGCTCCGCCGACCGCGGCCCCAGCAGCCGCACATCGTTCCGCCCCCCCAGGTAGTCGAGCAAAGGCTGGATCACCGCCACCTCCTGCGCGCGCATCAGGTCGTGCACCCCCCGGTTCCGCGCCGCCGGATCGCCGCCGATCCCATGCCTTTCGGCCAGCGCATCGACATAATCCGCCATCCCCGCGCAGGCCGCGATCTGCGCATGGTCCGGCCCCGCAGGCGTGTGCCGCTTGTACAAGGTCCCATGGTTGAAGAAATGCGCCTGCCCCGGCAGCTCCATCCCGAACGCCTCGCGCAGCACCATGATCCCCTGGTGCGGCCCATAGGTCTTGTAGGCCGAGAACAGGTACACATCGCACCCCAAGGCCGGGATATCCGGGAACCCGTGCGGAGCATAACTCACCCCGTCCACCACCGTCCGCGCCCCTGCCGCCTTGGCCATGGCACAGATCGCCGCCACGTCGTTGATCTCGGCGATCACGTTCGAACAATGCGGGAAGCACACGAGCTTTACCTTGCCATCCGCCAAAGCCGCATCCAGCGTCTCAAGGTCCAGCGATCCCGTCGACCGGTCCAGCTTCCACTCCCGGACCTCGATCCCTTCGTCAGCCAGCCGCCGCCAGACGCCCGAGTTCGCCTCGTGGTCCTGGTTCGTCACCACCACCGCGCCGCCCGTCCCGGCCATCCACTTCCGCACCGCCTGCGCCAGCACATAGGTGTTGGCGCTGGTCGACGGCCCGAACGACACCTCCTCGCGCGCGACGCCCATCATCGCCGCCAGCCGCGTCCGTGCCTCGTCCATCTCCGCGCCCCCCGCCTGCGCCCCCGGATAGGGCCCATAGGGCTGCACCTTGCGGTCCCGGTAGAACCGCGTCAGCCGGTCGACCACCTGCACGCATGGGTAACTCCCGCCCGCATTCTCGAAGAACGCATGCGTTGACAGGACTGGCGAGGCAAACGCCGGGAATTGCGCACGGACAAAGTCAAGATCAAGCGCCAAGGCACAGGGCTCCATGTTGGGGCCGCGGGCCGGGGCGCGCACGCAGTGCGGGGGCTCCCGGTCTGCGGCAGGTCTTCCAGCCAGACCCCCGGATGTCTCCCCGAAGGCCAGAGCCGGGATCGCCCCGGCATCGTCTGGCACGCTAGCCGCCCCGCGCCCGTCCCGCAACCCCCGCACGTGCCCGCTCCCGGGCCCGTGCACTGGGCAGAACCCGCTCGCCGATCGGGCATCCTGACGCAAGGTCACCTGAATTTGTGCCGTTTTCTGCAGCAAAGGCTGCAAAAATCCACAATTTCCCCTTGTCCTTTCCGGCGCTCCCTCCCACCTTCGCCCGATAGGCGTGCCGAGGGGGCAGCGTCTTCGACCACCACAAAAGAACATCTGGCAGCCGGCCCAACCGGCAGGCCAAAGCAGAGGAGCACTTATGTCCCGATTTTCCCTTTCCATGTTCAGCGCAGCCTCTGTGCTGGCGCTTACCGTCTCGGCGCATGCCGCCGACCCCGAATTCACCGTGCTTGACTGGGCCGGCTGGGAAATCGACGGGATGCTGCAACCCTACGTCGACAAGCATGGCCAGAAGCCGACATATGTCTTCTTCGCCGACGATGACGAGGCGTTCCAGAAGATGTCCTCGGGCTTCAAGGCCGACGTCGTGCATCCCTGCGCCGCCGCCGTTCCCCGCTACATCGACGCGGGCCTGATCGAGCCCTGGGATACCTCGAAGATCCCGGAATTCGCCAACATCCCGGCGCGGATGGTCGAACCCTTCACCAATGACCAGGGCGTCTGGTTCATCCCGACCGACTACGCCTACACCGCCATCGCCTACAACGCCGAGACGGTGCCTGCGGAAGACGTGGCCTCGGTCCAGGTCTTCACCAACGAGAAATACGCCGGTCGCATCTCGCTTCCGGACAACACCGACGACGTCTGGTCGCTCGCTTTCATGGCCACCGGCGTTACCTCGTGGGACAACGTGACCGACGAACAGTTCACCGCCGCCGCCGACTGGCTGCGCAAGGTGCACCCGAACGTCCGCGCCTACTGGGCCGACCCGTCGGAACTGTCGCAGCTGATGGCCTCGGGCGAAGTGCAGGTGGCCTGGTCCTGGAATGACCCGGTCGCGATCCTCCAGTCCGAAAACTTCCCCGTGGGCTTCAACCGCGCTGCCGCCGAAGGTGCCGCGACCTGGTACTGCGGCTTCGTCAACGTCAAGGACGCCCCGGGCGTCGAGGACAAGGCTTACGACCACATCAACTCGCTTCTGGCGCATTCCTCGGCCCAGCCGCTTCTGGATGCCATCGGCTATGCGCTGGCGAACGACGCCGCGATGGCCGAAATCCCGGCCGAAGCGCTGGCTGCAGCCTATGTCGACCCGGTGACCACGCCCCTCTTCGTGCAGTCGCCGCCGACGACCGAGCTTCGCGACCGCATGATCGAGGAATTCGAGCTGATCAAGTCGGGCTTCTGATCCCGTCCGACCACTCCAACGAACGCCCGGGGGAAACCTCGGGCGTTTTGGTTTTCGCACTCTTTGCGCCCACTTCACCAGCGCTGCTACGATGACCCGGCGAAATGTCAGCCGATCCCTGCGGTCAACCGCCTGAGCGTGTCGCTTAAGGTAGCGTCGGCCACGAATTCATCCCCGCCCACCGTTCACACCCCGGTTGCACCGCCGCCCCGCCCCGTCTAAGCCACAGGGACCCCCACTCCGGTCCCTCATGTTCGAAGTCATCGCCCTCAGCTTCGCCTTCACCTTCGGCCTTGCCGTCCGCCGGATGGGTCTGCCGCCGCTGGTGGGCTTTCTCGCCGCGGGCTTCGCGATCAATGCCGTAGGCCCGGCCCTCGGCCTGCCCGAGAAAACCGGCGAGATCCTCGACCACGTCGCCCACCTCGGCGTCCTCCTCCTCCTCTTTGCCGTGGGCCTGAAGCTCCGTCTCGGCCAGCTTGCCCAGCCCCAGGTCTTTGGTGGAGCGCTCATCCACTCCGCGATCACCACCGCCGTCTTCTCTGCGGGCCTCGTTGTCTTCCTCCGCCTCGACTGGTCCACCGCCCTCCTCCTCGGCGTGGTCCTCTCCTTCTCCTCCACCGTCTTCTCGGCCAAGGTGCTGGAGGCCAAGCGCGACATCGGCGCCTTCTACGGCCGCACCGCCATCGGCATCCTCGTCGTTCAGGACATCATCGCGCTCGCTGTCCTCTCCCTCTACAGCGGCCAGGCCCCATCCCCTTGGGCGCTGGCCCTCCTCGTCGCGCTTCCGCTCCTGCGCCCCATCCTCCACTGGCTCCTCGACGCCTCCGGCCATGACGAGCTCCTCGTCCTCGCCGGGATGCTCCTCGCTGTCGTGGCCGGCGGCGCCGGCTTTCAGGCCGTGGGCCTCGGGGCCGAGATCGGCGCGCTGGTCATTGGCCTCCTCCTCTCCACCCATGCCCGCGCCAAGGAGCTGTCCGATTCCCTCTGGGGCCTGAAAGAGCTGTTCCTCGTCGGATTCTTCCTGCAGATCGGCATGTCCGGCCTGCCCGGCCCCGGCGACCTGGCCATCGCCCTCGTTCTCACGCTGCTTCTGCCCCTCAAGGGCGCGCTCTTCTTCGCCCTCCTCCTCGCCTTCCGTCTCCGCGCCCGGACCGCCTTCCTGACCGCGCTCAACCTCACCGCCTACAGCGAATTCAGCCTGATCGTCGCCGCTGTTGTCCTTCCGGAATGGCTGGTCCCCCTTGCCCTTGCCGTCAGCCTCTCCTTCATGTTCGCGGCCCCCCTGGACCGCTTCGCCGACCGCCTTTTCGAACGGCTCGAACCGCGCCTCCACGGCTTCCAGGCGCGCCGCGTCCACCGGGACGAGCTGCCGACCGACCTTGGAAACGCCTCCGTCCTGATCCTCGGCATGGGCCGCACCGGCACCGCCGCCTATGACCAGATCGCCCCGCAGCTAAGCGCCGTTGGCATCGACGCCGACACCTACCGCGTTCAGGCCCATGTCGAGACCGGCCGCAACGTCCTTTTCGCCGATGTCGAGGACGCAGGCTTTTGGCGCGGGCTCCGCATGTCGGGGATCGAAGGCGCGATCCTCGCGATGGACAACATCGAAGCCAAGGAAAGCGCCGCCCGCGCGCTGCGCGCCAAGGGCTTCCACGGCCCGATCATCGCCCATGCTTTGTATGAGGACCACGTCCTCCGCCTCAAGACCGCGGGGGCCGACCACATCTACCAGACGATGAACCAGGCCGGCATCGGGCTGGCTGAGCAGGCCGCCCGCGCCATCGAACTGGACCGCCAGCCCGCCAGTCTGATCGAGGTCTAGGGCCGCGGGGCAGACCTTTCCAGATCCTTAACGACCGCAGACAACCTGTTGATTTCCCTCGCGCATCCGCGTTTGTCCACCGTGGACACCTACCGCCCCAGCGTCGCCACCACCAGCTCCGCCGCCGCCGCGCCCGAGTTCTGCTGCTGCCCGGTGATCAGGTTCCCGTCCCGCACTGCGAAGGCCTTGAAAGCCCCCGAAGTGATGAAATTCGTCCCCTCGATCTTCCCCGCCTCCTCCTCGATCCAGAACGGCTGGATCCGCTTGCCCACGAAACTGTCCGCATAGGCCTCCTCGGCGTTGGCAAACCCCGTCCAGGTCCGCCCTTTCACCAGCAGGTCACCATTCGACAGCCGCGTCTTCAGAAGGACGCAGGTCCCATGGCAGACCACCGCCACCACCTTCCCCGCCTCCCAGGCCCGCGCGACGAACCCGTGCAGCTCCGCATCGTCGATCATCGTCACCATCGGCGACTGCCCACCCACGACGAAGATCGCGTCGTACCCGGCCAGATCGACCTCCCGGATCGCCCGCGTCCCTGCCAGCAACGCCGCATGGGTAGGCGACTTCTTGAACCCCAGCGACAGGATATCCGCCGCCGAGTATCCGCTCGCATCCTCCGGGTCCGAATAGCTGTCTCCCACCAGATCGCCGCCCTTCGGGCTGACGATGTCGACCTCGTAGCCCGCCTCGGCGAAGACCCACCAGGGATGCGTCAGCTCCGCCCACCAGAACCCGATCGGCCAGCCCGTGGTGGGCGACACCCCCGGGTTCGCCGCGATCATCAGGACGCGCTTCTTCGTATGGATGTCGATGTTCCCGGACATGGGATTTCCTTTCCTGTGTTGCTCTCTTGCGCGGCTATTCGACCTCAGGCGTCGCCGCCCGCCGGATCGCCTCGGCCAGCGCCGCGGGCGCGGTCAGCATCGGCGCGTGGCCAGTGTCCAGCGGCACCGCCTCCTCCACCGTGCCGCGCCCGATCATCGTCAGCTGCAGGTCGGTCGACACCGCCCGGTCGCGCAGCGTCACCACATACCCCTTCCGCACCGCCCCGAACCGCTCTGCCGTCAGCGGCACCGGTGTCGCCAGGGGCGCCAACGGCTCGTCCACCATCGCAGACGCCACCGCCTCGCCCACCGCCGCATCGGCATCGTTGGCAAAGATCGCTGCCCGGTCGCGCGGGTTGACCGAGGCGCTGGAGTAATCCGCGGCCACCACAAAACTGTCCGCCTGCCAGCCGCCATGGTGATCCGAGGCCGCAAGCTCCTGCAAACTGTCCCCCGGGTTTGTCCCCACACGCGGCAGATAGGCCGCGACATAGACCAGCCCCGCCAGAGCCGAGGGATCGGCCTCCGCCACGCCCGAGATCACCATGCCCCCGAAACTGTGCCCGACCAGAACCACCTTCCCATCCGGGTCAGCCGCCGCCGCCTCTGCCACGGCCTGCGAAACCGTGGCCACATGATCCGCCATCTGCACCTCGCCCAAAGCGCGGCCATCACCGGACCGTCCCGGAAGGTCGACGGTCACCACCGTCTCGCCCGCGGTCCGCATCGCATCCGCCGTGGCCTGCCAGGCCGCAGCCGTCTGAAAGGCGCCGTGGACGATGACAAAGGTCTCGGCCAAGCCAGGTGTCGTCAGGGCGCAGAAGGCCGCGCCCAAAGCCAGGGGCTTCAGGGTCATCTCATTCTTCCTTTCTCTTTGCGTTATGCGGTAACAGGCGGCAGGTCGTACCAGTCAGGTTTCGACTGCTCCCACAGGTTCTTGATGATCCGCTTTCCGATGGGTCCGTCGATCAGCCCGGCCGAGATAAGCCAGCGCCCCGCTGCAGTGACCTCTTTCAGGACCCGGCCCCCGCAGGTTCCGCAGAAGGCCCGCCGCGCGGCTTCCGAGGACTGGTACCAGACCAGCGCATCGGCCCCCCGAAGTTCAGCCTCGGCCTGAGGAACGGCCAGGAAGGCATTGAAATTTCCGTGCATCTTCTGACAGTCGCCACAGTGGCAGGCCAGCACACCGGCCGAGGCCGCCGGGATCGTCACCTGCACCTTTCCACAGTGGCAGGACGCGTGAAGTGTGTCGCTCATCGTCTTCCCCTCATTGCCCCGCGACCGCCGCGAAGGCCCAATTCCGTCCTTTTCCGCGCAGGATCGCCTGGTTGATCCAGACCATGGCGAAGGGCTCCAGGATACGCGCCTGCCGCAGGCCGCCCGCATCCAGCGCCTCGAACCCCAGGTCCACCAGAAGCTGCATCGCCGCCATCTTGGCCCCTGCATCATCCCCCGCGACCAGCTGCACGGGCCGGTGGGCCAAGTGGTCGTTCTTCGCCATGATCTCGGCGCCGACCTGGTTCAACGTCTTCACCACCCGCGCGCCAGGCAGCCAGCCCTGCACGATCTCGGCCCCGCTGGTCCCATGACCGATAACCAGCCCCAGCGCGCCGTCGACCATGCCCAAAGGGTTCATGCAGTCGATCACCACCTTGCCCGCCAGATCGCCCAGCGCCCTCACCGCCGCCTCGGCCTTGGCCCAGGGCAGAGCCAGGATCACCACATCCGCCCCCATCGCCGCGTCGGCGGGAAAGGCCACCGCCGCCCCCGTCTCCGCGGCCAGCGCCATCACGTCCGGCTTGCCTGCATCGCGCACGCCCAGCACCAGCACGTGGCCCTTGTCCGCCAGCCCCTTGGCGATGGCACCGCCGACATTGCCCGTCCCGATGATCGCGACCCGCATCCAGAACCTCCTTGCCCAAGGCATGGGCCAAGGGATATGCCAAACGTGACAGAAGGAAAAACGAATACGGCTCATGTCTGACTTAAGCGATCTGCAACTCCGCAGGCTGGACCTGACCCTGCTTCTCGTCTTCCTCGGTCTCCTGCGGCACCGGAAGGCAGTGGCGGTGGCGGACGAGTTGGGCCTGACGCAATCCGCGATCAGCCAGGCCCTGCGCCGGTTGCGCGACGTGTTCGGCGACCCCCTCTTCCTCCGCCGACCGCACGGGATGGAGCCGACCGCCACCGCCCTCGCCCTGGAACGCCCCGTCACACAGGCGGTTGAGGCCCTACGCAGCGCCCTCGGCCAAGCCCGCGCCTTCGACCCCGCGACTGCCGAGGGTGTCATCCGTATCGCTGCGCTGGACAGCCAGCAGGCCGGCCTCGTCCCCGCCCTCGCCGCCCGCCTGCGCAGCCTTGCCCCCGGCCTGACCCTCTCCGTCCTGCCCTTGGGCCGCACTGCCGCCGTCGATGCGCTGATCGAGGGCCGGATTGAGCTTTTCCTCGGCCTCCTCCCCGACCTCCCCGACACGATCCGCGTCGCGCCGCTTTACGCCGAGACCTACCTTGTCGCCGGTCGCCCTGACGTCCTGCCGCAGCGCCTGGACCTCGCAAGCTACTCCGCCGCCGACCACATCCTCGTCGCCCCCGGCGGGGACCTCACCGGCATCGTCGACGTTGAGCTTCAGCGCCAGGGACTGAGCCGTCGCGTCATCCTGGGTCTGCCCGCCTTCCTTCCCGCCCTCGCCGCCGCCGCGAGCACCGGGGCGCTCGTCACCCTGCCCACCCGCATCGCCACCGCCTTTGCCCCCGGCTTCGGCCTGGTGACCGCCCCGCCGCCCCTTGCCTTGCGCAGCTTCGCCGTCTCGGCCCACTGGCACCGCCGCAACGACGGCGACCCGCGGCTGGCCTGGCTGGTGGCGCAAGCGAAGGCCGCGGGGGAAGCGCATGAGATGGTAAGCGCATCCTGAACGTCCACGCCCAAGCCCTTGATTTGCAAGGCCCCGCGAATCGGTCCTGCGTGGACACCGCCCTTGCACCCCCCGCCCCCGACCCCTATATTGACCCCTGTCCGGGGCAACCCGGTCTATGGCGATAAACGCACCTGTAATAATCGGCTCGGACCCGGGGGCGGTACCCGGCGGCTCCACCAGACACCCGTTCGTTGCGGGGGGACGGGGCCGAAATAGGATCGACGAACGACCAAAGAGGCCAGCTTTCGCTCGGTGAGGTACCACCGTTATCGGTCCATGATCACAGTTGCCAACGACAACCGTGCTCCGGTGGCGCTGGCCGCGTAAGCGGCTCGCAAGACCAAAACTAAGCCCTTGCGGTTAGCCCCGTAAGGCGGGGCCCGCCGGAGCCTGGCAACAGAATCCGGCACCTCCACTTTCCCGCCAGAAGGCACCGGCAAACTTTTGGACTCAGGTACCTGGCAACAGAAACCTGCACCTTTTCCTCCGCTCCTCGTTCGACTTCGTCTCCTCGTCGCCTTGCGAGGAGAACCAAAGGGCACGACGAGCCGCTTGCCAGAAGCCCGGCGGCAACCCATCCTGCCCCATGCTCCGCGCGGCCCTTCTCCTCTGCCTGACCGCCCAGCCCGCCGCTTCCTGCGAGACGGCGCTTCTCCTGTCCATCGACGTCTCAGGCTCCATCGACATGGGCGACTACCTCCTCCAGACCGAGGGCCTGGCCTTTGCCCTGCAGGACCCCGAGGTCGGCGAAGCCCTGGTCAAGGGCCAGGTCGCGCTGGCCGTGGCCCAGTGGTCCGGCATCGAGGAGCAGGCGCTGGTCCTGTCCTGGCAGCGCATGCTTGCGCCTGATGACGTCACCCGCTTCGCCGCCCGCGCCGCCGACATCCCCCGCGCCTTCAGCGGATCTGACACCGCCGTCGGCCAGGGCCTGCGCTTTGCCGCCGCCCAGTTCGCCGCCGTCCCCGACTGCGCGGCCCGCGTCATCGACGTCTCGGGCGACGGCCAGGAAAACGCGGGCTTCACCGACGCGAAGGCCCGGGCCGAGGCGATGGACGCCGGTATCACCATCAACGCCATCGCCATCGAGGAACCCGGCCCCGCCTTCCCGATCACCAGCTACTACCAACGCTGGATCATCACGCCCGGCGGCTTCGTCGTCACCGCCCGCGGGTTGCAGGATTATGCCGAGACCCTGCGGCTGAAGCTGCTGCGCGAACTCCTAAAACCTGTTGGCTGACCCTTGACCGCCTGGCGTCGACACCGTACCCCTTCCGCCATGGGGTCCGCGTCCACCCCGTGAGGCCCCGGCCCAAGCGTCGCATCCCTGACCCATTGGCCAAAGGATGCACCCCATGCCGCAGTTCACCCAGATCACTCCCGCCCAGGCCTGTCGTCGGATCGGCACGCCCGATGCGCCCACGATCTTCGATGTCCGCACTGACGAGGACACCGCAGCGCTACCGCGACTGATCCCCACGTCACGCCGCATGGCCCACACTGCCGTGGCGACGCTGTCCAATGACTCCGGTTCGGCCATCGTCGTCTGCACCAGGGGCCGCAAGCTTTCCGAAGGGGCCGCGGCCTGGCTTCGGTCCAAGGGATGGCAAGCCGAGGTTCTTGAAGGCGGCATCCTCGCCTGGGAGGCCGCAGGTCTGCCGACGACCCCGCTCTCGGTCCTGCCGCCGGCGGGCGCGCCTTGGGTCACCCGCCATCGGCCCAAGATCGACCGCATCGCCTGCCCCTGGCTGATCCGCCGCTTCATCGACCCGACCGCCCGCTTTCTTTTCGTCGCGCCCTCCGAAGTGGCCGATGTCGCGGACCGCTTCGGCGCCATCCCGTTTGATATCGAGGGTGTGCGGTTCAGCCACCGCGGCGACCAATGCAGCTTTGATGCCCTCCTCGATGACTTCGGACTGCATACCGAGGCGCTGGACCGCATGGCACTGGTGATCCGTGCCGCCGATACCGACCGGCATGACCTGGCACCTCAGGCTGCGGGCCTGCTTGCGCTGTCAGTCGGGCTGTCACGACTGTATCGCGATGACCTGCAACAGCTTGAGGCCGGGATCGCGCTGTATGATGCGCTTTACCGCTGGGCCCGCGACGGGCACGAGGAGGGCCACGACTGGCCGGCGGGAAGAACCGAATGACCGAATCCACGATGACCCCGACCCTCCCTGACCTGACCCGCACTTTCGCAAAGATCGGCTGCCTGTCCTTTGGCGGACCCGCCGCGCAGATCGCGTTGATGCACCGCATCATCCTGGACGAAAAGCGCTGGGTGGCCGAGGCCGACTACCTGCGCGCCCTGTCCTTCTGCATGCTTCTTCCGGGACCTGAGGCGATGCAGCTGGCCACCTGGATCGGCTGGCGGCTGCACGGGGTGAAGGGCGGCCTGATCGCCGGGGGGCTTTTCGTGCTGCCCGGCGCGGTCGTGGTCCTGGCGCTGTCGCTGATCTATGCCGCCTTCGGTCAGGTCCCGGTCATGGCGGCCCTCTTCACCGGCGTGCAGGCCGCCGTCATCGCCATCGTGATTGAGGCGCTGATCCGCGTCTCGAAGCGCGCCCTGAAATCGCGCGAGGCCTATGTGATCGCCATCGCGGCCTTCGTGGGCCTGTTCCTTTTGAAACTGCCCTTCCCGCTGATCATCCTTGCTGCCGGGCTTTGGGGGTTCTTCCGGACCCGCGCCGTCGCGCGCGACCTCGGCGCCTCGCCGCCGCCTGCCGCCCTTGCCCGCTCTCTGCGCGCCGCAGCCGTCTGGCTGGTGATCTGGCTTGCCCCGCTGGGTGCCCTGATCCTTCTGGCCCCGGGTCGCCTGGCCGAAATCGGCCTCTTCTTCTCGAAACTCGCTGTCCTGACCTTTGGCGGCGCCTACGCGGTGCTGGCCTGGATGGCGCAGGAGGTGGTCGAAGACAAGGGCTGGCTGACCTTGCCCCAGATGATGGATGGCCTTGGGCTTGCCGAGACAACGCCAGGGCCCCTGATTCTGGTCAACGAATTCGTGGGCTTCCTGGCCGCGCACCAGGTCGGCGGCTGGACCCTGGGCCTCGCGGGCGCGGGCATCGCGCTGTGGATGACCTTCGTGCCCTCGTTCCTGTTCATCTTCGCCGGCAGCCCGTTCATCGACCGGCTGACCCACATGCCCCGCCTATCCGGTGCGCTGGCGGCAATCACGGCGGCGGTGGTGGGGGTGATCGCGAATCTCTCGCTGTGGTTCGCGCTGCATGTCCTGTTCGCGACGCTGTCCGAGACAAGTCTCGGACCGGTTCATCTGCTGGTCCCCGATCCGTCCAGCCTGCGCCTGCTGCCCGCCGCAATCGCGGTTTTCTCTGCCTGGGCGCTGCTTTGGCGCCATTGGTCGCTGGCCGCAGTGCTTGGCCTATCAGCACTTTTCTCTGCGGCAACCGTGCTGGTCTGACGGGTGTTGCGCATCGCTGACTTCCACCCTTCCCTTGGGCACCGAATTGCCTATGCTGCAGTCCAACCGTGAAAGGACGGCGCCCATGGCACGCAGCATCGACTATGGCAACCTCATGCACCGCGCGATGCGGGGCCTGATCCAGTCGGTCCTGACCGAGGTTGCCGAACACGGCCTGCCCGGCGCGCACCACTTCTTCATCACCTTCGACACCAAGCATCCCGACGTGCAGATGGCCGACTGGCTGAAGGAACGCTATCCGACCGAGATGACCATCGTCATCCAGCACTGGTTCGAGAACCTCACCGTCACCGATGAGGGCTTCAGCATCACCCTGAACTTCGGCAACAACCCAGAGCCGATGGTGATCCCATTCGACGCCCTGCGTACCTTCGTCGACCCGTCCGTCGAATTCGGCCTGCGGTTCGAGACGCAGGAACAGGACGAGGACGACGAGGACGAGGAAGAGGACATCGAGGTCGAGGAAGAACCGCACCGGCAGGACGCCGAGATCGTCTCGCTCGACCAGTTCCGCAAACACTGATGAGCGACCTCGCGTTATTCCGTCGGCGGCTTCTCAAGAACCCCCGGCAGGTGTCGGCGATTGCGCCGTCGTCGCGCACGCTTGCCCGGGCGATGACGCTGGGCCTTGGTCCGAACAGCGGCCCGGTTGTGGAGTTCGGCCCCGGCACCGGGCGGTTCACCGAGGCGATCCTTGCCCGTGGTGTGCCGCCGGAAAACGTAACGCTCTTCGAACTGGACGAGGAATTCGTTGCCTATCTCCGGCAGAAGTTTCCCGGCGTGACCGTGCACCAGCTGCCCGCGCAAGAGGCCGCGAACCTGGTCGCCCCTGGCGTCAGTACCGTGATCTCCGGCCTGCCGCTGCTGTCGATGCCCGAGGACGTGCGCGAAGGCATCGTCTCGGCCGCCTTCGCGATCCTTGCGCCCCGGGGCCGCTATGTCCAGTTCACCTACGGCCCCCGCCCGCCCTTGCCGGCCGAAACGATTTCTGCGCTTGGGCTGACAGTGAACAAGGGCCACAAGGTCTGGGCCAACCTCCCCCCCGCCACGGTCTACCGCTTCCGCCGCGCGTGATTTCGGTATACCATTGCATGCCGGATTGATTTCGGGCGCCCGCAGCGCTATGCGGGGCCCGAGAGTTTGCGAGGAGTTTGCCATGACCGCCACCCGGACCGAGACTGACAGCTTTGGCCCGCTTGAGGTGCCCGCCGACAAGTACTGGGGCGCGCAGACCCAGCGGTCGATCATCAACTTCCCCATCGGCTGGGAACGCCAGCCCGTCCCGATCATCCGGGCGCTCGGTGTGATCAAGAAGGCCTGTGCGCTGGTCAACATCGATCAGGGCGACATCTCGCCCGAGCTGGGCCAGGCCATCGCCGCCGCGGCGCAAGAGGTGATCGAGGGCAAGTTCGACGACAACTTTCCGCTGGTGGTCTGGCAGACCGGCTCGGGCACCCAGTCGAACATGAACGCGAACGAGGTGATCTCGAACCGCGCCATCGAGAAGCTGGGCGGCGTCATGGGCTCGAAAAAGCCGGTGCATCCGAACGACCACGTGAACATGGGCCAGTCGTCGAACGACACCTTCCCGACCGCGATGCACGTGGCCATCGGCATGCACACGCGCGACCTGTTGATGCCGGGGCTGAAGAAGCTTCTGGCCGCGCTGGATGCCAAGGCGGTGGAGTTCAAGGACATCATCAAGATCGGCCGCACCCATACCCAGGACGCAACCCCCTTGACCCTTGGCCAGGAATTCTCGGGCTATGCCATGCAGGTCCGCAAGGGAATCGAGCGGGTCGAGATGTGCCTGCCCGACATCTATGAGCTTGCCCAGGGCGGCACCGCCGTCGGCACGGGCCTGAACACCCGCGTCGGCTGGGACACCCGCGTCGCCGCGCGCATCGCCGAGATCACCGGCCTGCCCTTCGTCACCGCGCCGAACAAGTTCGAGGCGCTGGCCGCCCATGACGCTATGGTCATGTTCTCGGGCGCCTTGAAGACGATTGCCGCCTCGCTGTTCAAGATCGCCAACGACCTGCGGCTACTGGGCTCCGGTCCCCGTTCGGGCCTGGGCGAGCTGATCCTGCCGGAAAACGAGCCCGGATCGTCGATCATGCCGGGCAAGGTCAACCCGACCCAGGCCGAGGCGATGACCATGGTCTGCGCGCAGGTGATGGGCAACGACGCGGGCGTGGGCTTTGCCGGCAGCCAGGGGCACTTCGAGCTGAACGTCTACAACCCGATGATGGCCTACAACGTGCTGCAGTCCATCCAGCTTCTGGGCGACGCCGCCGTCAGCTTCACCGACAACATGGTGGTGGGGACCCAGGCCAACATCCCGCGGATCAAGAAGCTGATGCAGGAATCACTGATGCTGGTCACAGCACTTGCGCCCACCATCGGCTACGACAATGCGACCAAGGTCGCCAAGACCGCGCACAAGAACGGCACGACCCTGCGGGAAGAAGCGATTGCCCTGGGCTTCGTCGATGGCGAGACCTTCGACCGGATCGTCCGGCCCGAGGACATGATCGGCCCCAAAGGCTGACGCGGCGGGCTGATGGGCGAGGTCGTCAACCTTCGGACCGTGAAGAAACAGGCGGCCCGCAAGGCCG
The DNA here is from genome assembly GCF_057219935.1 of Tabrizicola sp. T74. Classification (NCBI taxonomy): domain Bacteria; kingdom Pseudomonadati; phylum Pseudomonadota; class Alphaproteobacteria; order Rhodobacterales; family Paracoccaceae; genus Tabrizicola; species Tabrizicola sp. T74. The sequence continues at coordinate 157,346 of NZ_JBXVVT010000007.1, read as the reverse complement.
CCCGCTCAGCCGCCGACGCGAATGCCGCCAAGCATGGTCGGACGAAGGCGGAGCGGGTCCTCGACAAGGCCCGCGCCGAGAAGGCCGCGCGGGAACTCGACAGCCACAAGCGCGAGACGGAGTAACCTGCCGTTAACCCTGTCTTGGCAGGGTTGCGGGCAGGAGGTGCGATGATGCGGGAAATGCCTTTGCCGATCACGTCGCAGGAGTGGATGCGACAGATGTTTGCCACCAAGACGGCGCTCGACGGCGGTGTCATCCGCCGAAAAGTGAGCGATGTCGAACGCCTCGTCGGGCGCGATGCCTTCCTGGCGGCGATGAAGAAGCGTGGCTACCGGGTGGTAGAGAACGCGGGACATTTCGTCGTCTTCTGCAATTCTGACGACGTGTTGCTGCGCCTCTGACATCCAGGACCCAAATTTCTTAAGTAAGAAATTTGTCAAAATCCTTACTTAAGGATTTTGGGCGTCCCGCGCATTGGCTACGGTCCCACCCATGACCACCCGCCCCGCCAAGCACTCCCTCACCCTCCACGGCCACCGCACCTCGGTCTCGCTGGAACCCGAATTCTGGGACGCCTTCCGCGCCATCGCGCTTGAAAAACAGACCCCCCTCAACGCGCTCGCCGCCGAAATCGACGCCGCGCGTCGCGGAGACGAAGGCCTCGCCTCGGCCATCCGCGTCTTCTGCCTGAACCATTACCGGAGCTCCTGATGCGCGCCGCCGTCCTTCGCACCTACCGCGAACCCCTTAGCCTGGAAACCGTCGCAGACCCCGGCTGCGAACCAGATGGCGTGGTCCTGAAAACCCTCGCCTGCGGCATCTGCCGCAGCGACTGGCACGGCTGGGTGGGCGAACACCCCAAGGTTAAACTCGGCGATATCCCCGGCCATGAATACTGCGGCGAGGTCGTGGTGGCCGGACCGCTGGCCAAATGGCGCAAGGGCGACCGGGTCATCGCCCCCTTCATCCTCGCCTGCGGCGACTGCCCGGAGTGCCGCTCGGGCCAGACCACCACCTGCCGCTCGCAGCGCGTCCCCGGCTTCGGCGACCGCGGCGCCTATGCCGAATATGTCTCGGTCCCCCATGCCCACAACCTGACCCGTCTGCCCGAAAGTCTCTCCCCCGCCCTTGCCGCTGGGCTCGGCTGCCGGGTGACCACCGCCTTCCACGCCTTGACGGGCCGCGCAGCGCTGCAGGCGGGCGAATGGCTCGCCGTCCACGGCACCGGCGGGATCGGGCTCTCATGCCTCCTGATCGGCAAGGCTCTAGGTGCGCAGGTCATCGTCGTCGACGTCGTACCCGAGAAGCTCTCCCACGCCCTGAGCCTCGGCGCCGAGGCCGCACTCGACGCCCGTGACGGCGACGTCGCCGCCAGGATCATCGAGCTGACCCAAGGTGGCGCGCATGTCAGTGTCGAGGCGCTGGGGATCGAAGCCACTGCCAACAACTCCTTGAAATGCCTGCGCCCCCTGGGCCGCCACGTTCAGGTCGGCCTTCCCGTGGGCCACACGGCCCAGATGCAGATCGACATGAACACGCTCTACATGCGGCAACTGTCGGTGTTCGGCACCCGCGGCATGCCCGCCTGGCGCTACCCGACGCTCCTGAGCCTGATCGAGACCGGCCGGATCGACGTCAGCCCCATCGTCGCCCGCACCGTCGCGCTCTCACAAGCCACCGAGGAACTGAAAGCCTTCGACGGCCCCACCGCCCCCGGCGTCGCCGTCATCACCGATTTCGCCAGCTAACCGGCCACGCGGGACAAAGTCACCGCCAGGTCACCATAACCGGTAAACCGCCGCTCATAGGTCAACCCCAGCCGCCGGGCGCAGTCTTCGGCCTTGGCGTCCAGCGCCGGGTCATCCTTCTGCGCCTGGTAGACGAGCTTGGTGTAGTTGCCGAAATACATGTCCCGCAGCTCGGGGTGGCGGTCCAGGCCCATCGGCCTCCAGACGAAGGCATCGAACTGCCGGACCAGGAAATCGGTCAGGTAGAAGGCGTCGAACTCGGTCTCGGCCCGCGCCGCAAAGACGGCGTTTCCTTCGAAGAAGGCATAGCAATGTGGGCCTTCCACCATCTCGACCCCCAGCCGGTCGCAGGCCGCCTTGAGCAGTCCCCCCGTCCCGCAATCGGCATAGACGACGAAGACTGTCTCATAGGCCCCGCGCGCCGCCGCAACGGCCTCTTCCACCGCCGGGATGATCTTTTCGGGCCAGAGATGCAGCTTTGCCGGCAGGCATTGCAAGTCCATGTGCGCCCAGCCGTTCGCCGCCTTCAGCGCCAGGATCTCATGCGCCAGGGCCCCGCAGGCGATCAGCAGGATGCGACCGACGCGGGCTGGCGCGAGCCCGGTCTCTGAAAGAGTGACATCGTCCATGTGGATTACCGGCTGACCCGGGTCCAGGTCAGGATCACGCTGGCCGACAGCGCCGCGAAGGCCAATGCCGCAAAGGGTACGCCGGTCCACACCGCAAGCCAGATGGTCAATCCGGCCGCCAGGATCACCAGGGCAATCAGTCCAAGGAAATGGGTCAAGGGCATATCATGTCTCCCTGACGCTCAATCTGCGCTTCGGGAAGGCACATGACAAGCCCTTCCCGAATCACAGGGTCGGCATCAGCCGTTCAGCTGGTTGTGCTTGCGGGCGACGAACTGCTTGGCCGTCTCGACCGCCACGGCGGCGTCACGGCAATAGGCGTCGGCGCCGATGGCCTTGCCGAACTCCTCGTTCAAGGGCGCACCGCCCACCAGAACGATGTAATCCTCGCGCAGGCCCTTTTCCTTCATCGTGTCGATCACGACCTTCATGTAAGGCATGGTGGTGGTCAGCAGGGCCGACATCCCAAGGATATCGGGCTGCTCTTTCTCCAGCGCGTCCAGGTACTTCTCGACCGCGTTGTTGATCCCCAGGTCCACGACCTCGAAGCCCGCGCCTTCCATCATCATCGCGACAAGGTTCTTGCCGATGTCGTGGATGTCGCCCTTCACCGTGCCGATCACCATCTTGCCCATGCGCGGAGCACCCGTCTCGGCCAATAGCGGCTTCAGGATCGCCATCCCGGCCTTCATCGCGTTCGCGGCTAGAAGCACCTCGGGGACGAACAGGATCCCGTCGCGGAAGTCGGCACCGACGATGGTCATGCCCGCGACCAGCGCCTTGGTCAGGACGTCATAGGGGGCCCAGCCCCGCGCGATCAGGATATTGACGCCCTCTTCGATCTCTTCCTTGAGACCGTCATACAGGTCGTCATGCATCTGCAGCACAAGCTCGTCATCCGACAGTTCGGAAAGGATGATCTCGTCGTCGTCGGCCATCGGGCGTGCTCCAAAGCGATATTGTCGTGGCCTTGTGCATGGTCGCAAAGCGACAAAGCCACTATTCGGCAAACGACATACACCGGATGAAAGCCGACAGAAAGGCGTCGCCAAGCGGAAAGTTGTGGCGATTGTTCCGCCTTTGTTCTAGATTTATCGGATGTCCGATCCCTCCACCATCCTGCCCGGCCAGCGTCTGCGGGCGCGGGGGGCCGAAAGCAACAGCGCAGGCCGGTTCGAAGCGACCGCCCGCGAAGCCTTCGACGACGGCTGGGACCTGCCCGAGGAGGAGCGGCTGGTCGCGACCGAGGTACGGATCGAACGCCCGCGCTCGGCGCTGACCTTCAACCGCTCGCCCGACGTGCCCTTCGACCGTTCGATCAACCCCTATCGCGGTTGCGAACACGGCTGCATCTACTGCTACGCCCGCCCGACCCACGCCTTCCTCAACCTCTCGCCCGGCCTTGATTTCGAGACCCGCCTGATCGCGCGCCCCGGCATCGCCGAGGTGCTTGAAGCCGAATTGCGTCGCCCCTCTTACCGCGTCGCCCCCATCGCCATCGGCACCAACACCGACCCCTACCAGCCGGTCGAATGCGATCACAGGATCATGCGCGAGGTCCTGCTGGTGCTGTCGGCCTTCCGTCACCCGGTCTGGATCACCACCCGTGGCACGACGATCGAACGCGACATCGACCTGATCGCGCCGATGGCGGCGCAGGGTCTGGCCTCGGCCTCGATCAGCGTCACGACCCTGGACGCCGAGCTTGCCCGCAAGATGGAACCCCGCGCCCCCGCACCCCGCCGCCGGCTGCAGATCATCGAACGGCTGGCGCAGGCGGGCATTCCCGTCCGCATCCAGATCTCGCCCCTGATCCCGGCGCTGACCGACCATGAGCTGGAGACGGTGATGCAGGCCGGGCGCGACGCCGGGGCCACGGCGGCCAACAGCATCCCCCTGCGCTTGCCGCTGGAAGTGTCCGGCCTGTTCCGCGACTGGCTGGAGGCGACCGTCCCCGACCGCGCCGCCCGGGTCATGGGTCGGGTGCGCGAATTGCATGGCGGGCGTGACTATGACCCGGACTTCGGCACCCGCATGCGCGGCCAGGGCCTCTGGGCCGAGCTGATCCACCGTCGCGCCGATGTGGCACGCAAGCGGCTTGGCCTCAATGAAGGGCTACCGGCCCTGCGCGGCGATCTCTTCGCCCCACCGCCACGGCAGGGTGACCAGTTGACGCTGTTCTGACCCGGCGCGGCCAGGCGCAAGACTTTTCGAAAAGTCTTGCCAAAATCCTTCGAAGGATTTTGGCCCCGACCGGACCGGTCAGCCCCGGCGCCCCCGGCGTTCCCGCCGCCCCGCGCCCGCGTCATCCCCGGTCCCGTCCGAGGCCGAGGAGAACCCGCCGAGCTTGGCCTGGATCACCTCAAGCGAGGGGCGGTTGCCCTTGGGCCGGCTTTCCAGCGCGACCCGCATCGCGCGCAGGTGTTCGGGCATCGTGCCGCAACAGCCGCCGATGATCCGCACCCCGGCATCGCGCGCCATCACGGCATATTCCGCCATCAGTTCCGGCGTGCCGTCATAGTGGATGTGGCCGTCGTGGTACTTCGGGATGCCCGCATTGCCCTTGGCGATGATCGGCCGTTCTGTCCCGGTGGCGGCAAAGCCCAGCACCGTCCGCATCAGGTCCGACGCCCCCACCCCGCAGTTCGCCCCGAATGCGATTGGCGGGTTGATCAGGCGTTCCACCATCTCGGCCATCGCCGCCGAGGTCATGCCCATCATCGTCCGTCCTGCGGTGTCAAAACTCATCGTGCCGCACCAGGGCATGTCGGCGCGCAGGGCCGCATCCGCCGCCGCGCGGTATTCCTCGGGCGCCGAGATCGTCTCGACCCAAAGGACATCCGCGCCGCCCTCTTTCAAGGCTTCGGCCTGTTCGTGGAACATCTCCACCGCCAGTTCGTGGGTCAGCGAGCCCATCGGCTCGAAGATTTCGCCCGTCGGACCCATCGACCCTGCGACCACCACCGTCCGGCCCGCCTTGTCGGCGATCTCGCGCCCAAGTTCCGCGCCGACCCGGTTCAGTTCGCGCACGCGGCCTTGCGCGTTGTGCAGCTTCAGCCGCGAGGCATTGCCGCCGAAGGTGTTGGTCAGGAACAGGTCCGCGCCCGAGGCGACGGCATCGCCGTAAAGCTTCCGGATGTTCTGCGGCTTCTCGACGTTCCAGAATTCCGGCGGCTCGCCCGAGGACAGGCCCATGTTGAACAGGTTGGTCCCGGTCGCCCCGTCGGCCATCAGCCAGTCGCGCGCGTTCAGCATCCGGGTCAGCGCGTCGGTCATGGTCACCTTCCTTCAGGCCTGATTGTCCCCCTTCCTCTGCCATGGGTTGCGACGATAGGCAAACCCATATTCCTCATCTTGTCGTGGGGTCCGGCTCATGTTCGCCAACGGCTCGGGGCGGCAGACCCGGCGCCAGATCTCGGCCCCGACCAGCGCCAGCGCCAGCCAGGACGGAGCCGCGATGTAGAGCCGCTGCCAGCGCGGCGCGAAGCCGGACTTGAACTGGTCAAGGCCCCGCATCGCCTCACCGGCGAACCGGCGACCCAAGCGTGCGACCAGGCCCCTTTCCCCGTCGCGCGCGCCGATCGGCACGGCCGCAAGCGACAGGTGGCGGACCCCATCCGCGCGGGCAGCGGCCAAGCCGGCCAGGATCATCAATTGCGCCGTGCCTTCCGGGGCCGCCGGATCGGGGCGCAGCAGGTCCAGCGTCCAGACCGGCTGCCCCTTGATGCGGGCCGCATGAAAGCTGGCAAAGCCCACCGCCATTCCGCCCTGACGCGCCACCAGGACCACCTGGCCCGCCAGGTAGTCCGGGTCAAACCGGCCCATGGCAAAGCCATGCTCGCGCCCCCGAGCCGCTGTCCAGGAGGCGTTGATCCGGGCAAGTTCGGCCCAGTCCGGACTGCGGTCCACCGCGGACACCACGCCCGCCGCCTCGGCCCGCCGCAGCTTGCGGCGCAGCCCGGCGCGGGCCGGGACGTCCAGCCGGAAGGCTTGGGGGTCCAACCAGGCTTCGCGGGCCACCGGCAGCACCCGCAGCCCGGCCCGCCGCGCCCGAACGGCGGATCGCCCCCCCAGCTTGTAAAAGACGGGCCATCGCCCTTCCTTCTGCGCGGCCTGGCGGAACTGCGAAAGGTCCGCCACCGCCGACAGCGCGACCAGCCCATGTGCCGTCCGGCCCGCGACACAGCCCACAGGATGCAGGAAGAGTTCGCCCTGCGCGACCAGCCCCGCCTCGGCAATCTCCGGGGCCGAAACGGGCGGCCTCGTGATCCTCTCCGGTGCGGTATTCCGAGCCTGCAGCGCCACCGCAACGCCAAGCAGCGCAGGCATCGCATAGGCGATCAGCCGCCAGACCACCACCGCGGCCAGCAACCCGGCCTGCGGTTCCTGCGGCAACAGCGCCAACAGAACGATCTCGAACGCGCCAAGCCCCGCGGGAGAGCCCGAGACGAGCCCCGCCCCAAGCGCCAAGAGGAACACCGGCAGAAAGACCGCAAACGACAGATCCCCCGGGATGAGGAGCCAAAGCGCGCACCCGGCCGCGATGCAGTCGACCGTCGCGAGCGCCAGCAGCCGCCCGGTCGTGATCAGGTTCGGCACCCCCGCCCGGCCCAGGGCCAGTGCCGCGGCCAGGCCCAGGACGGCCAAGGCCAGCCCCAGCGGCGCAAACCCCGCAAAGGGCGCGTCCGGCAGGACCAACAGGCAGACGGACGCCAGGATCACCCAGGCCAAAAGGAACGAGCCTGCTACCAGCGCCGACAGCCGCATCGCCGCCACCAGCCCCAGTTCCGGCAGCATCCGCCAGCGCACCAGCGCCCCGCTCAGAACCCCCAGGCCCACGGTCTGCCCGATGGCAATCGCGGCGAACCCGGCGCGTGAGGCGCGGGCCGGATCGATCCCGGTCCGAAGATGCCGGTGCCAGGCCTGGTCATAGCCCGCCACCGCCCAGAAGCTAACGCCAGTCGCGATCATCGCCACGGCCAGGGCACCCGTCCCGATCCCGGCCAGGGCCAAGAGGACCAGTTCAGGATCGATCGCCTGCAGCCGCTGGGCCAGCAGCCCCAGGAACAGGAGGCCGATCCCCGCCGTCCACAACAGGCGCCAATAGACCCGTGGCCCCAGCGCCCCTGCCCCGTCCCGTTGCCGCACCCTTCGCCTCCGACCAATCGAAGGCCCGAAGGTGCACCGGCAGTGCTGGCGGCCCGGTTAACGTATCAAATGCGCGAAAAGAAAAAGCGCGGCAAGCCTATGTCCTGAGGCTTGCCGCGCCACCTCGGGTGGATCGCGCCCAGACCCACGCTGACGAGACCGGCACCTTCCCCAGACTGCCGTGTCACGCAGGTCTTGCTGGAAACGCATTGCCGACGCAGTCTGCGGCGGCGCAGGCGGAACCAGCCTGGCTGCACTCCACCCAAGGGTTGGCTTCAGGCCGTGCAGGCCAGATCGACCCGGAACCCAAAAGCCCGCGCCACCGCGCGAAGCTCGGCCTGGACCATCAGGTGGTCTGGCAGGTTCCCGGCCTTGACGTAGAGCCGCCCGCGAAATCCTGCGTCACCCAACAGAAGGATCAGCTCGATTGCATCAAAACTGGGCCCGATCAGCGGCGCGATCACCAGATCGACGTTGGTCAGGTCGGTGTCCTCTGACAAGAGATCGGCAAAGCAGACTTCCTCCGGGTCAGAAGGCACAGAATGCACGAACGGAGCAAAGGCGGTCTGTGGGCAAATGAACATGTGCGGCTCCAAGGTTTGAGAACTTGCGACAAGCCCGCCCTATGCGGCCTCGCCCCTTCGGCAATGGTTTTGGGGCCAATCTTCTTTGCCCCATGACGCCCTGCAGGAGGTGAGGCCTGGCAAGGTCACTTGGGGTAACGGTCGGCGATCGACACTATTCCGCGATTAGCGAAAAAAATCTGCGCTTGCCCGACGCAAACAGGTTCGGGCCTTTCCGAAGTTCGGTTGGCGCAGGCATTCTATGGATACAAGCCACATGCGCCCATCGGATTCCAACGGGTTCCTGGTGGCTGGGAAGATGTCCAGCCCGGCACGTCCCTGATCCTCGCCCACCGGTCAGCCGGCGTGGCAACGACCAGCAGAGGTGGCAGAGGCGGAAACCGATACCAGCCTTATCCTACGGCACCGCCCAATCCTGCGGCACCGCCAAGGGTCTGGCGCACATAAAAAACCTGCGTGCTGGCACCAGCACGCAGGCCTTCAGGTCTGGTTCAGACTGACTTGGTCTCAGACTTCGTTCAGAAGCTGGGCCTTGGCGACCGGCATCAGCTCCTTCATCTTGGCGCGCACCTCGTCGGCGCTGGCCTTGCCGGCCAGATCGGCCACGACCTTGCGCACCACGTCCTCGTCGCCCGCTTCCTCGAAATCGGCGCTGACCACCTCGATGGCATATTCCGCCGCCGCGTCGTCCGCCTTGCCCATCAGGCCCGCCGCCCACAGCCCCAACAGCTTGTTGCGCCGCGCCTCGGCCCGGAACTGCATCTCGCTGTCATGGGCAAACTTGGCCTCGAAGGCGTTTTCGCGATCGTCGAACGTGGTCATGGGCTCCCCCAAAATCATGGAAATCTGGTCTGGCGTTGTCACCCATATGCCCATCCCGCCCCTTTCCCGCAAGCCCCCTTCGGGCGGCCGGGGCGGCTCGCGCCTTGCGGGTATGGCCCCCTTGGACTATAGGCCAAGGAAAGCGGCAGGAAGGATCGCCCTTCGTCCCCGCACCCCCGGATGATGTGAACCATGGCACGGCGCAAGAAGGTCTACGAAGGCAAGGCCAAGATCCTGTATGAAGGCCCCGAACCCGGGACCCTGGTTCAGTATTTCAAGGACGACAGCAGCTCATCCGTGGCCGCCCCCTCGACGCTGGAGGGCAAGGGCGTCCTGAACAACCGCCTGTCCGAATTCTTCATGTCCGGCCTGAACCAGATCGGCGTGCCCACGCATTTCATCCGCCGACTGAACATGCGCGAACAGCTGGTGCGGATGGCCGAGATCGTGCCGCTGGAAATCGTCGTGCGCAACTTTGCCGCAGGCCCGCTGACCGAACGCCTGGGCATCCCCGAAGGCACCCAGCTGCCGCGCCCCATCGTCGAATACTACTTCAAGGACGGCAAGCTGAACCTGCCTCTTGTGGCGGAAGAACACATCGTCGCCTTCGGCTGGGCCAACCAGCAGGACCTCGACGACATCGTGGCGCTGTCGCTGCGGGTGAACGACTTCCTGTCCGGTGTGATGATGGGCGTGGGCATCCGTCTGGCCGATTTCCGGATCGAGGTCGGTCGGATCTGGGAAGGCGACTTCATGCGCCTGATCGTGGCGGATGAGATCAGCGCCGACAGCTGCCGTCTTTGGGACCTGCGCCAGCCCGAACGCCCCGACGGCACGGTCCCGGACCCGCAACCCCTGGCCGATGTCTACACCGAGCTGGCCCGGCGGCTGGGCGTCCTGCCCTCGAACGTCACCCACCAGATGAAGCCCACGCTGATCAACTGAGGTGGATTGCGGCGATGCATCTTGCCGACCTGCACGGGTTTGCAATTGCAGCCAAGAAGGCGACCTACGTTGGGGGTGGTGCCAAACAGGCATCCAGCCGATCCGGGTCGCACGATCTTGGATATGCTTCGGGTGACTGGAGATACCTCGACTCCTACTTCGGCGGCACGGATTTCCTGGGCCAGGAAGTGATCTGGTTTCAGGCAAAGCCCGTTTGGGCAATGAATTACTATGGGCGCATCCTGCGCGATGACCTGATCGACGGAAGCCGCGCAGCGGACACGCTGCGGGCGGCGCTTGCCTCGGATGGGTCAGAAGGTCGACTGCTCGACAGCCTCGACTGGCAAGGGCCGCACGGGAGCTACAGGATCCGGTCAACCGGCGACATCGCCAACTTCAAGGGACGCGAGACAATTCATTGCGCCGGTGTGCTGGCCTACGAACTCGATTACCAAGGCGGCCTGGTCAAGGCGTAAGCCTTCGGCTGGCATCCGCCTCAGGCCTTGCCCCCCGCCCGCCCCTTCGCTAATGACCGGGCATCCCGCAATCCGGAGGCCCCCGATGAAAGCCCGCGTCACCGTCATGCTGAAGAACGGCGTCCTTGATCCCCAGGGCGAGGCGGTGCGGCATGCGTTGGGGTCGCTCGGGTTCGCGGGCGTGAACGGCGTGCGGCAGGGCAAGGTGATCGAGCTGGACCTGGCGGAAACCGATGCGGCCAAGGCCGAAACTGCGGTCAAGGCGATGTGCGACAAGCTTCTTGCGAACACCGTGATCGAAAGCTACCGGGTCGAGCTTCTCTGACCGGGCGGTGGGCGCTTCGCCCATCCTACGCGTGGGCGCGGAAACGGCAACTGACCTTTAGCCCCCGCCCGTCTGGCAAGGTGCCAAACGCACAGCTTGCGCCGAACAGGCCCGCGATCTCGGCCACGATGGCCAGCCCCAGCCCCGACCCGCCCGCCTGCGCCGCCGCAGCCTGTGGCGCCATCCGCTGCGGTAGCGTCCCGGCCTGCAGCGCCGCCAGCCGGTCGACGGGCAGGCCCGGCCCGTTGTCCTCAACCTCCAGCACCACGCCGTCCGCCTCGACCCGGACCCGCACGGTCACCACCGCGCCGCGCCCGGCATAGGCCAGCGCGTTGTCGACCAGGTTGCGCAACAGTTCCGCCGCCAGCACCGGCTCGGCCAATGCCTCGGCCCGGTCGGCGCCCTCATACCCCAGGTCGATCCCCCGGGCATCGGCGCGCGGCAAGGCCTCGGCTGCCAGTTCGCGCGCCAGTGCCGCCAGGTCGACCGGCCCCAGCGTCAGCCCCGTCGCCACCGCATCAACCCGCGCCAGCGCCAGAAGCTGCGCCAGAACCCGCTCGGCCCGCTCCAGCGCCTGGTCCGCCTTGCCCAGCGCCGCCTCGCCCTGCGCCGGATCGCCCGCCCGCCGCGCGAGCGCCAACTGGGTGCGCAGGGTGGCCAGGGGCGTGCGCAGCTGGTGGCTCGCGTTGCCGGTGAAATGCCGCAGGGCCGCCACCGCATCCTCCAGCCGCCCCATGAAGCTGTTGACCGCCCCGGCCAGGGGGGCTGCCTCGAGCGGCACCGCCTCACGGATCGGGCGCAGATCGTCCGGCGTCCGTTCGGCAATCGCCGCGCCCAGCCGGTCCAGCGGGCGAAAGGCCAGCGTCACCGCGATCCAGACCAGGGCAATGGTGCAGAGCATGAGCGCGAGGATCCGCAAGGCCGACCGGATCAGGATCGTCCGCGCGAGTTCCGACCGCGCCAGCGTCGATTCCGCTACCGTCACCGTGAAGGCCACCGATTCGGACCCGGTCGACACTCGCCGCAGCAGCGTCGCCGACCGGATCGGCACCTCGCCATAACGCCCGTCGGCAAAGCCGATCCCCTCCTCGCCCACCTCGACCAGCGCCAGGTCCGGATACCCCGTCAGGAACTGCCCCTCCGGCGCGTCCACCCGGTAGAAGACCTGGTCCTCGGCGGCCGAGGCCAGCATCTCCAGCGCCGCAAAGGGGATGTCGACCTCCAGCCCGCCGCCTTCGTCCACCGTGACCCGTTCCGCGATGGCCAGGGCCGAGCCCTCCAGCACCCGGTCCGACAGCCCCCGCGCGGTCGCCACCGCCTCACGCCAGGTATCGGCCAGCGCGATCACGCCCAAGGCCGCCGTGGCCAGGCTCAGCCACAGGATCAGCCGCCGCCGCAGGGAATAGCCCGTCACGGCGCGTCCACCGGCTTTTCCAGCAGATACCCCAGCCCCCGCACCGTCCGCAGCACCAGCCCATAGGGCGCGATCCGGCGCCGCAGGCGCGAGGCGTATTGCTCGATCGCATTGTCCGACAAAAGATCGTCCAGCGAGGTCAGCGACTGTACGATCGCCTCCTTCGCCACCACCTTCCCCGCCCGCTGGAAGAACAATTCCAGCAGCGCCCGTTCCCGCGGCGGCAGGTCGAGAACCGCCCCCTCGGCGCTGAACTGCCGGGTGGTCAGGTCCAGCTCCAGCGCCCCCAGCCGCACCACCGAGGACTTCAACCCCGCCTGCCGCCGGAGAAGCGACCTTACCCGCGCCTCAAATTCCCGCACGTCAAAGGGCTTGGACAGGTAATCATCCGCCCCCAGGTCCAGCCCCCTGACCCGCTCCTCCGGCGCCCCCCGCGCCGTCAGGATCATCACCGCGGGCGACGGCTGCCGCGCCCGGATCCGCTTCAACAGGCTAAGCCCGTCCAGCCCCGGCAGGTTCAGATCCAGGATCACCAGCTCGAACTGCTCCGCCAAAAGCAGCGCCTCGGCCCCCAGGCCATCATGCACGCAGTCGACCGCATGCCCCGACCCCGCCAGAAGCGCAGTCAGCGCCTCGGCCAAAGGCAGGTCATCCTCGACAAGCAACAGGCGCATCCCATCCCCCCGCTTGCCAGCCTAAACGACCCCGCCCCCGCGCGGGAGCCGATTTCTTCAAAGAAATCGGACCGGAGTTTTCGAAAACTCCGTTTGAGCCGCAGCCCCACATCAGGCACCCTGCCCCCATGTGGCGCTTCCTCCTTCTCCTCCTCGCCCTGCCCGCCTGGGCCGACCCCGCGCGCTTTCCCGCGCCGGGCACCGAAGACGCTACTCTCACCATCTACTCCACCCTCGACACGCCGCTCGTCGCGCCGCTGATCACCGCCTTCCAGGCCAAAAACCCCGCCGTCACCGTCCAGTACATCGACCTCCTCGCCGCCGAGATCGCCGCCCGCGTCATCACTGAGACCGATGCAGGCCAGCCCACCGCCGATTTCGTCTTCTCCTCCGGCATGGACCTGCAGGTGAAACTGGCGAACGACGGCTACGCCCAGCCCGTGACCGTGCCCCTCGCGCGGGACTGGCCCGACTGGGCCAACTGGCGCGACATGGCCTTTGCTCTGACTTACGAGCCCGGCGTTCTCGTCTGGCACAAGCCCTCTTTCCCCGACGGCCCGCCGCAATCGCGGCTGGAGATGATCGACTGGCTGAAACGACCTGAGGCGAGCGGCAAGATCGGCACCTATGACGTGGCGCGGTCCGCAGTGGGCTACCTCTACCTCGCCCGCGATGCCGAGCATTTCGCCGACATCTGGTCTCTCGTCGCCGCCATGGGCCGCGCAGGGCTGCAGACCTTCCCGACCAGCGCCGAGATCATCGACCGCGTTGCCGATGGCCGTCTGGCGCTTGGCTACAACATCCTCGGCTCTTACGCCGACGCCCGCGCGCGGGAAAACCCCGACCTCGGCGTCGTCCTCCTCAAGGACTTCACCGTCGTGACCAGCCGCGTGGGCCTTGTCCCCCGCGCCGCTGCGCGCCCTGACCTCGGCACCGCCTTCCTCGCCTTCCTCATGGGCCGCGAGGGCCAGACCATCATGGCCGACCGCCTGCGCCTTGCCGCCGTGTCGCTGGAAGTCTCCGGCCAGAACTCCGCCCGCGCGATGGAGGCGGCCTTGGGCGACCAGCTTCGCCCCGTCCCGGTCAGCCCCGGCCTTCTCGTCTACCTCGACCAGTCCAAGCGCGCCCGCCTCCTGGAACTCTGGCACGACGCACTGGATTGACCCCTGCGCCGGGCTGTCAGCTTCCTGACAGCTTTCTGTGCTGCAGTTTCCCCAGGGACGGCACGAGGAGGTGCCGCCCAACGACAATCCGGCGCGACACGCGCCATGGGAGGAGACCACAATGAAACACGCCCTTCTCGGCGCGGCCTTTGCCGTTGCCGCAGCCACCGCCAGCTTTGCCGAAGACTACATGATCATGGCCCCCGCCTCGCCCGGCGGCGGCTGGGATTCGACCGCCCGCACGATTCAAGAGGTCATGGTCGCCGAAGGCATCTCGGGCAATGTCCAGGTCACAAACGTCCCCGGCGCGGGCGGCACCGTGGGCCTTGCGCAGTTCGTCGCCTCCGCGAACGGTGACCCGAAGCAGCTGATCGTCGGCGGCTACGTCATGGTCGGCGCGATCCTGACCAACGCCTCGCCCGTGTCGCTGGCTGACGTGACCCCCATCGCCCGCCTGACCGGTGAGGCCGTGGCCATCGTCGTCCCCGCCGCCTCCGAGATCCAGACGATCCAGGACCTGGTCGAGAAGATGAAGGCCGACCCCGGCTCCGTTTCCTGGGCCGGTGGCTCGGCGGGCGGCGTCGACCACATCACCGTGGGCCTTCTCGCCAAGGCTGCGGGCGTCGACCCGACCAAGATCAACTACGTCGCCTTCTCGGGCGGCGGCGAGGCGCTGGCCGCGATCCTCGGCAACCAGGTGACCGCCGGTATCTCCGGCGTGGGCGAATTCCTGCCCCAGGTCGAAGCCGGCACGCTCCGCATCCTCGCCGTCTCGACGGCCGAGAAATGGCCGGGCACCGATGCGCCGACGCTGATGGAATCGGGCTACGACGTGAACGTGCAGAACTGGCGGATGATCGCCGCCGCTCCTGGCCTCAGCGACGAACAGAAGGCCGCCGTCACCGCCGACATCGACAAGCTGGTGAACTCGGCCGGCTGGAAGTCGGCGCTGGAGACCAAGGGCTGGGCCAACACCTACCTGTCGGGCGCCGACTTCGACGCGCAGCTTGCCAAGGAGATCGAGGCGACCACCGCGATCCTCAAGGACATCGGTCTGGTGAAATGACCGGACAACCCGGAACCGGACGCCGCCCCGATGGGGCGGCGTTTGTCATCGCAGGCCTGCTTGCCGCCTTCGGCGCAGTGCTCCTTTGGGATGCCGGCCGCCTGCCGCAGGACGGCGGCTATGCCGGGGTCGGCCCGGCCGGCATGCCGAAACTCGTCGGCTGGGGCCTGATCGGCCTTGCCGCCCTGACCGCGCTCTCCGGCTTGAAGCGCAAGCTGGCCG
Source organism: Tabrizicola sp. T74 (assembly GCF_057219935.1). Classification (NCBI taxonomy): domain Bacteria; kingdom Pseudomonadati; phylum Pseudomonadota; class Alphaproteobacteria; order Rhodobacterales; family Paracoccaceae; genus Tabrizicola; species Tabrizicola sp. T74. The sequence goes on along the minus strand of NZ_JBXVVT010000007.1, from coordinate 142,127 downwards.
ACGTTCCCCGGCAGAACCCCGTGCCGCTCCTCTGGATCGGCGGCGGCGTCGCACTGCAGATCGCGCTTCTGCATGTGATCGGCTTTGTCCTGGCGACCGCCCTTCTCTTTACCGCCACCGCGCGCGGTTTCGGCGAACGCCGCCTGCCCCTCGCCTTTGCGGCCGGACTGGCGCTCTCCTTTGCGGTCTACGGCGTCTTCGACGGGCTTCTGCAGCTGAACCTGCCCGGCGGGCCCCTTGAAACCCTGATCTTCGGAGGCTGAGCCGATGACCACCTTCGACTTCCTCCTCCAGGGCCTCGGGACCGCGATGGACCCGATGATTCTTCTCTACGCGCTGATCGGCGTGACGCTGGGCACCGCCGTCGGCGTCCTGCCCGGCATCGGCCCCGCGCTAACCGTGGCGCTGCTTCTCCCCGTGACCTACGGCCTTGACCCTGCAGGCTCGCTGATCATGTTCGCGGGCATCTATTACGGGGGCATGTATGGCGGCTCGACGACCTCGATCCTCCTGAACACACCAGGGGAAAGCGCCTCCATCGTCACCGCGCTGGAAGGCAACCGCATGGCCAAGGCAGGCAGGGGCGGCCCCGCGCTCGCCACCGCCGCCATCGGCTCGTTCGTGGCGGGCCTGCTGGCAACCCTCGCGCTGGCCTTCCTCGCCCCCCACATCGTCAAACTCGCCCTTGTCTTCGGCCCGCGAGAATACTTCGCGCTGATGGTCCTCGCCTTCGTCACCGTCTCCGCCGCCTTCGGCGATTCGGCCCTCAAGGGCCTCACCTCGCTCTTCATCGGCCTCGGCCTTGCCACCATCGGCATCGACGGTCTGACCGGCCAGGCCCGCATGTCCTTCGGCGTGCCCCAGCTTCTGGACGGGATCGAGGTCACCACCCTAGCCGTCGCCCTTTTCGCACTGGGCGAGGCGCTTTACGTCGCCGCCCAGACCAACGGCCTCGGCGACCGGGTCGAGGCGATCAAGGGCTCCGTCCGCATGACGCGTGAGGACTGGCGCCGGTCCTGGCCCGCCTGGCTGCGCGGGTCCGCCATCGGCTTCCCGATCGGCGCGATGCCTGCCGGGGGCGCCGACATCGCCAGCTTCCTAAGCTACGGCACCGAAAAGAAGATGTCGAAACACCCGCAGGAGTTCGGCCACGGCGCCATCGAAGGCGTCGCGGGCCCCGAGGCTGCGAACAACGCCGCCGCCGCAGGGACACTGGTGCCGCTCCTGACCCTCGGCCTGCCGACCACCGCCACCGCCGCCATCATCCTCGCCGCCTTCCAGCAGTTCGGCCTGCAACCCGGACCGCTCCTCTTCGCCACCGCCCCCGACCTCGTCTGGGGCCTGATCGCAAGCCTTTTGATCGCGAACCTGATGCTCCTGGTGCTGAACCTGCCGCTCATCCGCTTCTGGGTCATGCTCCTCCGCATCCCGCGGCACTGGCTCTATGCCGGCATCCTCCTCTTCGCGACCCTCGGCACCATCGGCGTGAACCCTTCGCCGGTCGAGCTTTCCATGCTCCTCCTCTTCGGCTTCCTGGGTTACGGGTTACGCCTCTACGGCTACCCCATCGCGCCCGTCGTGGTGGGCCTGATCCTCGGCCCCATGGCCGAACAGCAGCTTCGCCGGGCGCTCGCCATCGCGCAAGGCGACTGGACGACGCTCGTCTCGACGCCCTTGTCAGCCGCACTCCTCGGCATCGCAGCCCTCGCGCTTATCGTGCCGATGCTGATGCGCCTGCGTGGCAAGGGCCAGGTCCTGGCGCAGATCGCCGGGGACAGTGACTGAATGCGTAGGGTGGGCAACCTGCCCACCCTACCTTGCCGTCACCTTCAACCAGATCCCGTCCTTCGCCCGCACCGTCAGATGCGCGACCGGCACCGGCACGCGGCCCGCCATCGCCTCGAACCGGAACGCCCGCACCAGATGGGCGAGCAACAAGGTTCCCTCCAGCATCGCAAACCCCGCCCCTGGGCAGACCCTCGGCCCGCGAGAAAACGGCAGATACCCCCCCTGTGGCACCTCCCCTGCCCAGCGGTCGGGGTCAAAGTGATCCGGCCTTTCCCACAGCCGCTCATGCCGGTGCAGATGCCAGGGACTGATCACCACCTGAGCCCCCTTCCCCACGGTCCGCCCCCGGAACTCCTCCGCCCGCGCCGTCTCACGCACCATCATGGGCACCGGCGGGTACAGCCTTAACGCCTCGCGGAACGCATCGCGGGTAAACCGCAAGGACCCGACCGTACCGAACTCCGGCCGCAACGCCGCCGCCTCCGCCGCCACCCTCTCCTGAGCCTCCGGATGCGTCGCCAGCAGATACAACGCCCACCCAAGGGCCGAGGCGCTCGTCTCATGCCCGGCCAGGAAAAAGATCGCCACCTGGTCGACCATCTCCGCCGTCCCGAACCGCTCCCCCGTTACCGGGTCCGGCGTCGTCATGATCCGCGTCGCGAGGTCCGGCGGAGCCTCCCCCGCCGCAATCGCCCGCGCCCTGTCCGCCGTCAGCCCCCCGATCAACTCCCGGATCACCCGCGCCGAGCGCTTTGTCGCCCCCCGGTGCAACCTTGGCACCCACGAAGGCAACGGCAGGAACGCCCCCAGGTTCAGGATCGGAGCACTCCGCTGATAGGCCCGAAACTCATGGAACACCGCCTGCGCCACGCGGTCCTCGATCGGGATCGAAAACAGCGTGCGAAAGATCACATCCGCCGCCGCATGGCTTGCCGCCAGCTCGATCTCCACCTCGCCCGGGGCCATCCGCCCCACCGCCGCCTCCGCCGCCGCCCAGATCGCCGGGAAACTGTCCTTCACCCGCCCGCCCTCGAAGGCCGGGTCGATGATCCGCCGCTGCCGCAACCATTCCTCGCCGTTCGTCACGAACACCGACCGCCCCAGCAGCGGCCGCAAGCCTTCCGTCACCCGGTCCGACTTCGGGAAATCCGCAGGCCGCTCATCCAGCACCCGCCGCACGAGGTCCGGGTCGTTGCACAGATAGCTGCGGAAAAACGGCGTCCGGAACTCGGCCATCCAGGCCCGATACAGCCGCGCCGGCTGCGCCGACAGGATGTCCTGCCGGAATGCCCGCAGATGCCCCCACAGCGAAACCTTGTCCGCCCGCGGCACCGGTTTCGGCGGCAGCGTCATGCCACGTCCCGGTAGGGGCTCAAGGGCGTCGTCACCAGGCTGGCCGAGGATTTCCGCCGCCCGAACCGCCGCGCCAGCGTCTTCGGCCCCGCGGTGACGCGGAAGTAATCATACTCCCAGGTGCTGCCCGTCAGGTTGTCGAAGGCGCAAAGGTACTGGAAATGCAGCCGGAAATACTGCCGCCGCAGCGTTTCCCAGGTTTCGGGCTTCAGCGTCTGGGTGAAGGCCGCCGAATAGACCAGTGGCCAGCGCTGCCCTTCCGGGGCGACCCCGCTGACCGCCACCGGATCGCAAAGCGCAAAGCTGCAGCCGTCCCCGGGTGCCGTCACGTCGACCCAGGTCAGCTCCTCCCGCGTCGAGAGATAGGCGAGGTCCCCGCGCAGCCGCCCCGCCTTTGGCAGGAAGGACACCATCGGCACCACCTGCCCCAGGGACAAGAACCCCAGCGCCGGACGGTGCGCCGGCAACCCCTCGCGGATCAGGTCGGCCAGGATCGACACCGCCAGATGCACGCCCGAGGAATGTCCGACCACCAGCACCTCATCCAGGTCCCGCTCCAGCGCGGCGCGGATGCGGGCGCGGAACTCGGCCATCCGGGCCTCGAGGACGGGCGGATACTCTCCCTTCAGCGTGGCGGTGAAGGCATAGTCGTGCATCAGGTAATAGGCATAGACCCGACGATCCAGCGCGCGAAAGCCGCGCAAGACAAGCCACCCCGCCAAAAGCCCCGCGAGGACCGCCACCCCCGCCCCCAGGACCGTCGGCCAAAGCCAGGCCAACACCGCGGCCACCAAGAGGGCCAGCAGAAGGGCAAGCAGGGCCTGCCCGACCAGGAACAGGATCGGATACAGCGCCGCCACCATCGGCCCTTTGCGCAACCGCATCAGCCGCCGCAGCGCTCCCGAGCCGATATAGGCCCAGGCGGTGCGGACCAGCTGCAGATAGGTTGCCGCAATCCCTTGCGCCATCGACCGCTGCACCAGGTCGGACCAGACCAGCACCTCGACCTCGGCCTCGACCGCGCGTCCCTCGATCTCGGCCGTCACCTGCCAGCCATAGGTCTCGCCCGCTCGGGGCCGGATCGCCAGCCGGTAGCCCGACACCGCCGCCTGCGCCGCCCCTTCGGTCCGATAAAGCTCGCGATAGCGGCGCGGCGGAAAGGGGTCATAGCCCGGGATATACAGGACATGGCGCCGGAAGACGCCCGCCTGCTTGCCCTTGTCCTTGCCTGATCCCACACGCATCCCGCCACTCTGCCGCTGTCACCTTAACGGCTGGTAAGCGTCAGGGAAACCACGCTCAGCCCGGCAGGGGCAGGCCCAGGACCTCGTAGGTCTCCAGCATCCAATAGCTGAAATCGGTGAAGGCCCCGGTCACCAGCGCCAGCCCGACCACGATCAGAAGCCCGCCCATCAGCCGCTCGATCAGCTTCATGTGCCGCTTGAGCCTGGTCATCAAGGCCATTGAATGTTCGATGAAAATCGCCGCCAGCAAGAAGGGCAGACCCAACCCCAGCGCATAGACGCCCAGAAGCAGCGTCCCCCGCTCCATGCTGCCCTCTTGCGCCGCCAGCGACAGGATCGCCCCCAGCTGCGGGCCGATGCAGGGTGTCCAGCCAAAGGCAAAGGCAAGGCCCAGAAGGTAAGCACCAAAGGCCGACCCGCCCCGATCGCCCGCATTGACCCGCATCTCCCGGTCCAGGATCGGAATGCGGTAGAGGCCCAGGAAGTGCAGCCCGAAAGCGATGATGACCAGCCCGGAAATCTGCGCCAGCAGCACCTGGTTCTCCAGCACGAAGCTGCCGAAGGCCGAAGCTGTGAACCCCAGGAGAAGGAAGATCGTCGACAGGCCCATGACGAAAAACAGCGCAGGCAGGATCACCCGGTGCCGGTCGACCCCATCCCGCATGTCGCCCATGGATATGCCGCCCATATACGCAAGGTACGGCGGCACGATGGGCAGGACACAAGGGGACAGGAACGACAGCACGCCCGCCACCAGCGCGACCAGCATCGCGGGCAGAAGGGCAGCGTCGATGATCTCGATTCCGAACATGCTTTGACCCAGATAGCGGCTTTCGTGCAGTCCGTCACCGGGTCAGCCCGTCACATGCGCGTGGCAGACCTGTAACCTTGCCCCGCCGCCGCGCCCCGGCTACACCCGGCCCATGCTGGATTGGGACGAGATCGTGGATTGCGAGGGGCTCCTCTGCCCCCTCCCCGTGCTGCGCGCGAGGAAGCGGCTCCTGTCGCTCGCACCCGGCACGGTCCTGTGCGTCCGCACGACCGATGCGATGGCGCTGGTCGACCTGCCCCATTTCTGCACCGAGGCCGGGCACGCCTACCTTGGCAACCGGACCGACGGGGCCGTGACACTCCACCTGATCCGCCGGGCCTGAACGGTCGCTCGTCGTCCGACGTCGTCGCTCCTCGCTGGGGCTGACCCACGACGAGGAGACGAAGTCGAACGAGGAGTTCCCCCGTCAGCGACCCAGCGACCACCAGCCCTTGCGCTTGGGCTTCGCAGGCTCGTCCGGCTCCGGCGCGGGAGCTGCCGCCTCGCCCGGATCGGCCACCACGGTTTCGGCCACCGGGGTCATCCCCGGATCGGGGGCCAGCGCGGGCGCTTCCGGGGCCGCTTCCGCCGCAGGCGCCTTCGCCCGCGACCGACCCTTCGGCTTCGGCGCTTCGGCAACCGGCGCTTCCGCCGCTGGGGCTTCCGCCACAGGGGCCTCAGCCTCAGCCGTCACCGCCTTGGCCCGGCTCGCCCGCTTCTTCGGTGCGGGCTTAGCCTCTGGGACCGGCTCTGCCACAGGAGCTTCAACAACGGCCTCAGCGACCGGAGCCGTCTCCGCCACAGCCTCGACCGCCTCGGCCTTGGCCCCACGCGGCTTGCGGGTCCGCCGCGGCTTTGCCTTCGGCTCCTCGGTTACCGGTTCCGACACGGCCGCGACTTCAGCATCGCCCTCGTCGGCACCTTCGTCCGCGCCCTCTTCGTCCTCGTCACCTTCGGCGGCAGCCTCGCCGCCCTCGGTCACCGCGCCTGCGCCATCACGCTGGCCACCGCGCCGACGCCGACGCCGCCGCCGCTTTTTCCGGCCCGGTTGGCCATCACCCTCGCCCGCCGGGGCAGCCGTCCGCACTTCTCCCGAAGCCTCGGCCTCCTCGACCTCCTCCTCGACGATGTCGTCGACGATATCCTCGTCTTCCTCTTCCTCGACCGGCGCGCCCATCAGCCCGGCATGGCCCGATACCACCGGAGCCTCCGGCACCGCCCGCAACGCCGTCTTGAACTTCTCGATGGAATAGTCGGGCGACACCATCATCGGGTCCGCCTCGATCCGCACGGCCATGCCATAGCGCGCCTCGATCAGCGCCACATGCTCGCGCTTCTGGTTGAAGAGATAGTTCACGATCCCCACCGGCGCCTTCAACAGCACCTCTTTCGACCGCTTCCGCGTCCCCTCTTCCTCCAGCGCGCGCAGCACCGTCAGCGCCATGCTGTCATCGCTGCGAATGAGGCCCGTGCCATGGCAATGCGGGCAGGCCTGGGTCGTCGATTCCAGCATCCCCGGCCGCAGCCGCTGGCGGCTCATCTCCAAGAGGCCAAAGCCCGAGATGCGCCCCACCTGGATCCGCGCCCGATCCGTCTTCAGCTTGTCCTTCAGGCGCTTCTCAACCGTCAGGTTGTTCTTGCGCTCTTCCATGTCGATGAAGTCGATGACGATCAGACCCGCCAGGTCGCGCAACCGCAGCTGCCGCGCGATCTCTTCGGCTGCCTCGACGTTGGTCTTCAGCGCCGTCTCCTCGATCGAGCCTTCCTTGGTCGCCCGGCCCGAGTTCACGTCGATCGCCACCAGCGCTTCGGTGACGCCAATCACGATGTAGCCGCCGGACTTCAGCTGCACCACCGGGTTGAACATGCTGCCCAGATACCCTTCGACCTGGTACTTGGCGAAGAGCGGCATCTGTTCGGTATAGCGGATCACCTGCTTGGCATGGCTCGGCATGATCATCCGCATGAAGTCCTTGGCGGTCCGATACCCCGCCTCGCCCTCGACCAGCACCTCGTCGATCTCGCGGCTGTAGAGGTCCCGGATCGACCGCTTGATCAGGTCGCCTTCCTCGTAGATCTTCGCCGGAGCAATCGATTTCAGCGTCAGCTCGCGGATCTGCTCCCACAGCCGCATCAGGTATTCGTAGTCGCGCTTGATCTCGGGCTTGGTGCGCTTGGCGCCTGCCGTGCGCACGATCAGACCCGCGCCTTCCGGCACCTCCAGCTCGCCCGCGATTTCCTTCAGCTTCTTGCGGTCGACCGCATTGGTGATCTTGCGGGAAATCCCACCGCCCCGCGCCGTGTTCGGCATCAGCACGCAATAGCGGCCCGCGAGCGACAGGTAGGTGGTCAGCGCCGCGCCCTTGTTGCCACGCTCTTCCTTGACGACCTGGACCAGCATGATCTGCCGGACCTTGATGACTTCCTGGATCTTGTAGCGCCGGGCGCGCGGGCGACGCGGGGCCGCGATTTCCTCGGCCACGTCCTCTTCGGCGATGGATTCGATCTCGTCGTCCGTGTCGGACGCATGGTCCACCGCGCGGTAGCGTCCGTTCTCCCCGTTGTCACCCTCACCGTTGTGGTGGTCGTGATCGTGGTGGTCATGCCCGTCGTGGTCGTGGTGCTCGTGGTCGTGCTCGGCAGCCTCGGTCGACGCCTCGACCAGCGACTCCCCGGCCTCGTCCTCGCCCAGGTCGACGACATCCATCCCGGCCGGCCCATCGGCCACCGCATCGTCAGATTTCACCGCCTCGGCCTTGGGTGCGGGGCGCGGGCCCCGGCGGCGCGAGCGGCGGTTATCTTCCTCTTCCTCGGCGCGCGCCATCTGGCGCTCTTCCTCGATCAGCGCCTTACGGTCGGCAACTGGGATCTGGTAGTAGTCCGGGTGGATTTCCGCAAACGCCAGGAACCCGTGCCGGTTCCCGCCGTATTCCACGAACGCCGCCTGCAGCGACGGCTCGACGCGCGTCACCTTGGCAAGGTAGATGTTTCCGGCAAGCTGGCGTTTGTTTACGGTCTCGAAGTCAAACTCTTCGACCTTGTTTCCGTCGACCACGACCACCCGGGTTTCCTCGGGATGGGTGGCATCGATAAGCATTTTCTTGGCCATAGTGTTCCAATGCGCCCCGGGCGCATCAGGCCCCCTGGCGGACCAGAGGACACATCAAACGGTACGGGGCGGCTTGTCTGGGCGCGGGCGGCGGGCATATGCACGGCTCTCCTGCCCAGGGGGCAGAGCAGTCCGATGCGCAAAGTACCTACACGCCTCATCGCGGTTACAATTGAAGGGCCTTTCGGGCCCTCCACCTAATATAGCCAGCAAATCCAAAGACTTGCGGGCAATGTGCACGACCTTGCGGCCGATCCGGCTCCCCACACGGGACGCAAGACCTGCATCCGGCAGCTGGGGGAGAGAATTCTTCGGGCAGTCAGACTGCCTCTGGTCGACCCTAGGGGGAAGCCGGGGCAAGGGCAATGGCGAAATTGCAGGCGTCGGTCACGGCTCAGCGCCAGGCAGCATCGGTGCAGGTCCACTCCGGCTCCGCCGCACCCACGCCGCACAGGGATCGTGCGACCGCCTCGGGCTCCAGCGCGTCGTTCCAGACCGTCGTCCAGTTGCCCGGCGCCAGCGGGATGGCAAGGGCCGGCTTGACCAGCACCAGGTCCAGATAATCGGGGTCCAGTGCGCGAAGATCGACCCGCCCTTCCCCTTTGGCCACCGGCGCCATCGCCATGCGCAGCAGCACGTCCTCGTCAAGGCCAAGCCCCTCTTCCAGCGGCATCGGCCTGCTTTTGTACCAGGTCGGGGTCGACAGGATCAGATAGTCGATCTCCTGCGCCACCTCGGCGCGCTCGGCCTCGGACAAGGTCCGCCGCTGCAGGACACCGCCTGCGCCGGTAGTCCACTGTTCCAGCCGCTCCTCGGCCAGGATCAGGGGCGCGCCCATATCGCGCCCCCCAAGTTCCGCAAGGGGCAGGGCCGTGACGCCCTCCGCCCCACGCCCCTGCAGGACCGCGGAACAAGGGCCTTGCTCGCAGGTCCAGTCCTCGGCGATCAGCAAGGGCGTCCGGTCGGCCATGCGCGGCAGGTCACCCAGCACTTCGCCGCTCTCCATCCACCACAGCTGCACCCGCTGCCAGGCCAGGCTGACCAGCGGCACGCCAATTGCCAGCACCGCGACCAGCACCAGCCCGCGAAAGCCCACCCGGCGCCAGCGGGGTACGACGATCATCACCAGAAGGACAATCCCGATCAGCCCATACAGCGCCAGCGAGATCAGAAACGCCGCGATCCCGTCATAGCAGCCACCCGAAGTGCATTCGGCCATCAAGGGCCCGGGCAGCACCGCCAGGACCAGCGCAGCCAGAAGCCCCATCCGTCGCGCCATGCCGCACCTCTCCGCCTCACCTGGCGGCAGATAGGCACGCAAGCCCGGCGGCGGCAAGTGCGGCTTCCCGACCCTCCTCGTTCGACTGCGTCTCCTCGTCGGTGCGTTCAGCGAGGAGCGACGAAGTCGACGACGAGCGGCCCCTCAGAGCAAGGACACGGTCAACAGATCCTGAACGCCCGCAGCCAAGCCGTTGTTTTCACGGGACCGACGCCGCCTGTCCACCGTGGACACCCAAGGCGTCAGACATAGTCCCCGCGCGTCAGCCCGTACTTCGCCATCTTTTCGTTCAGCGTCCGGCGTGGCAGGCACAGCTCCTCCATCACCGCCACGATCGACCCCTTGTGCCGCCGCATGGTGTTGTCGATCAGCATCCGCTCGAAGGCCTCGACATAGTCCTTCAAGGGCTTGCCTTCCGTGGTCAGCGCAGGGCCCGAGGCCTCGTTCTCCGCCATCAGCAGCGACGCAATCGACCCCGACCCCCGCCGGTTCTGCAGCACCGCCCGCTCGGCAATGTTGACCAGCTGCCGCACATTCCCCGGCCAGGGCGCCTGCAAGAGCTGGGCCGCCTCCTGCGCGGTAACCTGCGGCGCGTCGCAGCCGTATTCCTCGGCGAATTGTTCCGACAGCCGGGTGAACAGCTGCAGGATATCCTCGCCCCGCGTCCGAAGGGGCGGCAACAGGATCGTCATTGCCCCCAGCCGGTAGAACAGGTCCGGCCGCAGCGACTGCTCCAGCGTGGTGTCGGGCGCGTGGCTGTTGCAGATCGCGATGATCCGGGTTTCCGGCGGCACCCCCTGATCGTTGATGAAGGTCAGAAGCCGCGCCTGCAAGGCGCCGGGCATCGCCTCGACATCCTCCAGGCACAGCGTCCCACCCCGCGCTTCCTCGACCAAGGGCAGCGTTCCATCCTCGCCCGGCCCGAACAGCCGCGCGGCCAGCTTGTCCTCGCTCCACGCCGCGCAGGAGATCGCCACGAACTTCTTCGACGCCCGCGGCCCCACCGCATGCAGCGCATGCGCGACCAGAGTCTTCCCCGTCCCCGTCTCACCGTCGATCAGCACGTGAGAATCCGCCTGGCCAAGGTCCAGGATATCCTCGCGCAACCGCTCCATCGCCGGGCTGGAGCCGATCAGCTTCTTCATGATGGTGGAGCCATCCGACAGCTCCTTGCGAAGCGCCCGGTTGTCCAGCGTCATCCGTCGCGCCTGGGTCGCCTTCTTCGCCAGTTCCGTCATCCGGTCCGGGTTGAACGGCTTTTCCAGGAAATCGAAGGCCCCCACCCGCATCGCCTCGACCGCCATCGGCACGTCGCCGTGGCCGGTGATCATGATGACCGGCAAGCCACTATCCTGCCCCATCAGGCGCTTGAGGAAGGACATCCCGTCCATCCCCGGCATCTTGATGTCGCTGACCACGACGCCCTGGAAATCCGGCCCGATCACCTTCAGCGCATCCTCGGCGCTGGCATAGGTTTCGGTGTCGAACCCCGACAGGGCCAGCCACTGGCTGATCGACTGGCGCATGTCCGCCTCGTCATCGACAATCGCCACTTTCATTGCGCGGGCCATGGGGACCTCTTCATTCTGCTGCTTCCACTTTGCTGCCCAGGATCGGCAATTGCATTTCGAACACGGCCCCGCCGCCTTCGCCATTCCGCGCGGTCAGGCGACCGCCCAGGTCGGTGACGATGCCACTGGAGATCGCCAGACCCAGCCCGACGCCTTCTCCGGGCTTCTTCGTCGTGTAGAAAGGCTCGAACAGGTTCTCCAGATCGGTGATCCCCGAGCCATTGTCGCGCACCGTCAGCGTCGCGGTCTCGCCCGCCGACAACAGGATGTCGATCTGCGGGTCCTTGGTGTCCTTCGTCGCGTCCAGCGCGTTGCGCAGCAGGTTGATGATCACCTGTTCCAGCCGCAGCCGGTCGGCCATCACCATCACCGCCTGCCGGGGCATCCCCCGACTGATCTTGACCACCCGCGCCTTAAGCTGCGGCTCCATCATCGCCAGCGCCGAGGAGACACAGGCCCGAAGATCAACCTCTTCAAAGGCCTCGCCGCCCTTCCTCGCGTAGGACTTCAACTGCCGCGTGATCGCGCCCATCCGCTCAATCAGATCGTCCACGCGCTGGAAGGACGACAACGCCTCGTCCAGCCGCTTCCTTTGCAACAACAGCCGCGCCCCCGCGAGGTAGGTCTTCATCGCCGCCAGCGGCTGGTTCAGCTCATGGCTGACGGCCGCCGACATCTCACCCAAAGCCGCCAGCTTGGACGACTGCGCCAGCGTCAGTTCCGCGACCTCCAGGTCCTTCTTCACCTTCTCGCGTTCCGCAATCGCCCGCTGCAGCCGCGCATTCAAGAGCCGCAGTTCCGCCGATTCCCGCTGATAGGACAGCGACCGCGACCAGGCGCGCCGGGACAGAAGGTAGAAGGTGAAAGCCATCAGGATGGCAAAGCCCATGATCTCCAGCGCCAGGATCCCGTTCACCTGGTCGCGCACTGACCGATAGGCGGTGAAGGTCGCGATCTTCCAGCCGCGGAAGGGCACCCGCGCCTCGGTCCGCATCACCGCCTCGCCGCGCACATAGGCGTCGGGCGGGTCCTGCGTCCATTCCGCTGTTGCCTGCAAGGCCCGTGCGATCGCCGAGGGCGGATCGCGCAACGCCAACGCCTCGCTGGCCGGCAGGCCCCGCCAGCGCGGCTCGGTCGCCAGCATCACCGTGCCTTCGGTGTCGGTCACCATGATCGCGTCCTGCAGGCCCGCCCAGGCGCGTTCGTATTTCATCAGGTCGACCGAGACGAGGATCACCCCCAGCGTCGTCGCCCCATCGATCACCTTGCGCGAATACAGGAAGTCGAAGCCGCCGGTATCGCGCCGGACCGCAGAGAAAATCGTGTCCTTCGACCGCTGCGCCTCGACAAAATAGGTCGAATTGCGGTGGCTGGTGCCCAGAAGGTTGCGGTTCGTCGCCCCCACCACCCGGCCATCCGCATCAACCAGCCGGATCGAGGCCACACCCAGTTCCGCCTGCAGCTTGATCAGCTTGGCCGAGGTGCCGGAAAAGTTCCCGCTTTCCAGGGCCGACACCAGGTCCGGGTCGCTGGCAAGAAGCAGCGGCACGACCGAGGTTCGCTGTAATTCGGCCATCAGGTTGCCGGTGTACAGCGCCAGCCGCACCTCGGCCCGGCTGCGCGTGTCGGCCGTGTAGCGGTCGGTCAACAGCCGGTTCGATACCAGCACCACCACCACCGCCAGGATCACCAGCAGCACGACCACCAGCTTGGCACGCCAAGGCAGGCCCGGCGGCGTGGCGGAAATCGTGCTGGGATCGGTTGCGGTCATGCGGGCAGAGTAGGCCCCGCCAGATGCAGCCTCAAGCCGATGGGGCTCAGGCCAGCGCCATCCCGCGCATCAACGAGGCGAAAAGCCCCTTGCCATCGCTGCTGCCAAGCGCAGCCTCGGTTGCGCGTTCGGGATGCGGCATCATTCCCAGCACCCGGCGGTTTTCCGACAGGACTCCCGCAATGTCGCCCATGCTGCCGTTGGGGTTCTGCGCATAGGTGAAGGCGATCCGGTCCTCGCCGCGCAGGCGGGCCAGCCCGGCCTCGTCGATGGTGTAGTTGCCGTCGTGGTGCGCGATCGGCACCTGGATCTCCTGCCCCTTGCGGTAGGCGCTGGTGAAATCCGACTGTGCCGTCTCGACCCGCAGACCGACCGTCCGGCAGACGAATTTCAGCGTGGCGTTCCGCATCAGCACCCCCGGCAAAAGGCCCATCTCGGTGATGACCTGGAAGCCGTTGCAGATGCCCAGCACATAGCCGCCCTTTTCCGCATGGGCCCGGATCGCGTTCGAGATCGGGGACTGCGCCGCAATCGCCCCGCAGCGCAGGTAGTCGCCAAAGCTGAACCCGCCCGGCACCCCCACCACGTCCACGCCCGCGGGCAGGTCCGTATCCTTGTGCCAGACCAGCGCCACCTGAAACCCTGCGCCTGCGAAGGCCACGGCCAGGTCACGGTCGCAGTTCGAACCCGGGAAGGTGACGACGGCAGCTTTCATCGGGGCGACTCCTTTTCTGGAATGGCCGCCTGATAGCCGGTTGCGTGAAAAAGGGCCAGAGCTTGTGCCGCCCCGCAAAGCCGCTAGGCTGCGGAAATGCTCGACGATACCACTCTCTCCGCCCTCCGCGCGCTGTTCGGCGACCGGCTGTCCGTCGCGGCTCCGGTCCTATCCGAACACGCCCAAAGCGAAAGCCTCGTTTCCGCAGGCCTGCCCGACGCCGTGGTCTTCCCGCGCGCGACGGATGAGGTCGCCGCCCTCGCCCGCTGGTCAACCGCCCACCGCGTCCCCCTGATCGGCTGGGGCGCGGGCACTTCGCTTGAAGGCCACGCACTGGCCGTTGCCGGGGGTGTCGTCGTCAACTTCCGCGACATGACCGCCGTTCTCGAAATCCACCCCGAGGATCGCCTCGTCCGCGTCCAGCCCGGCATCACCCGCGAAGCCCTCAACACCGAACTCCGCACCACCGGCCTGATGTTCCCCGTCGATCCCGGCGCAAACGCCTCTCTCGGCGGGATGGCCGCCACCCGCGCCTCGGGCACCACCGCCGTCCGCTACGGCACGATGCGCGACAATGTCCGGGGGCTGGAAGTGGTTCTCGCCAGCGGAGAGGTCATCCGCACCGGCACCGGCGCGCCCAAATCCTCCTCCGGCTACGACCTGACCGCGCTTTTCGTCGGCTCCGAAGGCACCCTCGGACTCATCACCGAGCTTACCCTGAAACTCCACGGCCAGCCCGAGGCGGTGATGACAGCCGTCGCCGCCTTCCCCTCCGTCGGGGCCGCCGTCGACTGCGTCATCGCCACGATGCAGATGGGCCTGACCCCGGCGCGGATCGAGTTCCTGGACGCAGACACCGTCGCCGCCTGCAACGCCTACTCGCGCCTTTCCCTCCCCCTCGCTCCGCAGCTGCTGGTGGAATTCCACGGCCACCCCGAAGGCCTGGCCGAAGACGTCACCCGTTTCCGCGCCTTGGCTGCGGACCACGGGGCCAAGGGCCTCGATTGGGCCGAGAAACAGGAAGGCCGCACCCGCCTCTGGGCGGCCCGCCACAGCGCCTATCGGGCGATCCTCGCGTCCCGACCGGGGGCAAGGGCTATTGTCACCGACGTCTGCGTCCCGATCTCGCGCTTGGCCGAAGCGGTGGAGGAAACCCGCGCCGACATCGCCGCGTCAGGCATTCCCGGCCCGATCCTCGGTCATGTCGGCGACGGCAATTTCCATGCGATCCTGATGGTGGAACCCGCGCGGCCCGACGAGGCGGCAGCCGCCAAGGCGCTGGCGCAGCGGATGGCAGAACGCTCGCTCCGTCTAGGCGGCACGATAACGGGTGAGCACGGCGTGGGCTTCGGCAAGCTCGGCCTCATGGCAGCCGAGCATGGCGCGGGCTGGCAGGTCATGGGCGCGGTGAAAGCCGCGCTTGACCCCTTGAACCTCATGAACCCGGGGAAGGTTGTCCCCCCGTCAGCCATGAGCTTCAGGCATGACTAGAGATCAAAGCTTGACCGGCGAAACAGGCCATTGTCGATCTCACGCTGGCGGCGTTCCAGGTCGATGCGGCTGACCGAGGCGTCCAGATAGGCGCGCTCCAAGTCGGCGATGCGGGGGAAGGCTTTCCCGGAAACCAGCGATTTGAACAGGTTGAACATGATGATGTCCTTTCTTCTTGCCCAGAAGATAGGACGCTGCAG
Organism: Tabrizicola sp. T74; assembly: GCF_057219935.1. Lineage (NCBI taxonomy): Bacteria > Pseudomonadati > Pseudomonadota > Alphaproteobacteria > Rhodobacterales > Paracoccaceae > Tabrizicola > Tabrizicola sp. T74. The sequence continues at coordinate 126,795 of NZ_JBXVVT010000007.1, read as the reverse complement.
CGCAGCATTGTAGGTCCAAGCCGAGAACCCCGCCATGCAGCAGACGCAACAGTCGCCACAATTGCGCCGCCACTTTACGCGAACCGCCTAACCCTGCAGCAAGGCCCGCGCCGCCGCCCGCGCGGCCTCGGTCACCGTGTCACCCGCCAGCATCCGGGCGATCTCCTCGACCCGCTCCTCCGGCCCCAAGCCCGTGACGGTGGAGAGCGTCTGCCCCTTCGCCACCCGCTTCTCCACCCGCCAATGCCGCGCGCCAAAGGCCGCCACCTGTGGCGAATGCGTGACCACCAGCACCTGTGCGCCCTGCGCCAGCGCCTTCAACCGCCGCCCCACCGCATCCGCCGTGGCCCCGCCAACGCCCCGGTCGATCTCGTCGAAGATCAGCGTCAGGCCCGGGCTGTCCCCCGTGAGACACACCTTCAGCGCCAGCAGGAACCGGCTAAGCTCCCCGCCCGAGGCAATCCGGTTCAGCGGCCCGGCAGGAGCCCCGGGGTTGGTGGCCACCGTGAAGGTCACCGCATCCACCCCCTCCGGCCCCGGCTCGCCGCCCGTGACCTCGGTCGCAAAGACCGCCCGCTCCATCTTCAGCGGCGCCAATTCCGCCGCCATCGCCGCATCCAGCTTCTTCGCCGCCTTCATCCGCGCCGCAGTCACCCGCGCCGCCTCGGCCGCATAGGCCTCCTCCGCCTCGGCCACCGCCTTACCCAACTTGGCCAGGCCAGCCGCCCCGCCATCAATCGCAGCCAGCCGCGCCCGCAGCCCCTCGGCAAAACCGCCCAGATCGTCCGCCAGCACCCCATGCTTGCGCGCCAGCGCCCGGATCGCGAACAGCCGCTCCTCGACCCGCTCCAACTCGCCTGGATCGAAGTCCAGCGCCTCCAGCGCCCGCTCCACCCCGCCTTGCGCCTCACCCAGCTCGATCAGCGCCCGGTTCAGCGCCTCCATCGGCGCGTCCAGACGCCCCTCGGCCTTCTCCGCCGCGCCATCGAGCCAGCGCAAGGCATCGCGCATCCGGCCCTCGGCGCCCTCGTCCGACAGGGCCATCAGCGCCTTCGCCACGTCCTCACGAATGCGGCCCGCGCCCTGCATCAGCCGCCGCCGCGCATCCAGCGCCTCGTCCTCGCCGGGTTGCGGATCCAGCTTGTCCAGCTCTGCCACCGCATGGCGCAGGAACTCTTCCTCGGCCGCCGCCCGTGCCAAGGCCCCCGCTGCCTCGGCCAAAGCCTGACGCGCCTCCCGCTGCGCCGCCCAAGCTGCCCGCAGGCCAGACAAATCCAGGCCCGCAAAGGCATCCAGCAGCGCCCGATGCCCCCGCGGGTTCAACAGCCCCCGGTCGTCGTGCTGCCCATGCAGTTCCACCAGCGTGTCCGACAGGTCCCGCAAGACCTCGCCCGAAACCCGCCGGTCATTGACGAAGGCCGTCTTCCGCCCGTCCGAGGCATTGACCCGCCGCAGGATCAGCTCGTCCTCGGCTTCGATCCCCGCCTCCTCCAGCACAGCCCGCGCCGCATGGGCCGGGGCCAGATCGAAGACCGCCGTCACCTCACCCTGCGCCGCGCCCTGGCGCACCAGTTCCGCCCGCCCCCGCCAGCCCAGCACGAAGCCCAAGGCGTCCAGCAGGATCGACTTCCCCGCCCCGGTCTCGCCGGTCAGCACGTTCAGACCCGGCTCAAGCTCCAGGCTCAGCCGGTCGATGATAAGGACATCGCGGATATCCAGGCTACGCAGCATCGAACGGCCCGTAGGGTGCGCATTCATTGCGCACCATCGTTACAACCACTCGCCCTTCACCATCTGGCGATAGATCGTGCGCAGCCAGCCTTCGCCCTTGGCCTCCGGCGACAGACCCTTGCCCTTGAGCAGGCGGAACGTGTCGTCATAGAACGGCGAGGCCTGGTAGTTGTAGCCCAGGATCGCCCCTGCCGTCTGCGCCTCGTCGGTCAGACCCAGCGCCAGATAGCATTCCACCAGCCGGTGCAGCGCCTCGGCGGTCTGGGTGGTGGTCTGGAAATCCGCCACCACGGTCCGGAACCGGTTGATCGCCGCCGCATAGTGCCGCCGCTTCAGATAGTAGCGCCCGACTTCCATCTCCTTCGCGGCCAGCTGGTCGAAGGCCAATTCGAACTTCAGAATGGCCGACCGGGCGTATTCGCTGTCGGGATAGGTCTCGATCACGTCGCGCATGCCCTGCAGCGCCTGGAAGGTGATGCCCTGGTCGCGGCCCACGTCGTCAATCTGGTCGTAATAGGACAGCGCCATCAGATAGAGCGCGTAAGGCGCATCCTCGTCGCCGGGATAGAAGTCCAGGAACCGCTGCGCCGCATCGCGGGCCTCGGGGTATTCCTTGGCCTTGTGATGGGTGAAGGCCTGCATGATCAGGGCGCGCTTGGCGAATTCGGTATAGGGGTACAGCCGTTCGACTTCTTGGAAGTAGACCAGCGCATCCTTCGGACGCTTGCCGGTTTCCAGCTCCAGCTCACCCTTCTTGTAGATCTCTTCGGCGGTATAGCTGTCCAGCGCGCGTTCCTGCTGACCGCCGCCGCAGCCGGCCAGCATTACAACCAGAACCGCCGCTCCAACAAACCCTGCGCCGGGCCTTCTGCCTGACATTCTTTGCCTATCCAACCTGCAGCCCGGGCGGTTCGCCCTATGTTTGGCCCGTCCTAGCACAGAAAAATCCGGCGCGCAAAACGCCTTTCGTGACTTTGCGCAGGTTCAGACTTGGACGTGGCGCACCGGCAGATCGCCCGCATGGACCCCCACGCCCGGCAGCTTGCCCAGCGTGCGCGGCCCGCAATCGACGATCTCGTAGGCCGTGGCATCGGCAAAAAGCGCCCGCAGCAGGCGGTTGGTCAGCGCGTGACCGGCCCGCTCGCCGACATAGCGGCCCAGGATCGGGCCCCCGGCCAGGGCCAGATCACCCACCGCGTCCAGCATCTTGTGCCGCACGGGTTCGTCGGCATGACGTAAACCGCCCGGCGACAGCACCCGGTCGCCGTCGATCACAACCGCGTTCTCCAGCGTGCCGCCCAGCGCCAGCCCGTTCGCCCGCATCGCGTCGACATCGGCCTGACGGCAGAAGGTGCGGCTGTCGGACAGCTCGCGCACGAAGGCGCCATTCGCCATGTTCAGGCGTCGCGCCTGCACGCCGATGGCCGCGTCTTCAAAGTCGATGCGGAAGTCGATTTCCAGCATGTCCGCCGGTTCCAGCCGGGCAACCGCGTCACCCTCGCGCACTTCAACCGAAGCCAGGACGCGGACAGCGCGGACCGGCTGGTCCTGCTCGTCCAGACCGGCGGCCATGAAGCCCTCAATGAACGGCACGGCCGAGCCGTCCAGGATGGGCACTTCCGGCCCGTCGATCTCGATCAGCGCGTTGTGGATCGCAAAGCCCGCCAGCGCCGCCATCACATGCTCGATGGTGGAAACCGAAACGCCCGCGTCATTCTCGATAACCGTGCACAGCCGCGAGGGCATCACCGCATCCCAGCGCGCCGGGATCAGCGCCGCCTTGCCTGCAACATCCGTGCGCCGGAACCAGATGCCATGATCTGCCGGTGCCGGGCGCACGACCATCCGCACGGGCAGGCCCGTGTGCAGGCCAAGCCCAGTGAAGGTCGCAGGGGAATTCAGCGTATTCTGCACGTCTCGCCTAACCTCATGCCGGGCAGGTTCGACGCCTGCTTCCGGTTGAGTGTTAGCTATTCGTTAAGACGCCTGAGCTCAACTCACTCTTTGTGACGGTATGTGACAGCTTTGAAATGTTCGGCAAGTCATTGGTCTGTAAAGGAAAAGGCCCGGTTTCCCGGGCCAGTCTCTGGTAGTTTGCCGCGTTCTTTTCAGTTGGCCTGGCGGCGCAGGAAGGCAGGAATCTCGATCCGGTCCTGATCGGAACCCATGTCGTGGTCGTCGTCGTAGGAGGTCACCGGCGGCTGGGCGCGCGCGGCCGGGGCCGTCGGGCTGGCCGCTTCCAGGTGGCCCGCCATCCGGTTGATCAGGGACCCGATCCCGAACCGAGGCTTCGCGGCAGCCGCCGGGGCCGGGGCCGGGGTCGGCGCCGCAACCGGGGTCGGGCGGGTGAACTTCGCAGGCGCGCTGCCCGGACGGCTGACCGCCGCCTGCAGCCGGGCCAGGGCCTCGGGCGAGGGCTGGCCGGCAACCCGCGGACGCGGCGCGACAAAGTCGCTCGGGTCGGCTTCGATGGCTGCCGGGGTCGACCGGATCAGCGTCGGCTGGGGCGCCGGCTGCGGGCGATAGGCCGGCGGCGGCAGGTCGTCCTCGACCGCCATGGCGTCCGCGTCCATGTCCGCCTTCGAGGCCGCCGCGTCGAAGGCCGCATCGGCCACCGTCTCGACTTCTTCCTCGAAGACCGCACGCTCTTCCATCACCGGCTCGGGCGCCGGGGTGTAGACCGGGGCGGCCGCACGCGGCGCTTCCGGCTGGTGCTGCACCGGGCTCAGCGTCAGCGGCGTGCCCATGCTGCGGCGCGCGACCGGCGTCTCGGCCTTGTTCGCGGCGCTGGCATCGATCCCGGTCGCCACGACCGACACACGAATACGGCCTTCCATCGCGGTGTCCAGGGTGGAACCGACGATGATGTTCGCCTCCGGGTCCACCTTCTCGCGGATGATGTTCGCGGCTTCGTCCAGTTCGAACAGCGTCAGGTCATGGCCGCCGGTGATGTTGATGAGAACACCCTTCGCGCCGTTCAGGCTGATCTCGTCCAGAAGCGGGTTGGCAATCGCCTTCTCGGCCGCCTGGATCGCCCGGTCGTCGCCCGTGGCCTCGCCGGTGCCCATCATCGCCTTGCCCATCTCGTCCATCACCGCGCGAACGTCCGCGAAGTCGAGGTTGATGAGGCCCGGTCGCACCATCAGGTCGGTCACGCCCTTGACGCCCTGATAGAGGACATCGTCAGCCATGGCGAAGGCTTCGGTGAAGGTGGTCCGCTCGTTCGCCAGCCGGAACAGGTTCTGGTTCGGGATGATGATCAGGGTGTCGACGACCTTCTGCAGGCTCTCGATCCCCTCCTCGGCCTGGCGCATCCGCTTCTGGCCCTCGAACTGGAAGGGCTTGGTCACCACGCCCACTGTCAGGACGCCCAGCTCCCGCGCGGCTTGCGCGATGATCGGCGCCGCACCCGTCCCGGTGCCGCCGCCCATGCCCGCGGTGATGAAGCACATGTGCGCGCCTGCCAGGTGGTCGACGATTTCTTCGATCGTCTCTTCCGCCGCCGCCGCCCCGACCGAGGGCCTTGCCCCCGCGCCCAGACCTTCCGTCGCCTTCACACCCATCTGGATGCGCGATCCTGCCCGGCTTTGCTGCAAGGCCTGCGCGTCGGTGTTCGCCACGACAAAGTCGACGCCTTCCAGCGCCTTGTCGATCATGTTGTTCACCGCGTTGCCGCCTGCACCGCCCACACCGAACACGGTGATGCGGGGCTTCAGCTCTTCACGCTCCGAAGTCATCGTCAGATTGAGTGCCATTGTTGGTTTGCCTGTCCGTTTGTCCGCCGCCTGTTTCCGGTCCTTTCCGCCATTAAATCCCCGCGGAAGGCCGACTTATCCCCGATTCTATCCACAACGTTTCAAAACGTCACGCGAAAACTCGCGTCAAACCACGAAATCTGGGGGTCAAACCCCCGAATTCAGCGGTATTTCGCCCTGAGGGCGTGGATATAGTGGTCACCAGTTGTCCTTGAACCATTTGACGGCCCGCCGCAACGAACGTGCCGGATAGCGCTCGGTGGGAATCTCGAAGTCCCACCATTCGTCCTGCGGATGCGCCGCGAACAGGCACAGACCCACGGCCGAGGCAAAAGCCGCTCCCGTCGCCGCTTGCGGCAGACCCTGCACCCGCAGGGGCCGCCCAAGCCGCACCCGCTGGCCCAGGACCCGCGTCGCGATGCCATCGAGGCCCGGAATCTGGCTGCCGCCACCCGTCAGCACGATCTGCTGGCTCGGCAGCGTGTCGAACCCCGCCACGTCCAGCGTTGCGCGCACTTCCTCCAGGATCTCCTCGACCCGCGGCCGCATGATCCCGATCAACTCGGTCCGGGAAATCTGCCGCCGGTCCTTTTCCCAGTCGCCACTGTCGCCGCCAATGTCGATCATCTCGCGGTCATCCATGCCGGTCGCATAAAGCCCGCCATGCCGCGTCTTGATCCGTTCGGCCGTGGCCATCGGAATCTGCAGACCCTTGGAGATATCGCTCGTCACGTGATCCCCGCCCATCCGGACCGAATCCGCATAGATCATGTGCTTCTTCATGAAGATCGAAATGCCGGTCGCGCCGCCACCCATGTCGATGCAGGCCGCGCCCAATTCCTGCTCGTCCTCGACCAGGCTGGAAATCGCGCTGACATAGGCCGAGGACGCAATCCCCGCCAATTCCAGGTCACAGCGCTTGATGCAGTACAAAAGGTTCTGCACCACATCCCCGTCGACCGACAAAAGATGCATGTCCACCGCCAGCCGATGCCCGATCTGCCCGCGCGGATCGCCAAGGCCCGACCGATGGTCCAGCGCAAAGTTTACCGGCTGCGCGTGCAGCACTTCGCGCCCAGCGCCTAGGTCCGGCACATCACACGACGCCAGCACCCGGCTCACATCCTGCTCGGTGACCACGGAATCCTGCAGGTCCAATTCCCCCGCGAGGCCATAACTCCGCGGCTCCGCGCCCGAGAAGCAGGCGATCACATGATCGACCCGCACATTCGCCATCTTCTGCGCCGCCTGCACCGCCGTGCGGATCGCGCGTTCCGTCTCGTTCATCACCGCGATCTCGCCAAAGCGGACCCCGCGCGAGCGGGTCGTCGCCGCACCGATCACCCGGAACTGGCTTTGCCCCGCCATTGGGCCCACGCCGTCCTGCTCGCGCAGCCGGTCCGGCCCATCGAACCGCAGGACAAGGCAGGCAATCTTCGACGTGCCCACGTCCAGAATGGCGATCACGCCACGCTGCATCGCGGCCTTGCGCATGTTCCGCATCGCACGCTGGGAAGTATAGAGATCGGTCACAGTTCGTTCTCCACGGTTTCAAGGCCCTGCGCGCGACGGGTCTCGGCCAGGGCATGGGGGGTAAGACGAAGGGTGGGGCGGTGGTCCGACCGCAAGTCGACGGTCAGGATGTCTCGGTTCATCAGGTCCTGCGCATGGTCCAGCGCCAGAAGCCGTTCCAGCGCCTGCACCGGGTTTGTCTCGGGCAGAAGCACGCGCTGCTCGCGGTCCAGGACCAGGTCCCAGCGCCGCTCGCCCACGCGGACAAGGCCACGGATGCGCGGGGTCAGCGGGCCAGCGGCGGCGATCAGCTCCAGCGCCTCGGGCGTGGTGGCATCCGCCCCTTCGCCCGCGATCAGCGGCAGGTCGGCCCGGTCGGCCCGCGCCCGAAGGCCCGCGACCCGGTGCCCGGTCTCGTCAACCAGCGTCAGCCCGTCCTCGGTCCGCCAGACGGCGACCGGCACGCGCTCGGTGATGACAACTTGCAGAACTCCACCCGACCGCACCCGCAGGTCGGCCTTCTTGACCGCATCCAGCGCCTCGATCCGGTCGCGCGCAGCGTCGAGGTCGATGTCGAAGGACGACATCGGCAACGGGAGCGCCAGCTTGGCCCGTACCGCCTCGGCCAGGTCCTCGGACGCGCCCTCGACGCGGGCCAGCGACACCCGGAACTCCGGCCGCGCCTCGAATTCCTCGCGCAGATGTGTCAGCTGCCCGATCACCGCCTGCCGGTTCGGCTCCTGGCTGAACCACAGCGCAACCGCGCCCAGCACCACCAGCGTCGGCAGGCCCTTCCAGACGAAGCCGCGCACATAGGGCGTCAGCATCAGCCTTTGCAGCCGGTAGTCCCATTTCGACGGCGCGGGGTCCTTGCGAACACGCGTAGGACGGCGGGCGCTCAGCGATTGCATGACGCGTCCTCCACCATCCAGGCGCAGAACTCGGGGAAGCCGATCCCCTGATGCGCCGCCTGTTCCGGGGCGAGCGAAGTGGGCGTCATCCCGGGCTGCGTGTTCGTCTCCAGAAGGATCAGCCCGGCGAGGCCCCGGCTTTCGTCCCAGCGGAAGTCCGTACGCGACACCCCCCGGCAGCCCAGCGCCTTGTGCGCCCGCAGGGCATAGTCCAGACAGGCCGCCTCGATATCCTTCGGCAGCTTCGCCGGGCACTCGTGGCGGCTGCCACCGGGCGCATACTTCGCCTCGTAATCATACCAGCCCGAGGTGATGATATCCGTCACCCCCAGCGCCCGGTCTCCCATCACCGTCGTCGTCAGCTCCCGGCCCGGCACATAGGCCTCGACCATCACCACGTCGGGCATCGAGGCCGCCAGCCGAGGCGCGTTCGACCCCTCGCGGACGATATAGACCCCGACCGAGGAGCCTTCATTGTAAGGCTTCACCACGTAAGGCGCGGGCAGGACATGCCCCGCCTCCACCGCCTCGCGGCTGGCCAGCACGCTGTCGACCACCGGCAGACCCGCGGCCTTGTAGACTTCCTTGGTCTTGACCTTGTCCATCGCCAGGGCCGAGGCCAGCACCCCGGAATGCGTGTAGGGAATGCCCAGCCACTCCAGCATCCCCTGGACGCAGCCATCTTCGCCCCAGCGGCCATGCAGCGCGTTGAAACAGACATCGGGTTTCAGGTCGGAAAGGCGCGCAGGCAGATCGGGGCCACAATCGACCTCCGTCACCCGGTACCCCGCCGCCCGAAGAGCCGCCGCGCATTCGCGCCCAGAGACAAGCGACACCTCCCGCTCAGCGGAAAGCCCACCCATCAGAACCGCCACTTCGGGGGCCATCCTGCTCGATGCGCCCGCCATACACTGCCTCATCCGGGGCTTATCTGCGCCCCGTGATCTTATTCGTCCTGCGAGTATTCTCCGACCCGCATGATTTCCCACTCTAGCGTGATACCGCTTGATTGGTAAACCTTTTTCCTGACCTCTTCGCCGAGATTTTCAAGGTCCGCCGCCGTCGCGCCGCCTGCATTGATCATGAAGTTGGAATGCATGACCGACATCTGCGCCCCGCCAACCCGCGCGCCCCGCATTCCGGCGTCGTCGATCACCTTCCAGGCCTTCAGCTCATGCGTGTCATCGGCCTTGCCAGTCGACGAGAACCCCGCCGGATTGCGGAACGTCGACCCCGCCGACCGCTCCTTCGTCGGCTGCGACGAATCCCGCTTGGCAATCTGCTCCACCATCCGCGCGTCCAGCACCGCCGGATCGCCCTTCGGCGCGCGGAACGTGGCCGAGACAATGACCGAGCCCTCCGGCAAATCACTCTGCCGATACCGCAGGTTCAACGCGCTGGCAGGCAGTGTTACCACTTCCCCGGTCCGCGTGACCACCCGCACCTCCTCCAGCACGTCGGCCACATAGGACCCGTAGCACCCCGCATTCATGCGCACCGCGCCGCCGATGCTGCCCGGAATGGTCCGCAGAAAGGTCAGGTCCACCCCCGCCTCCGCCGCCCGCCGCGCCACATGAGCATCCAGCGCCGCCGCCCCGGCAACTACGCGGTCGCCCTGAACCTCAATCGAATTAAACCCCCGCCCCAGCCGCACCACCACCGCCCGGATCCCGCCATCCCGCACGATCAGGTTCGACCCGACCCCCATCGGGAACACGGGCATTAAGGGATCAAGCCCCCCCAGAAACGCACACAAATCCGCCTCGTCCGCCGGCTGGAACAGCCAATCCGCCGGCCCGCCGACCCGCAACCAGGTGAGGTCCGCCAGCGGCCGATCCGGCGTCAACACGCCGCGTACAGGGGGAAGAGTGGTCATGCGCGGTTGGTAGCCGCGCTGACGGGGCGGACGCAAGGGCTTCCGCCATGGGGTTCACCTGTGGCCAGGATACTGGCGCGGCTTGCGACCTGCCGTCTACCGGGCGCTCCTCGGCGTCGTTTCAGGTCGCAGTGCATGGCGTGCCCTCGATCTGCCGCACCGCTTTGGCCAGGGCGGCAGGACCGGCCTGCCAGAGGTCGTCGGGGATCAGGGCCACCCGGCGCTGCAAGTCCCAGTCAAGCTGGCTGCCCGACAGGACCCCGTCCCACCAACGGGTCCAGAAGGACCATGTGTCGTGGTCGCGCGCCCAGATTGCGCGGGCCATCGTATCGGGGCCAGTGAACCAGTCAGGCGGCATCTCGGGCCAAAGGGCGCAGGCCTGGGGATCGCGACCTGCGGCCAGATCGCGCGCATCGGCCTGAATGGCGGTCCAGTGAGCGGCGCCTGCGAGATTGCCAGCAGAGTAGAGGGCCTGTTCCGAAACGAAGTCGGCGGCGGCACGCGCGTCGGGAGTAGAGACGGCAGCAGAGACCGCAGCCAGAGAGGCAGAGGACGCGGCAGAGGAAACCTCTGGCCGGAAAGTGGTCTCTGCGGCGGCGTCAGCTGCGTCTGCGGCAGCATGGGCTGCAGTAATCGCGGCATGGTCACCGGCGGCAGTGCAGGCGCGGGCGACGGCAGAGAATCCGGCACGCGCCCTGACGGCGAGGGCGGCGGCGGCCCTGACTTCGGCGCTGGGACAACGGCGCGCAAAGCCCGAAGTCAGCAAAAACCGAAGCACTGGCAGCGCAGTCAAGTCAGCCGCCTGCGCCCAGGCGGCGTCCATGGCGCCTGACCACAACGGGCAGACACGCAGGGCGGCGCGGGTCGCGATGCACAAGTCATCGGCCTGTCGTGTCGCTTGGGGCCGGGTCTTCAGCCATGCAGCTAGGCCCTCTCGATCCTTGATGACTTCCACTTCCATGGCCGCAGTTTCGGCGACCAGGGTTCGGTGCGCAAGGCGCGTTCCCTTGCCCCCCGCCCTCATCGGCTGGGTCTGGCTCTGACGGCGAGGATCACCAGGTTCCCGAAGAACTCCGGCGTCAAGGCTGACCCAGATGCTCAAGGCGATCAGGCCATCGGCCGCGCGCCGGGTGACATGCACACCCAGCCCCGCTGACCCAGCATCTACGCGGCTGCCCGCAGTCTCAACTTTATTGGCCGCCGCCCCAGTCGGGTCACCCCTGCCCAGATATCGCAATCCTGCAGGATCCGGTTAGACCCTAGCCTCAGTCGGAAGAACCGACACACCAGGCACCAGCCCGGAACGGCGCGATGGTCCGCCGCTTCTGCGGGCAGGCCCCGCCATGCCGCCCGCCCAACCTCCCGAACCCACGTCAGGTCCGCCCAGTGGCTATCCAGCCTCGGCACGCCACATGCAGGGCGAAGTCTGGTCATCTTCCACGCCTTCCGGGCCGCCTGGTTGCACGGCGAACTTGGCCTACTCATGCGCCCCCGCCCGCCAGCGCTGGTACAGCCCCAGCGCCGCGGCCAGTGCTGTCCCGACGGTCAGGGGCAGCCAGATGAACATGACCGCCAGCCCACGGCCCATCGCCTCTTCGGCGTGGCCCAGCGGTGCTCCGGCTACCGCCAGCGTGATCCCGGCCAGCGCGCCGGGCATGAGCAGTCCCGGCCACAGCCCGAAATGCCGCGCCACCGCCCAGGCCCCCCAGCCGCCCAAGCCAAGGCCAATGACGACCAGTACCAGGAATCCTCCCGCCATCGGACGCTACCCCCGCTGAAACCCAGGCCGCAGATCAGCCCGGTCCCGGGGGTCGCGACAAGTCGGGAAAAGCCGCCCTCAGGCCCGCCGCCTCAGGGCAACCACGATGCCGACCGCCGCTCCGACCAGGACCGGCGCGGTGAAGACCAGCGTCTCCTGCACGAGGTCGATCCCCCCGGCGAAGTCCAGCCCCTGTTCCTGCCAGGTCATCCCGACCAGCGCCGCCAACGCCGCGACCGGCAGCACCACGGCCGCGCCCCAGCCATAGCGACGCGTCACCGCATAGGACATGACCCCGACAAGGATCACCGTCACCGCACCGATTGCCCAGAAGATCCAGTTCATTCCGCCTCACCCGAACTGACGGCGCAGCCAGCGCCAGAGGAAGATCACCGGCCAACGCAGGACCGAGGCCCCCGCGGCCAGCAACAAAAGCCCGACCAGCGGACCCGAAACCCAGGTCGCCCATCCCAGAAGCGGCACGCCGATCGCGATCAGCACATAGGCCGCCTTCCAGTGATGATCGCGTGAGGGGAACATGGCGATCACATTGGCCACGACCAGCCAGAGCAGGCACAGCACAAGCGGCCAGTAATCCGGGTCCGAACCGAAATTGCCCATCATGCAGCCTCTCCCGACACAATGGTGAACAGCGCCGCACCCAGCGCCGCAAGCGCCGCGATCAGCCCGGCCCAGGGCACCCAGCGCGGCACCCGGAACGGCGCCTCCGGTTCGCGGCGGTGCAGGCGGATCAGCGCGGCATTCACCACCACGAAAACCGCCAGCAGCACCGCCGAAGCCGCCTTGGCCAGCGTCTCGACCGGCAGCACCAGCGCCGCGGCCAGCACCGCCCCGCCGACCAAGAGCGTTGCCCGCGCCGGCGTGCCAAAGCGCCCATGCGCCTCTGCCAGCGGCGCCAGCACCCGGCTCCGCCGCCCCAGCCCGAACAGCACCCGCGCCGCCATCACGATCTGCGCCAACACCCCGTTCAGCGCCGCCGCCACGGCAATTGCCGACAGAAACACCGCCGAGCCGCCCATCGCCCGCTCCCAGATCAGCGCCACCGGCTGCTCGCTTCCGCTCAACTCGGCGTGGGGCACGACCCGCACAGCGGCAAAACTGACCGCCATGTACAGGACCGCCGTGATCGCCAGCGCCAAGAGGATCGCCCGCGGCATCGCCCACTCGGGGTCCTTGGCCTCTTCGGCCATGTTGGTCAGGTCCTCGAAGCCGATGAAGGCGAAGACCGACAGCGAAATCGCCGCCGCGATCCCCGCCAGGGGTGGCGCGGGCAAGTCCGCCAGGCCCACCCAGTCCGGGCCCGGCGCGGCCAGGAACCCCGCCCCGATCACCGCCACCAGACCCGCAACCTCGACCAGCGTCAGCACCGCGATCAGCGCCAGGCTTTCCAGGACGCCAACCACCGCCACCACAGTCAGCACCACCCCGATCAGCAGGATCAGCAGCGGCACCGGCCAGTCGACGAACGCCGTCAGATATCCCACCCCGCCGCGCAGCACCGCCGCGGCCGAGATGATCCCGGTCAGCGCAATCGCCAGCCCGGCCAGAATGCCGAACCCGCGAGAAGAGAAGCCCCGCTCGACATAGGCCGCCTGCCCCGCCGCCTCGGGCAGCCGGGTGGCGAACTCGGCATAGGACAGCGCGGAAAACAGCGCCACCAAGCCCGCCAGCAGAAAGGCGAAGGGCGCCCAGATCCCGGCATGGCCCACCACCGTGCCGACCAGCACATAGATGCCTGCCCCCACCATGACGCCCACGCCATAGGCGGTCAGCAGTCCAAGGCCCAGACGGCGCTCCAGGTGTTCAGCCATCACGGGGCCCCACTCGCGGCAAAGCCAGTGAACCCGGGCACGGCGGCAAGGTTCCCTGCCCGGCCCGGCCCCGGTCCGCTCATTTCTCCAGGTCCTTCGGCAAGGGCGCCGGACGGCCCAGCGCGCGACGGACGAAATAGATCAGCGGGTTGCGGAACATCGAGACGAAGGCCACCAGGCCCACCAGGAGCCAGACCCAGCCATGCACCCAGCCGACCCAGACCAGTAGGATCGGCGCCAGGATCAGAAGGACCAGCCCCGGCGCCATCTGCCGCTTCATCGGCAGCATGGCGACCGCAGCCGCCGCCAGAACCCAGAGGCACAGGAAGAACAGCGGTGAGACGTAGCCGATCACCCGCGCGCGTCAGGGCAAAGGCATCCGATTTTTCGCAGAAAAATCGTCCCTCTCACGCCGCTGCCCCCATCAGTTTGCCCGGAAGGGCATTCGCCCAGCTGGAAATAGTCCCCGCGCCCAGGCAGACAACCATGTCACCGGGCCGCGCCTGTTCCTTCACCAGCCGCGCCAGCTCGCTTTCGTCCTGCAGCGCGCGGGCATGCCGATGGCCATGCGCAATCAGCCCCGCCACCAGGTCATCGCGGGAGGCCCCCGGGATCGGGTCCTCGCCCGCCGCATAGACCTCGGCGATGGCCACCACATCGGCCTCGTTGAAGCAGGTGCAGAACTCTTCGAAGAGGCTCGACAGCCGGGTGTAGCGGTGCGGCTGGTGGACCGCGATGATCCGCCCCTTCGTCGCCTGACGCGCGGCCTTCAGCACTGCGGCGATCTCCACCGGGTGGTGGCCGTAGTCGTCGATGATCGTGACCCCGTTCACTTCGGCCACCTTGGTGAAACGCCGGTTCACGCCCGCAAACCCGGCCAGCGCCTCGCGGATTTCGTCCTTCTTCATCCCCAGGTGCCGCGCCACGGCGACTGCCGACAGCGCGTTCGAGACGTTGTGGTCCCCCGGCATCGGCAGGGTGCAGCCCTCGATCATGCTGCCCTCGCCCTGCAGCGCGATGTCGAAATGCGCGACGCCGTTCTCATACCGCAGGTTCACCGCCCGCACATCGGCCTGGGCGTTGAAGCCGAAGGTCACCACCCGGCGGTCGGTCACCCGGCCCACCAGCGCCTGCACCTCGGGATGATCCGTGCAGCACACGGCCAGCCCGTAGAACGGAATGTTCGACACGAAATCCAGAAAGCCCTTCCGCAGATTGTCGAACGTTCCCCAATGCTCCATGTGCTCAGGGTCGATGTTGGTCACGATGGCGATCGTCGCGGGCAGCCGGTTGAAGCTGCCATCCGACTCGTCGGCCTCCACCACCATCCACTCACCCGCCCCGGCCCGGGCGTTCGAGCCATAGGCGTGGATCACGCCGCCGTTGATGACCGTCGGGTCAAACCCGCCCTTGTCCAAGAGCGTCGCCACCATCGTCGTCGTCGTCGTCTTGCCATGCGTCCCGGCGATGGCGATGTTGGACCGCATCCGCATCAGTTCCGCCAGCATCTCCGCCCGGCGCACCACTGGCAGCTTGCGCCGCCGCGCTTCCTCAAGCTCCGGGTTGCCCTTCTTGATCGCCGACGAGATCACGACGACCGAGACACCATCGCCGATGTTTTCGGCCTTCTGCCCCTCGAAGAAGGTCGCCCCCAGCTTGACCAGCCGGTCGGTGATCTTTGAGGCCTTCGCATCCGACCCCTGCACCCGGTAGCCCAGCGTCATCAGCACCTCGGCGATGCCCGACATCCCGATCCCGCCGATGCCGACGAAGTGGATCGGCCCCAGCTCCAGCGGAAGCTTCGTTGCTGCGTTCATGTTGCGTCTCCGCCTAACTCTTCCACCAGCGCCACCAGCCGCGCCGTCGCGTCCGGCTTGCCCTCGCCCAGGGCCGCCCGCGCCATCATCTCGGCCTTGTGGGGGTCTTCCAGGATCGCGGCGATGTGGCCCGCAAGGGCACTGGCGTCAAGCGCCTTCTCCTGGATCACCACCGCCGCCCCTGCGTCAGATGGTCCCTTGGCATTGGCCGTCTGGTGGTCCCCTGTCGCCGTCGCCAGGGGGATCAGGATCGCCGGTCGCCCGATGACCGAGATGTCCGCCACCGACGACGCGCCGGATCGCGAAATCACCAACTGCGCCTCGGACAGCCTGCGCGGAATGTCCGCAAAGAACGGCGCGATCTCCGCCCTCACCCCCGCCGCCTCATAGGCCTCGGCGGCCCGCGCACCGTCCTCGTCCCGCGCCTGATGCGCCACCCGCAGGTTTGCCCGCAGCCCTTCCGGCAACAGCGCCACCGCCGCCGGGACCACATCCGACAGCACCCGAGCGCCCTGTGAGCCCCCGATCACCACCAGGCTCATCGGATAGTCGCCAGGCGGGATATAGGGCGCCGAGGCGCGGTCCAGCACCGCCTGCCGCACCGGGTTGCCCGTGGCCTCTCCGGTCACACCCGCTGGCAGGGTGGTGGGCCACGTCCCGCAAGCGACCTTGTCCACCCGGCGCGCGAACACCTGGTTCACCCGGCCCAGCACCCCGTTCTGCTCATGGATCATCCGCGGTCGCCGCAGGACCCAGGCCGCCGACAGCGCGGGGATCGAGGGATATCCGCCGAACCCCACCACCACCGCCGGCTTGTCGCGCAACTGCGAAAGCATGGCTCCGATCACGCCCCCCAGAATCCGGAACGGCACCATCAGCTTTGCCGCCGCCCCGCCCCGCGCAAAGGTCGCGCTGGCCACGCGCTCGATCCTCACCGCCTCGGGAAACCCGCCCGCGTACCGTGCGCCCCGGTCGTCGGTGGACAGCTTCACCCGCCACCCCCGCGCCAGCATCGCCTCGGCCAGGGCTTGCGCCGGGAACATGTGCCCCCCGGTCCCCCCCGCCGCGATGAGAAGAAGCTTTGCCATCACCGACCGCGCCGGAACACGTCGCTCATCTGGCCCCGAGGCCGCTCTCGCGTCAGCGCCAGGAGCATCCCCAGAGTGATCCCCGCCGCAATCACCGACGACCCGCCGTAGCTCACGAACGGCAGCGTCATCCCCTTGGCGGGCAGAAGTCGCACCGCGACGCCCATGTTGATCATCGCCTGCACCCCGAAGATGCACGCAAGCCCCGCTCCCGCCAGCCGCGCGAACGGGTCGCGCTCGGGCAACAGCCGCCACAAGGACCGCACCACGATCACCCCGTAGACTGCCAGGATCAGCAGCACCAGGATCAGCCCGTATTCCTCGGCCGCGACCGCGATGATGAAGTCGGTATGCGCGTCCGGTAGCGACCACTTCACCTGCCCCTCGCCCACGCCCACCCCGAAGAACCCGCCCTCCTGGATCGCGTTGGCCGCGTATCCCAGCTGAGTCCGCGGGTCCACGTCAGGCGACAGGAACCCGTCGATCCGCCGCGCGAAGTGTTCGCTCGACTCATAGAACACCAGCCCCGCCGCAGCGGTGATGCCCCCCACGACCCCGATCAGCAGCATCGGAGCGCCACCGACGAAATAGACCACCCCCCAGGCGAACAGGATCAACGCCGACTGGCCAAAGTCCGGCTGCATCGCCAGGAACGCCACCACGACCAGCGTCAGCGCAAAGGAGATCGTCTTGCCCGGCGGCCCCGCCAGATCCTGGCTCGCCGCGATCAGCCAGGCCACGACGATCACGAAACCGGGCTTCAGGAACTCCGATGGCTGCACTGACGCAAACCCGAAGGAAAACCACCGCACCGCGCCCTTGCCGAAATCGGTCCCGAACAGCGGCAAGGCCATCAGCGCCAGCATCGACACCGCAAACCCCATGACGCCCAGGCGGCGCACCATGTCGGGCGGCATCATCGAAATCCCCAGCATCACCACCAGCGCGACGCCGCCAAAGAAGGCCTGGCGCTGCACATAGTAGAACGGCTCCAGCCCGTTGCGCGTGGCCAGGGGCACGCTCGCCGCCAGCCCCAAGAGAAGCCCGAACCCGAACAGCACGAAGACGCAGGTCAGCGTCCATTTGTCGATCGTGCGCCACCACCGTGGGATGACCGGCTCGGAAACCCGCACCGGATTCGAGCCATAGACCATTTCAGTCATGGAATACCGCCTGTCACGCCTGCTCTGCCTCAAGCCCGGGTGTAACCCCCGGGTCTTGCGCGCCAGCCTAGCGGGATTTGCCCGGTCTGACCAGCGGGAATAGCCAAGCCCTGATCGATAAAATGCAAGGCATCGGCTTACGCTTCGTCAAGGAATGGCGGTCAAGGATGTGCGCGATGTGATCATGGGACATGACAAATGCGCATTCCGGATTTGAAGTCGATCAGACTGACCCGCAAGCTGCCCGCGCTGATGATCGCGCTCAGCCTGCTCTCTGTGGTGTTCGTGGCAACGGCGGCCTTCCTGAAGACAAGCGCCAGCCTCCTTGCGAATACCGAGATGATCGTGGAACACGCGACAACCGCGGCCGCCGGCAAGGTGACGCAGGTGACCAACCATGTGGCGGGCGAAGTCATCTCGCTGGCCAGCGATCCCGCCGTTGCCCAGGCGCTTACCGATATGTCGCAGGCCTTTGCCGCCGAACCCGGCGGGATGGCGGCCCTGCATCGCCGCTATATCGACGACAATCCCAATCCGGTCGGCAAGAAGCAGCTTCTGATCGATACCGGCAGCGCTGACCGCTACGACCGGATCCATGCCGCCGTGCAGAAAAGCTTCCTGCCCCGGCTGAATGCCTTCGGCTACTACGACATGTTCCTGATCGATGCGATGGGCAACGTCGTCTACACGGTCTACAAGGAACGCGACTTTGCCACCAACCTGAAGACCGGGGAATGGGCCGATTCGGGGCTTGCGGCAGCCTTCAACCGCGCGATGGACCTGACCGAACCCGGCAGCCTGGTGTTCGAAGATTTCTCTGCCTACGCGCCGTCGAACGGGGCACCGGCCGCCTTCATGGCAACACCTGTGCGCGACGCCTCGGGCAAAGCGCTGGGTGTCATCGCGATCCAGATGCCGATCGATGCAATCAACTACGCGGTCGACGGGGAAGATCATGCCGACACGACGCTGCGCATCTATCTGGTGGGTGCCGATGGCCGGTTGCGCAGCGACGTCATGGAAACCGAACAGAATGAGGTGCTGGCGACCTATGTGCCCCCGGACACCCTGGCACTGTTGAACTCAAACCCAAGCACGGACGCCCTGTTCAAATCGACCGGCATCGAAGGCGCACATGTCCGGATCACCTGGCACCAGATTTCGGTGCATGGCTCCACCTGGTGGATCGCCGCGGAACTGCAAGAATCCGAGGTCATGTACCCGATCCTGGTCATGGGGCTCTGGTTCGCCGGCATCGGCCTTGCCGTGGTTCTCGTCTCAAGCGTCATCGCCGTTGCCGCGTCCCGGTCGGTGTCCACGCCGCTTCTGCAGATCACCTCGGACATGGATCTGGTGGCGCAACGGGCCCCGCAGCGCAGCGTCTCGCACACCGACCGCGGGGACGAGATCGGCGATATCGCTCGCGCTCTCCAGGCGATGGACAAGTCGTTGAGCTCTGCCGAGGACGAGGCCCACAAGGCCGAGGCCGAGCGTCTTGCCACGCTCGAACGCCAGCGTGAGGCCGAGATTGCCGAAGTCCAGCGCCAGCGTGACGCCGAGCGGGCCGAACAGCAGCGGGCAGCGGAATTCCGCGCCCAGCAGGACCGTGATCGCGCCGAACATGAAGAAGCGCAGGAAAAGCAGCGCCAGGCCCAGGATGAGGTCGTTCAGCATCTGGCGCAGTCGCTGCGCCGGATGGCCAACGGCGAGCTTGACGTGACCATCGATGGCTTCTTCTCCGAAGGCTACAAGAAGCTGCGGATGGACTTCAACGCCGCGGTCCGCGCCCTGCGCAAGATCGTGGCCGAGATTTCGGGGGCTTCGGGCCACATCAGTGCCGACGTCGAATCGATCCGCATGGCGACCGAGGACCTCGCGCAACGGACCGAGAAATCGGCCATCGCGATCAGCCGGACCTCGGGCACCATGGCCGAAATGACCGGGCTTGTGGAAAGCACGACCTCCAGCATCCAGACGGTCCGCGACCTGACGCATGATGCGGCCCAGAAGGCGATGGCCGGGGTGGAAATCATCAACCGATCGGAAGAGGCGATGAAGCGGATCCAGACTTCGTCCGAGGCGATCACCCGGATCATCGGGGTGATCGACGACATCGCCTTCCAGACCAACCTCCTGGCCCTGAACGCCGGCGTCGAGGCGGCTCGGGCGGGCGACAGCGGGCGCGGCTTTGCGGTCGTCGCTTCCGAGGTTCGGGCCCTAGCGCAGCGCGCCTCGGATTCGGCACGCGAGATCGGCCAGCTGATCAACGAATCCGGCCAGCACGTGCGGGATGGCGTGGTCGCAATGCGCGAAAGCGGTGGCGTGGTGGCCTCGATCACCAAGTCGGTCAGCGCGATTTCCGACAGCGTGGCCGAGATTGCCAATTCGGCGACCCGGCAGGAACAGGGCATCCGCGAGGTCAATTCCTCGGTGCGCGACATGGACAGCGTGACCCAGCGCAATGCGGCCATGTTCGAAGAGACGCATGCCGCAACCATCTCGCTGGCCAATTCGGTGGAAGAGCTGAACCTTCTGGTCTCGCGCTTCTCCGGCTGGCAGGCGGCGATGAAGGACATCACGCCGACGACCCCGGCACTGACGATGCAAGCGGCCTCCTGACGCCGTGCACATCTTGGCATGCGCCGCCCCACCGGGGCGGCGCAGTCTTTTGCAGGCAGCGGATGTCCTGAACCGCGCTGCGACACGGGCCGCCGACATCCGCTGGCCAGGTGCAAGCGTCCCGGGCCGTTCCCTGGTCAAGACCCCGGCGCCAAGGTGGTCCTGGTGCCGCAAGCGCGGGCGCGGACAAACCTTTCCAAATCCTTAATGAAAATCGGCAAGGCATTGATCTGTTTAGGTAAAACGGAAACTGTCCACCGTGGACAAGACCGGCCTCACCCGTTCCGGATCACATGGTCCGCCGCCACGGACCCATCCCGGACCCAGCGCCCGTTCGGCAGGTCGTTCTCCTCCAGCTTGGCGACGATCTCCGGCTCAGACAGCCCCAGCCGCTCCCACCGCCCCCGAAGGCGCGCCCGCAGCACATGTTCGGGAACCTCGACCATCACCGTGACGTCGAAGAGGGGCCGCAGCCGGTCCCAGGGGGACTGGTTCAACAGCAGCCAGTTCCCCTCCACGACGATCACCGGCACGTCCCGCGGGATCAGCCGCGCCCCTGCCCGCGCGATCTCGATCTCGCGGTCGAAGACGGGGACAGCCACCTCCGCCTCCTCCCGCCCCCGCAGCCGCTGGAGGGTGTGGTAAAGACCGCCCACATCGAAGGTCATCGGCGCCCCCTTCCGGGGCCGCAGCCCCGCCGGCACCAGATAGAGGTCATCATAATGATACCCGTCCATCGGCAACACCGCCGCCAACCCCGGCTTCCGCCCGTTCAGCTTGCCGACCAGCTTCTCGGCCAGCGTCGACTTCCCCGACCCCGGCGCCCCCGCAATGGCCGCGATGACCCTCCCGCCCCCCGTCGCCCGGGCCTCCAGCAGGTCTGCAATCTGTGCCAGGTCGACCGTGTCCGCCATGATGTGATGCCCCCCGATTTGCCGCAGCTTGCCGCGATGCCAGACCAGGGCGCAAGCCCCCTGCAAGCGCTTAGCGGCCCCTCGGGACCAGATGTTAAGAAACCCCTAATGTCCGCGGACAAGCTATTGAAATCAATGAATATCCTGGCATTGCCCACCGTGGAAACGTCCCCTCAGAAAGGAACATCATCCACCTGATCCGCCGGGATCACCCAGCGCGCGACGACCTTTTTCGACCCGGCATGATCGAACTCCACGTCCAGCTTGTCGCCCTCGATCCCCATGATCTCGCCGTAGCCGAACTTCTGGTGAAAGACCCGGTCGCCGATCACATAGGGAGAGGCCGCCTCCAGATCGATCACCACATGCCGCGCCTCCTGCGGCTGCCGCATCGGGCGGGTGCTGGAGTTCTCCTGCAGCCGCCGCCAACCGGGTGAGTTGTAGACGTCCGCCTTCGAGACCCGCTCCTCCAGGCTCGACCCGAACCCCACCGAAGCCGCCGCCCCGAAGCCCCCGCCATACAATCCGGGGGCGGTCAGCACCTCGACATGCTCCCCCGGCAGCTCATCGATGAACCGGCTGGGAAGCTGCGACTGCCACTGCCCGTAGACCCGCCGATTGCTGGCAAAGCTGATCGTGGCAAGCCTCTCGGCCCGCGTGATGCCCACGTAGGCCAGCCGCCGCTCCTCCTCCAACCCCTTCAGCCCGCTCTCATCCATGCTGCGCTGGGAGGGAAACAACCCATCCTCCCACCCCGGCAGGAAGACCACGGGAAACTCCAGCCCCTTGGCGGCGTGAAGGGTCATGATCGTGACCTTCTCCTCCGCCCCCTCGGTCTCGTTGTCCATGATCAGCGAGACGTGCTCCAAGAACCCCTGCAGGTTGTCGAACTGCTCCAGCGCCTTGATCAGTTCCTTGAGGTTGTCCAAGCGGCCCGGAGCCTCCGGCGTCTTGTCGTTCTGCCACATCTCGGTGTAGCCGGACTCGTCCAGGATCGTCTCGGCCAGCCGGATGTGGTCGTATTCCGGATGCAGCGTCGCCAGGTGCCAGCGGTCCACCCCATCGACGAAGGCCCTCAGTTGCGAGGCCCCCTTCCCCGGGATAACCCCCTTCGCTAACGCCTCCCGCGCGCCGTCGAGAAGCGAGACCTGCGCCCCCCGCGCCAGCACGTTGATCTTGGCCTGCGCCGTGTCGCCAAGCCCCCGCTTCGGCAGGTTCACCACGCGTTCAAAGGCCAGATCGTCATCAGGAGACACCGCCAGCCGGAAGTACGCCATCGCGTCGCGGACTTCCTGCCGTTCATAGAAGCGCGGGCCGCCGATCACCCGGTAGGGCAGGCCGATGGTCAGGAACCGGTCCTCGAAGGCGCGCATCTGGTGGGAGGCACGCACCAGGATCGCCTGGTGGTTCAGGTCCACCGGGTCGCGGCCACGGGTGCCCCGCTGGATCGCCTCGATCTCCTCGCCGATCCAGCGCGCCTCTTCCTCGCCGTCCCAATGGCCGATCAGCCGAACCTTCTCACCCAAGGCCCCCGTCGTCCACAGGGTCTTACCGAGGCGGCCTGCGTTCTTCGCGATGATCCCCGACGCCGCCCCCAGGATATGCCCGGTCGAGCGATAATTCTGCTCCAGCCGGAGCACCTGAGCGCCGGGGAAGTCCTTCTCGAACCGCAGGATGTTGCCAACCTCAGCCCCCCTCCAGCCGTAGATCGACTGGTCGTCGTCGCCCACGCAGCAAATGTTCCGGTGCGCCTGGGCAAGCAGCCGCAGCCAGAGGTACTGGGCGACGTTCGTGTCCTGGTATTCGTCGACAAGGATATAGCGGAACCAGCGCTGGTACTGCTCCAGCACGTCCGGACGGGTCTGGAAGATCGTCACGCAGTGCATCAGCAGGTCGCCGAAATCCACCGCGTTCAGTGTCTTGAGGCGTTCCTGATAGGCCGCATAGAGCTCCGTCCCCCGGTT
This sequence comes from Tabrizicola sp. T74, assembly GCF_057219935.1. NCBI lineage: Bacteria > Pseudomonadati > Pseudomonadota > Alphaproteobacteria > Rhodobacterales > Paracoccaceae > Tabrizicola > Tabrizicola sp. T74. The sequence continues at coordinate 103,854 of NZ_JBXVVT010000007.1, read as the reverse complement.
GTTGTAGGCCCCGGCCTCGGACGACGGCACCTTCTCCGGCAGCCAGGCGCGGTTCTTCCAGCCGTCGATCAGCGACGCCAGCAACCGCGCCGGCCAGCGCTTTTCGTCGATGTTCGCGGCCAGCACCAACTGCTTCAACAGCCGCAACTGGTCATCCGTATCCAGGATCGTGAAGTTCGGCTTCAGCCCCACCAGTTCGGCATGGCGTCGCAGGATCTTGACCGACAGCGAATGGAAGGTGCCCATCCAGGGCATCCCCTCGGCCACCTCGCCCAGCAACCGCCCCACCCTCTCCTTCATCTCGCGCGCGGCCTTGTTGGTGAAGGTCACCGCCAGGATCTCGTTCGGGCGCGCCCGCCGCTGGTGCAAAAGATGCACGATCCGCGCCGTCAGGGCCTTGGTCTTCCCCGTCCCCGCCCCCGCCAGCATCAGGACCGGGCCATCCAGCGCCTCGACCGCAGCACGCTGCGCCGGATTCAGGTCGTCGAGATAGGGCATCGGTCGCGCCGCCATCGCACGCTGCGAAAGGCTCGCAGGCGGGGGCACAGGCGCGGCGGCGGCCTCGAAGGCCTGATCTTCGTCCCAACCGGTCATGCGCGGCAGTATAGCGGCATCGGCGCGGGGGGAAAGGCCCGCGTTCTATGAATGTTCAGGCCCGCCGATGCGGTTATGTTTGCGCTAACGGCACACAGCGGCGCTCTGTCGCATTTCTGTCGGAAAACGGCGGCAATCCCCCTTGCGCCGCACCGCAGCACCTCTAATGTCCTCCCGTCCAGCCTGGGGAGGCCCGAATGCCCGAGTTCAAGAAGATCCTCGTTGCCAACCGGGGCGAAATCGCCATCCGCGTCATGCGGGCGGCCAACGAGATGGGCAAGAAAACCGTCGCGGTCTATGCCGAGGAGGACAAGCTTTCCCTCCACCGTTTCAAGGCGGACGAGGCCTACCGGATCGGTGAGGGGCTGTCGCCTGTGGGCGCCTACCTGTCGATCCCCGAGATCATCCGGGTCGCCCGCATGTCCGGGGCTGATGCGATCCACCCGGGTTATGGGCTTCTGTCGGAAAACCCCGATTTCGTCGATGCCTGCGACCAGGCCGGGATCACCTTCATCGGCCCCCGCGCCGAGACGATGCGCGCGCTTGGCGACAAAGCCTCGGCCCGCCGCGTGGCGATGGAGGCCGGAGTGCCGGTCATCCCGGCGACCGAGGTCTTGGGCGAGGACATGGCGCTCATCAAGCGCCAAGCCGCCGAAGTGGGCTATCCGCTGATGCTCAAGGCCTCCTGGGGCGGCGGCGGGCGGGGGATGCGGCCGATCCTGAACGAGGACGAACTGGAGGCCAAGGTCCGCGAGGGCCGGCGCGAGGCGGAAGCCGCCTTCGGCAACGGCGAAGGGTATCTCGAAAAGATGATCCTCCGCGCCCGGCACGTCGAGGTGCAGATCCTCGGCGACAAGGCGGGCAACTGCTGGCACCTGTGGGAACGCGACTGCACCGTCCAGCGCCGGAACCAGAAGGTCGTCGAACGCGCGCCTGCCCCGTACCTGACGCAAGAACAGCGCGAGGAAGTCTGCGAGATGGCCAAGCGCATCTGCGGCCATGTCGCCTATGAATGCGCGGGCACCGTCGAGTTCCTGATGGATATGGAGACGGGCAAGTTCTACTTCATCGAGGTGAACCCCCGCGTCCAGGTCGAACACACCGTCACCGAGGAGGTGACCGGCATCGACATCGTCCAGGCCCAGATCCTGATCGAGGAAGGCAAGTCCCTGCCCGAGGCAACAGGGGTGGCCAGCCAGGCCGACGTCAAGCTGAACGGCCATGCGCTGCAGTGCCGGGTCACGACGGAAGACCCGCTGAACAACTTCATCCCGGACTATGGGCGGCTCACGGCCTACCGCAGCGCCACCGGGAACGGCATCCGCCTGGATGGCGGCACGGCCTATGCGGGGTCCGTCATCACGCGGTACTACGACTCGCTTCTGGTGAAGGTCACCGCCCACGCCCAGACGCCGGAGAAGGCGATTGCGCGGATGGACCGGGCGTTGCGCGAGTTCCGTATCCGGGGGGTGGCCACGAACATCGAGTTCGTCATCAACCTTCTGAAGCATAAGACCTTCCTGAACGACACCTACACGACGAAATTCATCGACACGACGCCCGAGCTTTTCGCCTTCAAGAAGCGGCGCGACCGGGCGACGAAGATTCTCCTCTACATCGCCGACATCACCGTGAACGGCCACCCCGAGACGGCGGGCCGCCCGAAGCCCCCGGCCGAGGCCAAGCCGCCGAAGCCGCCCGCGCTCAAGGCCGATCCCGCGATGGGGACCCGGAACCTGTTGGAGCAGAAGGGCCCGCAGGCCGTCGCCGACTGGATGAAGGAACAGAAGAAGGTCCTTCTGACCGACACCACGATGCGCGACGGGCACCAGTCGCTGCTGGCCACCCGGATGCGGTCGATCGACATGATCAAGGTCGCGCCCGCCTATGCCGCGAACCTGCCGCAGCTGTTCAGCGTGGAATGCTGGGGCGGGGCAACCTTCGACGTCGCCTACCGCTTCCTGCAGGAATGCCCCTGGCAGCGCCTTCGCGATCTGCGGGCCGCTATGCCGAACCTGATGACGCAGATGCTGCTCCGCGCCTCGAACGGGGTGGGCTACACCAACTACCCCGACAACGTGGTGCGGTCCTTCGTCCTGCAGGCCGCCAAGACCGGCGTCGACGTATTCCGCGTCTTCGACAGCCTCAATTGGGTCGAGAACATGCGCGTCGCGATGGACGCGGTGATCGAGGCGAACAAGGTCTGCGAAGGCACGATCTGCTATACCGGCGACCTTTTGGACCCGGCCCGGTCGAAGTATGACCTGAAATACTACCTCGACCGCGCCAAGGAGCTGAAATCGGCCGGCGCCCACGTGCTGGGCCTGAAGGACATGGCGGGGCTGATGAAACCCGCCTCGGCCCGCGTCCTGATCAAGGCGCTGAAGCAGGAAATCGGCCTGCCGGTCCATTTCCACACCCATGACACCAGTGGCGCCGGGGCGGCGACGATCCTTGCCGCCTGCGACGCGGGCGTGGATGCGGTGGACGCAGCAATGGATGCCTTCTCGGGCGGCACCTCGCAGCCCTGCCTTGGCTCCATCGTGGAAGCCCTGCGGAACACCGACCGCGACACCGGGATCGACATCGCGGCGGTGCGGCAGATTTCCGACTACTGGGAAGCCGTCCGCAAGCAGTATGCGGCGTTTGAATCCGGCCTGCAGGCCCCGGCGTCGGAAGTCTACCTGCACGAAATGCCCGGCGGGCAGTTCACCAATCTCAAGGCCCAGGCCCGCAGCCTCGGCCTTGAAGAACGCTGGCACGAGGTCGCCCAGGCCTATGCCGATGCGAACCAGATGTTCGGCGACATCGTGAAAGTCACGCCGTCCTCCAAGGTCGTGGGTGACATGGCGCTGATGATGGTGGCCCAAGGCCTCACCCGCGCGCAGGTGGAGGACCCCAATGTCGACGTGGCCTTCCCCGACAGCGTCGTGGACATGCTGAAGGGCAACCTCGGGCAACCGCATGGCGGCTGGCCCCAGGGCATCCTGAAGAAAGTCCTGAAGGGCGAACAGCCGCTGACCGACCGGCCTGGGAAGACCCTGCCGCCCGTGGACCTGGAAGCGGTGCGCAAGAAGGTGTCCGAGGAGATGAACGGGATCACCGTCGATGACGAGGATCTGAACGGTTATCTCATGTATCCCAAGGTCTTCCTCGACTATATGGGCCGCCACAAGACCTATGGTCCCGTCCGCACCCTGCCGACGCCCGTCTTCTTCTACGGCATGCAGCCGGGCGACGAGGTATCGCTGGAGATCGATCCCGGCAAGACCCTGGAAATCCGGCTGCAGGCGGTGGGCGAAACGACGGAAGAGGGCGAGGTCAAGGTCTTCTTCGAACTGAACGGCCAGCCCCGCGTGATCCGGGTGCCGAACCGGGCGGTGAAGGCCAAGACCGCCGCCCGTCCCAAGGCCGCCGAAGGCAATCCCGCCCATGTCGGCGCGCCGATGCCCGGCGCCATCGCCTCGATTGCCGTGACCGTGGGCCAAAAGGTCCGCGCTGGGGACCTCCTCCTCAACATCGAGGCGATGAAGATGGAAACCGGCCTCCACGCCGACCGCGAGGCCGTGGTCAAGGCGATCCACGTCCATCCGGGCAGCCAGATCGAGGCCAAGGACCTGCTGTTGGAGCTGGAATGATGCTGCAACGGCTTCTGCTCTCGGCCCTGTTCGCGGGGGCCATTGCCCTGCCAGCTGCGGCGCAGGACCCGACGATCGACTACGCCCAGGACGATGCAGCGATGAATGCCGCCATCGCCGAGGCGCAGGCGACGCTGCCGCTGTTCCTTGCCAACGCGCTGGACGCCGACGGCAACGGATCGGACATGGCCCTGGTCAAGGTCGGCTTCCCGACGGTCGACAGCAGCGCAACCGAAGTGGAACACATCTGGGTCGCGCCCTTTGCCCGGCGGGAAGACGGCAGCTTTACCGGCCTTCTGGCCAACGACCCCGTCGCGCTCGGCAATCTGACCGAGGGCGATCAGGTGGACTTCGACCAGTCGATGATCTCGGACTGGCACCTGACCGCGCCTTCGGGGCTGTACTGGGGCAGCTTCACCAGCCGCGTGATGTACGACCAGGGCGCGTTCGGCGACACGCCCTTTGACGAGATCTTCGAGCCCGAGGCAGTTCCAGCCGACTGGAAATAGCGAAAGGGCCGCCCCGCCGGACGGCCTCTTGCCATCTAGCCTTAATCAATAGCGCGAGAAGAAGTCGTCGACTTCCCGCCTCGCCTCTTCCTTTGTGCGACCATAGCGTTCCTGCACCAGGCCGCGCAGCTTGTCGGCGTGGCCCTCGGCGATGTCCAGGTCGTCGTCGGTAAGCTTGCCTCACATGACCTTGGCTTCGCCCTTCATCTGCTTCCACTTGCCGGCGATCTGGTCGTTGTTCATCGCTGTTCTCCTGTCTGCGAGGCAGCGCAACAGGCGCCGCCTAAGTGACAGAACTCCCTGAGGCCGATCTGGTTCCAAGTGTCAGGACCTGTTGGCAAAGGATTGCCGGTTTGCCGCCAGCCCGTTCCGCGCTTCCCCGCCCCGAGGCAGAAATTTTCGGTGGCGGTGCACTTTCCCCCTTGCGGCCCCCCGCGCCTCTTTATAAATCCTCGCTCGTCCAACCGGCGCGGGCGTAGCTCAGGGGTAGAGCATAACCTTGCCAAGGTTAGGGTCGTGAGTTCGAATCTCATCGCCCGCTCCAGTCGGACCAGCAAAAAGGGCCTCCTTTCGGGGGCCCTTTCGCTTTTCGGCTTGGGTCCTTGCCCCTCAGTCCGGATAGTTGCCGGGCTGCTCCTGTTCGATGAAGCGGCACTTGTTCAGCACCACGCCCAGCACCTGGGTCCGCTTGGCAAGGTCCTTGCCGCACAGATCGACCTCGGTCACCGTCGTCTCGTCCGCCGCCGCGACGATCAGGCCGCAGTCGACCTGATCCAGGAACGAGATGGCGTCGTCGTTGGCCAGGAGGGGCGACATGTCGAACATGATCACGTCGGGACGCAGCCTGGTTTCGATCTCGTCGATCATGTCGGCCGTCCGGGTTGCCGACAGAAGTTCGGCCGGGCTTTCCATCGGCTTCGTGCTGGCCGCAATCGCCAGATTGGGCCCGATGCGCCGGATCTGGCTGTAGTCCAGTTGGCCGCTGGCCAGCGTCCCGGAAAAGTTCTGGCCCGGCGGCAGCCCAAGGATCGACAGGATCGAGGGGTGGCGCATGTCCAGCTCGATCACAAGGACGCGGGTGTCCGCCATCCGCGCCAGGCTGAAGGCCAGGTTCAGCGCGACCGTCGACTTGCCGCAACCCTGCGTGGGCGAGGTGATGGCGACCCGGCTCCAGCCATTGGACCGCAGGGTGCGGATCAGGTTGGTACGCATCAGGTCGAAGCTCGCCGCGTTCTGCCCCGGGTGCATGGCAACGATCCGGTTCCGCTCCAGCGTCCGGGGGTTCAGCGTCACCTCTTCCAGGTCCTGCCAGGGGCCGCTTTCGACCGAGGCTGCCGCGCCTGGTTTGGTCGACTGCATCTTGCGATCACGCGCAGCCCGTGCCTTGGCCAGCGCCGATTGAATCCGTTCCATTCTGTCCTACTCGGTCTGTTCGGCGGCTGCAGGTTCAACCACCCCGTTGATGGCGGGCGTGTTCGAGTTCAACCCCAGAAGTGAATTGAGCGGCATGATGTAGATGTGAACCACCAGCATCAGGACCGGGATGTTGATCAGGAAGACCGCCAAAAGCGCCATGCTGCTGTGCGAAAAGCGCCGGTGGCCTGTCGCCCCGGCAAGATAGCCGACGGTGCCGAAAGGTGGCGTGCCGATCACTTTGGCCAGTTCCGACGGGCGTCGGATGGTCTGGTTCAGGATCTCCAAGAGGAACAGCAGAGCGCCCGACATGATGACCCCGGCACCAAACGCCGCGACCGCAATGCGCTTGCGGTTCGGCTCGGCCCGGAAGGCCGGGGGCACGGCCCGCTCGATCATGGTGATGCGCTGGCCACGGTCGGTCGCTTCGATCCGGTTGCCCATCCGGGCCTCGGACAGGCTGGCGACGGCCTCTTCGTACTGCACGCGCAAGGTCTCGTGGTTGCTCCGCAGTTCGGCCAGCTTGATCGAGTTTTCGGGCGTCGCCAGGATGCTCCTGTCCAGCTCGACCAGGTCCTTCTCGACCAGCGCCTTCTGCTCGGCCAGGTATTCGATCTGGCCGTCGATATCCAGCATCTGCACCTGGAACGGCGTCAGACGGCCTCCACCCGAGGCGTCCAGCTGTTCCTTGACCGCTTCCTCAAGCGCGGTCACCTCGTTCTGCAGCGCCTTGACGCGCGGGTTGGTCGGCGAGAACACGACCAGCGCCGAGGCCAGTTCCTGCCGCAGCTCGTCCAGCCGCGTTTCCTCGGGCGTACGGGCCTCGGTGTTGGTGACCAGCCGGCCGGTGCGGTCATAAAGCTCGGTCAGCCGCTGGCGCCGGTCGCGCAGCGAGGCAAGGTCGCGGTCGATCTGCAGCAGCCGTTCCTGCTGTGCCGCCTGCCGCGTACGCCGGAACTCCAGGCTTTCCGGCAGCGCGTCCCGGTTGGCCTGCTCGAACTCCAGAATCTTCGCGCTCTGCGCGCTCAGCTCCTCGGTCAGACGCTGAACTTCCTGCTCGAAGAAATCCAGCGTGCTGGCCGAGGCCGCGTTGCGCAACTCGGTGCTCCACAGCAGGATCTGGTCGGCGAGTTCATTCGCGACGGCCGCCGACAGTTCGGGCTCGGATGCCCCGAACGACACGGTAACGACCCCGGTGTTTCCTTGCGTGTTCGGCATGTAGATCGCGATGCGACTGCCGATGTCGACCAGCTTCTGTTCGTCGGTCATCTGCGGCGCCGCGGCGAAGATGTCGTGCTGGTCCGCCACCGCCAACAGGTTTTCCCGCGTCATGATCCGCTGCTGGATGGCCAGCAGGATCTCGTCGGCGGTCGACCGCACGGTCGAGGCCGCCAGTTCGTCGGGGATCTGGGCGTTCTCGATCAGAAGCCGCGCCTCGGCCCGAAAGACCGGCGGCAGCGACACGGCGTACAGGATACCGGCGGTCGTCGCTGTGAAGATGATCGCCGCGATGACCGGAAGCCGCCGCAGGATCAGGGAAAGGTAGAAACGCAGGTCAAGCGTCATTCAATGGGTCTCACTCGTCTCGCTTGCGGCGTTCGCCGAAAAGAATACGCCGTCATCCAGCACTTGCTGAAGGATTGCAGGGGTCACCAGGTGCTTGCCCTTGGTAAAGGCATAGACCAACGCCAGATCGCACAGCTGGTTCACCAGTCGCGGCACACCCTTCGTCAACTCGAAGATCTGGGTGACCGCCGGCGCGGTGAAGATTCGCTTTTCGCAACCTGCAACTTTCAGACGATGCGGAATGTAGCCGCGGACCGTCTTCAGGTCCATCGCCGTAAGGTGATAGCTTGCCGCGACCCGCTGGGCAAACTGCCGCATCTCGGGACGGGACACCAGGGTCCGCAGTTCCGGCTGCCCTATCAGCACCAGCTGCAGCACCTCGTCCTTGCCCGAGTTGATGTTGATGAACATCCGCAGCTCTTCCAGCGCCTCGGCCGACAGGTTCTGCGCCTCGTCGAAGATCAGGACGACACTGCGCCCCAATGAGTATTCCGACAGAAGGAAATTCTGGAACCGCGAGAACAGGTCGACATAGCTTTCTTCCAGCTCGGCCGGCTGTTCCAGCGCATGCAGCACCCAGCGGAGGAGTTCGGCGCGCGAGCCATGCGGGTTCGACACCAGCCCGACCTTCAGTTCCGACCCCAGCGACCGTACCAGATGCAAAAGCAGCGTCGTCTTGCCCGCACCGACCTCGCCGGTGATCAGCGTGATCGGGGCATGGGCCCGCACGCCGTATTCCAGCATCGTGTAGGCGCGCTGGTGCGACGGCGGCCAGTACAGGAAATCGGGGTCCGGCGTCAGCGCGAAGGGGCGCATCCGCAGCCCGAAGTGCTCGGTGTACAGATCGGGCGAGTTCACCACAGGCGGCTGGTTCGGCAGGATCCGCGACCTGACCCGCGTCGGCCGCTTCACGACCGATTCGACGAATTCGGGCGGCGGCGTCACCACGACGCTCCGATCCTGGTAGGTCGGAATGTCCGGCACCGAGTCGACGGCTGACGCAGCCGTTTTTTGCGACGATTCGGACTCGTTTCCCGCATCCGGATCAAGCCACAGGATGCGGGATAACAACCTCCGGGATCTACTGCGCGTCATCTACTCACCTTTAAGCAATTCCACAGGGGGTCGGGACCTTGGTCCCCTCTAATAAGCAATCTTAAATGGCATGGCGACGGCTTCCAGAATACTGATGCCGAGCCAGCAACAAAGTAGGGAAATCATAGCCGTAGGGTCAGGATTCCCCCAGAAAAGGCCATTTTCTTACCCAATAGGCGTGCGTATCTAGACGGACTCATGTAGGAAAGCTCAAGGAAATTTTCACGTTGCGCGAATCGTTGATGGTCCCGGTCAGCCCCCGGTTTTCGGGAAGGTGCAGTATAGGTGAGTTTATGCTGAACCGTCCGGGCACCGTGGTGCAGCCCGTGGACGATGGCCATTGTCGCCCGACCATGGGCAGGCCGACCGCAAGACCGGCGCAAGCCGCTGACGACAGTTCGAGAGGGTAGTCGCATGAAGGATGGTATGCAGGACCTTCCCGCTGAAACCGATATTGCCATTGTCGGCATGGCCGCCCATCTGCCCGGGGCTGCCGACATTTCTGCCTATTGGGAAAACCTGCGCGAGGGCCGCAGCGCCGTCCGCCGCCTGACCGAGGAAGAGATTCTGGCCTCGGGCGAAAGCCCCGCGCTTCTCCGCAACCCGAACTACGTCCCCGCCGCCGCGCTCCTCGAAGGCTACGACCGTTTCGACGCCGAATTCTTCGGGTTTTCCCCGAAAGAGGCCGCGATTCTCGATCCGCAGCACCGCCAGTTCCTGGAAGTCGCCTGGGAGGCGCTGGAGAACGCGGGGCATACGCCCGAAGGGTTCAAGGGCCGCATCGGCGTCTTCGCCGGCTGCGGGATGGGCAGCTACTTCTACTTCAACCTCTGCTCGAACCCCGCGCTGGTCGAATCGACGGGGATGTTCCTCCTCCGCCATACCGGCAACGACAAGGACTTCCTGTCGACCCGCGTCAGCCACGTCTTCGACCTGAAGGGACCGAGCCTCGGGCTCCAGACGGCCTGCTCAACCTCGCTGGTCGCGACCCACTACGCGATCCAGGCGCTTCTGAACGGCGAATGCGACATGGCGCTGGCCGGGGGGGTCACCATCGACATGCCCCAGGGCCGTGGCTACATCTTCAAGGAGGGTGAGGTCCTGTCGCCCGACGGCGTCTGCCACGCCTTCGACCACCGGGCGCAGGGGACCGTCTTCGGGTCCGGCGCAGGGACGGTCCTGCTGCGGCGGCTGGAGGACGCGCTGACCGATGGCGACCACATCTGGGGCGTCATCAAGGGATCGGCGGTCAACAACGATGGCGCGGCGAAGGCCGGATACCTGGCACCTTCGGTCGAAGGTCAATCCGCCTGCATCGCCACCGCTTTGGCCGTTGCCGGGACGCCCGCCGAAACCATCGACTACATCGAATGCCACGGCACCGGCACCTATCTCGGCGACCCCATCGAAGTTGCCGCCCTGACCGAAGCCTTCCGCCGCACCACCGACGCGAAGGGCTTCGCCCGCATCGGCAGCGTAAAGACCAACATCGGCCACCTCGACACCGCCGCTGGTGTGGCAAGCCTGATCAAGACCACCCTCGCCCTCCATCACGGCCAGATGCCCCCCAGCCTCAATTTCGAGGCCCCGAACCCCGCCATCGACTTCGACGGCAGCCCCTTCCGCGTCAACGACCGCCTCAACGACTGGCCCCGCCGCAAGGGCCCCCGCCGCGCCGGGGTGAACTCGCTCGGCGTCGGCGGCACCAACGCCTTCGTCGTCGTGCAGGAACCGCCCGCCGTTGCCGCGTCCGAGGCATCGGACTGGCCCTTCCAGCTCATCACCCTCTCCGCCCGCAGCCAGTCGGCCCTGGGTGAGGCCTCGTCCCGCCTCGCCGCCCACCTCCGCGCGCATCCCGAACAGGACCTCGCCGACGTCGCCTGGACCTTGAAGGAAGGCCGCCGCGCCTTCGAACACCGCCGCGTCCTCGTTGCCGAAAGCCATGAGGAAGCCGCCAAGATGCTGGAGGCCGGCGACCCACGCCGCGTCTTCACCCAGCGGCGCCTGGGCGACCGCCCCGATGTCGTCTTCATGTTCCCCGGCGGCGGCGCGCAATACCCGAACATGGCGCGCGACCTTTACGAGACCGAACCGGTCTTCGCCGAATGGATGGACCGCGGCCTCGCCGCCCTTGGCGATGCCGAGGCCGAAACCCGCGCCCTCTGGCTTCCCGCCAAGGGTGACGAAAAGGCCGCTGCCGAGGCGCTGCGCCAGCCGTCGAAGCAGCTCCCCCTGATCCTGATCGTCGAAGTCGCGCTGGCGAAGCTGTGGGAAAGCTGGGGCGTCCAGCCCGCCGTCCTGATCGGCCATTCGATGGGCGAAAACGCCGCCGCATGCGTCGCGGGCGTGATGACGTTGGAGGCCGCCGTCGGCCTCGTCCGCCTGCGCGGGCAGCTCTTCGACACCGTGCCTGCGGGCGGGATGCTGTCGGTCCCCCTGTCTGAGGCCGCGCTGAAACCCTACCTCGGCGATCTCGACATCGCCTCGGTCAACGCGCCGGAACTGACCGTGGTTTCCGGCTCCGACGCGGGCCTGAAGGACCTGGCCGAGCGGCTCAAGGCCGATGGCATCGACACCACCCGCATCGCCATCGACATCGCCGCGCATTCGAAGATGCTGGAAGGCATCCTCGCCGCCTTCCGCGCCCACCTTGCGGGGATGCAGCTTTCCCCGCCGCAGATCCCGATCATCTCCAACCGCTCGGGCCAGATCCTGACCGATGCGGAAGCCACCAGCCCCGACTACTGGGTCGCCCACCTGCGCAACACCGTGCGCTTCGCCGACGGCATGGCGACGCTGCGCCAGAAGGCCGACCGCGTGTATCTTGAGGTCGGCCCCGGCCGCGCGATGGCGTCCCTTGCGCAAGCCAACGGCGCGATGGGCGGCCAGCCGGTCCCGGCCAGCCTCCGCCACCCGGACGACACCGTCAGCGACGACCGTCACTTCATCGCCACCCTCGGCCGCCTCTGGGCCTGCGGGGCGGAACCCGACCTGACCCAGCTTTGGGGCGAGGCGAAACGCCGCCGCGTCCCCTTGCCGACCTACCCCTTCCAGCGCAGCCGCTATTTCGTCGAACGCGGCCAACCCGCCGTGGTGACCGAGGCCGACCTGACCCCGACCCGCCACGACCAAGTCACCGACTTCGGCTACAAGATCGGCTGGCGCGTGATGCCCGCCGACTGCCCGGTCGACGTGGAAACCGAACTCGGTGCGCCCCTGACCTGGCTCGTCTTCGCCGATGAGGCAGGCCTCGCCCGCGCCGCCGTTCAGCGCCTCCGCGCCGCCAACCACCGCGTCATCACCGTCCACGCGGGTGACGCCTTCGCCCGCACTTCGGACGACACCTACACCCTCGCCCCCGAACACGGGCGCGAGGGCTACGACGCGCTCCTCGCCGACCTCGCCCAGCGCGATCTGTCGCCTGCGCGGATCGCCCATTTCTGGCTGGTGACCGAGAAGGAGGCCTTCCGCCCCGGCTCCTCCTTCTTCCAGCGGAACCTGGAGCAAGGCTTCTGGAGCCTCTTCTTCCTTGGCCAGGCCATCGCCGAGATCGGCCTGAAACCCGCGCCGCACCTGACCGTCGTCACCTCTGGCGCGGCCCAGGTCCGGACCGAGGCCCTGCCCTACCCGGAGAAAGCCACCGTCGCAGGCCCCGTTCGCGTGATGCCGCGCGAATTGCCAGGGCTGACGGCGAGCCTTCTTGACGTGACGCTGGACAAGAAAATCCCGGCGGAAACCGTTTCCGCCGTCCTCGAAGAGATGCTGGCGACGCCTTCCAACACCGTCGCCGCGATCCGGGGCAGCCGCCGCCTCGAAACCCGCCTTGTCCCCGCGAAACTCCCGGAGCAGGCGGAGGTCCCCGAAGGCTCCGTCTGGGTCATCACCGGCGGCTTCGGTGGGATCGGTGTCACCGTCGCCGAACGCCTGATGCGCGACCGCCACGCCAAGGTCGCCCTGATCGGCCGTCACCTTCCCGAACCCGGATCGGTCCGCGCCGGGGTCCTCTCGCGCCTGGAACGCCTTGGCCGCGTGATGGCCGTCGCCGCCGACGTCTGCAACCCCGAGGACATGCGTGCCGCCTTCGACCGCGTGAAGGCAGAACTTGGCCCGATCTACGGCGTGGTCCATGCCGCGGGCACCGTCGACGACGCCCCCCTCCTCGGCAAGGACCCCGGCAGCGCCGACGCCGTCCTGTCGCCCAAGGTCCACGGCACGAAACTCCTCGACACGCTCCTCCCCGACGGCTCCGTCGACCGGATCGTGCTCTTCTCCTCCACCTCCACCGTCCTGACCCCGGCTGGCCAGGCGGACTACGTGGCCGCGAACGAATACCTCAACGCCTTCGCCCGCAGCCGCTCTGGCGGGCGCACCCGCGTTACGGCAATCAACTGGGGCATCTGGTCCGGCATCGGCATGGCCGCCGACGCCGACGCCCGACGCCAGGGCAAGGACGCAGGCGCGCCGCTGCCCGGGCAGCTGGTGCTGGAACGGATGCAGAAGGGCGAGGATGAAACGCGTTTTCATGCGACCCTTACCAAAGAGCACTGGGTCATGGACGACCACCGCCTTCTCGATGGCACCGCGGTCCTGCCCGGCTCGGCCTACCCGGAAATCGCGGGCGAGGCCCTTGCGGCAGCCGGTGCGAAGAACGGCTTCCAGCTGACCGACCTCACCGTCTTCCGCCCCCTGCGGCTGGAGGCCGACCTCCCCCGCGACCTGCGCGTCAGCCTCACCCGCGCCCGCGACGGCAGCCAGCGCCTGCAGGCCCGCGCGCTGGAGCCGCAAGGCTGGGCGATGACCGCCGAAATGGGCGTCGCCCCCCTCACCACGCAGGCCGAACCGCTGGACCTCAATGCCATCGCCGCCCGCTGCCCCGACAAGGCCACGGCGGCCGGCGGCGAGAACCTGCCCTCGGCTCAGGAAGACCGCATCGCCTTCGGCCCGCGCTGGCAGGTCCTCAAGGCTACCGCTCTGGGTAACCGCGAGGGCCTCGCCACCCTCGCCCTGCCCACCCAGGCCGTGCAGGACACCGCCACCTGCGCGCTCCATCCCGCGCTTTACGACATCGGCACCGGCTGGGGCATAGCACTTCTGCCGAAGGTGGCCGAGGGCTTTGTCTGGGCCCCGGTGATGACCACCGCCATCCGGGTGCACGGCGCGCTGCCTGCCGAAATCCGCAGCTGGGTCCGCCTTGCCGGCACGCCTGCCGAGGACACCGCCAGCTTCGACGTCACCCTGACCGACCCCTCGGGCCGCGTGCTGGTCGAGGTTGAAGGCATCACCTTCCGCAAGGTCGCCTTCGAGGAAGCCTTGGCAAAACCCGCCGCGCCGAACCCGCGCGAGGTGATCCGCGACGACGACCAGCGCGGCCAGTCCCCCGCCGAACAGCGCCTCGCGCAAGCCTTGGCCGGGGGCATCCGCCCCGCCGAGGGCGCCGAGGCCTTCCTCCGCGCGCTGAACGCCGGGGGCGCGCAGGTCCTCGTCTCCTCGCTCGACCTCGACGCGCTGGTGAAACAGGCCAACGCCCCCGTGGCGACCGAAACCGAAGGCCCCGGCTTCGCAAGACCGGAGCTTGAAAGCGCTTACGTCGCCCCCCGGAACTCGGTCGAACGCACACTTGCGGGCTTCTGGGCCGAACTCCTCGGCGTCGCCGAGGTGGGGGTGGAGGACGACTTCTTCGCCCTCGGCGGCCATAGCCTCATCGCCGTGCGCCTGTTCGCGATGATCCGCCGCCAGTGGAAGGTCGACTTCCCGATCTCGGTCCTGTTCGAGGCCCCGACCATCGCCCGCTGCGCCCAGCTCATCATCGACCGCATAGGCCCGCAGGACGACAGCGCCCCGGCGCCCACCGAACTCGCCGACCCGGCAGGTCCGAAGTTCACCCACCTCGTCGCCATGCACCGCGGCGACGGCGGCCCGAAGACCCCGTTCTTCCTCGTCGCCGGCATGTTCGGCAACGTCCTGAACCTCCGCCACCTCGCCAGCCTCCTTGGCACCGACCGGCCCTTCTACGGGCTGCAGGCCAAGGGCCTTTTCGGCGACGACAGGCCGCACATGACGATCGAGGAGGCCGCAGCCTCCTGCCTTGCCGAAATCCGGCAGGTCCAGCCGAAGGGGCCGTATCTCCTCGGTGGCTTCTCGGGTGGTGGCTTGACCGCATGGGAGATCGGCCAGATGCTCCGCGCGGAAGGCGAAGAGGTGGCCCTCATGGTCCTCCTCGACACGCCCCTTCCGGTGCGGCCATTCCTGACCAAACCCGACAAGGCGCTGATCAAGCTTGCGGAAATCCGCGCCGGTGGCCCGAAGTTCCTCGCCGACTGGGCGCGCCGCCGCTGGGAATGGGAACGCTCGCGCCGCGCCAAGGCCGCGAACGAACCCGACCCGACTGTCCCCTCTTACAACAACGCCGCGATCGAGGCCGCCTTCCGTCACGCCATCGGCGTCTACGACCTGAAGGGCTGGGAGGGCCGTGTCGTCCTCTACCGCCCCCCCTTGGACCGCCGCTACAAGGTGACCGGGGGCAACTGGGTGTCCGAGGCGCGGGAGTATGTCTTCCACGACAACCTCTGGACTCCCTTCGCGCCGCGTCTCGACGTGGTCGAAGTCCCCGGCGACCACGATTCCATGGTGCTGGAACCGAACGTGCGCGTATTGGCCGCACGGATGAAGGCCGCGATTCAGGCGGCCGAGGCTGGCGAGGTCCGCCGCCCTGACCATAAGATTGCCGCCGAGTGACCGGAGATTTCCAATGACCCTGACCGCCCTTCTGATCGGCAACGAAAGCCTGACGGTTGAATGCGGGAAGCGCTGGCTGGAGCGCGGGCACCAACTGGCCGCCGTCGTCACGCGGGAACCCCGGGTCGCTGCCTGGGCCTCCGAGGCCGGCCTGCGGGTCATCGCCCCCGGCGCGGGGCTTGTGGAACGGACAGCGGGCCTGGCGGTCGACTGGCTTTTGTCGGTTGCGAACTTGTCGGTGGTCCCGGCACCCGTCCTTGCGTTGGCGAAACAGGGTGGCGTCAACTTCCACGACGGCCCCCTGCCCGGCTATGCCGGTCTGAACGCCCCGGTCTGGGCGCTGCTGAACGGTGAGCCGACCCACGCCGTCACCTGGCACCTGATGACCGCCGGGATCGACGAGGGCGAGGTGCTGGCCAGCCGCAGCTTCGACATCGAGGCCGACGACACCGCCTTCACCCTGAATGCCCGCTGCTTCACCGCCGCGCTTGACAGCTTTGCCGATGTGATCACCGCGATCGAGGCCGGGGGCCACCCCCGCCAGCCGCAGGCCCCCGGCCCGCGCAAGGTCTGGATGCGCGCCGACCGGCCCACGGCGGCCGCACGGCTTGACTTCACCAAGGCAGCCGAGGCCGTCGCCCGCCAGGTCCGCGCGCTGGACCATGGTGGCTACCACAACCCCCTCTCGGTCCCGAAGGTCGAGGCTGCGGGTCAGGTCTGGGCCGTGGGCCTGGCCGAGGTTGTCCCCGGCTCTGGCGCCCCCGGCACGGTCCTTGCGCGCGATGCCGACAGTGTCACCGTCGCCTGCGCCACCGGCGCCGTGCGCCTGTCGCACCTGACCTGCCTGAAGGGTCTGCACATCGACACCGCCCGCGCCGGGTCCATGCTCGCCTCGCCCGACGCGGCTGAGGCCGCCCGCCTGGACGCTGCCCTCGCCCCTGCGGCTGAGGCCGAAATCCGCCTGCGCGGCCTCCTTCTTCGCCCCGATCCTGCCATGACCGGCAGCGCCACTGGCACCCCGGACTGGCATCAGATCGCCCTGCCCGCCGCGCCCGCCCCCCGCCTCGCCCTCGCCGCCCTCCGCGCCCTGGGTCGCACCGGCGGCGATATCGCGCTGGCGCTCGCCCAGGACCCTGCGCCGGGCTACCTTTTGCCCTGGGTCCCGGTGCGCCTTCATGCCAATGGCCCCGTCGCCGCTGCCGAAACCCGCACCGCCCAAGCCCTCGACCTGGGCCGCGCCGCGGGTGGCATCGCCGCCGACCTGGCCTTGCGCGAACCCGGCCTGACTGCCCTACTGCCCTCGGGCCTGGCCCTGTCGGATGGCACCGCGCCGCTGACCGGCAGCGTCGTCACGATCACCACCGGCACCGCGCCCAGCCTCTGGCACGACGCCACGCGCCTGCCCACTGCTGAAGCCGCGCAGCTGGCCGACCGGATCACCCGGCTCCTCACCGCCATGACCGCCGACCCGCAGGCGGACCTGTCTGGCCTCAGCCTTCTGTCCGACGCCGAAACCCAGGTCTATGCCGGGGCCCTCGCCGCGACGGCCCGCGACTATGACCGGACGGCTACCGTCCCCGGCGCGATCCTGGCCCAGGCCGCCCGCACCCCGGACGCCACCGCTGTCATCGCCGGGGAAAGCCGTCTGACCTACGCTGAACTCGCCGACCGTGCGGGCCGCATCGCCAACACGCTCCGTGCTGTGGGGGTCAAACGCGGCACCCTCGTCGGCCTCGCCTGCAGCCGGTCGACCGACATGGTCGCTGGAGCCATTGGCATCCAGCTGGCCGGGGCGGCTTACGTCCCGATGGACCCGGCCTACCCCGCCGACCGCCTTGCGCTTTATGCCGAGGATTCGGGCTGCCCCGTCATCGTGACCGAAAGCGCCGTCGCCGAGGCCCTTCCTGCCGGTCCGACGCTCCTCGCCCTCGACACCGATCCGCGCCTCGCCTCCGCCGCCACGACCGCCCCGCAGGACGGTCCCACCGCCGACGACCCGGCCTATGTCATCTACACCTCCGGCTCCACCGGCCGGCCCAAGGGCGTCGTCGTCGGCCATCGCAACGTGATGAACTTCTTCGCGGGCATGGACGACACGCTTGGCACCGACCCCGGCACCTGGCTGGCCGTCACCTCGCTCTCCTTCGACATCTCGGTGCTGGAGCTGTTCTGGACCCTCACCCGCGGCTTCACCGTTGTCCTCGCCAACGAAGCCGCCCGCGTCCGCCCCTCGGGCGACAGCCGCATCAACCCCCGCAAGATGGACTTTTCCGTCTACTACTGGGGCAACGACGACCTGCCAGGCCCCTCAAAATACGAGCTTCTCCTGGAAGGCGCCAAGTTCGCCGACCAGCACGGCTTCGTCGCCGTCTGGACGCCGGAACGTCACTTCCACGCCTTCGGCGGCCCCTACCCGAACCCGGCAGTCACCGGGGCGGCGGCGGCTGCAGTCACCAAGAACATCGGCGTCCGCGCCGGGTCCATCGTCGCGCCGCTCCACCACCCGGCCCGCATCGCCGAGGAATGGGCGGTCATCGACAACCTGACCAACGGCCGCGCCGGGATGGCCTTCGCCTCGGGCTGGCAGCCCGACGATTTCGTCCTGCGGCCCGAAAACACACCCCCCGCCAACCGGCAGGCGCTGTTTGATTCCCTTGAAGCCGTCCGCAAGCTCTGGCGCGGGGAAGCCGTTGAATTCCCGCGCAAAGACGGCACCCCCTTCGCGGTGAAAACGCAGCCCCGCCCGGTGTCCAAGGAAATCGAGGCCTGGGTCACCACCGCCGGCAACCCCGAAACCTGGCGCGAGGCCGGGAAGATGGGCGCGCATGTGCTGACCCACCTCCTCGGCCAGTCGATCGATGAGGTCGCGGGCAAGGTCAAGCTCTACCGCCAGGCCCTGAAGGACGCGGGCCACGACCCGGCGAAGTTCAAGGTCACGCTGATGCTGCACACTTTCCTGGCCGAAGACCGGGAAACCGCGCGCAACGTCGCGCGTGAGCCGATGAAAAGCTACCTCCGCTCGGCGGCGGGCCTCATCAAGCAATACGCCTGGGCCTTTCCGGCCTTCAAGAAGCCGCAGGGCGTCGCGAACCCGATGGACATCGACCTTGGGTCGTTGGCCCCCGACGAATTGGAAGCGATCCTCGACTTCGCCTTCCTGCGTTATTTCGACGACTCCGGCCTCTTCGGCACGGTCGAAGATGCCGTGAAGCGGGTCGAGGAACTCAAAGCCATCGACATCGACGAGGTCGCCTGCCTGATCGACTACGGCATCCCGACGCAAGTGGTGCTGGAGGGCCTGAAACCGGTGGCCGAAGTCCTCCGCATCACCAATTCCGGCGCCGAGGACGACCAGACCATGGCCGGCCTCATTCACCGCCACAACGTGACTCACCTGCAATGCACGCCCTCGATGGCCCGCATGCTCGCCGAAGACGACGGCGCCCGCGCGGCGCTCAAGCGTCTGAAGCGGATGCTCGTCGGCGGTGAGGCCCTCATGGGCCGTCTCGCGGGCGATCTGGCGGGGCTGACCGGCAGCCCGGTCCTGAACATGTACGGCCCGACCGAGACGACGATCTGGTCCTCGGTCGAAGCTACGACTGGCGAAGATGGCGTGGTCAACATCGGCCAACCCATTGCCAACACGTCGCTTTATGTGCTGGACGACACCCAGGCCCCCGTGGCCGACGGGCAAGAGGGTGAGCTCTGGATCGGCGGCGAAGGCGTCACCCACGGCTACTTCCAGCGTCCCGACCTCACCGCCGACCGCTTCCGCCCCGACCCCTTCGCAGGGACCGGCCGGATGTATCGCACCGGCGACCTGGTCCGCAAACGCGCGGATGGCAAACTTGACTACCTCGGCCGCGCCGACTTCCAGGTCAAGATCCGCGGCCACCGGATCGAGCTTGGCGAGATCGAGACCACCCTCGAAGCCGCTCCCGGCATCCGCCAGGCCGTGGTCATCGCGCGGGAAGATCAGCCGGGCGACGTGCGGCTGGTGGCTTACGTCACCGCCGCCGGTCCGGTCGACCAGACCGCGCTGAAGGCGACCCTGGCCGAGCACTTGCCCGAGGTCATGGTCCCCGCCCATATCGTCAAGCTCGACGCCTTCCCGCTGACCCCGAACGGCAAAGTCGACCGCAAGGCGCTTCCTGCGCCCTTTGCGGTTCAGCCCGCCGCCCCGGCAGCCGCGCCCGCGCCGGCGGCAGCCCCCGCGGCAGCCCCCGAAACCCGGCCCGCCGTTGCCCACGAAGGCAACCTCGAAGACGCCATCGCCGCCGTCTGGGCGCGTGTCCTTGGCGTGCCGCAGGTCGGCCGGTCCGACAACTTCTTCACCTTGGGTGGCCATTCGCTGCTGGCCGTCCAGGCCCACCGCGAAATGAAGGTGGCGCTGAATTCCGACCGCCTGGCGATCACCGACATCTTCCGCTTCCCCGTCGTCTCGGCGCTCGCCGCGCATCTGGGCAAGTCGATCACCGTGGTCCCAACCCCGGTCCAGCCCATCACCGCCGCCCCAGTCGCACCCCCGATGCCCACAGCGGCATCAGCTGCCACGGGCGACGCGACCGCCGACACCCGGATGGACGCCATGGCCCGCCGCCGGGCGATGCGCGAGGCACGGGAGAAGGCGCTGGGATGACCCTGCCCGCCAGGGTCCAACGGATCGAGGCCGCCATCTCCGCGCTCTTCCCGCCGGACGTGGCGGTGGCGCTCTGCAGCCTCTCCGCCGCCGATCCGCAGGACCTCTGGCCCGAGGAACGCGCCGCCGTCGCAGGGGCCGTCCCGTCCCGCCGCGCCGAATTCGCCGCCGGGCGCCAGGCCGCCCGCACCGCACTTGCCGCACTTGGCCACCGACCCGTGGCCCTGCCGATGGGCCCCGACCGTGCACCGGTCTGGCCTGACGGCATCGCCGGCTCGATCAGCCATGCCGCCGGGATTGCCGTGGCCGTCGTCCGGCACGGTGCGCCCCTCGGCATCGACATCGAAGACGACAGCCCCCTGCCCGAGGACCTCTGGCCCAGCCTGACCTCGCCCGAGGAACGCGCCGCCTTCCCGACCGACAACCCCGGCCTTCAGGTCCGCCGGGCCTTCGCCGCGAAAGAGGCGCTGTTCAAGGCCCAGGTCCAGGGCGCCCGCGCGATGTTCGGCTTTGATGCGGTGCGCGTAACCCTTGCTGAAGACGGGTTCGATGCCCAGATCCTCGCCCAGGCCGGGGCGTTCCGCATTGGCGAAACAGTTCGGGGTCGGCTGGCCCTGGTAGATGGGCTTGTACTGGCAGGAGTGGCACGGTGACGATGATGACACGGCGGACAGCGATCCTCGGCAGCCTTCTGTCGGCAGTGGGTGCGGGGGGCCTTTACTGGACCCTGACCCGCGCGCCCTCTGCGGCTTCGGTCAAGACCCGCGTTGCCGCCGGATCGGTTGCCCGGCCGGACAAGCCGATGTCCGTCTTCCACCTCGGCCACAGCCTGGTGAACCGCGACATGCCCGCGATGCTGGCCCAGCTTGCCCCGCCCGGGCACAGCTATGACAGCCAGCTTGGCTGGGGCACCACGCTGCAGGCCCATTGGGGCGACGCGCCGATCAACGGGTTCGAGTCGGAAAACGCTCATCCCCGCTTCCGCCCCGCGCTGGAAGCCGTGCAAAGCGGCGACTACGACGCCGTTGTCCTGACCGAAATGGTCGAGATCCGCGCCTCGATCCGTTATTACGACAGCCCGGACTACCTGGCCCGCTGGGCGGCCGAGGCCGTGAAGGCCCGTCCCGACGTGCGGCTCTATCTCTACGAGACTTGGCACCAGCTGGACGACCCCGAAGGCTGGCTGGAACGGCTGGACCTTGACCACGACCGCTATTGGCTGTCGCGCGTCCTGGGGCCCGCGCTGAAGCAGCTGCCCGAGGGCACGCAGATCTTCGTCATTCCCGCCGGTCAGGTCATGGCCGCCTTCGTCCGCGCGCTGGAGGCCAAGGGCGGCGTCGGCAATGTCCGCGACCGGACCGACCTTTTCGCCCGCGCCGAGGATGGGACGCTGGACGTGATCCACCTCAACGACATCGGCAATTATCTGGTGGCGCTGGTCCACTACGCGGCCCTCTATCACCAGCCGACCCTGGGCCTGCCGCATGCCCTGACCCGTGCCGATGGCACCCCCGCGGTCGCCCCCGATGCCGAGGTCGCCCGCCTGATGCAAGAAACAACCGATTCTGTCGTAAACAACCTGGGATTGTCCGGCTTCGCCACTTGATGTTGCACTTCGGACACCGCTGACAGGAAAGGCAGCTTCAGGCCGCGCCCGAAGCGCTTGCGGACACAATTCGGACCGATTTCCTCTTTCCGTTCCAGTCATGGCAAAATAGTCTGTCGCCAAGCAGCGCAGCCTGTCCTGCCTAGTCCGTGCCTCTCGGGGCGTCATGGAGAGTTTTCGATGACCATTCTACGCCGCTTTTTCCTCGCGCTTCTCGTTCTGCCGGTCCTCAGCATGGCCGTTTCGGCCCAGGACTACCGGGTTCGCGCCGGTGACGTGCTGCAGATCGAGGTGCTTGAGGACGCGACGCTGAACCGCAGCGCGATCGTGCTGCCCGATGGCCAGATCACCCTGCCAGTGGCAGGCACCATCCGCGTTGCCGGCCGCAGCCTGGATCAGGTCCAGGCCGACCTCGTGTCGCGCCTGGCCCCGAACTTTGCCAGCCCGCCCACCGTCTTCGTGACCCTCGCTGCCCTGGCCGAACGCCCGGAACCCGAACCGGAACGCACCATTTCGATCTACGTCCTCGGTGCTGCCAACACCCCCGGCAAGGTCGAAGTCACGCCCGGCGCGACTTTCCTGCAGGCGATTGCCCAGGCCGGCGGCCCCTCGCCCTTCGCTGCGAAAAAGCGCATCCAGCTGCGCCGGATCGACAAGTCGGGGACCGAACAGGTCTACAAGCTTGACCTCGACGCCATCGAGCGTGGCACCTCGGGCGACGGCGTGACCCGCCTGAAGGAAGGCGATGTGATCTTCATCCCGCAACGCCGCCTGTTCGAGTAATCCGTCATGCGCCAGTCTGGCCAGTTCTTGGGAGGAGTCTGCGCGCTTGGCGCAGCCCTGCTGCCCACCGCGGGCAGCGCGCAGGACTCCGACCTGCTTGTGTACTTCGGCGTCGAGAACCGGCTGGAGCTCAGCTACAACGACAGCCTCTCGGTCCCGGCGTCGGGCACCGAGATTGCCAACGTCACGCTTCTGTCCTTCGGGCTCCGCAGCGAAACCGCGCTGGACCGGATCGAGTTCGAAGTCACGGGCGGGCTCATCGCCCAGTCCAGCGACAGCGGCAGTGACGTCGAATTCGGTCGCGGCGCGCTGACCTTTGCCTATGTGCGCGAAGTGCCCTCGGCGGTGCTGGACCTCTCGGCCCTTTTGCGCACCGATGACGTGGACGCCTTCGGCGACGATATCGGCGATGTCGGCGCGGTCGGCACCCGCAGCGACGTGGCGCTGTCGGCGCGGATGGAAATCGGCCGCACCTCCAGCGTCGGCCTCAACTTCGGCGTCGCCTATGACCAGACCGATTTCCGCGACACGCTCGACCCCGACCTCGTCGACAGCCAGGAATGGCGCGGCGACATAACGGCGATCCTACGCTTCTCGGAAATCACCACCGGTCGGCTTGGCCTGCGCTATCGCCACCGCGAGGAAGAGGACGCGGGCACCGAGACCATCGACGCCACCACCTACTTCGCGGGCCTCGACACCGCGCTGTCCCAGCGGGCCGACCTGTCGGTGGAACTCGGCGTGACCGAGACCGAAACCGAAGACGCCGATGTCATCACCGAAGAACGCGGGCCCGAAGGCAGCATCCGCCTGTCCTACGACATGCCTGCGGGCACTGCCTATGCGCTTCTGCGCGTCACCACCGACGCCGACGAAGGCCGCCGCGACACCTTCGAGATCGGGCGCGAACTGGAATATGACCGCGATACCATCTCGGCGCGCCTCGGCGTGACCCAGAACGATGAAACCGGAACCGACGTGATCGGCGCACTGGAATGGACCCGCGCCCTGCCCGATGGCAGCCTTGGCCTCATCGTCGAACGCAGCGTGACCTACGACGTCGACGATGACGTGCCGGTCACCGAATCGACGTTCAGCCTGATCTGGGTGAAGGACGTCAGCGACACCACCTCGCTCCTGGTCGACGCCACCTACGAAGACCGGGATTCGCCGACGGAAAGCATCCAGCAGCTGTCGGTCGATGCCGGCCTGAACCACATGCTGACCGAAGACTGGAGCCTCGCTGGCGGTGTGGGCTACACGATCCGCGACGAAGGTGCGGGCCGCGCCACTTCGCCCAGCGTCTTCGTCTCGATCAGCCGCGACTTCGCGCTGCGCTGACGGCCCGCGCTGCTCAGCGTCCGGCGGGCTGCTTCCGGAACAGGCTGCGCAGCGCATGTCCCGTCAGGTCGCGCAGGAAATGCGGCGGCCCGCCCGGGATCTTCGGCTGCAACAGCCGTCGCGCCCGCAGGATCAGCGCCCCCGTCAGATGCGCCAGCGTCGCCAACACCGCGCGTGACGTCCCGCCCGCCTTGCGGAAATAGTGCCAGCGGCTGTCGAACCAGTAGCTCGGAACCCGCTTCCAGGTCTTCATGCCCGTGGACACCGACCCGATATGCTCCACCCGGCTTTCCTTGACGAAATGGGTGGGCCAGCCCTCCTCGGCCGCGCGCCGACACAGGTCCGTCTCCTCGAAATACAGGAAGAAGGTCTCGTCGAAGACCCCGACCGTGCGGACGACCTCTTCCCGCAGCATCATGCTCGCGCCCGCCAGCCAGTCGACCGGCCCCGTCGCCTCGGGCACCCCGATGGCCACCGACTTGTGCCGCAAGAGGCGCGAAATCGGCCCGGTCCGCGCCGCGCCCTCCAGCTCTGACGCGACGGAAGGAAAGCGGAAACAGGTCACATGCGGCTCGCCATCCGACCCGTAGATGTAGCTGCCCGCGATGCCGACCTTCGGATGCGCCTCAAGGTAGTCCAAGAGCAGCCGGATCGCATCCGGGGCCGGAAAGGCGTCCGAGTTCAGGATATAGACATAGTCTGGCCTGACACCCCCCGGCAGGCCCAGCCGGATACCCACGTTGTTGCCCGCGCCGAAGCCGCCGTTGCGGCCCGACTGCACGACGCGGAAACGCGGGCGGTCCTGCAAGGCCGCGCTCATCTTCTCGAACGACCCATCGCCGGAATCGTTGTCGACGACCACGATCCCGCCGTCGATCCCCTCCATCGCCCGCTCGGCACTCTCCGCCGCGCGCAGGGTCATGTCCGCCGTCCGCCAGTTCAGCAGGACGGTCAGTACCGTCGGCCCGCTCATTTCCCCGCCCCCCGCGTCTTCAGCGCCGTCACTGTCATCGACGGCAGGACCAGCGCACAGTCCAAATAGCGCTTCGCCAGCCGGCGCGGGTTCGACAGCATCCGCCACAACCACTCCATCGCGATCTTCCGCACCCAAACCGGCGCCCGCGTCTGGTGCCCGGCGATGAAGTCGAGCCCCGCCCCGATGGACAGGAACCCAAGCTGCGGATGCCGCGCCAGCCCCCGCGCCGCCAGCACTTCCTGCTTCGGCGCGCCCAGCGCCAGAAGGCAAATCCGCGCGCCAGAGGCCGCAACCTGATCCAGCAGCGCATCCGCAGCAGCACTTGCCGGGTCAAACCCGTAGGGCGGCGCAAGGCAGGCCGCGACCTGCAGCCCCGGGTGATCCGCCTGCAACTGCTTTGCTGCCGCCTCCAGCACCGGCTCGGTCGAGCCGAGGAACGCCAGCGGCACGCCCAGCCTAGCGGCCATCGCCGCGACGGGGGCAATCAGTTCCGACCCCGGCACCAGCGCCACGTCGCCCCGCCCCGCCAGCCGCGCCATCCAGACGATGGGGTTGCCGTCCGCCACCACATGGCTATGCGCCTTGTAGGCCGCCAGGAACGCCGGGTTGCGCCGCAGCTTCACCACATGGTCCAGGTTCAGCGTCGCCACCGCAAAGCCCTGGCCCCGGGTCAGGCAGGCCTCCATATCCGCCAGCAGCGCCGCCTCGGTCGGGAAATTGACCAGAGTCATCGGATCCATCCGCGCCCTCCCGGAAACCGACCCACCGTCACGCACCGCCTGCTCCTTTGCCATCCTGTCGCCACAAGCCTCTGGCTTACGGTCCTGACTGACAGGCGATTGTCCATGCGCCGTCAAGCAGATAGTCTACCATGGACGGTGTTTGACAGGGTTTTTCGTGGCATTGGCGCAAGAGTCATTCGATCCGGGGAACGATCCCGCGCAGGCGGCGGCTTTGTTGCCGGTGTCGCTGACGATCATCGTCCCGACCTTCCGGCGCGAAGGCTATCTGCCCCCGCTCTTCGCGGTCGTCGCGGCAGAACGGGCAACGATTCCCGAACCCGTGGACCTGATCCTGGTCGACAACTCACCCGAGGCGTCCGCCCGCGCCGCCGCCGCCAGCGCCCCCGCATTCGTGCGCTATGTGCATGAGCCGCAAACCGGCGTCGCCCGTGCCCGGAACCGCGGCGTGGCCGAGGCGACGGGAACCCATGTGATCTTCCTCGACGACGACGAGACCCCCGCCCCCGGCTGGCTTGCCGCCTTCGCCGCCGCCGCGCGCCAGGGCGCCAGGGCCGCCTTCGGGGCCGTGGAGCCTGTCTTTGAGACAGCGCCCCCGGAAGCCCTCCGCCCCCCCCTCGCCCGCATCTTCACCCGCGACCTCCCCGCCCCCGCCGGATCGCAGGTCCAGCACCTCCGCGCCTATCTCGGCTCGGGCAACTCGATGTTCGCCCGCTCGACCCTCGCCCTCGTCACCCCGCCCTTCGACCCAGCCTTCGACAAGGGAGGAGAGGACGTCTGGCTCTTCCGACACCTGGCCGAAGATCACCAAGTCCCGATGCTCTGGTGCCCCACGGCCCTCGTCCGCGAAACCGTCCCGGCCAGCCGCGCGAGCCTCGCCTTCCTTGACGCCCGCCGGTTCAGTGACGGCCAACTGCGCTGCCTCGTCGAAAGCGGCCACGGCGGCCTTCGCGGTGCCGCCCGCGTCGCGCTCTGGATGGCCGTGGGCGCAGCGCAGTTCGCCGGTCATGGCCTCATGGCCCTCCTCACCCGCCCCCTGTCGCCCGCGCGGTCGATGAAACACCGGCTTGCCGCTGTCGGGGGGGCTGGCAAGCTCCTCTGGTGGCGCCGCAAGCTTGCCCGCCAGGACGCCCCATGACCCCCCAAATGGCCCAAGACACCCGCCCCGTCGCCTACCTCACCGGCGACTACCCCAAGGTCTCGCACACCTTCATCCTGCGCGAAGTCCAGGCCGTCCGCGCCGCAGGGGTCCCCGTCATCACCTGCTCGATCCGCCAGCCCCCGGCGTCCGAGTTCAAGGGGGTCGAGGAACAACAGGCGCGGGCCGAAACCTTCTACGTCATCGCCGCCGCGAAGAACCCGGTCCGCCTCCTGAAAGCCCACGCCCGCGCCCTGATCCGCAGCCCGGGGACGTGGTTCTCCACCCTCGCGCTGGCGCTGAAAATGCGCTCGCCCGGCCTCAAGGCCTTCCTCTGGCAGCTCTTCTACTTCCTCGAAGCCGGGGTTCTTGCCGACCACCTCCGCGCGCAGAACGCCCGGCACCTCCACAACCATTTCGGCAATTCCAGCTGCTCCGTCGCCGTCCTGGCCGCGAAACTGGCCGGTATCCCCTTCAGCTTCACCGAACACGGCCCCGCGATCTTCTTCGAGGTCGACCGCTGGTCGCTGCCGGAAAAGATCGCCCGCGCGCAGTTCGTCGTCGCCATTACGCACTTCTGCCGGTCGCAGCTGATGCTGTTCTCCGACCCGAAGCACTGGTCGAAGATCGCCATCGTTCACTGCGGCCTCGACCCCGCGCTCTACCGCCGCGAGGCCCCCGCTTTCGGCAAACGCGTCGCCTTCGTCGGCCGCCTTGACCCGGTGAAGGGCGCGCTCCTCCTGATCGAGGCGATGGCCACGGTCCTGAAAACCCATCCCGACGCGACCCTGACGCTTGCCGGGGACGGCCCCGCCCGCGCCCCGGCCGAGGCCCGCGCCAAGGCGCTCGGCATTGAAAAGGCGGTCCATTTCGCGGGCTTCATGACCCAGCCGCAGGTGGCAGGCCTCCTCGCAAATTCCGACATGCTGGTCCTACCCTCCTTCGCCGAAGGCCTGCCGGTGGTCTACATGGAGGCGCTTGCTTCCCGCATCCCCGTCGTCGCCTCCCGCGTCGCGGGTGTGCAGGAACTGGTCGAGGACGGCGTGACCGGCTTCACCGTGCCCCCCGGCGACGTGGTGACGCTGGCCGATCGCATGGCGCGCCTGATGTCCGACCCCGAGCTTTCCGCCCGCATGGGCGAGGCCGGACGCAAGGCCGTGGAACGCGAACACGATATCGCCCGCGAAGGCGCCTGGCTTGCGAACCTCTTCCTCCAGGGCGGCCCGAACGGCCAACTGCGCCCCTGACGCTCCTCGATGACTTCGTCACTCGTCGCTGCCCTCACGACGAGAAGCCGAAGGCGCGCGAGGAGTAGCCGCTACTTGTACTCGATCAACCCCGCCTTCCGCCGCCGCAGCCGGTTGCCCCAATACTGCAGCACCCCCAGCGACTCGGGGACCTTGGCCAGCACCATGAACACCCCGCGTTCCCAGCCATAGCGACGCCCCAGGCGCAGCATCTGCAGGGGATAAGCCAGCAGAAGCAGCAGCGCCCAAGGCGAAACCAGCGTGCCCAGCAGCGCCACCACCGGCAGCGCCACGCCCCACAGCACCGCCCGCCGCGTCTCGGCCACCCAATGCCGTTCCGGCGGCGCCCCATGCAGCGCCGCGCCCTCGGCAAAGGCATGACCCCCGCGCCGCGTCCGTTTCCACCACTGCCCGATCCGCGTCATCGCCGCGTCATGCAGTGTCATCTCCTCGCCCAGCCGCCAGACCTGCCAGCCCGCCGCCCGCAGCCGCACGCACAGCTCCGGCTCCTCGCCTGCGATCAGCGTCGGGTCATAGCCGCCGACCTCCTCGACCGCCGCCACCCGCATCAGCGCATCCCCGCCGCAGGCCTTGGCAAGGCCCACCGGAGTGTCCCATTCCGCATCGCACAGCCGGTTCCAGACCGACACCTCGGGCCGAATCTCGCGCCTGCGCCCGCAGACCACGCCCACCTCGGGGTGCGCCCGCAAGAAGGCCTCGGCCGCAGGCAGCCAGCCCGGCTGCAAAACGCAATCGCCATCGACGAACTGCACGAACTCCGGCGCGCCCATCTCCAGAAGCCGCTGAAAGCCTGCGTTCCGCGCCCGAGCGGCAGTAAAGGGCACCGACATGTCCAGCGCCACGACCTCGGCCCCCGCCGCCCGCGCGGCCGCCACACTGCCGTCCGTCGACCCCGAATCGACATAGACCAGCGGGCGCACGTGACCCGGAAACGAGGCAAGACAGGCCACCAACCGCGCCCCCTCGTTGCGCCCGATGATCACGGCCCCAAGGGCGCCGGAACGGTGCGGTTGGTCGGTCACGCGGAAATCTTGCGGTTGGCAGCGGTCATGCCGCCAGAATGCACAAAACCCGGGGGCTTCCAAGAGAGCCGTCCCCAGGAATCTGCCCGTCAGCCTCGCTTGCACACCGACTTGGCATTTTCCTTGGCGGCAGGAGCGGATAAAAGGAACCACCTGCAGGTCCGGACGGGTTTTGATGCCGAACATATTCGCCTTTCTTGTCCTGTTCGGCTCGCCCATCCTGGCGGTGATCCTGTTCCGCCTGTTGTCGCTGGAACGTGCCGTTGTCTGGACCATCATCGGCGGACATCTGCTGCTTCCTTCTGCGACCCTGATCAAGTTCCCGATGATCCCGGCCATCGACAAGGCCCTGGTGCCTTCGGTCAGCGCCCTTGTTCTGTGCCTCCTCATGGCGCCCAAGACCCGGATTCCGCGCGACCCTGCCTCGCGGACCGGGCGGCACATCCTGGCCGTCCTCTTCATCCTCGTGGTGGTGACCCCGGTCCTGACCGTGATGTACAACACCGAGCCGATCATCGACGGACGCACCTTCCTGCCGGGCCTCCGGCTCTACGATGCCTGGGGGCTGATCTCGGTGATCCTCGTGGCCCTCATCCCGCTCTGGCTGGGCCTGCGCTACCTGAACAGCCAGAAGGGCCACCGTGCCCTGGTCGAGGCCATCGCCATCGGCGGCCTGATCTATTCGATCCCGGCCCTGATCGAGGTCCGCCTCTCGCCACAACTGCACGCCTGGGTCTATGGCTTCTTCCCCTCGGACTTCGTCCAGCATGTCCGCGACGGTGGCTTCCGCCCCACCGTCTTCCTGAACCATGGGCTGATGGTTGGCATCTTCTTCTGCATGTCGATCATCGCCTGCGCCGTCCTGTTCCGCGAAGCGCGCCGTGAAGGTCGGCCCGCTATCGGCTGGCTGGCCGCCATGCTCTGGCTGATCCTGGTCCTGGACCTGTCGAAAAGCCTGGGTGCGCTGGTCATCGCGCTTTACTCGGTGCTGATCGTACTCTTCCTTGGCCGCCGGTTCCAAGTGGCCTTCGCCACCGCCATCGCCGTGATCGTCATGCTTTATCCGATGCTGCGCGGCGCCGGATGGATTCCGGTGGATACCGCCTATGAGCTGGCTCTGATGGTCGATGCTGAACGCGCTGCCTCGCTCAGGTTCCGGCTCGACAACGAGGACGCGCTTCTGGACAAGGCGAACCTCAAGCCGATTGCCGGCTGGGGCAGCTGGGGCCGCAACTCGATCTTTGACCCCGAAACCGGCGAGATGACAAGCATCACCGACGGCATCTGGCTGAACTTCATCGGCGTCTACGGCTGGCTCGGCTATATCGGTCGCTTCGGCCTCTTGACCGTTCCCATCCTCCTCTACGCCTTGCGTCGCAAGACGCTCGGCCCCTCGATGATCACCCCCGGCCTGACCGTCATCCTGGCCGCCATGCTGATCGACCTGCTGCCGAACTCGGGGCTTGTCAATTATGTCTGGCTTGCCGCTGGGTCAGTCGCCGGCCTGGCGGTCCTCCGCTCGGCAAACGACATCGCCGAAACCGAGGGCAAGGCCCTTCCCGAGGCGGTCGACGAACGGGCAAGCTGGCTCATGCCGGAAGACCGCATCGCCCCGCCAAGACGGCAGAAACGATCCGAGCAACGGGGCGCGCTGCGATGAATTCCCTGGCGGCAGCGCCTGCGCATGATCGGGATTTGAGGGTGGAATAGGATGCCGAAGTATCTGATCACCGGGGGCTGCGGTTTCGTAGGCTCGCATCTGGCCGACGCGCTACTGGCGCGGGGTGACGAGGTGGTCGCGCTGGACAACCTCTCCACCGGCAAGCGGTCCAATCTCGCGCCCGAGGTGCGGGTGATCGAGGGCGACGTGGCCGACCCCATGGCCGTGGCCGCGGCCATTCAGGGCTGTGCGGGGGTGTTCCACCTGGCCGGGATCGCCTCGGTCGCCTATTGCAACGAACACTGGCGCGAAGGCCATCAGACCAATCAGACCGGCACCGTGACGGTGTTCGAGGCCGCAGCCCGGGCGGGGCGCGTGCCGGTGGTCTATACCTCCTCTGCCGCCGTCTATGGCGATGCGGGTCCAGGGGCGGTGGACGAAAGCCGGGTACCACGTCCGCAGACGGCCTATGGGGTGGACAAGCTGGGATCCGAACTGCACGGGAGCATTGCGATGGCGGTGCATGGCCTGCCGACCGTGGGCCTCCGACCGTTCAACATCTACGGCCCCCGGCAGGACCCGTCTTCGGCCTATTCCGGGGTGATCTCGATCTTCAACAGCCGCCTGGCGCAGGGCTTGCCGGTGACGGTCTTCGGAGACGGGCTGCAGACGCGGGATTTCGTCTTTGTCGCCGATGTGGTGCGGTTCCTCCTGGCGGCGATGGCCCGGGCGCCCCAGGCGGCTGGCGAGGTGTTCAACATCTGCACCGGCCGGACGACGACGCTTCTGGCGCTGATCGACACGCTGGCGCAGCTCCACGGTCGGGTGCCGCAGGTGCAGCACGGCGATCCCCGCGTCGGCGACATCCGGGAATCGCTCGGTGACCCGAACCGTGCCCGCGCCGCCCTTGGCGTGACAGCAGAGGTGACGCTGGAAGAGGGGCTCGCCGCCCTCTTGCGGCAGTCGTAAGGGGCCGCGCTTGGCCACCCCAAGGTCGCTTGACTCCACCTGCCGGTTCCGGTCAGTGTCCTCGGGCAAAAAATGCTGGGCAAGATGCTGATTACCTTAGGCAGGCTTTTGAACTTGAAGGCGAATTTCACCGGACTGGTGCCCGGACAGCGACAATCCCGGCGCAACGCGCGCCCTCGGTGGCACCGGGGCCTCAAATGACCAAAAGCAGTGACCACCGCCCTCTGCGCGTCGCCTTCGTCACGCCCGCCTGGCCCGGTGTGGCGACACCCAACGGCATCGCGACGGCGATCAGCCACCTGGCCTCCGGGATGCACCGCGAAGGCCACGAGGCGACCATCATCGCCCACAAGGTGGATGCGCCGCACGACCACCCGCGCGTGATCCCGATGCCCGATGTCAGGCCGGGGCTGTTCGACCGGCTGCGCCGCAAGCTGACCCCCGACGGCGGCTTCATCGGCTCCATGGTGGATCAGCATGTCGAGGCGATCCGCCGCGCCGTCGCCCTGCATGGCGTCGAGATCGTCGTGATGGAGGAAACCCAGGGCTGGGTCGGCGAAATCCGGCGGCAGGTCGCCATCCCCATCGTGGCCACCCTGCATGGTCCCTGGTGGCTTCACCGGTTGGCAGGCAGCGTCCCGGATGATGCCGCCGGCGCCCGGCGCGAGGCGCGCGAGGCCAAAGGCCTGCAGCGGGTGGATGGCATCACTTCACCCTCGGCTGAAGTGCTGCACCGCACCGCTGAGCTTTGGGGCCTGCCAGACGTCCCGGCGGCCGTCATCCCGAACCCCTTCCCGGTACCGGCGCATTGCATCGACCTGACCGATGACCTCTTGAACCACGTTCTCTTTGTCGGCCGCTACGACCACATCAAGGGGGGCGACATTGCAATCGACGCCTTCGCCCGCATCGCCGCAGCGCAGCCGTCCGCGCAGTTCACCTTTGTCGGGCCCGACGGCGGCATTCCACAGCCCGACGGCGGGATGGAGATGCTCTCCGACCGCCTCGCCCGCCTGCCCGACCCGGTCCGGTCGCGGGTCAAAGTCCTCGGCAAGCAATCGCGTGAAGAGGTGGCCGCGCTTCGTGCAAGCCATGGGGTCACCCTGGTCACCTCGCGCTATGAAAACTTCGGCGGCACGCTGATCGAAGCCATGGCTGTCGGCTCGGCGGTCGTGTCGACCAGCGTCGGCGGCCAGAAAGAGATCGGGACGCATGACGAGACCGTCCTCATGGCCCCGTCCGAGGATGCCGAAGCCATCGCCAATGCCTGCCTGCGGCTGATGCGCGACCTGCCGCTCGCCCGACGTCTGGGAACGGCCGCGCGCAGCCACGTGGCCGCCAGCTATGCGCCGGACGTCATCGCCCGGCGGATGGCTGACTTCCTCGCCCCGCTCTGCCGCCGCTAAGCGGTCAGATCCCCAGCTTGCGCAGCCGGTGGCCCAGCCGGCGATAGATCACAGGCGGCAGCAGGTTCTGCATGATCTGGTGCCGCGCTTCCAGCCGGTCGACCTTGTCCTTGGTGCCGGGCCGCGGCTTGAACAGCGTGGTGTGCGACACCTTCGTCGAATCCCAGGTCGCGGTGTAATAGTACAGCGCGATCGACATCCGCGGTTCCTTGTCGGGATGGTTCACAGGCTCGGGGTTGCCGTGCCAGGTGTTCGACCCGGTGTTGAAGCAGCACATCCGGTTGAACAGCGGCACGAACCCGGCGACCTTCGCGGTCATGTCGTCGTTCCAGACCTCGAACGACCCGCCGTATTCTTCCTTCCAGTCCTTGTTCAGGTAGATCAGCACGTTCAGCCGCCGTTCCAGGTTCAGCTTGCCCTGGCGGTTGAAGTCGGCGTGGATGTCCAAATGCCCGCCGTTCGACACCACATGAATGCCACCGCCCGCGAAATAGGGGTCGGGGATCAGCCCGTCGATGCCGGTCAACTCTTCCAGATAGGCGAGGAAGGCCTTGGAGTTCAGCGAATGGAACAGCGCGCGGGTATAGGGCCCCAGGCGTTCCGGCATGTAGGCCGCCTTCAGCTTTTCCTGCGGGCGGTTGAAAAAGCTTTCCGCCGCAGGCAGCTCGCGCAGCTCCTCGCGCACGCGGTCCAGGATTTCGGGCGGCATGAAATTGTCGAAGCAGCCATAGGGATAAGGCTTCTTCGACCGGTAGGCCTCAGCAGCGGCCTTGCCATATTCGCGGGCGCCATCGGCGTCGATCAGCAGCGTCTCGGGATCGATCGGCAGAGTGCTAACGGACATAATAACCTCTCAGTCTTCTTCTAACGGCTCTTGGTGGTACAGGCCGGCAAGCAGGCGGCCCGGGTTCGGGACTCATCTATTCATATTGTAGCATGGGCATCTTCCGCCCCCCCTGCGACCATTCGCCGGAACTGATCATTTCCGGCCAGCAGCTCATCATAGCTGCCCTGGGCCAGCAGCCGCCCACGGTCCATCAGGAAGATCGTATCGCAGGTCTTCACCGTCGTCAGCCGGTGCGCGATCAGGATGACCGTCTTGTCGGCCCGAATGCGGTTCACCGCCTCCATCACCACGCGTTCGGTGATGTTGTCGAGCGCCGAGGTCGCCTCGTCCATGATCAGCAACGTCGGGTCGCGGTACAGCGCCCGCGCAATACCGATCCGCTGCCGCTGCCCGCCTGACAGCCGCACGCCGCGTTCGCCCACGAAGGTGTCATACCCCTGCGGCAGGTCGGACAGCACAAAGTCATGCAGCGCCGCGATCTTCGCCGCCCGCTCGACCGCGGCCATGTCGATCTCGTCCTTCGGCACCCCGAAGGCGATGTTCGAGGCAATCGTCTCATCCGTCAGGTAGATCGACTGCGGCACATAGCCCAGCGTGCCCTGCCAGGCCCGGACGTTCTCGGGCGTGATCACTTGCCCGTCCACCCGGATTTCGCCCTGGTCGGGGGTCAAGAGGCCCAGGATAAGGTCGACCAGCGTCGTCTTGCCTGCCCCCGTCCCGCCGACGATGCCCACCGTCGTCCGCGCCGGGATCACCAGGTCGACCCCGCGCAGCGTTGGCCGCTCGGCTTCGGCATAGGCAAAGTGGACGTTGGCCAGTTCCAGCTCCCGCTCCAGCCGCAGAGGCTCGGTCCGGGTCGCATCCGCCAGGGGCAGCGCGGGCGTCGAGGCGAAATCCGCCACGATGGCATCCAGGATCGCCGTCGCCCCGCGCACCGACACCAGCGAGTGATAGATCTGTTGCAACGACGGCAACAGCCGCATCGTCGAAAAGGCGATGACGCCCAGCGTCGGCACGATCTCGGTGACATTGCCCCCGCTTTGCAAAAGCAGCAGCAGGATCAGCGCCAGCATGGTGCCGAAGGTGATCGCCTCCAGCACAAAGCGCGGCAGTTCCGACATCACACCCATCGTCGCCCCGGACTTCGCGGCCTTCACCGCGGCGATCGAATAGCTGCGCACATAGGTCGCTTCCAGGCCCATCACCTTGACGTCCTTGATGCCCCCCGTCGCCTCTTGCGCGACGAGAAAGCGGTTCTCGAAGGCGTCCATCATGTCCTGGCCCAGCCGGTGCAGCCGTCCACGGAACCGCAGGTAGATCAGGCCATAGCCCAGCCCCAGCACCCCGCCGCAGAACAGCGTGACCAGCGGATCGACCAGCAACAGGAAGGCCAGAATCGCCAGCACCAGCAGGCTGTTCGACACGATGCGCAGACAGGGCAGGATGACCCGGCTGACCAGGCCATCCACCTCGCTCAGCACGTTCTTTTCCAGTTCCGCACTGTTGCGCCGCAGGAACCAGGGATAGGGCTGGCTCAGATAGGCCTCCAAGAGCCGCGACGAAATCGTATAGCCGCGCATCGTCGAAAAGCGGATCGTCGCATAGGTCCCCAGCGCCTTGACCGCCAGCCCCAGCATCACCACGCACAGGACCGCGACCGCCAGCCCGACCTGGAAGCTGAAACTGGTGTTAAGGCCCGTCAGCTCGGACAGATAGGACAGCGTGCGGCTGGTCTGGATCGTTTCCGGCGCCGCCAGCACGTTCAAAAGCATCAGGACCGCCGAGATCCCGGCGATTTCCGCCGCCGCGACCAGCAGCATGACCCCGGTCAGCACCCAGAACCGACGGCGCTCGACCGCGTTGAACAAGAGAAACAGCTTGCGATAGGTAGCAATCACCTTGGGTCCTCACGGCCTGCGACCGACCTACCTTGCTGCGCCGGAGTGACAAAAGAAAGGCATTCCGCAAGCAGTTCCCGGGCCGAATCAGTCCTGGCGACGCCGAAATCGCGCCATTTCTCTGCTTTGCAGCGCAATCCGCGA
Organism: Tabrizicola sp. T74; assembly: GCF_057219935.1. Classification (NCBI taxonomy): domain Bacteria; kingdom Pseudomonadati; phylum Pseudomonadota; class Alphaproteobacteria; order Rhodobacterales; family Paracoccaceae; genus Tabrizicola; species Tabrizicola sp. T74. The sequence continues at coordinate 67,867 of NZ_JBXVVT010000007.1, read as the reverse complement.
CGCGACACCGCCGATGGTCCCTTGCCCAGGTCGACCAAGGCAGGCCGGTTTTTCGAATTATTGTTCATTTTCAGTGCTTTCGCAGCAAAGACCAGGCGACGCATCCCACCTACAGGCCATGGTTGCACCGGCAGAAATTGCACAACCTATGCGTGCAAACGAATTCCGATCCCGCCGCATTACCTTCCGTAAAGACCCGGATAAACTGTTGCTGCGACGAACTTTAACCAAAGCTCGGCCACATTCTTGCCACGCGGGACGAGCATTCTGTCCATACACTTCGCGTGGGAGTTGCAAGAAATGCTCGCAGGGTTCGTCCTTCTGTCCGCCGCCATCGGGATGGTCGTCATGGCCGCCACCGTCGCGCTGTCCTTGCCGGTCTGGATCACCTTCGCGGCCTACCCCGCGATCTGCAGTCTGACGCTTCTGCTCTGCGCCGCCCTGTGGAACATCCGCACCGGCTCGGGCGCACAGCGTGACCGGATCGCCCGCAGCTACTCGCACGGCTGATCGCTCCTGCCATTCGAATGTATCTGACTGTCCGGCCATCCGGACGGCAACCTTAACCTTTCGGTAAGATTCTTCGGCCAAGTTTCGCCATGAGCCGTCTGCGCCTGGCGTTCCAGAAGAATGAATCACTTTTCCTGTCTCGACTTACGCCACGAGTAGCCTAAGCTATAACGTTGACGGGGGTCATTTACGTAGTATCGAATTCTCCGACCAGGGAGACGGGGATGGCATTGGGGCTGCTTCTGATTGCGATGATTTGCGCAGCCAGCGTGTCTGTGATCCTGTTCGTTCATGACTATGCGCTGTGGGCCGTCGCACTTGCCTATCCGGTGACCGGCACGGCCATTCTCTTGCCAGGCGTGGCTCTGGTTGGCTGGGTACGCCAGCACCGCCCGCCGGATCAGTCGATTGTCACTTCCCCGTCGCCCGCAGGACAACACCCACCGTCGACAGCAGGATCTTCAAATCCTTGAAGAAGGTAAGGTTCCGCTCATACTCGGCGTCGAACTCGGCGCGCTGCGCGAAGGTCGACTGGTTGCGGTCGGAAATCTGCCAGGTCCCGGTCAGACCCGGACGCAGGGCGTAATACGCCGTACCGGGATAAAGTTCCTGTTGGTCAATCATCATCGGGCGCGGCCCGACAAGGCTCATGTCACCGATCAGCACGTTCCAAAGCTGCGGTAACTCATCCAGAGAGCTCTTGCGTAAGAACTGACCGAATTCGGTGATCCGCGGATCGTGTGTCAGCTTCTGGTAGGCGTCCCACTCGCGGCGGGCGGCCTCATCCTTGGCAAGGTATTCCTGCAGGCGCTCTTCGGCGTTGGGCACCATCGTCCGAAGTTTCCATAACCGGAACGTACGCCCGCCCTTGCCCACGCGATCTTGCGTGAAGAACGGCGAGTTGCCACCGGCCTTCAGCACGATCGATAAGACCAGGATGACCGGCAGCACGATCGGCAGTGCCATCAGGACGAAACCGACATCCATGCAGCGCTTCAGCGTTCTGCGGTACAGCGGCTCACGACGCACGCGAACCCAACCGTCGCCGACATTCGCGGACGGCCGTTCGAAATCGTGACCTGCTATTCCTGAACGAACGTCCATCTCCAACGCCTCCGCAAGGGTCGTAATCGCTAAGCGAAAATTCTGTCAGCCGACGCTATCTCGCCGACCGTCCGCGAACACTTCCACTCGTTACGCACCGCTATCACGCCTTAGCTTCTACCATTCACGCTGCCCTGCCGCAATGCGGTCGTCCGGACGGTACATGCCATAAAGTGGTTTGTTCTCATTGGGTTACACGCTTAGGTTGTGTCATTTTCGCGTCCTGAGAACGGCCCGAAACAGCCGCTTTTTGCGCTCCGACGGCGCCTGCCGCCACAATTCCGTCCGGGTGCCGAGGCACCGCTATGATTTTCTTCGCCTTTTAATCAATGTCGTCCAAATGCCGTCTGATTTCGGCTTGTAGCTTTGTGGCAGACTTCGTCACAAGTCAGGTTTCTTGACCCCAGGCAGGACCTCGATTGTGCCGAAAAGCGAAACGGTGAATTTTCCGTTAATGTGACTCGTCAACCACAAATCCGGTTCGATCTGCCCAAAGAGCGAGCTTTCGCCGGTCGTCGGCGGATTCTCGCGATTCGATTTCGAGGCAGATCAGTGCGCCAAAAGCCGCGACCGTCGCCGCAGCGCGTAAAGCGCGACCAGAGTCGGGCCCGGCAGTTCCATAAGCCAGTTCAGCTTGACCCCAAGGGTCGATCCGCTCAGGAACAGATCGACGTGGTGAAAGCTCGCCGCACGGATCACGACGAAGACGCAGACAAAACCCAAGCCCGCCAGCGCCGGCCAGACCCGTCCCAGGATGCCGCGCAACATCAGCGCTGCCAGGCAAAGGGCCAGGACACCGCCTGCCGCCACCAGGAAGATGAAGATCTCCTGCACGATGCGGCGATCGTCGTACCAGCCGGACAGCTGGGCATGGCAACGGGCGAAGATCGTCAGCAGGGATTGCAGGTCCAGTTGCTTGTTGATCGCCAGAAGGAAGAGGATCGCGGCGGTGATCCGCCAGAACCATCGCTCGCGCCGCGTCTCGGGGTCTGGCGAGGCCAGCCGCCGCGCCATCATCGCAGCCGCAACCGCCGCGCCCAGATAGACGCCGACAGTCACCCAGCCCATCAGATGGTCGTCGCCCAGTTCGGGGCGCCACTGGGTGAAGGCGCAGGTCAGGGCCGTCCGCATCAGCCTGGTCCGGTCCGGCCCATGGCCCTAGGCGACCCGCCGCCCGTTCAGCCAGCTAAGCACCTTGCGCGCCAACTCGCGCCGCTTGGGCAGGTGCTTGCGCCAGGCGTCGCTATCCGCAGGCAGCACGATGCGCTGCACATCGGCAGGCGTGGCGTGCTGACCTTCGGGCAGCCCCTCGGGCACCCAGGGCAGGAACCATTCGGTCTTCGGCCAGACATAGCTGTCGAAAAAGGTCCAGCACTGCGTCCGCTTGTAGATCTGGGCGATCCCCTGCGCGAAGTCCTGGTCAATCGGCAGCGCCCTGGTCGGCTTGCCGCAATACTTCAGGTTCCGCAGCATCAGCGCCTCGGACTTCGGTCCCACATAGGCCGGTATCCAAAGCCGGAACCCCATCTCTGCCGCCAGGCTCGCCACCACGCGGAACAGCTGCACATGTTCCTCGTGGCCGTATTCGCCCCAGGGGCCATGCGCGATCACGTTCCGGATGCCTGCCAGCCGGGGGCGCAGGGCCTCCCGCTGCTTGTCGAACTGCGCGCGGTACTGATTGGGGTTGAAGTTGTCCAGGATCGCCAGCGCCGGATGCGGATAAAGCCCGTACTCGGTCTCGCGCACCTCGGGCCACGAGGCGCTGTCGAACACGCCGCTTTCGGGAATCTGCACCCAGTCCAGCGTTTTCAACGGAAACTCCGCCATCGCCGCGCGGCGCCCGGCGCTGATGATATCCGCCCCCGGCCATTCGCCATAGACCAGGATGATCTTCTCGGCCGCCTTCAGCGCCGAACCGGCCCACAGCACCTCGTCATCGGGATGCGCCATCACGATGGCGAGCCCCTCCAGGATGTCGTCTCCGGTCATCTTGGGGCGACCTTTTCGTTGCTGCGGGCGTAGATGTCCTCATACCGGATGATGTCATCCTCACCCAGATAGGCCCCGGTCTGCACCTCGATCAGCACCACCGGCACCTTGCCCGGGTTCGCCAGCCGGTGGATCGCGCCCAGGGGCACATAGACCGACTGGTTCTCGCTCAGCAACTTCACCTCTTCGCCCACAGTGACTTGGGCCGTCCCGCTGACCACGATCCAGTGTTCCGCGCGGTGGATATGGCTTTGCAGGGACAGGGCCGCGCCGGGCTTGACCACGATCCGCTTGACCTGGAACCGGTCGGCGAGCGCCAGCGTCTCGAACCAGCCCCAGGGCCGGTGGTCGCGCGGAAAGACCTCGGCCTGCCGCACCGACCGCGCCTTCAGCTGCGCGACCGCCGTCTTCACGTCCTGCGCCCGCGCACGGTCGGCGACCAGCACCGCATCCGGCATCGCCACGACGACCAGGTCCTTCAACCCGATCCCCACCACATGCTGCGCTTCGCCTTCCGACCGCAGGATGCTGCCCTCGCAGTCGATCGCCGTCACCGCCCCTTGCGTGACCGCGCCGCCCGAGGCACCGCCATTCTCTCGCCAGACCGCGTTCCAGTCGCCAAGGTCCGACCAGGCCGCGCCAAGGGGCACGACCTCGATGTTCCCGGCCTTCTCCATCACCGCATAGTCGACCGAGATGTCGCGCACCCCCGCCCAAGGCGCCTCGGCCAGCCGCAGGAAATCCAGGTCCTTGCGCGCCTCGGCCACAGCTTCCGTCACCGGGCCCACCAGATCGGCCGCATGCGCCTTGAACGCCGCGATCAGCGCCTTGGCCTGGAACAGGAAGATGCCCGCATTCCACAGATACCGCCCTTCGGCCAGCATGGCCTCGGCCTTCTCCAGCGGCGGCTTTTCCACGAACCGCGCGACCTTCTGCGCCTGCCCCTCAACCGGGGCCGCGCCAAGCTCGATCCAGCCGTACCCCGTCTCGGGCCGGTCAGGCCTTATGCCGAAGGTCACCAGCTGCCCTGCCTCGGCCCGCGGCACCCCCGCCGCCACTGCCGCGCGGAAGGCGTCGACGTCCGGGATGCTGTGATCGGTGGGCATCACCAGGAGCAGGGCCTCCGGATGCGCCTCAGCGACATGCACCGCCGCCGCCAGGATCGCCGGCCCCGTGTTCTTCGCCTCAGGCTCGATCATGATCGCCGCCGGGCGAATGCCCTCGGCCGCCAGCTGCTCGGCCACGATGAAGCGGAAATCCGAATTCGTCAGCACCAGCGGCGCACCAACCCCCGCCGCCCCCTGCATCCGCCCCGCAGCCGCCTGGAACAGCGTCCCCTGCCCGGCCAGCGGCACGAACTGCTTGGGAAAGCTCTTGCGCGACACGGGCCAAAGGCGGGTCCCCGACCCACCGCACAGAAGAACCGGAAAAATCTCAGGCATGCCTGAACGAACTCCAACCTATAGAGCGGCCCCTCAACGAAGCCGCCGCGAATGTCTTGCTGCCAGTCTTGGCTATATTAAGCCCAGAATCGGGCAAAGGGGATCGCATTCGCAAGCGGAACGCAACCCGTCTACCTACCCGCCCTGCAACCCGCCAAGGGATTGCGACCACAGGAAGAAGCCCCCTCGCCGGTTTCCCCTGCAAGTTGGGCCGCGCAGGTCACCCACACACTATATATATAGGCGCGCTACAGCGAACTGCCCTGTGGCACCGCTGCGCCGCCGTGTCGCCCGCAGTTTTCCCCTGCGCCCGGACACCTTTCCCTCTCGCCCCCCGCGCCCTATAAGGCCGCCAAAGCAGGAGAGCCGCCATGCGCCAGGCCACCGTCGCCCGCAAGACCGCCGAGACCGAGATCACGGTCACCGTCAACCTCGACGGAACCGGCACGCATGACTGCCAGACCGGCGTCGGCTTCTTCGACCACATGCTTGACCAGCTCGCACGCCACAGCCTGATCGACCTCACCGTCCGCGCGAAAGGCGACCTCCACATCGACGACCACCACACCGTGGAAGACGTTGGCATCGCGCTTGGCCAGGCGCTGACCAAGGCGCTAGGCGACAAGCGCGGCATCCGCCGCTACGGCCACTTCCGCCTTGCCATGGACGACGCCCAGATCGCCACCGCGCTCGACCTCTCGGCGCGGCCCTACCTGATCTGGACCGTCGATTTCCCCACCGGGAAAATCGGCACCTTCGACACGGAACTCGTCCGCGAATTCTTCCAGGCGCTCTCCACCCACGGCGGCATCACGCTGCACGTGGACAAGCTGCACGGGCTGAACAGCCACCACATCGCCGAGGCGACGTTCAAGTCCGTCGCCCGCGCCCTGCGCCAGGCTGTGGAAGCGGACCCCCGCCTTGGCGACGCGCTTCCCTCGACCAAGGGCGCGCTCTGATGCCCAGACTCCGATTTTTCGCCGAAAAATCGTGCCCCGGCGCGCCATGCTGACCGCCCTCGTCGACTACGATTCGGGCAACCTCCATTCCGCCGAGAAAGCCTTCCAGCGCATGGCGGCGGAGGTCAGCGGCGGTGACATCCTCGTCACCTCTAAGCCAGAGGACGTGGCCCGCGCCGACCGCATCGTGCTGCCCGGCGACGGCGCCTTCCCGGCCTGCCGTCAGGCCCTCGGCTCCTACGGCGGCCTCTTCGACGCCATTGAAGACGCCGTGATCCACAAAGGCCGTCCCTTCCTCGGCATCTGCGTCGGCATGCAGATGCTGGCCAGCCGCGGCCACGAATACCGCGAAACGGCGGGCTTCGGCTGGATCCCCGGTGATGTCGTGAAGATCGAGCCCACCGACCGGTCCCTGAAAGTCCCGCACATGGGCTGGAACGACCTGATCGTGGAACGCCCGCACCCGGTGCTAGACGGCATCACCACTGGCGACCACGCCTATTTCGTCCACTCCTACCACTTCCGGGTCACCGACCCCGCGCACCGGCTGGCCTTCTGCGACTACGGCGGCGACATCACCGCCATTGTCGGCCGCGACAACATCCTCGGCACTCAATTCCACCCAGAGAAAAGCCAGGCCGCAGGCCTCCGCCTGATCGGCAACTTCCTGCGCTGGCGGCCCTAGAACCAAAGCCGGGGTTCGGCGAACTCCACCGAATTCCCGCCCGGATCGCGGACATAAAGCGACCGCGCGCCGTTCGGCCAGTCGAACTCCGCCTCGACCTCCACCCCGGCCTGCACCAGCCGCTCCCGCCAGGACGCAATCTCCTCCCGGCTGGCCGCAAAGCACACATGCCCTGCCCCCCGCGCACCATGGGTGGGCACCGGCAAAGCGGGGTTCGCCGACGGCACTTCGGTCGCCGCCGGGTCGAAGACCAGCAGCACCCCCGCTCCCACGCGAAAGAACACATGCCGCCCTTCGACCTTGCCGATCACCGGCAGGCCCAGCACACCTGCATAGAACGCCTCGGCCCCCGCAAGGTCGGCGACATAGACAGCGGCTTCAAGGATCGCCGAAGGTTTCATCCCCGCAGCCTGCGCCCCAGGACACCGAAGGTCAACGCTTCCGCAGTGTCAGCGCCAGGCCCCCCAGGATCAGCGCAAGGCCCACGAAATGCCGCGCCTCCAGCCGTTCCCCCAGCACCAGCCAGCCCAGGCCCGCCGCGCTGAACGGGATCAGGAAGGTGACCAGCGAAATCGCCACCGCCCCCGCCCGCGCCAAAATCCGGAAGAAGATCAGGTAAGCCACGGCCGAGGACAACACCGCCAGCGCCACCACCGCCAGGATAGGGGACCATCCGGGAAACGCCAGCGCCCAGGGCCGGTCCACCGCCAGCCAGATCGGCGTCAGGATCACCGCGCTACAGGTCAGCACCCCCGCCGCCGTCTGCAAGGGCGTCACCCCGGCCGCCTTGAACCGCCGCCCCCAGACCCCGGCCAGCCCATAAGACAGGGCCGCGCCCAGGCACGCGAGGATCGCGAAGAACTCGCCCCCCAGATCCTCGCCCACCATCATCACCACGACACCCGCGAAGCCCAGGCCCACCCCCGCCGCCTTCATCGGCGTCAGCCGCTCGTCCCGGGTCGCCAGATGCGCCACCAGCACGGTGAAAAGCGGCGTCGTCGCGTTCAGCACCGATGCCAGCGCCCCGGTGATCTGCCCCTGCGCCAGGACGAACAGTGTGAACGGCACCAGGTTGTTCATCACCCCCATCACCGCCAGCGCCGGCCAAACCCCGCGCCCCGGCATCCCCTGCCCCGAGGCCTTGACCACCAGCACCAGCACCAAAGCCGCCAGCGCCACCCGGCCCCAGACGATCGTCAGGACAGGCAATCCCGCCAAGGCCAGCTCGTTGAACAGAAAAGACCCTCCCCACAACAGGGAGAGGGTCCACAGAAGTATCCAGTCGATCGGTTTCATGCCGCCGTTCTGCCCGACGCATCAGGCAAAGGCGACCCGGAACCTGCTTACTTCACCCGCTTCCAGGTGCCGCCGTCGCGGCAGATGCCCAGGACGCAGCCCCGGACCTTCAGACTGTCGCCCGACAGCGTCATGTCGCCGTTGTAGGTCTTGTCCCGGTCCGGCGAATAGATCTGCCCGTCGTCATACAGGCCGTCCGGATAGGCCACCATGTCCCAGACGATCTGCCGCCCGATGTTCGGGCTGTCGGCCTCTTTTCCGTCCTTGTCGAAGGCCTTGACCAGCGTCCCGCAGAAGGCCGGGCCACAGGGCTTGATCTGGATGTGGCCAAAGTTGCCATTGTCATCCTTCCGGGTCTGCCAGACCCCCTCGATCGGATCGGCCCAAGCCGCGCCCGCCATGACCGCCAGCGCTGCAGCAATTGCGAAAACCTTCATCATGCGTCCTCCTCGCACTATCCCTGCGCCTGACTTTGCCGCAGCCGCCAAACCGATCAAGCGTGACGTCGGGTCGCGCGCCGCTCTTTTCATTCGCTCCGCCCCATGCCAAAGACCGCGCCACCAGCGACCAGGAGCCCGCAGATGATCCTCTACCCCGCCATCGACCTGAAGGACGGCCAGTGCGTCCGGCTTCTCCGCGGCGAGATGTCAGAGGCCACCGTCTTCGGCGACGACCCCGCCGCCCAGGCGCTGAAGTTCCAGGCCGCCGGGTGTGAATGGCTCCACCTCGTCGACCTGAACGGCGCGTTTGCAGGCCAGCCGGTCAATGCCGCCGCCGTTGAAGCCATCCTTACAGCCATCACCGTCCCCGCCCAGCTCGGCGGCGGCATCCGCGACATGGCCACCATTTCGATGTGGCTGGAGAAGGGCCTTTCCCGCGTCATCCTCGGCACCGCCGCCGTCGAAAACCCATCGCTGGTTCGTCAGGCCGCCAAAGCCTTCCCCGGAAAGGTCGCCGTCGGCATCGACGCCCGCAAGGGCCGCGTCGCGACCAAGGGCTGGGCGACCGAGACCGACGTCATGGCCACCGACCTCGCCCGGTCTTTCGAAGACGCCGGCGTGGCAGCCCTCATCTACACCGATATCGACCGCGACGGCGCGATGCAGGGCCCGAACATCGAGGCCACCGAAGCCCTCGCCCGCGCCGTCACCATCCCGGTGATCGCGTCAGGAGGCGTCAGCCGCATGGAAGACCTCATCGCCCTTCGCGACACCGGGGTCATCGCAGGCGCCATCTCTGGCCGCGCGCTCTACGATGGGGCCATCGACCTGACCGCCGCCTTGAAGGCGCTGGCGTCAGTCGCCTGACACCCAACCAAGTCAAAGGGCGCACCGCCTGGGCTAAAGCGTCTTCGGCTCCGCGAAGCTCACGCGCAACTCCTTGATCCGACGGATGAAGGTTTCAAGATTGGCGGCCGTCGAACTGTGGATGTCGTGGTTCAACACGACCGAACTCGTCCGCGCCTTCACCTGCTCGAACCCGTGTTCCACCCAGCGGTCGGGCTGGAAGGCCTTGCTCCAGTCCACTGTATCCACATTCCACAGGATCGTCCGGTAGCCAAGCTCGGCCACCACGGCATCGACCTTGGCATTGTGCGCGCCATAGGGCGGGCGAAACAGCTTGCGATCACCCATCGCCGCCGCGATGCGCTTTTCGGTCAACTGCAACTCTTCGCGGATCTTCGCGCTGGTCAGCGTCGTCAGGTTCGGGTGGCGATAGGTGTGGTTTGCGACTCCGTGCCCTTCTTCCTGCATCCGCTCGATGATCTTGGGATAGAAGGCCGCGTTCTTTCCGATCACGAAAAAGGTCGCGCGGATGTCATGCCGCGCCAGGATGTCCAGGACCTTCGGCGTCCTCGTAAGATGCGGCCCGTCGTCGAAGGTCAGCCAGACGGTCCGGCTTCCGGCAGCGGAATAGCGCGGAGTAAGCGGGCGATCCTCACGGGATTCACTGGTTGCCGGCATGGCCTTGCCCCCTATGACTGGTCTGACCCGTCGGGTGGTCCGCGCTAACCCTACTCCTTTTTTGGCCTTGCCGCTACCGCAGGGCTGGCTGACAGGCGGTCAGGCTGCCGGACCCCAGGAAGGAGCGGTGCCGTCACCGACGCGCCGCCTGCCAGACCAGCCGCCCCAGCCAGATCACCGACCCCAGGATCGACAGCCCCGCCACGATCCAGTTCGCGCCCAGCGTCCCCCAGCCCTGCGCCCAAGCCAACGGGGCCAGCGCTACCACCACAACTGGCGCGATCAGGAACAGGACGTGCCACCAGACCGGCACCGGCTCGCCCAGGCTGACGGGCCGTGACCGGTCCCCCAGCCGCCACATCACCCACAGGATCAGCCCCAGGATCAGCGGCAGCACCACCCGCATCGGGTTCGGATCGGCGACGGATTGCAGGACCCAGATCACCGCCGCAATCGCAGGCGCGATCCACAACACCCAGCTCGACGGACGCGGCAGGGTCCCCATTCGGTCCATCACCTCATGCGCCACGACCACCACCAGCCCACAGGCCACCAGATAGACCGCCAGCGCCGGGGTCGCGCCCAGGTCCGAGCGCTCGGACACCCAGTATTGCGCCCAGAAGGCCCCGAACAGGCCATAGGCCCCCCAGATCAGCGCCAACCGCCAAGGCCCAAGCCGCGCCCCGGCACGCCCCAGACCCAAGGCCACCCCGCCGGTGATCAGCGCGTGCCAGGCGAGCGGCGTCCAAACCAGGTAGAAGAGCGGCGGGACCGGCTGATAGATCGTCCCAACGATCACCCCTTCCGACATGTAGCCGACGATCGCCGCCCCCAGGAACACCGCAGGCCAGCCGCCCACCCCGGCCCAGATCACCGCCGACAAGGCCACAGCCGAGGCGATGCTGTAAGCCACCACCGTCAGCCCCCATTGCAGCGCCGTCAGGTCGGCCGAGGGCATCGACCAGAACAGGTTCTCCGACCCCCAGACGGTCAGCCCGCCAAGACAGAGGGAAAGCCCCAGATACCGCAGCGCTTCCATGATCTGCCCGTATGTAAACATACTTAACATACGGGCACACCAGGCGCCCGGTCAATCCCCGCGCTCAGCGCCACCAGAAAGCGCCTCCCCTCCCCCTCCGTGGGGAGGGGATGGGGGCGGGGGGGACCGCTCGGAACTAGGCCGCACCGTCATCAAAAAGGAACCCAAACGGGTCTCGGCGACGCAACGCTCCTCGTTCGACTTCGTCTCCTCGTCGCAAGTCCCCTCTGCCGCAGCGAGGAGGGACGAAGTCCACCGACGAGCGGTCCCTGCGACCACACGCCCCATGTCGCTTTGCCCCGCACAGGCGCACCCTCCCACCATGGTCCGCACCGACACCCTCCCCCGCGCCTCCTCGCTCTGGGCCCTGCATCAGCCCGGAGACTTCCTCGACTGCTACTCGGTCGCCTCCACCCTCTCCCCGCGGGAAGCCGCCACCCGGGGCCTCGCGCTCCCCGGCTGGGCCGACGCCCTCCTGCGCTTGCGCAACACTCTGGTCCGGCCCTTCGGCCTCAAGACCGGCACCGCCGAAGGCCCGATCTTCCCGACCTGCCTTGAGACCGAAGACGAACTGATCCTCGGCACCGACGACAAGCACCTGAACTTCCGCATCGGTGTCATCCGGCAGGACGGGCGGCTCTACATGTCGACCTGGGTCCATCCGCACAATCTCTGGGGCCGCGCCTATTTGCGGCTTGTTTTGCCCTTCCACATCCTGATCTCGCGCGGGGCGGTGGCGCGCATGGCCACGGCCCGTTAACCACCCGGTTAACAAACCCTTTCCGTCCACGCGCAAGACACTGATTCCAAAACTGAATCCGGAAATGTCCACCGTGGACAGTCCCCCCTTTCAAACCCGCTTGCTTTTCCGCCCCTCCCGCGCCATTCCTCCCCCATGCTCAAGACCCGCATCATCCCCTGCCTCGACGTGGCCGATGGCCGCGTGGTGAAGGGCGTCAACTTCGTCGACCTGATCGACGCGGGCGACCCGGTGGAAGCCGCGAAAGCCTACGATGCCGCCGGCGCGGACGAGCTCTGCTTCCTCGACATCATGGCGACCGAGGACAACCGGTCGACCATGTACGACCTCGTGACCCGCACCGCCGAACAGTGCTTCATGCCCCTCACCGTCGGCGGCGGCGTGCGGACGCCCGAGGACGTGCGGAAGCTCCTCCTCGCCGGGGCCGACAAGGTCAGCTTCAACTCCGCCGCCGTCGCAAGGCCGGACGTGGTGGCCGAAGCCGCCGACCGGTTCGGCAGCCAGTGCATCGTGGTGGCCATCGACGCCAAGACCACCGCCCCCGGAAAATGGGAGATCTTCACCCACGGCGGCCGCCGCGCGACCGGAATCGACGCCGTCGACTTCGCCCGCACGGTCGCCGCGAAGGGCGCCGGGGAGATCCTCCTGACCAGCATGGACCGCGACGGCACCCGAGCGGGGTTCAACCTCCCCCTCACCCGCGCCATCGCCGACGCCGTCGACATTCCCGTGATCGCCAGCGGAGGTGTCGGCACCCTTGACCACCTCGTCGAAGGCATCACCGAGGGCCACGCCTCCGCCGTCCTCGCCGCCTCGATCTTCCACTTCGGCACCTTCACCATCGGCCAGGCCAAGGCCCACATGGCCGCCGCCGGCATCCCCGTGAGGCTGTCATGAGCCTGGAAAAACTCGCCGCCACCATTGCCGCCCGCAAGGGGGCCGACCCGGAAACCTCCTGGACCGCGAAGCTCCTGTCCAAGGGGCCGGAGAAATGCGCCGAGAAATTCGGGGAAGAGGCCATCGAGGCGATCATCGAAGCGGTCAAGGGCGACCGCGCGCGGTTAGCGTCCGAGGCGGCGGATGTGCTTTACCACTTGCTGGTGATGCTTGCCGCCCGCGACGTGGCGCTGGACGATGTGCTGGCCGAACTGGAACGCCGCGAAGGCACTTCGGGCATCGCGGAAAAGGCCGGGCGCTGACCCATCCATCCCGAGCTACCACGGCCCCCAACCCAGGGCGAACTTCTGCGTTGACAAATCAATCACCAAACGGCTATGAGTAAATCATAACCCAACGGTGATCGCTTTGACCCCACAGGATACGCTTTTCCACGCCCTTTCCGACCCGACCCGCCGGGGACTTCTTGAGCAGCTCATGCGCGGCGGTGAGGCGAATGTCGTTCGGCTGACCAGGGATGCAGGGGTGTCCCAACCTGCCGTCTCGAAGCACCTCGCCATCCTGAAACATGCCGGACTTGTCACCGGGAGGGCAGAAGGACGCGAGGTCCGTTACCGGGCGGAACCCCGGGCGTTGGCGCCGCTTTTCGACTGGATGACCTTCTACCGCGCCTTCTGGGATGACCGGATTGCCGCGCTGGAAGACACGCTGAAACGGATGGACCAATGACCGAAAGCATCGTGATCGAGAAGGACCTGCCCCATCCCATAGCCAAGGTGTGGCGCGCGCTGACCGAGGGTCCGCTTCTGGCAGACTGGCTGATGGCCAACGACTTCCGGGCCGAGGTCGGGCACCGCTTCACTTTCCGCCACCCGCCGATGCCGCACTGGAATGGCGTCACCGATTGCGAAGTGACGCTGGTCGAGCCGATGGAGCGTCTTGCCTACCACTGGAACTCCTCGGGGGCCGAGGCCGCAACCGGCGTCCGAACCACGGTGACCTGGACCCTTGCCGCCACGCCGCAAGGCACCCGCCTGACGATGGAACAATCCGGCTTCCGCCCCGACCAGACCAAGGCGCAAGGCGGGGCCGGCACCGGCTGGCGAAGGTTCCTGTCGAACCTCGAAACGCTTCTCGACCGCCTGTAACGAAAGGACCCCCGCCCATGACCCTGCACCACCTCGCGCGCCAAGGCCACCGCTGGCTCGGCATGCTCTTTACCTTGCTTTCACTGGTGCTTTGGCTCGCGCTCGGCCTTGGGCTTGCCGTGCCGCAGGCCCTCTACTTCCTGCCGCTCGCGCCGCTTGCCCTGATGATGGCGTCCGGGCTTTACCTTTTCTTCCGGCCGTACCTGACCCGGGCGGCCTAAAGCCCCAGGTGCGGGATCTCGATCGCCGGGCAACGGTTCATCACCACCCGCAGCCCGGCGTTCCGCGCACGAGACGCCGCAGCCTCATCCACCACGCCGATCTGCATCCAGACCACCTTGGCGCCGATCCGCACTGCCTCGTCGGCCACGGCGCCTGCTTCTTCGCTGCGACGGAAGATGTCGACCATGTCCACGGGCCCGGCATCCGCCAGCGTCGCCACCACCGTCTCGCCCAGCGCCGTCTCTCCGGCATGGCCGGGGTTGACCGGAATCACCCGATAACCCTTGCGCTTCAGGAACTCGGCCACCCGGTGGCTGGGGCGGTCGGGCTTCGGCGACCAGCCGACCAGGGCGATGGTCTTCACCGATGTCAGGATGTCACGGATGTCGGCATCGCTGGGCATGGAACCTCCTTGACGGCTGGGCGGGTCAAGAAAATGGCGCCCAAGGTGAACCTCGGGCGCCAAGTCGCGGAACGAGGGACAGTGAAGAGAGTACGGGGTTCCGGTCCCGTGCCTCTCCACTGTTATTTAGAAAGGTGAATGAGTGGTTAAAGACCTGTCGCAAAGACGTGAACTCTCACGCGCTCACGTCCGGGTCGCCGCATAGAGCGAAACGGCCGCCGCGTTCGACACGTTCAGGCTGCCGAACGCGCCCGCGAAGGGGATGCGCGCCAGTACGTCGCAGGTCTCGCGGGTCTTTTCGCGCAGGCCCGGACCCTCGGCGCCAAGGACCAGACCGATGGGCCGCCCGCCCACGCCAGCCACCGCGTCGGCCAGCGTCACCGTCGCCTCGCCGTCCAGCCCGATCAGGGTGAAACCCATCGCCTTCAGCTCTTCCATCGCCTCGGCCAGGTTGGTGACCTTAAGGTAAGGCTGCCGTTCCAGCGCGCCGCTGGCAGTCTTGGCCAAGGCCCCGGTTTCCGGCGCCGAGTGATGCTTGGGCGCGATCACCGCGCGGGCCCCGAACACCTCGGCCGACCGCAGGATCGCACCCACGTTGTGCGGATCGGTCACCCGGTCCAGCAGTACGACGAGGGGCAGCCCCTCGCCCGCCGCGCAGACATCGCCGAACCGGCCCCAGTTCAACGGCCGCACTTCGACCGCCGCGCCCTGATGGACCGAGCCCTCGTCGATCGGCGCGTCGAACCGGCGCGGTTCCACCACCTCCGGGGTCATCCCCGAAGCCGCAACCGCTGCCTCAAGCTTGTCGAGCGCGTTCTTCGTGACCACCAGCCGCAGCTTTTCCCGCCGCGGGTTCAAGAGCGCGTCGCGCACCGCGTGCAACCCGAACAGCCAGACGGTTTCCCGCGCCTCGCGCCGCTCGCCACGCTCTTTCTCGACCACCCAGGCCGGTTTCTTTCCGCCCGCCGCCATCTGCCCAACCCTTCGAAAAACCAGCCCGGACCTTTGCTTGCGCCTGCCCCCGGATGCAAGCCGAAAACTTGCCACACGGCCCGCCGACTGCCCTTGACGCCCTCGGCCCCCTTGAGTACACGACGCCGCAGTGGGCGATATGCTACAAGGTGTGGCAGCGGACTGTAACTCCGCCGAGGCGACTCATGCCTGGTTCGATTCCAGGATCGCCCACCATTCCCGGACCGATCAGAACGGCAGCGACGCGCGCATTTCGCGGGCGGCCCGGACGAAGTTGCTGTCCCGTCCTGAGACGGGGAATGAGCCGAGTACGGTCCACAGCTGCTGTGCGCGCTTGACCTCGCCATTGATGGCCGCCTCGACAAAGCGCATCGCCGCCAGATCGGCATCGCCAAGATGGCTGGCAAGTTCGTCCCGCACCCAGTCCACCCAGTCGCCGCGCCCATCGTGGACGGCCTGATACCAGATTGCGGCAATTGCGCTGCGCGACGGCTGCAAGGCGCGCAAAGCGGTGCCTTCGGGGCTATAGAATGCGATCATGCCAGGCCCTCGATCATCTTGCGCAGGGGAACATAGCGGATGGTAAAATCGAGAAGCGGCTCCATCTTCAGTCTTGGCGCAAGCGGGCCAAGCTTGCTGGCGATCTGACGATTCGCCGCCTCAAGAAAGCGCTGCCGCTCTGCGCGGACACGGTCCAGTGTCTGACGGCGCACCTCGTCACGCCCAATGCCTCGGGCCAGCATCGCATCAACCCCTGCACGCACCGCGTCCGGCGTCGGTTCGACAATCAGCGCGGTGTCAATGGTGAACAGAAGCTCGCGCCCACCGATCGAGGGGACCGAGACGATGGGCAGGCCCGCCAGCAGACACTCGACCGAGGCCCGCATGCAGCCTTCCTCGCTGCTCAAGGCCAGGGCAACCCGTGTCCGTGCCATGACAGACGCCAGCTCTTGCCGCCCCAGATAGTGGTACCGCCCGCGGCCAAGCCGGTGATTGATGAAGGACCCCAGCGGGAACTTGCCCCGCAGCCGCTCGAACTGCTCGGCTTCGGACGGATCGCCAGGGTCGCCATAGACGAACAGCGGGTCTTGCAACTGTGCGGCAAGCTCATGCTGCTTCCACGGGGCCAGGCGCGCGACGTAGACCGCTTCGCTGTCGGGCACATCGGGGTGCGGCTCGGAGTCGCCTACGAAGTGGGCTTCGTTGGTGAAGAGGTTCGGATTGCCCGGGACAGACGCAACTCCGACCTCGCGGTACTTCTGCGCCTCGCGGTCCGAGACGTGCATCGCCACGAAGCTGTGGCCCGGATTGCAGGCCTCGGCCCGATGCAGGGTCTCGGCCAAGGGACGCAGGTCGGTCGTCTCCATTGTCCAGGTCGGCTTAAGGAAGTGCACGCCGCGCCGTCTGCCGAACGCCGGGTCTGGCCCTGCCATCCACTCGGCCATGAAGGACCGGCCGTACTGGATGGCGGTAAAGGTGATGACCGGATCGGTGGACACCGCGAAGTTGTAGCCGCCCTGGTCCAGCAGACTGTCGTCCCTCGGGGGCACAGCCTGCGCGGCCATGGCAGGCTTTCGCAACGGTCGGTCGTCCAGCGGCGCGCCCTCTGCATAGGCCAGCAGCCCCAGGCCCGCCAGGGCGGCGGCCGCGTCGAAGGCGTTCGACACCTTGCCGCGCCAGTTGTCGTTCTTGTCCTGCTTGGCCAGCCACCCTTCCGAGTTCGGGTTGAAGCTGGCCTCCGAACACCCGATCTGCTCCAGCACGGCGCGGATCCGGTCGCCGCGCTGATCTGCGGCAATGTCCAGGTCCTCGTCATAGCCCAGATAACCAAAGCGAACGCCGCTCTTGATGACACTGTCGAGCATGGCATCGTACTGCTGGTCGATCTCGAAGGCTTGGCGCAGGAAACGCTGCACGTTCAGCTCGGGGCGCAGCTCGGTATAGTCCTGCTTCACATATGCCTGCGTCAGATGCCCCTTCATTCCCGAGATGAACCGGTCGATCCGGCTGCGCGACAGGAAGATCACGCCAAGGTTCGGCCGGGCCAGGATGCGGTCAAGGTGCGGGATGCTGATCTGGTTGCCGAAGATCTTGCAGGACATCGAACTGAACCCGGCGGCCCGCGTTGCGGCGGACAGCGCGTCGAAGAATGCCGGCGGATCGGCGTCGCGCGCCGCAATCAGGGCGGGATCGTCCTCGGCCGTCGCCGGGCCGAAGGCGGCATAGATGGACCCGGACACCTTGGGAACGTATCGAAGCCCGACGCAGGAATCGTTCTTCATGATTTCGAAGAAACCGGCATTGCCCTCGATGCTGCGCAGGATCGAGCACAAGAGGTTCGACCCCGACCGCCCAGCGCCAAGGACCAGGATTTCCTTGAAGTCCGTCATCACTGCCCCGAACCCTTCCACGTTTCCCAGGCCGGCGACGTGGTCAGCAGCCCCATCCGGGTCAGCTGCCTGTCGCACCTGTAGGTCCGGGCCCAGAGGCCCCGCCTGATTCCATTGCCTTTCAGCTGGGCCAGCATGTCGCGGTAGAACCGCCCGCCCAGAAAATGTTCGCCCCGCTCCACGGCCTCGACGAAGCGCGCCTTTGCGTCGCCGACGAACTTGTAGTGGAGCAGCGCCGTCGTCACGTCGCAAGGTGGCAGATGCGTGTGCAGGTGGTTGTTCTCTAGAAACACCACATCGGGATCGACCCGCACCAGGGGCGACTTCGTGATCAGGAACTGCCGCCCGGTGAACCGTCCCCGCACGCCGCCCTGCACCATCCGGTAGGGCGGCAGGACCGAGGGGAAGCTGACATAGGTGCGGTCGAAATAGCGGTGCCCGCCAAAGCCTTCGCGGGCGGATGCCGGGCTTGCGAACATGTCCAGCATGTAGGACGGGAAACAGCCCGCGCCCTGGCTTTCGGCAAAGTCGACCAGATCGGCCAGCTTGCGGCCCTGGTCGATGCCCGGGAACACCAGGTGCTCATCGATGTCGACAAACAGCGCCCAGCGACCTTGCGCGTGCTCCTGGATCAGTGGGTTGATCCAGGCCACGCCGTGCGCCGAGGCGCGAAAACTGCCGGGCTGGTCGTACAGCACCACATCGGCCGCCTCCGCCAGCGCCTCGCGGGTGCCATCGGTCGACCCGTTGTCGACGATGACGAACCCCTCGACCCCCAGCGCACGGTAGTGGGCCAGGAAGGGCTGCAGATAATCGATGCCGTTGAAGACCACCGCAAAGACGACGACGCGACCCTGCGGCACCCGCCCTGGAACCGCCGGATACGCCGGAGCGGTCTCGGCCGAGAACACCCGGTAGCCGCCATGCCTGGCATGGTCGACCCAGGCTTTCCGCACCCCGTCATGGTCGCCCGCGGCCTGGCGAAAGCTGAACTCGACCTCTCGCACCAGGCGCGAATTGTGCAGGCCTTCGGGCAAGCTCTCCAGATGCGCCCTCGCCGCAGCGGACTGCCCGCAGGCGATCAAGAGCGACAGGTACAGCCGGTGGAAATAGGGATTGCCCTTCGCCAGCGGCAGGCCGGTGCGGACCACGGACAAGGCCTCGGCCAGGTCGGCAGGACGGCGCGCGGCGTTCAGCAGATAGCTGCCGAACTGCATCTCGGGTCCGGCATGCTGGACCCCAAGCCCGCGATAGGCCCGATAGGCCTGCCGCGCCACCTTGCGGGAACAGGACGGGTCCGTCGTCGCAATCCCCAGCCGCAGGCGGATCGCCGCCTCGCCCGCCGGGTCGCCAAGCTGGGCCAGACAGTCCCAGGCCGTCCGGTAGTCATCGGCATCCAGCGCCGCCAGCGCCCGCAGCTCCAGGGCTTCCGGTCGCCCCGCCAGCGCCTCGGCACAGCGATGTAGCCAGGGCGTGACTTCAGCCAGCCGGTCCAGCCGGATCGCGACATAGCGGATCAGCTGCACCACGTTCGCACTGGCCGGAACGCGCTCCAGGAAGGCCATCCCTTCAACCAGACAGTCGTCCAGCCGCCCGGTTGCCTCCAGCGCGGACAGGTAGGATGCGGCCATCGGGGCTTCGGTCAAGGTCGCCATGCCGCCCGCCGCCGCGATCTGGGCGCATAGCTCGGCATGGGCGCTGGCGGCCTGGAAGGTCTCGGCCATCGCCCGGCTCAGATCGGCGTCAACCGATCGGGCCTTTCCCCGGGCAAGGACCAGCGCCTCGTCCAGCCGCCCCGCGGCGACCAGACCGCGCAGCTGGGCCGCCTCGACCCGCGCGGTATCATGATCGGGCGCACAATCGACCAGCTCGGCCAGCCGCTCGGCCCCCGCGTCGAAGTGCCCCAAAAGGAAATCGGCCCGCGCCAGCGCGTCCAGGATCGTGGGCTTCCGACGCTCGTCGGCGGACAGGCTGGACAAGACCGCCCGCAGCGTCCGGACAATCCCGGTCTGGCCTCGGATCGTTTCGTGCAGCATCCAGCGCGCGACCAGTTCCATGTCCTTGGGATAGCGCTTCGCCGCCTCGCGGTCGGCCCATTGCACCCAGTCATCCGCGCCCGTGGCCTCGGCGCGGTCGATCAGAGACAGAAAATCAAGGTAGTCGTCGGCCGCTTCGCGCGCGTCGACGCCTTCTGCCGATGCAAAGGGCGGAAGCAGGTCATGCTTCCGCCCAATGTCTTGCTCTTCTTGCACCACAGCCTGCTGGGATCAGTAAACGTAGACCGACATGAACCCGTTCGGGTCGTTGTCTTCCCAGACGATCCGCTCCACATTGGCTGGCATGTTGACGTAGTTTGCCGTACGCTGCACCACGATCTCGCGGGCGATCGCGGCATACTCCGCCGTCAGGGTCGAGGAACCGCAGGCTTCCAGATAGGCGATGTAGACCTCGGTCTTGTCGGCCTCTTGGACATGCGCCCAAAGCTTGGCGCTCTGCTCGGCATACTCGGGTTTCGAACAAACATCGGAAATCGATACACCACTGCCCTCCTGGGCCAGGACTACCGTCGGGGCGATAGTAGCGGCTCCCAGCGACATCAGGAACCGGCCAACAATCTTCTTCACGACTTTCTCCATTCTTATATTCGCATGTTTACGTATAATCGTCAGGACTCGACGTCAATCATGCCGCAACAGTGGTTCATACAATTCAGGAAACACTGCGACCCGAATGCGGCGGAACTTGGCGGCGCTAGAAAACAATCGCGCCGACACATCTTCCGATAGCAAGGGTCCGCACCCGGCGCGTTCCGCAGCACAGGCGGGCTTCGACGGGCTGACGCTCTGCAAGTCAGCGAAGAAAACTCTCGCCCAGCCCGGTCGATTCGTGTAATGTTAATCCTATTAACAAATGTGAGGCCGTGATGGATCGCCGTCAGTTCACCCTCTCGACCCTTGGCCTTGCCGCAGGTCTGGTGGCACCGCACGCGGCCCTGTCGCAATCCCCAGCCTATCGTGGCCCGAATGTCATCCTCGTCCGCTTCGGCGGCGGCGTCCGGCGGGCAGAGACGATTGATGAGGCCGCGACCTGGGCGCCCTACCTCCGCCATGTCCTGGCACCCCGCGGCACCTTCATCCCCGACCTGCGCATCGACCGGCTGGAGGGCGTGAACACCTCCCACGCCGAAGGCACGCTGAACCTGTTGACCGGTCGTTACCTCGCCTATCGCGATGCATCTGTGGAGTTTCTTGAGGATCGGCTGGAACCGACCGAACCCACCCTGTTTGAGTATTTGCGCACCAGCTTCGACATCCCCTCGCATCAGGTCCTGCTCGTCAACGGCGAAGACCGCCCGCAGGAAGAGTTCTTCACCTTCGGCGCGGGCGATCACTTCGGCGTCGATTACCGGTCCGAGATGCTGTCCCTGCACCGCTACAAGCTGTACCGCACCGCCATGCAACTGGCCGAAGGTCGCCTGCCGGAAGATCAGCTGCTTGCCATTCGGGCCGAACGCCAAGAGCTTCTGACCAAGGACCCGCGCGGGGCAACGCCCGACCCCTCGCCCGAGGTTACCGCCTTCTGGGCGCGCTGGCGGCAGGCCTATGGCGACACCGGCTTCAAGAACCCCCGCGGCGACCGGCTTCTGACCGAGCTTTCGGTCCGCGCCATGGCGGAACTGAAACCCCGCTTCCTGATGGTGAACTACCAGGACCCCGACTATGTCCACTGGGGCAACCCCAGCCACTATACCCGTGCCATCGCCATCATCGACGAGGGCCTGCAGCGTCTGGTCAGCGCCGCCGATGCGAGCCCCTTCTACCGCGACAACACCATCTTCGTGATCACCCCCGACTGCGGCCGCGACGCGAACCCCTTGGCCGAGGTGCCGTTCCAGCACCATTTCAACTCGCGGTCCGCGCATGAAACCTGGGCCGTGCTGTTCGGCCCCGGCATCGGCAAGGGCACCGTCGACAAGCCCATCGACCAGTCCGCCATCGCCCCCACCATCGCCGCCGCCATGGGCTTCCGCGCGGACCGCGCCGAAGGCACCGCCATCGAGGGGGCTTTCCTGTGACCTCCACTCCACTGATTTTTCGTAGAAAAATCGTAACCACGAGTTTTCTGCGAAAACTCGGATCCCGCCCGGACCGGCTGCCATGACCACGCTCCCCCGACCCGCCTATGCCCCTGGCCGTCTTGCCCGCTTCGGTCGCCTGATCCTCGACAGCGCAATCGGCACGCTTCTCTGCACCGGCCCAGTGACGGCCGTGATCGCGCTCGGCTGGCTGACCCGCCGCCAAGGCCATCTCGCCCGCGACCGCTTCGGCAGCGCCGAGGAAGCCCCCGGCTGGCTTATCGGTCCCCGCGAACGGGGCCGCCTTGCCCGCGCCCTCGGCGGTCTCGCCGCCAACATCCGCGGCGGGGTCATCGCCCTGACCGCCCTGCTGGCCTGGACGCTGCCCTTCACGCTTCTGTGGCTTGGCGCCTGGTGGGCGGGGTGGGAAAACTCGTTCAACAAGGGTTATGAACAGGCCTTCGTCGGCCCCTCGGTCTTCCTGTTCGGGGCCCTCCTCGCCGCCCTCATCCTGCCCGCCCTGCCCTTCGCCCTCGCCCATCTCGCCGCCGAGGATCGCCTCTCTGCCGCGTTCGAGCTCCGCCGCCTCCGCTCGCTCCTCGCCCATGCCGGTTGGCGCGTCCCGGCGCTGATGGCCCTGACAACCCTCGCCGCCCTGCCCTTCGCCGCCGCCCGCGGCCTGATCACCACGGCAACCGACTGGGCGCCCTGGGTGCAGGACTTGGCGCCCGAGGACGCCACGGCGCTGAAAGGTCAAATCACCCTTGCCCTTGCCGCAGTCGCGTTCCTTGCCACCTGGACGCTGCGCAGCCTTGCAGCCCGCGCCTATGCCACCGCCGCCCCCCGTGCTGCGGGCCTGAAACCCGGCCTCTGGGACGGTGCCCAGGCGACCGAAGCCGCGATGCCCGCCCGCGCCAGATCCCGCCTCCTGACGGCGCTCTGGTATGGGCTGGCCATGGGCATCACCCTGCCGCTGTCCTTCCTGATCCTCGCCGGACAGTTCCTGGACCACGCCTGGTGGCGCTGGCTTTTCCACCCCGCGCTGACCCTGCCCTGGGGGGGATAGCGGCTTGCGAAGCCCGTCTCGTGATGTCACACAAAGGCATCCCCTCGGCGCGCGCAGGTCATGTCCGTCTCCACCCGTTTCACCCATGCGATCACCAGGGCGCCCGCAGCCTCGATCACCCGCGGCCTCCGCGCCGTCGACACCGGCACCCCGGATCTTGGCCGGATGCAAGCCCACCACGCCGCCTACATCGCCACCCTGCGGGAAACCGGTGCGACGGTCATCGAACTCCCACCCCTCGACGCCTACCCCGACTCTGTCTTCGTCGAGGACACCGCGCTCTGCCTCCCCCAAGGCGCCGTCATCATGCGCCCCGGCGCGCCCTCCCGCCTGGGCGAGGCCGCCGAGATGGCCCCGCACCTTCGGGCGCTCTACCGCGAGGTCGTCGCCATAACCGAGCCCGCCAACTTCATCGAAGGCGGCGATATCCTGGTGACCGAACGCGAAATCCTCGTCGGCCGCTCCGCCCGCACCAACGCCGCCGGCATCGCCGAGCTGACCCGCCTCGTCACCCCCTGGGGCCACCGGGTGCGCGAGGTTCACACGCCCCCCGGCGTCCTCCACTTCAAGACCGACTGTTCGCTCCTCGACGCAGACACCATCCTCTCCACCAAACGCCTCTCCGCCTCCGGTTGCTTCACCGGCTACACCGTGATCGACGTCCCCGAGGGCGAGGAAGCCGCCGCCAACACCATCCGCTTCAACGATCTTGTCCTGATGCCCGCAGGCTTCCCCCGCACCCGCGACGCCATCGCCGCCGCTGGCTTCACCGTGCGCGAGATCGGCAACTCCGAATGCGCCAAACTCGACGGCGGCATGTCCTGCCTCTCGCTCCGCTTCACCCCGTCATGAGCTTCAACATCCTCGCCGTGGCCCAATCCGGCCGCCTGGAACATGAGGCGATCCTCCTTGCCGCCTCGCTCCGTCACTCCGACCCCGGCTTCACCGGCAGCCTCTTCATCGCCGAACCGCAACCCGGGCCAAAGTGGCAGGACGACCCCCGGATCTCCGACCGCACCCGCAAGACGCTTACGAGCCTCGGCGCGCAGATCCTGCCCTTTGAAACCCGCGCCTTCGGCAGCGACTATCCGCACGGCAACAAGATCGAGGCCCTGGCGGCCCTCCCCGACGCGCCGTTCCTGTTTCTCGACACCGACACGCTGGTGACCGGCCCCCTGTCGCAGATCCCCTTCGACTTCTCCCGGCCCTCCGCCTCGATGCGGCGCGAAGGCACCTGGCCCAAGGCCGAGCTTTACGGCCCGACCCTAACCCAGACCTGGAAGTCCCTCTACGACCGTTTCGATCTCGACTTCGAAAGCTCGCTCGACCCGACCTACCCCGACGACTACTGGCAGCGCTTCCTCTACTTCAACGCGGGCTGGTTTTTCCACGAAAGCCCCCGCGCCTTCGGCAACCGCTTCCTGGCCTGGGCCAAGGAGATCCGCGCCAACCCGCCCGAGGAACTGGTCTGCCAGGAGCTTTACCCCTGGCTCGACCAAATCACGCTGCCCCTCGTCATCCACTCCTTCGGCGGTGGCCGCCCCGGGCCGGACTTGTCCGCGCTGGACGGCGACGCCACCTGCCACTACCGCACGCTCCCCCTCCTTTATGCCCGCGAAAGCGACCGCGTGGTCGAGGTGCTGGAAAGCCTCGCTGACCAACTCCGTCCCGACCTCCGCCAGTGGGGGCAGTTCAAGCGGATGCTCATCCAGGGCGAAGGCGCCCAGGCCCGCGCACTCTTCGACCGGGCAAACCTGCCCCGCCGCGAACAGATGATCCGCAACACGCTGAAGCGCGAAGGTCTCTGGGTCCGGTAGGGTGCGCATTCATGGCGCGCCACAAGCCTCACATCTCCAGCGTCACCACCGGCCACAAGGACAGCACCAGAAGCCCCGCCATCGTCCAGTTGAACGCCTTGAGGCGCCCCGGCCCGTCCAGCCAGCGCCGCACCGCCTGGCCCATGCCCGCCCAGACCGACACCGAGGGCAGGTTCACGCAGGCAAAGGCCCCCGCCACCCCGGCATAAGCCCAGACCGAAGGCTCCACCACATAGGCCGACACCGCCCCCAGCGCCATCGCCCAGGCCTTCGGGTTCACCCACTGGAACGCCGCCGCCTGCAGAAAGGTCATCGGCTGCGGCTTTGCCCGCCCCTCGCCCGGCGCGCCCGCATGGGCGATCTTCCAGGCCAGCCACAGCATGTAGGCCACCGCCAAGACCTTCAGCACCGTCAGCGCCAGCGGCCAGGCCTTGAACACCCCCGCCAGCCCCAACCCCACCAGGAACACCATCAGCGCATGGCCGATGCTGATCCCCAGCATGTGCGGCAGCGTCCGACGAAAGCCGAAGTTCACGCCTGACGCCAGCAGCATCATGTTGTTCGGCCCCGGCGTGACCGAGGTGACGAAGGCGAAACCCAGAAGGGCAAGGAACAGGTCATATGTCATGCCCGCAATCCTGCAGCGCACTTGACGGTGAAGGATTGCAAAGATGCGACCTACAGCGCATCATTCGCAACAAATGACGAAGCTTGACGACATCGACCACCGGATATTGCGCGAGCTGACCCGCGACGCCCGCCAGCCCAACCTCGCGCTCGCCGACCGCGTGGGCCTGTCGCCCTCCGCCTGCCTCCGCCGCGTCCAGGCGCTGGAAAAGGCCGGGATCATCAAATCCTACCGCGCCGTCCTCGACCCCGCCAAGCTCGGCATCGGCTTTGTGGCCTATGTCACCGTGGGCCTCGGCAGCCACACCAAGGCCGCGCAAGAGGCCTTCGAACGCGCCGCTTCCCGCGCGCCGGAAGTGCGGGAGTGTCACAACATCACCGGCACCGTGGAATACCTCCTCCGCGTCGAATGCGCCGACCTTGCGGCCTACAAGCACTGGCACACCGACGTCCTCGGCACTCTGCCGCAGGTCCGCGCCATCACCACCTTCGTCGTGATGGGCAGCCCCAAGGACGATCGCGCCTAGGCGAGCAGCAGGTCCAGCCCCGCGGCAGTGACGAAATCCACCTCGGACAGCCCCCTGATTTCGTGCGTGGTGTAGGTGACGCGGACATAGCCCCAGCCAAAGGCCACGTCGGGGTGATGCCCGGTCTTCTCGGCATACCAGGCGCAGAGGTTGGCCAGCTGCACGGGCTTGGCAAAGCCCTTGAAGGCGAAGCTGCGGGTGAGGCTGGCCGCCGCCGCATCCAGCACCCAGTCGGGATGCAGCCCGGCCATCCGGGCCTTGCAGTCGTGGTCGGACAGGCGAGGCGTGGCTTCGGAACAGGGCAGGCAGACCTCGGTCATCAGGCGCTCTCCAGCTTTGGCGGATACTTCGGGGCGTGCTGCCCCAGCCGCCGGGCCGTCGCCACATCGACAAGAAGGTCGCGGTCAGCGGCGGCGAACAGGTCATCCAGCGTCTCAATCACGAAGTAGACCGGCTGGTGGATGTCGATCCGGTAGGGCGTGCGCAGGATGTCGATCACGTCGAAGGGCCGCAGCTCCGGCTCGCCGCTCACCGACCACAGCAGTTCCGACGGCGACGACGCCAGCCCAGAGCCCAGGGTCTTCGTCTCGCCGTTCTCCACGGTCAGCCCGAACTCGATGGAAAACCAGTAGAGCCGGATCAGCCAGGCATAGTCCTCTTTCCCGGCCCGCAGCCCCGCCTGCCCAATGGCCTGCGAGAATCCCGCAAAGCGCGGATCGGTCAGCAGGGGCGTGTGCCCGAAGATCTCATGAAAGATGTCCGGCTCCTCGATGTAGTCGAAGTCGCGCCGCGAGCGGATGAAGCTGGCGGCGGGGAAACTGCGTTCCGCCAGCATCCCGAAGAACCGCCCGAAGGAAATCAGCGCCGGAACCGGCACCACCTGCCATCCTGTCAACTCCCGCAGCTTGCGCGACAGGTCCGGGCATTGCGGCACGCGGGTGCGCGGCATGTCCAGCACCTCCAGCCCCTTCAGATAGGGCTGCGCGGCATGGCGCTGCACCATCGGCCACTGGCGGGCGACCAGATCGCGCCAAACCGCGTCCTCTTCCCCGGTATAGTCGATATACCCCGCCGCATCCGGGGTCTTCGCGGCATAGCTGGTCATGGCCCACCTCCTTGTGCCTTTCCAGTTTGCCCCATTCTGCCGGAATTCCGTTTCTTTCTGCGGCCAATCTGGCACAATCGGGGCAAGCCATTCCGCAAAGGCGCAATGAAATGAAACCCGATTTCCCGCTGGACGACACCGACCGCCGCATCCTCACCGCCCTCCAGCGCGACAGCACGCTCTCGGTCCAGGACCTTGCCGACATCGCCGGCATGTCCACCTCGCCCTGCTGGCGCCGCGTCAAGGCGCTGAAGGATGCCGGAGTGATCCGGGCCGAGGTCGCCCTTCTCGACCGCCGCAAGGTGGGGATGCCAACGCTCGCCTACATCCACCTGTCGCTGATCGACCATTCCGAGGCCACCATACGCAAGCTTGACGATTTCACCCAAAGGCACGACCGCATCGTCGAATGCGCCACGATCACCGGGGCCGACGACTACATGATCAAGGTCATGGCACGCGACCCGGAAGATCTGGAGCGCTTCCTGATGCACGACCTCCTGGCACTTGGCGTCGTCCGCTCCTCCACCACCCATTTCGTCCTGCGCCAGACCAAGTACACCACCGCCGTGCCGCTGGATTGACAAGCGGGCGAAACCCGGCACCCTGCGGCCAAAAGGGGGGACCACGATGACCGTCTGCTACACCACCGACCGCATGCTGCATTTCGGCGATTGCGACATCTCGGGCACCGCCTATTACCCGGCCTACCTCAATATCCTGAACGGCGTGGTCGAGGAGTTCTGGGCCCATATCGGCTGGCCCTGGCACGAGATCATCTGGAACGAACGCTGGGGCACCCCCACCGTGCACCTCAGCTGCGATTTCTCCAAACCCTCGTTCTTCGGCGACAAGCTGACCTTCCGGATCACCATCCTCAAGGTCGGCAAGTCCTCGGTCCGGCTCCACCACACCATCCATTGCGGCGACGAGCACCGCTGGTCGGTGGAACAGGTCCTCGCGGCCTCCTGGCTCGACAAGCACACCTCGATGCCCTGGCCGCCCGAGGTGAAAGCCAAGCTGGAAAGCCTGATGACCCCGCCCGACCCGGCCGAGCGCCGCGCCGTCGGCGCGCCTTAAGTCCGCACCGTGTGCTCCGCGTTGCCGATGATCAGGCTCTTGCCCGAATAGATGTCGCCAGTCATCTGCAGGGCCAGCCGCTCCGCGTCGCGCCGTAGGATGCCCTCCTGGATCGCCCCGATATCGTCGGGGTCCACCCCCAGCACCTCCAGCGCCTCGCTGCCGAGCGCCAGGGCCGAGTGGAACACCTCGCGCATCTGGTGGTCGACGCCCTCGCGGATCAGCTCCAGCGCATGCGCCCGGTCCCAGGCGCGGGCCAACACCACGGCATTCGGGAACTCGTCCTTCACCAGCTTGGCGATCTTCGTGGTCGTTTCCTTCTTGTCGGTGGCAATCAGCACCGCCCGCGCCGTGTCAGCGCCCGCCGCCTTCAGGATGTCCAGCCGCGTACCATCGCCGAACCAGACCTTGAAGCCGAAGGTCTCTGCCGCCCGGATCATCTCGGCATCGTCGTCGATGATGTTGACCGCGATCCGCCGCGCCAGAAGCGGCTGACAGGCGATCTGCCCGAACCGTCCGAAGCCCACGACCAGCACCTGTCCCGACAGCCCCTCGGGTGCCTCAACGTCATCAAGTGACACCTTCGGCGCAGGCTTCGTGCGGTCATGCAGGATCACCATCACCGGCGTCAGCACCATCGAGACAATGACGATCGCATTCAGGATCGCCGCATCCGTCGCACTCAGAAGCCCCACTGCCAGCGCCGCCGAATAGAGGACAAAGGCGAACTCGCCGCCCTGCGCCATCAGCACCGTCCGCTCCAGCGCCTCGGCATGGGACGCCTTGTTCACCCGCGCAACGACGTAGATGATCAGCGATTTCAACACCATAAGCGACACCACGCTGACCGCGATCAGCTGCCAGTTGTCCGCGATCACCGACAGGTCCAGCGCCATGCCAACGGCCAGGAAGAACAACCCAAGCAGGATCCCCCGGAACGGCTCCACATCCGTTTCCAGCTGATGCCGGAAGCTGGATTCGGAAAGCAGAACCCCGGCCAGAAACGCCCCCATCGCCGCCGACAGCCCACCGAGCTGCATCCACAACGCCGCGCCCAGCACCACCAGCAGCGCCGCCGCCGTCATCACCTCCCGCGCGCGGCTGGCGGCCAGCAACCGGAACATCGGGTTCAGCAGGTAAACCCCAGCCACGACCAGCGCCGCAATCGCCGCCAATCCGATCCCGATCCCCTGCGCCCGCTCCATCAGGGTGACCTCCCCGCCCCCCGGCGCGAGGAATGCGACCAATGCCAGCAATGGCACGATGGCTAGGTCCTCCAAGAGCAGGATCGACACGATCCGCTGCCCCTTCGGCGCAGAGATATCGCCCCGCTCCTGCAGCATCTGCATCACGATGGCGGTCGAAGTCAGCGTGAACCCCGCCCCCGCCACTAGCGACCCCGCATACGGATAGCCCAGCGCCACACCCACCAGCCCCAGCAGCGCTACACAGAGCAGGACCTGCACCAGCCCCAGCCCCAGGATATCCCGCCGCATCGCCCACAGCTTCGACGGCTCCATCTCCAGCCCGATGATGAACAGGAACATCACCACGCCCAGCTCGGCCACGTGAAGTATCGCCATCGGGTCCGAAAAGAGCCCAAGGCCAAACGGCCCGATCACCAGTCCCGCCGCGAGGTACCCCAGCACCGACCCCAGCCCGATCCGCTTGAAGATGGGCACCGCAACGACCGCCGCGCCCAGAAGCGTGACCACTGAAACCAGATCAACCCCTGCAGATTCCGTCGCCATGTGCAGCCTCCCTGCCGAAGGATCAGAGTTTCCCGCCCGCCTCCGAAGCGCAACCGAAAACGCATCGTAGGGTGCGCTACAGCGCACCGGACGCCTAACCAATGCACAACCCTTGACATGTACAGCATCCTGCACATATCCCTGCGCAAGGAGAGCCCAATGACCATCCTCACCTACACCGACGCCCGCAACAACCTCGCCTCCACGATGGACCGGGTGGTCGCGGACCGCGATCCCGCGATCATCACCCGCACGGGCCGCGAAGCGGTGGTCATGGTGGCCCAAGGCGAATGGGACGCGATCCAGGAAACGCTGCACCTCCTCTCCTCGCCTAAGAACGCACAGCGCCTGCACGAAGCCATCGCCGAGCTTGACGCAGGCGGCGGTGAGATGCGGTCCATCGAGTGAGACTCCGCTTCGCCGCCCATGCCTGGGCCGACTACCTGCACTGGCAATCTGCCGACCCCACCATCCTCGCGCGCCTCAACACCCTGATCGAGGAATGCCGCCGCCACCCTTTCACCGGCACCGGCAAGCCCGAGCCCTTGAAGGGAGACCTCACCGGCTGGTGGTCCCGCCGCATCACCAGCGAACACCGGCTGGTCTACCGCGTCTCGGGGTCAGGGGCCGACCAGATCTTGGATATCGCCCAGTGCCGGTATCATTACTGATCGGTCGCCGTTAATCCTGTCGCTCCGGACTGCCGCAGTTCCGACCGCACTTGCATCAGGATGTGGCCAAGCTTGTTCAGTCCAGACCCGTCCGGTCCGCATCCCCAATACCCATCCATTGGCGCATTCTCGACGATCATCCGGTCGCCGGTGGACAGAAGAAGTTCCGCCAACTTCGCATGGGCCTGAAATTTTGACCGCACCGCGCCCAGCATCACTCCGTCTTTCACGTCCTCCCAATCCGCACGTAGTGGCAGCTGCCGGGTCATCCCCAGCGCCTTTGCCTCCTTGGGACGACCAGAGCGGCGAATCTTCTCACGGTATTCGGCGTCGTGGAACTTCTGCGCCTGGAAGTAATGTTCCACCGTCGGCCACCAAACACCGTCCATCGCAACGCCGTAAGGCGCAAAGTTGGAGAACTCTGCGTAGGGATCGGTCTGCGCGTAGAAGTATACTGTATCGGTCGGGAACATTCCCTCACCCCTCGAACACCGCCTCCATCCGCGCGAACCCCTTCACCTCGATGGGGTTGCCGCTCGGGTCGCGGAAGAACATCGTCCATTGCTCCCCCGGCTGGCCCTCGAACCGCACCTGCGGCGGCAGGACGAACTCCACCCCCGCTGCTGTCAGCCGGTCGGCCAAGGCGCGCCAATCCGGAAGGTGCAGCACCAGCCCCAGATGCGGCATCGGGACCATGTGGTCGCCGACGCGTCCGGTATTCGTCGTCTTGAGCGGCTCGCCAAGATGCAGGCTGATCTGATGGCCGAAAAAGTCGAAATCAACCCAGGTCTCCGTCGACCGCCCCTCACG
Source organism: Tabrizicola sp. T74 (assembly GCF_057219935.1). Taxonomy (NCBI): domain Bacteria; kingdom Pseudomonadati; phylum Pseudomonadota; class Alphaproteobacteria; order Rhodobacterales; family Paracoccaceae; genus Tabrizicola; species Tabrizicola sp. T74. The sequence goes on along the minus strand of NZ_JBXVVT010000007.1, from coordinate 36,558 downwards.
GCAGCCCAGCACCCCGCCATAGAAGGCGCGCGCCTCGTCAAGGCTGGTGACGTGATAGGCAAGGTGGAACGGCGTCAGCATCGCGGGCACTCCTTTGGGCCCGCCGATCCAACCACGCAAGGTCACGGGCCGCAACGATCCTTCTTCCGGCCCCAGCGACCAGAGATTAACATTCCCTGAACGCCCGCACCCAAGCCATTGATTTTCCTATCCCGGCAAAGCCTGTCCAGCGTGGACACGAGCCGGTTGCCAGCCCGCGCATTCCCCCCTACCCTGCCCGCCAAACAAGGGAGGACACCATGACCGACAGACCCCTCGGCTTCGAGACGCTTGCCATCCACGCCGGCACCGCGCCCGACCCCGCCACCGGCGCCCGGCAGGTGCCGATCTACCAGACCACCGCCTACGTTTTCCGCGACGCCGACCACGCGGCCAAGCTCTTCAACCTGCAGGAAATCGGATACATCTACTCCCGCCTGACCAACCCCACAGTGTCGGCTCTGGCGAACCGGGTGGTCGCTCTGGAAGGCGGCGCGGGCGGCATCGCCTGCTCCTCGGGACACGCCGCACAGATCATGGCGCTGTTCCCGATCATGGCCCCGGGCAACAACATCGTCGCCTCCACGAAGCTTTACGGCGGCACGATCCAGCAGTTTTCCAACACCATCCGCAAGTTCGGCTGGTCGGCCAAGTTCGTCGACTTCGACGACCCCAAGGCGATCGAGGCAGCCATCGACCCCGACACCCGCGCGCTTTTCTGCGAGACGATCTGCAACCCGGGCGGAGCCCTCTCTGACCTGCCCGCCATCGCCCGCGTCGCGAACCAGGCGCATATCCCGCTGATTGTCGACAACACGACCGCCAGCCCGTATCTCTGCCGCCCGATCGAACACGGCGCGACCCTCGTCGTCCATTCGGCCACCAAGTACTTGACCGGGAACGGCACCGTCACCGGCGGGATCGTGGTCGATTCCGGCAGGTTCGATTGGTCCAAGGACGACAAGTTCCCCTCCCTCTCCCAGCCCGAACCCGCCTACCACGGCCTCGTCTTCCATCCGACCTTGGGCAACATGGCCTTCACCTTCCACTCCATCGCCATCGGCCTGCGTGACCTTGGCATGACGATGAACCCGCAGGGCGCCCATTACACGCTGATGGGGATCGAGACCCTGGCCCTGCGGATGGACCGCCACGTGCAGAACGCGCAGATCGTGGCGGAATGGCTGGAGCAGGATCCTCGGATCGGCAAGGTGACCTACCCAGGCCTCAAGTCCTCGCCCTACCACCACCTGGCCCAGAAGATCACGCCCAAGGGCCCCGGGGCGCTCTTCACCTTCAGCGTCAAGGGCGGGTATGCGGCCTGCGTCAAGCTGATCGACAACGTCAAGCTCTTCAGCCACGTGGCGAACCTGGGCGACACGCGGTCGCTGATCATCCACTCGGCCTCGACCACGCACCGGCAATTGTCGGAAGAGGCGCAGATCAAGGCCGGGGCCGCGCCCGATGTGGTGCGGGTCTCGATCGGGATCGAAAACGTCGAGGATATCATCGCCGACCTTGACCAGGCGCTGGCCAAGGCCACGGCCTGACGCAAGGCCCCGCTGCTCAGCCGTCCTTGGCGGGGGTCAGCGGCGGGGCCACCAATACGCCGTCCGGCAAGGCATCAAGCCAGCCGATGTTCGCGGTTGCCTGCACGGGCTTGCCGGGTGCCCAGTCCAGCGACACCCGTAGGACCCGGCACAATTGGCCCACGGTCTCTCCGGCGCAGGCGTCCTTCGCCGCTGCGAGCGCGGCACCAAGGGCTGCATCCGCGCTTTCAGTCCCGGGCGCGCCTGCCTCAAGCGTCAAGGCAACAGTGGCGGACCGGAAGACATGGGTCGCAAGGTCCGGCACCGGTTCGTCGCCCGCTGGCAGCCGGTAGACCAGCTCCAGCTGGAAAAGGGCCGTGCCAGTGGCCGGATCGACGCTGCCCTCCACCACCCGGGCCGAATTGACCGCACAGTCGGTGGCCGCAGCCTGCAGCACGACCGCGCAGAGCCCCTCGGCCACCCGTGGCGCGCGGATATCGGCCAGAACCTGCAGGTACTCGTTCTCCGGCAGGGCTTCGCCCGATGCCAGAAGGTCGGACAGATTGGCCTGCCGCGTCACCAGAACCATCCGCGCGGGTGCATAGCGGTCTTGCACAAGATAGCCGTAAGCCACGTCCTGTGCGATCAGACCGCCGCTGGGCGAAGCAAGCCAGACCTGCTGCATCGGCGCGGGCACGGGCGTCTCGGCTGCAGGGTCAGCAGCACTCGTCTCAGCCGCAACAGCGGGCGCTGCCGGCAGCGACTGCCAGTATTGCCAGCCGGCCGCCCCGAAGCCCACGGCCATCAGCAAGGCGCCAGTACCGATCAGCACACGCAGCATCAGAAGTCCGCCCCTTGCCGCAAGTAGTTCAGGTCACCGAAGGCGAAGGTCGTGGCGATCGCCTTGACCCTGGATGCAAAATCCTGGCCCGCGGCCACCTGTCCTTCGATGTCGAAATAGGTGCCTTGCGTCGTCCGCAGGGTCGAGCCGAGGATCGATACATAGTCCGCCTTGGCCTCGGACTGCCGCGGCACCGGGCCTACGGCAGAGATCGTGCCCACGTCAAAACCGGCCCGCGTTGTGCTTGCCAGCACGCCGAAGGTGTCGCGGAACCAGTTGTCATAGGCATCGACCGCATCCGAAAGCTCGGCCGGGCTCAGCTGCCCGCCATCGGCGCTGGTTGCACCGCTGGCATTCCCGACCAGAAGCGCGTGGTTGGGGTTCAGCGTATAGGCCGGGCGGACGCCGCAATCGGCCAGCCCCTGCCCCAGGATCACCTCGACCGGCACGACCGGGTCAAGATTGGCCACGCCCGCCTGGTCCCCGCCCAGAAGGACAACCCGTTCGATGCGGGTGCCAGGGGCCACATGGATGTTCCAGATCCGGTTGCCCGCCTGGTTTTCCAGCACCAGATAGACCGGAGCGCGGGTTTCCGTCACCGCGACGTCATAGGCCTCATAGACCGGTCCGCGCAGGATGGCGGAGGGGTCCGCCTCTCCGGCGCGGAAGGCATCGACAAAGGCCTGCACGCCCCGGGCCAGATCGCCGTCATCGTAGGTGGTCAGCGGCAGGCGCAGGCCGCTTTGTCCCGCCGTCACATGGCCCACGACCGTACCCTCGGCAGGCGGGGTCGGCCGGCAGCCGGTAATCGGGCGGATGGTGGTGACCGAGGCCGGAACCGCGTCTTCCGTCACCGTAGCGTAGCCGCTGATCACGTTGTCGATGAACAGGGGCAGGTTCCCTGAGATCGCCGCGATCGGACCGTCGGCGCGCAGACCCTCGGGGCTGTCGACCAGGAACTTGCCGGGGCCATCCTCGGCCGTGGGCTCGACCTTGCGCTTGCCGTCGTCCTTGGAGGCCGGTGCATCGTCCGAAGCCGCCCTGGCCTCGTTCAGCGCGGCCATCATCTCGGTCGGCAGAACGGCATCCAGCACCTGATACCTGACCAAGGCGAAACCGACGCCGATCACGGCGCCGATCACGAAGATCACCATAGCTAAGGGGCTGCGAAACACCTTTAAACCTCTGCCCAGGCCCGGAAGTCTTTTCGTGCCTTGTGCCCGTCGACTTGGGCCAAATCATGACAAATCCCGGCGGAACCCCTTAGAATTCCGCCGTTTGCCTGTCCAGCCCCTACCGTCCGGTCATTCGGCAATAGCAAAGGTGACCATGACGTTGGCGATCAGCCCAAGCTCGCCCCCCACCACGGGCACCGGAGCGGCGGACACCGCCTCGCGGTACATGGGCGCGGGGTCGGTCATCGCGCCGTTGTCGATGATGGACACCACCTGGCCCAGCTTAACCCCTGCAGCCGTGGCCAGCAGTTCCGCCTTCGCCTTCGCATCGGCCACCGCTTCCTTGCGCGCCTCGTTGTAGGCGGGCTCGGGGTCCGCCAGCCCGAAGGTCAGCCCGTTCAGCGTGTTCGCTCCGTCGGCCACGGCCGCATCCAGGATCGAACCCGTGGCATCCAGCGCGCGAACCCGCACCGTCAGCATGTTCGATGCGACATAGCCCGAGATCGTCGGGGACGAGCTGTCATAGCCGGTCCAGTTCGGGTTGATCATCAGGTTCGAGGTCTGCATGTCCCGCGCCTCGATCCCCGAGGCCGTCAGCCGCGCGATCACCGCATCGGTCGCCGCGGTATTGGCCGACAGCGCCTCGGCCGCCGTCGCGCCTTGCGTGGTCACACCGATCATCACCGTCGCCATGTCGGGGGCGGCCTCGACCGTGCCGGTGCCGGTCACGCTGATCGTCCGGGTGGGCGTATCATCGGCCAGCACAGGCGCGGCAAGCGGCAGGACAAGGGCTGCGGACAGGAACAGGACAGACAGCGCACGCATGGGGGGTCTCCTTCATCTGGCGTGACATTTCGCAGTTGTGACGCAGGCCGCAACCGCTTCCTTGGTCGTTTTCCTTCCCTTAGGCGAAAAGCTGCTTTAGTAAGGCGGCAACCGGCTGGGGCACGTTCCAGCGCTTTGACGATCCGTGCTAGACCCGCGACATGAAACCGACATTTGCACTTGACCTGACGCGCGAGACCATCGGTCTCTTGCACCGGACGCCAAAAGGCTGGCTCTCGATCGGCGAAGTGGCCTTCGATGCCCCCGATCTGGGCGAAGCCCTGGACTACATGCGCAAGACCGCGCTTGGCCTGTCGCCGATGGGGGTGGCCACCAAGCTTATCCTGCCGAACAGCCAGATCCTGTATACCGAGGTTCACGCCCCCGGCCCCAGCCGCGACGACAAGCGGCGACAGATCGCCACGGCGCTGGAAGGCCGCACGCCCTATGCGATCGACGACCTGGTGTTCGACTGGTCCGGCAAGGGCGCAACAGTCAAGGTCGCGGTGATCGCCAAGGAAACCCTGGCCGAGGCCGAGGCCTTTGCCGTCGAACACCGGCTGAACCCGGTCTCCTTCGTGGCGATCCCGGAAGATGGCACCTTCGTCGGCGAGCCCTGGTTCGGTCCCGCTGCGGCAGCTGCGGGCATCCTCGCCGAGGACGAGACGGTCGAGCGCGACCGCGATCCGGTCTCGGTCCTCCACCGCGAACTACCGAAGGCCGATCCGGCGCCAGCGGCGGCGGCTGCCTCTGTCGCAACCGCGGCAGCCGCCGATCCGGCCCCGGAGGACGATCCTCTGCCCGGCCTGGAAGAGGCACTGAACGCCGAGCTTCCCGAAATCGCCGAGGCCCCTGCGGCGCCCCAGGTGCCCGAGCCCGGTCTGGACCCGCTGGACGACGGCATCGAGGACGACCCGGCACCGTTCGATGACCCGGCGCCCGTTGCAGCCGCTGATGCCGAACCCTTCGACACCTCGCTCGCGACGGTAACCCTCGACGACATTCCACCTGCTGCCCCTGCAGCCGCAGCCGACAAGCCCGCGCCGGTGGCAGAACCCGAGGAAGCCCCCTTCGCGCATGTCACCGACAGCACGGCCTTCCCCGACGACGACCTGCCCCCTGTCCCGGCAAAGGTCGCAGCCAAGGTGCCCGCTGACGACGATCACGACATTCCGCCCGCGCCGTCCTCGGCCGCGATGGTTGCCTTCGCCAGCCGCCGCGCATCAGCCGCGGATGCGACCGTACGCCCCGTCGACGGGGTGACCCGGCCGGCCGCGACCGCGATCCCGGCCCGTGGCCCGATTGCCCGTCCGACCGCTGCCAAGGGCTTCTCCGGTCTCGTCACTGCCCCCTCGATCCCGGGCACGCGGGCCGCCGGCAAGGCCAAGGTCAAGGGCAGCGACATCCCGCGCCCGCCGATCGGCCCGACCACCGTCAAGTCTCCCGCCCGCCCCGGCGGCACATTCGGCGCAGCGGCCCCGGCCAAGAAACGCACCAGTACCGTCTTCATGGTGCTGGTCGGCCTTCTTCTCCTGTTCCTTGCGCTGATCGGCCTCTGGTCCTCGCTCTATCTCGGCGGCAGTTCCGCGACCGAGGATGTAAGCGCGACCGAGGTCGTGCCGGATGCCGCCGACGAGATGCTGGCCGACATGCAGGACCCCGAGGGGATGACCGATCCCCTGCCCGAGGCCGCGGGGGTCAGCGAAACCGCGGATGTCGGAGAGCTCGCGACCGAAAGCCTGCCGGTCAACCTTGGCGGCGAAGAGCCCGCTGCCGAGGACGTCGCGGCAGCCGAGGACCCGGCGCTGGCCGAGACTGCTGAGACCGCGGAACTGACCGCCGCGACGGAAGCGGTGGTGGAACCGGCCCCCGAGGAAACCGCCGCAGCCGAGCCTGCTGTGGCTGCCGAACCCGCCCCGGAACCCGCTCCCGGCACGACGGTCGCGACCGAAGTCGCCGCCTCGCCCGCCCCGGTCGAGGATCAGGACGAAATCTTCCTGTCGGCGATGGACGCCCCGCCCCCGGCCCTGGACGCCCTGGCCCTGCCGTCGCTGACCGACACGCCCGATGCGCTGCCCGACCCGATGATGCTGCCGCCCGCGCCCGGCACGGTCTACCGGTTTGATGCCAACGGGCTGTTGATGCCGACCGCCGAAGGGATCGTCAGTCCGGACGGAGTGATGCTGATCGCCGGCAAGCCGCCCCTTCTGCCGCCGGCGCGCAGTGAAACCGCTGCAGCCGCCGCCCAGGCGGCTCTTGCCATTTCGGCCCCCGCTGCCGACCCGGTCAACCCGGCCTCCGGGGCCTCGCTTGTCACCGGCGGAGAGGCCGCCGTGGCCGAGGAAACCGCGCTGCCCCCGGCCGACCCCGCGATGGCCGGTTTCCGCCCGCGTCCGCGGCCCGAGGGGCTGGTCCCGGCCCCTTCGGCGGATGACGCGGCCCTTGGAACCGAGGACGCGATCCAGTTCGCCGGCCTCCGCCCGCTGCCGCGCCCCGCCAGCGTGACCGCCGCCGCCGCCGCTGTCCTGCCCACCAGCGCCCCGGCCGACCTTGGGGCGCAGGGCGCCTCGCTGACCGCGCAGGCCGAAGCCAAGCTGGCCGAAGCCGCCGCGCTTGAGGCGCAGAACCCCTCCATTGTGGCCATCTCGATGCGCCCTGCCGAGCGCCCCCGCGACCTTAGCGCTGCCGTCGAGGCCGCCGTCGCCGCCGCCGTCCGCGAACCGGTGCCCGAGGCTGATGCCGGGACGGTCGAAGTCGCCGCCGCCGCGCCCGAGGCGAAGCCGGAAGAGATCGACGAGCTGGACGAACCCGAGACCGCCTCGGCCGCGCCGTCGATACCGACCAAGGCGAACGTCGCCAAGCAGGCGACCTACAAGAACGCGATCAACCTGTCGAAGATCAACCTGATCGGGACCTACGGCACCGACTCGCGCCGGTACGCGCTGGTCCGGCAGGCGAACGGGAAGTACAAGAAGGTCAAGGTCGGCGACAAGATCGACGGCGGCACCGTGAAGGCGATCACCGAGACCGAGGTCCGCTATCAGAAGGGCGGGCGGCTGATCAGCCTGAAGATGCCGAAGGCCTGAGCCTGTCCACGCAGGACGGCCTGGACTGCGCCATACAAATCAAAGGCTTGCCTGTGGACGTTTACCGGGCGTAAACCTTGCGCGAAAGCTCGTCGGGGACTTCGTCCCTCCTCGCGGTGGCCCTCGCGACGAGGAGACGAAGTCGAACGAGGAGCCGCCCGTTACCCTGCGGCGACGCCCGCCTCGGCAAAGGTCGCCATGCCCGAATGGCAGGCCACCGCCCCCTGCACCACCCCGATCGCGAGCGCCGCGCCCGAGCCTTCGCCAAGCCTGAGGCCCAGCGACAGAAGCGGTTCCTTCCCGAGCTTCTCCAGCAGCCGCGCATGCGCCCCTTCGGCGCTTTGGTGCCCTGCAACGCAATGTTCCAAAGCCCCCGGCATGGCCTTCTCCAACACCGCCGCCGCCGCGCAGGCGATGAACCCGTCCAGGATCACCGGCACCCGCGCCATCCGCGCGCCGAGGATCGCCCCCGCCATCGCCGCGATCTCGCGCCCGCCAAGGCAGCGCAGCACCTGCAGCGGATCACCGAGCAGTGCCTTGTGCCGCTCCACCCCCGCAGCGACCGCTGATTCCTTCCGCCGCAACCCCGCGTCATCCACCCCGGTGCCCCGACCCGCCCAGCCGACCCCGCCATAGAGCGCTGTCGCGATAGCGGCGGCCGAGGTCGTGTTGCCGATCCCCATCTCGCCCGCGACGAAGACATCCGCCTCCAGGTTGACCGCCTCATAGCCGCGGCGCAGGGCGTCCACGACCTCGGCCTCGGTCATCGCGGGGCTTTCGGTGAAGTCGGCCGTCGGTTGGTCCAGATCCAGCGCATGGACGTCGAGCTTTGCCCCGAACGCCCGGGCCAGCTGGTTGATCGCCGCCCCGCCATGGGCAAAGTTCGCCACCATCTGCACCGTCACCTCCGCCGGGAAGGCCGAAACGCCCTTGGCCGTAACCCCATGATTTCCTGCAAAGATCACGATCTGGGGCTTATCGGCCGTGGGCTTGTCGGTGCCCTGCCAGCCCGCCATCCAGATCGCCAGCTTCTCCAGCCGACCCAGCGCCCCCGGCGGCTTGGTCAGCTGGCCATTCCTCGCCTCGGCTGCCGCAATCGCCGCCGCATCGGGGGCGGGCAGCGCGGCAAGCATGGCATGGACTTCGGCAAGGGATTGGAAGGGCATCGGTTTCTCCGGATTGATCCTGCTCGGGCTTGGGGCTACCCCAGAGGCGAACCGAACGCCAGCCGGGAACAGCCGCTTTGACCATGCTTCGCGACATCGCCGTCCGGCTGCCCTCCGACCTTCTGTCGGCCTTCGCGCTGTTGTCCCGCCTGCCGCTTCCGAACCACCGGGGGACGGGGGCCGCCTCGGCCTGGGCCTGGCCCCTGGTCGGAGCGATCCTCGGTGCGCTGGGGGCCGCCGTCGCCTCGGGCGCGCTGTGGCTCGGCGTGACACCGGGCGTGACGGCAGTCCTGGTCCTGGCGCTGGGTGCGATGTTGACGGGCGGGCTTCATGAAGACGGCCTCTCCGACACCGCCGACGGGCTGTTCGGCGGCTGGACCCGCGAAAGGCGGCTGGAAATCATGAAGGACAGCCGGGTTGGCAGCTACGGCGTCCTTGCGCTCGTCCTCGTCACCCTCGCGCGCTGGTCTGCACTGACAGCCATGCTCGTCCACGGTGCCCATTGGGAGGCGCTGATCGCGACTGGAGCCCTCTCCCGCGCGCCCATGGCCCTTGTGATGGCCCTCCTGCCCAATGCCCGCAGCACGGGGCTAAGCCACGCGACCGGGCGGCCAAGCCCCGCCACCGCCCTGATCGGCCTGGCCCTTGCAGCGGGGCTTGCCGTGGCCTTGACGGGATGGACAGCGGTGGCGCTGGTCTTCGCAGCACTTGGGGTCAGCCTCTGGCTGGCTTACACCGCGCTCCGCAAGATCGGCGGCCAGACCGGCGACATCCTGGGCGCGACCCAGCAGCTTGCCGAAGTCGCCTGCCTGACGGTCCTCTCCGCCCGGACCTAGCGGACGATTTCTTCGAAGACATCGTGACGGAGCCTTTGAAAGCTCTGGCGCCCGGCTGCGGCAATGCACAGCGGCTCTGCACCCTACCCCCTCTGGCCTTTGCGACCCACCCGCGCTAGAGGGGCATGGAGAGCTTGCGAGGCACTGCCATGTCCGAATATTCCGACGCCATCTCCTCGATCGAAGAGATCATCGAGGACGCCCGCAACGGGCGAATGTTCATCCTGGTCGACCACGAGGACCGTGAAAACGAAGGCGATCTGGTGATCCCGGCCCAGATGTGCACGCCGAACGCGATCAACTTCATGGCGACGCACGGCCGGGGGCTGATCTGCCTGGCGCTGACCTCGGACCGGGTCGACCAGCTGGGCCTGCAGCTGATGGACCGCAAGAACTCCAGCCGCCATTCCAGCGCCTTCACGCTCTCGATCGAGGCGGTCGAGGGGATTTCGACCGGTATCTCGGCGGCGGACCGGGCGCGGACCGTGGCCGTGGCGACCGACCCGACGAAGGGCGCTGCTGACATCGCCAGCCCCGGGCACATCTTCCCGCTGCGGGCGCGGGACGGCGGCGTCCTCGTCCGCGCGGGCCATACCGAGGCCGCGGTGGACGTCTCGCGGCTGGCCGGGCTGAACCCTTCGGGCGTGATCTGCGAAGTGATGAACGACGACGGCACCATGGCGCGCCTTCCGGACCTCATCGCCTTCGGCCAGAAGCACGGGATCAAGATCGGCACGATCTCGGACCTCATCGCCTACCGGCGCAAGCACGACAACCTGGTCAAGGAACGCTCGGTCAAGGCCGTGACCTCGGTCCATGGCGGCGACTGGCTGATGCGGGTCTTCACCGATGACCTGCAGGGTGCCGACCATGTCGTGCTGACCAAGGGCGATCTCACGACGTCGGACCCCGTGCTGGTCCGGGTCCATGCGCTGAACCCGCTGGAGGATGTGCTGGGCCTTGGCGAAGGCTCTGACCTGCCCGCCGCCATGCGGATCATCGCGGCCGAGGGGCGGGGGGCGGTCGTCCTTCTCCGCGACACCACGATGAAGATGGTCGAGGATGGCGAGCATTCGCCCCAGACCCTGCGCCAGTACGGCATCGGCGCGCAGATCCTGTCGGCGCTTGGCCTGTCGGCGATCACGCTCGTGACCAACTCGGTCCAGCCAAAGCTGGTGGGGCTGGAAGGGTATGACCTGACCATCGCGGGCACCCGCGCGATCAAGGAGTAAGGCCCATGGCCACCGCCGAAACGCATTACACGCTGCCGCTGCCCAGCTTCGACAAGCCGGTGAAGCTGTTGATTGTCGTCGCGCCCTACTACAAGGACATCGCTGACAACCTGGTCGCCGGGGCACGCGCGGTTGGGGCGGCCTGCGGGGCCGAAGTGGATCTGGTGGAAGTGCCGGGCGCGCTGGAAGTACCCACGGCCATCGCGATGGCGGAACGGCTTGCCGAATATGACGGCTATGTCGCGCTTGGTTGCGTGATCCGGGGCGAGACGACGCATTACGACACGGTCTGCAATGATTCCAGCCGGGCGATCAGCCTTCTGGGCCTGCAAGGGGCCTGCATCGGCAACGGCATCCTGACGGTGGAAAACCGCGCGCAAGCCGAAGTGCGGGCGGACCCGGCGGGTCAGAACAAGGGCGGCGGGGCGGCGGCGGCGGCCTTGCACCTGATCGCACTTTCGCGCAAATGGGCCGGGAAATCCAAGGGGATCGGTTTCCGGGCATGACGGACAAGCGGACGGAAAAGCGCCAGATGAAATCGGCGTCGCGGCTTTACGCCGTGCAGGCGCTGTTCCAGATGGAGGTCTCGGGCCAGACGGTCGAGGCCGTGACGCGCGAGTTCGAGACGCACCGTTTCGGCGCGACCTACGAAGAAGGCGAGTTCGCCGAGGGCGACGTCGACCACTTCCGCGCCGTGGTGGCGGCGGCGGTGAACTGGCAGGCGAAGATCGACCAGCTGACCGACCGCGCGCTGGTCGCGGCCTGGCCGATCGACCGGATCGACCCGGTCCTGCGCGCGCTGTTCCGCGCCGCGGGGGCGGAACTCGTCGACCTGCCCACGCCCCCCAAGGTCGCGATCACCGAATATGTCGACGTGGCCAATGCCTTCTTCCCGGACGGCAAGGAACCCAAGTTCGTCAACGCCGTCCTCGATCACATGGCGCGCGAGGCCAAGCCCGAGGCCTTCTGACGCGTCGAAAGGGATGAACCATCCAGTGACGGAGCCCGTGACATGCGCCTGCTTCCTGTACTCGCGGCCCTTGCCGTGACCGCCTGCACCGCCGCCGAGGCAGAAGACCCGACCGGCTCCGAATGGGAGCTTATGGCCATCGACGGCAAGGTCGTGGACATTCCGGCGACGCTGAAGCTCGGGCCGGAAGGCGGCGTCAGCGGCAAGGCGCCCTGCAACAGCTATGCCGGCCAGAACCTCGCCACTTTTCCGCAACTGAGCCTTGGGGCCCTGCGGGCAACGCGGATGGCTTGCGACAGGCTGGCCGATGAAAAGCTTTACTTCGAGACCCTGTCCGCGATGACCGGGGTCGAGCAGATCGGGACCCGGAACCTGGTCCTGACCGGGCCGGACGGGCGCAGCATGGAATTTGCGAACGACCTGAAAAGCACACTGACCCGCTGTCTGACCTGCACGCCGAAGGACTAGGGCCCTGGGGTCTGGACGGATCGCGGGCCATGACCCATATCGCCCGCAACGTCCCCAACCGAGAAGGTCTCATGCCCGCACGCGCCGCCGTAGCCGCCTTCCTCGACCGCCCGGCGGTCTCGCGCTTCATCATTGCCGTCATCCTCATCAACGCCGTCACCCTGGGGCTGGAGACCTTCCCCTGGGTCATGACGCGTGCGGGCGGGCTGATCCTGGCCATAGACCGCCTGTGCCTGGGGATCTTCGTCGTGGAACTGGCCCTCAGGCTTTACGCGCTGGGACTGCGCTTTTTCCGGTCGAGCTGGAATGTCTTCGACCTCGTGATCGTTGGCATCTCGCTTCTGCCTGCGACCGGCAGCTTCTCGGTCCTGCGCGCCATGCGCATCCTGCGGGTCCTGCGCGTGGTTTCGGCCGTGCCCTCGCTCCGCCGGGTGGTCGACGGGCTGGGGCGCGCGCTGCCGGGGATGGGGTCGGTCTTCCTTCTGATCCTCATCATCTACTACATCGCCGCGGTCATGGCGACGAAGCTGTTCGGACAAAGCTTCCCGGAATGGTTCGGCAGCCTGACCGCGACCTCCTTCACGCTTTTCCAGATCATGACGCTGGAAGGCTGGTCGGGCGAGATCGTGCGCCCGGTGATGGCGGTCTATCCTTACGCCTGGGCCTTCTTCGTGCCCTTCATCCTGATTACCACCTTTGCGGTGCTGAACCTGATCGTCGGCCTCATCGTCAACTCGATGCAGGAAGCCGCCAGCGAGGCCGAGGAACAGCGCGACCAGGCCTTCGAGGCCAAGGTGATGGAGCGGCTGGACGCCATCGAACGCAAGCTTGACACGAAGGCTTAGCGACCGAGCCGCTAGCGGTTCGCTTCGAACAGGCTCGCCGCGCGGTCGAAAAAGCGTTTGCGCATCGCCGGGCCTTCCATCAGCACCTCGTGCTCGGCGCCAGGGTACAGGTCCAGCTGGCCGTTGGACCAGCCCGCCATCCGCAAATGGATCGGTGGCACGTCGACCACCTTTTCCGCCGTGCCGAGCGCGCAGATCGCCGGAACCCGTGGCGCGGGCAGCGCCGCCAGCGCCGCGCATTCCCGAAGTGCGGCCTTCAGCCAGCCGATCGACGGGCCACCCAGCGCCAGTTCGGGCACTTCGGCGACCTGGCGGCGCATGTAGTCCCACATCTCGCGGTCGGTGGTCAGGACATTGCCCTGGAACGGCGCCTGCAGCAGGTAGGTTTCGGCACTGGTCGAGGGCGCATAGCGGCTAACCAAGCCCAGCGGACCAGCCAGGGCCGAGACGACGGTCGCCACCGGACGCAGCCAGGCCGCCATCGCGATGCCCCACATCGGGGCCGAGAACGCCGCTGCCTTGACCGGCAGCCCCCGCATCAGCCCGCGCAGACCGATGCAGCCCCCCATCGAATGGGCCATCATGTAGAAGGGCTGCGGCAGGTCCAGCCGCGCCGCCTCGGCCAGCATGGCGTCAAGGTCCTGCTGAAACTCGGCAAAATCGCCGACATGGCCCATCATGCGGTCGGGCAGCGCCCGGTCGGCCAACCCCTGCCCGCGCCAGTCGATGGTGATGACGGAAAACCCCCGCGCCACCAGATCGCCCGCAGCGCGACCGTATTTCTCGATGCATTCCGTCCGGCCCGGCAACAGCAGCACTGTGCCCTTCTGTCCGGCCTTCCAGGAGGCCAGCCGGATCCGCGCCGCCCCGACCTGCGCCCAGACGACCACCGCGCCCGGCGGGGCATCGGCGACACGCTCATGAAACGGCGCGGGAAGGGCGCTGTCCTGTTTCACCCCAGGACCGAGCCCAGCTTCATCGCCAGCCCCATGTTGCCGTCCACCGACAGCTTGCCGGTCATGAAGGCCATCGTCGGGTTCATCTCGCCATCCAGGATCGCGCGGAACACGTCCGCCTCAGCCGTCAGCGTCACGTCGGCCTCATCATCGCCCGCGCGCACGCCCTGCCCGTCCAGCATGATCGCGCCTTCGCCCGGGATCACGAACTTGGCAATCCCGTCAAAGCCGCCCGAAAGTTTGGCACCCAGCGCCTTGACGGCCGCATCGATCATTTCGCTCATCGCAAGTCTCCGGTTCGTGACCCTGCCACCACTGGATATCTGGCGCGGATCGGTTACTTTCCAGTTATGCGTGTCCCGGCCGTCATTCTCAATCGTATCGTTGCGGCACTTTTGCCGCTTTTCCTGACTTGCGCCGCGGTTCAGGCCGAAGATGTTGCCAAGCTGGACGGTCTCTTCGAACGGCTGAAAACCGCGGAAGAGGGCGAGGCCGGGCGGATCGAGACGGAAATCTGGATCGAATGGTCGAAGTCGGGCTCTCCGGCGCTGGACCTGCTGTTGCAGCGCGGCCGCGATGCGATGGACCTGGGCGACATTCCCGCCGCGATCGAGCATTTCACCGCGATCATCGACCATGATCCGAACTTTGCCGAGGCGTGGAACGCGCGCGCCACCGCCTATTACATGGCCGGTGAGTTCGGGCCCTCGGTCGCCGACATTGGCACGGTCCTGACGCTGAACCCGCGCCATTTCGGGGCCCTGTCGGGGCTGGCGATGATTCTGGAAGAAACCGGGAAGCCGGAGCGCGCGCTAGAGGTCTACCGGGCCGCCATTGCGATCCACCCGCATATGGAAGGGGCCGCCGAGGCCATCGAGCGGCTGGAGAAACAAGCCGAGGGGCAGGAGCTCTAAGCCATGGACGCCACCCGGCGGGTGACGGCGGTCCTTGGGCCGACGAACACCGGCAAGACGCATCATGCGATCGAACGCATGCTGGCCCATCGGACCGGCGTCATCGGCCTGCCGCTGCGCCTCTTGGCGCGTGAGGTCTATGACCGGATCGTCGCCAAGGTCGGCCCTTCCGTGGTGGCGCTGGTGACTGGTGAGGAACGCATCGTCCCCGACCGCACGCAGTATTGGGTCTGCACCACCGAGGCGATGCCTTTGGAAATCGGCGCGGACTTCGTCGCGGTGGACGAAATCCAGCTTTGCGCCGATGCCGAGCGGGGGCATGTGTTCACCGACCGCCTGTTGCGGGCGCGGGGGCTGAACGAGACGCTGTTCCTCGGCTCGGACACCATGCGCGGGGCGATTGCGGGGCTGGTGCCGCATGTGACCTTCCTGAAGCGCGAGCGGATGTCGACGCTGAAGTACGCGGGGTCGAAGAAGATCAGCCGGATGCCGGAACGGTCGGCCATCGTCGGGTTCTCGGTGGAAAACGTCTATGCCATTGCCGAGCTGATCCGCCGTCAGAAGGGTGGTTGCGCCGTGGTGATGGGGGCCCTTTCCCCCCGCACCCGCAACGCGCAGGTCGCTTTGTACCAGAACGGCGACGTGGACTACCTCGTGGCCACCGACGCCATCGGCATGGGTCTGAACCTCGACATCAAGCATGTCGCCTTCTCGGCCACCGCCAAGTTCGACGGCCGCCGGATGCGGAACCTCTATCCCCAGGAACTGGCCCAGATCGCGGGCCGCGCCGGGCGGCATACCGAGGACGGGACCTTCGGCGTCACCGGCGAGGTGCGGCCCTTTGACGAGGAAACGGTCGAAGCGATCGAGACCCACCGCTTCGCCCCCGTCCGCAAGCTGCATTGGCGCAACGAATCGATGGACTTCGGGTCGGCTGAACGCCTGATCCGCAGCCTGGAGGAACCGACCTACAACGACTGGCTGACCCGCGCGCGCGATGCCGACGACGTGCTGGCGCTGAAGGCGCTCTCCGCGCTACCCGAAGTGCAGGACCGCCTGACCGAACCAAAACGGGTCCAGCTCCTCTGGGACGTCTGCCGCATCCCGGACTTCCGCTCCTCGACCGGGCCCGAGCACACCACCCTTCTGACCCGGATTTTCGAGTTCCTGGTGGGTCGGGGCCTTGGCGGCGGGCGTATCCCGTCGGACTGGCTGGCAACCGCGATCAAGCGCATCGACAAGTCCGAAGGCGACATCGACACTTTATCGCGCAGACTGGCCTATATCCGCACCTGGACCTACGTCACCCAGCGGAAAAACTGGGTCGAAGACGAAACCCATTGGCGCGAGGAAACGCGCGCTGTAGAAGACCGCCTGTCGGATGCCCTGCATGCGGCGCTGACCCAACGATTTGTCGACCGGCGGACATCTGTTCTGCTTCGCCGGTTGAAGCAGAAGGAGGCTCTCGTGGCCGAAGTGAACGACAAGGGCGAAGTGACGGTCGAAGGCGAATTCGCCGGCCGTCTGGAAGGCTTCCGCTTCAAGCAGGACGCGTCTGCGACACCGGATGCCGCCCGCACGCTGGCGCAAGCCGCGATCCAGGCGCTGAAGCCGGAATTCCACCTGCGCGCCGACCGCTTCTACAACGCGCCGGACACCGAGCTTGATTTCACCGAACAGGGCGGCCTCATGTGGGGCACCAACGCGGTGGGCAAGCTCGTGAAGGGCGCCGAACCGGCAAAGCCCACCGTCGAGGCTTTTGTCGACGAAGAAGCCGGCCCCGAGGTCACCGAAAAGGTCCGCCGCCGCCTGCAGCACTTCATCGACCGCAAGGTCGCCGCCCAGTTCGAGCCTTTGCTCAACATGTCCCGCGACGAGACCCTGACCGGCCTCGCCCGCGGCTTCGCGTTCCGGCTGTCCGAAGCAATGGGGGTCCTGCCGCGCGACCAGGTCGCGTCCGAGGTCAAGGAGCTGGACCAGGACGCGCGCGGCGCGCTCCGCAAGCACGGCGTCCGCTTCGGCCAGTTCACCATCTTCCTCCCCGCCCTCCTGAAACCCGCGCCGACCCGCCTGCGTCTGGTGCTGTGGTCGCTCTGGAACGGGCTGCAGGAGTTCCCCGAATCCCCGCCGCCGGGCTTGGTCACCATTCCGAACGTGGCCGAGGTGCCGAAGCAGCATTACACGCTGGCCGGCTACCACCCCGCAGGCACCCGTGCGATCCGCATCGACATGCTGGAACGCCTGGCCGACATCCTGCGCCAGAAGGATTCGCGCGCCGGTTTCGAGGCCACGCCCGACATGCTGTCGATCACCGGCATGACCCTTGACCAGTTCGCCGACCTGATGGGCGGGCTGGGCTACAAGGGCGAAAAGGCCGAACGTCCGAAGGTCAAGGCCGAAGTCGCCAAGGCCCCCGAAATCTCCGAGGAAGCCGCCGCCGCCATCGCCGCCGGCGTGCCGATCCCGGAAGAGGTCTCGATTCTCGCCCCCGTCCCCGAACCCGAGCCGGAAGCGGCACCCGAGATGGAGGCCTTCTATACCTTCACCTGGGCCCCGAAGCCCCGTCCCCGCCCCGAACGCGGTCCGCGCCCCGAGCGTAAGGAGGGCGAAGGCCAGCAGCGTGCGCCCCGTGGCGACCGGCCGCAGGGCGACCGACCGAAGCGTGAGGGTCAGGGTGATCGTCCGCAAGGCGACCGCCCGCGCCACGACGGGCCAAAGCACGACCGCCCGAAAGGCGACCGCCGTGACGACCGCAAGGGGGGCAAGCCGAACCGCGATGACCGGCAGAAGTCGTTCGAGGCCCGCCCGCCGCGCGCCGAAAAGCCCATCGACCCGGACAACCCCTTCGCGGCGCTGCTGGCACTCAAGGGCAAGGTCTGATTGGCCGGGCCTTCCGGCAAACCTGACCCCAATGCGGCCCAGAAACTGCGGCTGGACAAATGGCTCTGGCAGGCCCGCTTCTTCAAGTCGCGCGGCCTGGCCGCCGAGGTGATCACTGAGGGCCATGTCCGCGTCAACGGAACCCGCGTCAGCCGTCCGGGCCGGGACGTCAGCGAAGGCGACACGCTGACCTTTCCGCAAGGCCACCGCATCCGCCTGGTCCGCATCACCGCCCTTGGGGCAAGGCGCGGCCCGGCGACCGAGGCGCAGGGTCTCTATGTCGATCTTGACCCGCAGGACGGCGCAGAGCCGCTTGAATGATCCGCCCGCATGGCCTAACTGGCATGCAAAGGTTTCGCATCAGAGCACGCCCATGACCTACGTCGTCATCGACAACTGCATCGCCTGCAAATACACCGACTGCGTCGAGGTCTGCCCGGTCGACTGCTTCTACGAAGGCGAGAACATGCTGGTCATCCACCCGGATGAATGCATCGACTGCGGCGTCTGCGAACCGGAATGCCCCGCCGATGCGATCCGGCCCGACACCGAACCGGACATGGAGGAATGGGTCTCCTTCAACCGGAAATACGCCGTCCAGTGGCCGGTGATCGTGACCAAGAAGGACCCGCTGCCCGGTTATGAAGACCGCGACGGCGAGAAGGACAAGCTTTCCAAGTACTTTTCCGAGGCCCCCGGCAGCGGCGGCTGACGGCACCCGATTCGGGCACCAATGGGGCCACGAATCGGTGACAACGTGCAAAAGGTAAAGAAACCAACACTTTAGTTCTGAACTGCCCGGTTTCGCGGCAGTTGGAATCAGGCGTTTTTTGTGTTATCATTCGTTTACAAAGCAAGCATGGAAGCCTGACACCGGCTTAGAGCACAGCATCTGGGCCAAAATCCTTTGTGACAATTCAGCTCCACACGCCTGAACAAGGGGGTTCAGGGCGCGGGGCCTTTGTTGCGGAAGGCGGCATCCTTACTGGGGAAGAATGAATGACCAAGTCGAAGAAGCCTGAATTCCGCCCGAACGATTTCGTGGTCTACCCGGCGCATGGCGTCGGCAGGATCATCTCGATCGAAGAACAGCAGATCGCCGGGATTCAGCTGGAGCTTTTCGTCATCTCCTTCGAGAAGGACAAGATGACCCTGCGGGTTCCGACCCACAAGGCCATCGACATCGGCATGCGCGCCCTGTCGGCCCCCGATGTGGTGACCAAGGCGCTGGACACGCTGAAGGGCAAGGCCAAGGTCAAGCGCGCCATGTGGTCGCGCCGCGCCCAGGAATACGAACAGAAGATCAACTCCGGCGACCTTCTGTCGATCGCCGAAGTGGTCCGCGACCTGCACCGCACCGACGACCAGCGTGAGCAGTCCTATTCCGAGCGTCAGCTCTATGAAGCCGCCCTGGAACGCCTGACCCGCGAAGTCGCGGCCGTGTCCGGTGTGGACGAGGCGGGTGCGGCGAAGCAGGTGGACAGCGTCCTGGTCGGCCGCGCGGCCTGATCCTTCGGGGTCATGGAATCCAGAACGGCGGTCCCAAGGGGCCGCCGTTTTCTATTGAAGGCGCGACAAGTATAGGCGGCGAAGGTAAAACAGCGCGGCACTCAGTCCCATCGCAACCAGCCCCGTCGTTACGCCCTGAACGAGGCGCAAGTGGATTGGCGGAGCGAATAGATCGCTTTCCAACCCAGACACCGTAAGTCCTTGCTGCAACTCCGCCTGAAAGTCGTACTCGACGAGCGAAATCACGATCAGCGCCACGCCCCACAGCAAGAGGAGCCATTGCAGTACGGAAAGGACAACATCCCCGATCCGCCTCAGCCGAAATACCGCTCCGCCGGCAGATACCCGGCCAGCCGCCCCGCCGCGCACCAGTCGCGCTCCAGCCCCAGGTCGCCCACCAGGATCACCTGGTCCGACGGCAGCTTGCCGAGTGCCGCGCGCACCCGCTCCCGCATCTCGCCAAACCCCGCCAACGCGTAAGGCGCGGGCGAAACCCCGTCCAGCACCGGATTGGCCGCCTCCAGCATCCCCGGCGTCAGAGGCGCGACAGCCAGTGCCAGCCGCCCGCACTGCACCTCGGCCAGCTTCACCGCCCGCGCCTTGGGCATCGCCGGGCTGACCAAAGAAACCCGCAAGGCATTCGACGAAAACAGAAACGCCACCACGTCATGCCCCGTGGCCGCCCGCACCCCGGCATAGGTCTTGTAATCCAGCCCCAAGGCCTGCGCCCGCTTCACCCGCGTCCGCACCACTTCGATGGGCAACACCGGCAACAGCCGCTCCCGCGCCGAGGACCAGCAGTGCTTCCGCCAGCTGACCCCGCCCTCCATCGAAGGCCCGCCGTTATGCCCGATCTCGCCCATCAGAAACTCCGGACAGTTTGATTCAAATTGTCTTTCTCTTCCTCAAGTATCCCACGGGAGGTCCGGAGGGTGTGAAACCCTCCGGGGCCGGCCACAAGCGAAACCTCAGTCATACTCGCGCAGCCGCGCCACATAGCGGGCCATCGTGTCGACCTCCAGGTTCACCCGATCCCCCACGGCCACCTCGCCCCAGGTCGTCACTTCCTGGGTATGCGGGATCAGGTTCACTCCGAACTCGGCCCCGTCGACCTCATTCACTGTCAGAGATGTCCCGTTCAGCGCCACCGACCCTTTCGGCGCGATGAACCGGGCCAGGGCCTCCGGCGCGCGGAAGGTTACCCG
The DNA here is from genome assembly GCF_057219935.1 of Tabrizicola sp. T74. NCBI lineage: Bacteria > Pseudomonadati > Pseudomonadota > Alphaproteobacteria > Rhodobacterales > Paracoccaceae > Tabrizicola > Tabrizicola sp. T74. The sequence continues at coordinate 16,082 of NZ_JBXVVT010000007.1, read as the reverse complement.
GACCGACCCACCCTCGGGCCTGACCCCGACCACCTCCGCCACGCCATCGACATGGCCCGAGACGATGTGCCCCCCAAGCTCATCCCCCACCTTCAGCGCGCGCTCCAGGTTCACCCGCCGACCCGGAGCCCAGCCGTTGTGGCCGATGTTCGTCTTCGACACCGTCTCGGCCGAAATCTCGACGTCGAACCACCCCTCGGGCTCGGACCCCAAAGCCACCACGGTCAGGCAGACCCCGTCGCAGGCAATCGACGCCCCGATGTCGATCCCGCCCACGTCATACTTCGTCGCGATCCGCGCCCGCAGGTCGCCCGTGACCTTCGTCTCGACGATCCGACCGACATCGGTGACTATCCCGGTGAACATGGGGCACGCTCCTATCCCTGCCACTCCGAGGTAAAGCCGCGCCGCGCGTCTTGCAAGCCTAAGCCCCAAGGCACATGATGTAGTGACTTGTTAACCATCCTGCGCCAAAGATGGGCGCAACGCATGACCCAGGTCCGCTTCGTGACAGACGCCCGCCGCTTCCTGTTCCTGCAGGGCCCCCACGGCCCCTGGTTCCACCTGCTTGGCCAGCGGATGCGCGCGGCGGGGGCGCAGGTCTGGCGCGTTGGCTTCAACCTGGGCGACCGGGTGTTCTGGCCAGGTCCGGGCTACATCGCCTTCCAGGACCCGCAGGAGCAGTGGCCCAAAGTCTGCGCTGACCTGATGACCCGCCACGCGATCACCGACCTGGTCCTCTATGGCGACACGCGCTGGATCCACGCCCAGGCCGTGCAGATCGCACGTGCGCGCGGCATCACCGTCCATGTGTTCGAGGAGGGATATCTCCGCCCCTACTGGGTCACCTACGAACGTGGCGGCTCGAACGGGAATTCCCGGCTGATGGAGCTTTCGGTGCCCGAGATGCAGGGCGCGATGGCCAAGGTCGACCTCGACCTGCCCGAGGTGCCCGCCACCTGGGGCGACATGCGCGAACACATGTTCTGGGGCGCGCTCTACCATGGCTGCGTCGCGGCGGGCCTGCGCGCCTACCGCAACTTCCGGCCCCATCGCGCGCTGACCGTGGGGCAGGAGTTTCGGCTTTATCTGAAACGTTTTCTGCTGATGCCGGTCCACCGGCTGGAACGCCGCATCGCCACAAGGCGCATCCGGCGCGGCGGGTTTCCCTATCACCTGGCGATCCTGCAACTGGAACATGACGCAAGCTTTCGCGACCATTCGCCGTTTTCCAGCATGACCGAATTCCTGGCCGAGGTGATGGCAGGCTTTGCCAAGGGCGCACCGCGGCATCATCACCTGGTCTTCAAGGCGCATCCGCTGGAAGACGACCGTGTCCCCCTCCTGCCCGAGATCCGGCGGCTGGCGAAACTGCACGGGGTCAGCGACCGCGTCCACTTTGTCCGGGGGGGCAAACTGGCCCAGCTGCTGAACGATGCGCGCTCTGCCGTGACGGTGAATTCCACCGCCGGACAACAGGCACTCTGGCGCGGTTTGCCGCTGCGCACCTTCGGCGCGGCGGTCTATGCCAAGCCCGAATTCGTCTCCTCACAACCGCTGGAGACGTTCTTTGCCGCCCCCGAACGCCCCGATACCCGCGCCTACCGCGATTATCGGCACTACCTGCTGGAGACCTCGCAACTGGTCGGGGGCTTCTACTCCTCGCGGGGGCGGCGCAGGCTGATACGACAGGTTGTGGATCTGATGCTTGCGCCCGATGACCCCTATCAGGCCCTGTCGCAAGGCACAGCGGCACCAAGGCAACAGTTGCGGCTTGTCCGCTGATTTCAGCCCGCCGGACTGGCCATCCTCTGGTTGTTTCGCTACTCTCCGGTGGCGAAAACGCGAAAAAAGATCCGAAGCAGAACGCAGGGGATACAGGCAGTGACGATCCGGATATCACACACGGCAAAGGCAATCGCCTTGCTGGCCTCTGTGGCCATCGTTGCGTCTTGCGGTCTGCCACGTTCGGGCCCGAACAAGCGCGAAATCCTTGCCGGGTCGGTCGAAGCGAAAGGCAACGCCCATATCGTCGCCGTGACGCCCGAAGTCACGCGCGTCACCTCGGTGCAGCCGACTTTCGGCTTCAGCGAAGGCTTCCGCAATGCTGGCGTCGTCGCCTCCGACATGATCTCGCCCGGCGACACGATCAACGTGACGGTCTACGAGAACGTCAAGGATGACCCGCTGCTGGGCAACACCGGCCAGCGCGTCTCTGGCCTGACCGCGCTTCAGGTCGACGGTCAGGGCTACATCTACATCCCCTATGGCGGGCGCATCAAGGCCGCGGGCCAGACGCCGGAAGGCTTGCGTCAGGCCATCACCCGCAGGCTGGAAGACCAGACGCCCGACCCGCAGGTCAGCGTGTCACGCAGCCCGGGCGAAGGCTCTACCGTGTCGATCTCGGGCCAGGCCGGCCTGAACGGCGTCTACCCGATCGAGGCGTCGACCCGGACGCTTTCCTCCATGCTGGCCAAGGCCGGCGGGGTGACGGTTGACCCGACGATTGCCATCGTGCGCGTGACGCGCGGCAATCACACCGGCAAGATCTGGCTGAACGACCTGTACGAGAACCCCAATCTCGACATCGCGCTGCGGGCGGGCGACAAGATCGTGGTCGAGGAAGACAGCCGCAAGTTCATGGCGCTTGGGGCGACGGGGGCGCAAAGCACGGTGCCGTTCGAATCCGAAACCCTGTCGGCGCTGGAGGCGATCGCCACAGTGGGCGGCCTGTCCACCATGGCAGCAGACCCGACGGGTGTGTTCGTCCTGCGCGACGAAAGCGAAGAGATCGCCCGTGCGGTCCTGGGTCGGCCCGACCTGATCGGCGACCAGCGGATCGTCTATGTGCTGGACCTGACGGAACCCACGGGCCTGTTCGAGGCGCGCGATTTCCAGATCCGCAACGGCGACACGCTGTACGTCACCGAAGCGCCCTTCGTGCAGTGGCAGAAGACGCTCGGGGCGATCACCGGGACAACCTCGGCGGCGACGGGTCTGGTCGACACCGCGAACGGAACCGAATGACGGCGCCGTGACCGGCGCGGTCAGCCTTCCTGCACTGGCCGGGGTCCCCCGGCGGCTCTATCACCAGAACCTGTCGATCCTGCGCAATGCCCGGCTGCACCGGGTGTTGCAGCTGGCCGGGCATGAGTTGCGCTTCGGCCTTCCCGGCCCCGGCGATGGCGTCCTGGTCTGGGGCCGCAGCCCGACCGCCTGGCGCGGCGAGGCGCTGGCCACTCGGCGCGGCCTGCCGCTGATCCGGGTCGAGGATGCCTTCCTGCGCTCGGTCCATCCCGGGCGGTCACGGGGTGGGCCTGCTATCGGGTTCCTCGTCGATCCGGTCGGCGTTCATTTCGACGTGAGCCGCCCGTCGCGGATCGAGGAGATTCTGGGCGATCCTGGTTTGTACAATTCGAACATTCTGACAGAGGCTCGGCAGCTAACTGATTGTTTGATCGAAGCAGGCTTGTCCAAATACAACAATGCTGATTTCGACCTTGCAGTGCCACCGTCCGGATACGTCCTGGTCGTCGACCAATCCGCCGGGGATGCCTCGATCCAGCATGGCAATGCCTCGGCCGACACTTTCCGGCGGATGCTGGCCCGCGCGCTGGCCGATCACCCGGACCGGCAGGTCGTGATCAAGACCCACCCCGAGACCGCACTTGGGCTCCGCCCCGGCCATTTCGGGCCAGCCGATGCCGGGGACCGCGTCACGCTTCTGACCGCGCCGGTTGCACCGCATCGGCTGCTGGCCAATGCCGCTGAAGTCTACACCGTCTCCTCGCAGATGGGGTTCGAGGCGATCCTGCACGGCCACCGCCCCCGGGTCTTCGGCCAGCCGTTCTATGCCGGATGGGGCCTTAGCCACGACGACCAGACGATCCCCCGCCGCACCCGCCACCTGACCCGGGAAGAGCTGTTTGCCGGGGCGATGCTCTTGGCGCCGCTCTGGTACGACCCCTGCCGCGACCGGCTGTGCGGGCTGGAAGAGGTGATCCGGCAGTTGGAGGCCGAGGCCCGTGCCTGGCGCGAGGATCGGCGGGGCCATGTGGCGGCGGGCATGCGGCTGTGGAAACGTTCGCGCCTGCAACACGTCTTCGGCGGCTCGCGCGGGGTGCGCTTCCGCGACGATCCTGTCGCCGCTGACCGGCTGGCAGCCGCCACCGGGCGCAGCCTCTTGATCTGGGCGGGGAAAGAGCCGCCCGGCTTTGCCCCAAAGGCCCCCTGCCTGCGGGTCGAGGACGGTTTCCTCCGCTCGCGTGGCCTTGGCGCCGAACTGGTGCCGCCCCTGTCGCTGGTCACCGACGACCGTGGCATCTACTACGACCCGACCCGCCCCTCACGGCTGGAGGTCCTGATCGCCACCCCCCTGACCGACACCCAGCGCCAGCGGGTCGAGGGGCTGTTGGAACGGCTCAGGGCCGAGGGGCTGTCGAAGTACAACCTTGGCGGCGATGTGCCCGCCCTGCCGGAAGGCCACCGCATCCTCGTCCCGGGACAGGTCGAGGACGACGCCTCGATTCGCACCGGCGCGAGCGAGGTGCGCACGAACCTGGCTCTCCTGCAGGCCGTCCGCGCCGCCCATCCCGACGCCGTGGTCATCTACAAGCCGCACCCGGATGTCGAGGCGGGCCTGCGCGCCGGGGCGATTGCACCGCAAGACCTGACCGGTCTCGCCGATGTTGTCGCCAGCGCCACCGATCCCGTGCGCCTGCTTGCCGAAGTGCAGGAGGTCTGGACGATGACTTCGCTTCTCGGCTTCGAGGCGCTCATCCGCGGCCTGCCCGTCACCTGCCTCGGCGCGCCGTTCTATGCCGGCTGGGGCCTGACCCGCGACCTTGGCCCGATGCCCGACCGCCGCACGGCACGGCCGGACCTGATGCAACTCGCCCATGCAGCCCTGATCGCCTATCCGCGCTACTGGGATCCGGTCAGCCGCCGCCCCTGCCCGCCCGAAGTCGCCCTCGACCGGCTGGCCAGCGGCGACATCCCGCATCCCGGTCACGCCAACCGCATCCTGTCCAAACTACAGGGCCGGTTCGCGAGCCTCGCGCATCTCTGGCGCTAGGGCTCGTCGATGACTGCGTCACTCCTCGCTGGGCGCCCCGCGAGGAGAAGTCGAAGACGCACGACGAGCTTTACCTAACCAACCGCCAAAACCGCCACATCAGGCTGCCCGCCGCGCAGAAGAGGCCCACCACCAGCCCCAGCCACAGCCCATGCCCGCCGTAGCCCAGCGGGAAGGCCAGCACATAACTGCACGGGATGCCGACCAGCCAGTAGCTGACCGCCGCCAGCACCAGCGGCACGCGCGTGTCCTGCACCCCGCGCAAGAGGCCCAGCGCCATGACCTGCATTCCGTCCGCCAGCTGGAACAGCGCGGCCATCACCAAAAGCGCCGAGCCATAGACCAGGATCGCCGCGCTTTCCGGTTTCTCCAGGTCCAGGAACAGCGCCACGATCGGCTCCGGAATTGCCAAAAGCAGACAGACCGACGCCACCGCCACCCCAAACGAGATCACCACCGCCACCTTCGCCGCCTGGCGCAACGCCACCCGGTCGCCCTGCCCGTCGAACCGCGCGATGCGGATCGTCGAGGCGCTGGACAGCCCGACATGCAGCATGAAGGTCAGCGCCGCGACCTCCAGCGCGATACCATGCGCGGCCAGTTCCACCGTCCCGATCCAGCCCATCATCAGCGCCGAGGCCTGGAACATCCCGCCCTCGGCCAGCCCGGTGAGCCCGATCGGCAGGCCCAGCTTCCAGACCTGCCGCATCGCATGCCAGTCCGGGCGCCAAAAGCGCTGGAACAGGTGAAACCGCCGCAGTTCGGGCAGCAGGTGCGCGTAAAGCGAAAGGATGACCAGCGACAGGACCTGCACCGCCACGGTCGCCACCGCAGCGCCGCGCACGCCCAGTTCCGGAAAGCCCCAGTTGCCGAAGATCAGCGCCCAGTTGATCGCGATATTGACCACCACCGCGGCCAGCGTCACCCACAGCACAACCTGCGTCCGGTGCAGAGCCGAGAGATAGCTTTGCAACACCGTGACGACCAGCGCCGGGGCCATCCCCAGCCCCGCGATGCGCATGTAATCCTGGGCCAGGGCCGAAACCTCGGCGTTCTGGCCCAGCGCCAGCAGGATCGGCTCGGACCACCAGAAGACCGGATAGACCGCCAGGCCATAGCCGATGGACAGCCACAGCCCCATCCGCGTGTCGCGTCGCACCTGGGTTTCGTCGTTGCGGCCCAACGCCGCCGCGACCATCGGCATCACCGCCTTGGCGAACCCCGACCCGACCACAAAGACGATGAAGAAGGACGAGGCCCCAAGGACCACCGCCGCCAGCGACACCACGCCGTACCAACCGACCATGACCGTATCGGTCACATGCAGCGCCATCTGCGCCAGCGACGACCCGATGAGCGGTAGCCCCAGCACGAGCGTTTCCCTCGCGTGGGTGGTGTTGGACATGCCTTGTGTCATGGCCTCGGATTACCCTTCAGGTCTGCAGGGCACAAGCCGGGCTTTCCGCCGCGGTGCGGCGTCAGAACCCGCCGAACAGAAGGCCGAGGGCAGCCACCGCGATCACCAGGCCCACGGCAAGCTCGACCACCGGCATGATCCGCGCGACACGGTCGCCACCGAATTCGAAGATCGTGCCTTCGCGCAGGAAGACTGACAACACGGCGGCACCGCCGGTCACCAGCGCCGTGCCAAGGCCCATCACGAAGGCCCCGGCGATCCCGGTCAGCGCCACGCCCAGCTGCCAGGTCAGGATCAGCACGAACAGCGCCCCGGTACAGGGCCGAAGCGCGATGCCCGCGATCAGCGCCAGCCCGTCACGCCAGCCTTTCACCGCTTCCACCTGCTCCAGCGTCGGCCCATGGGCATGGCCGCAGTGCGGGCCGTGGACATGGCCAGGCCCGCCGTGGTCATGGGAATGCGCGTGGGAATGGTCATGCCCGTGGTCGTGGGCGTGGTCGTGCGGGTGGTCGTCGGCGTGGCTGTGCGCATGGGCATGGCCGTGCGCCGCGCCGTGGTGATGCGCGCCATGATCGGCGTTGCGCCCTGCTGGCATCCGGGCCGCCCACAGCCCCCGCAGCCCGCGCCAGACCAGCCACAGGCCAAGGCCCGCGATCATCGCGTGGCCGAAGGGGGTGACCCAGCGCTCGGCTGCGCCTTCGACCGCCGTGCGCCCCAAGCCAAACACCGCCAGCACGGCATAGACCACCGCCACGGCAACCGCCGCCTGCGCCAGGCTTGCCGCCAGCGCAAGGCCCGTCAGTCGCCCGACCGGCACCCGGCGCGCGAGGCCATAGCCACCGATGACCAGCTTGCCATGCCCGGGCCCGGCGGCATGCAGGACGCCGTAGCCAAAGCACAGCGCCCAGAACAGCGTCACCGCCCCCGGATCGCCCCGCCGGAGCGCCCGGATCGCCCCGGCCAGCTGGTTCTGCGCCTCGCGCTGCACCAGCGCCAGGCCCCGCGCGAGGCCATCGAGCGCCCCGCCCAGCCACAACGCGACCAGGGCCAGGATCAGCACAAGCCCGGTGACGATCAGGGTGCGGCGCATGTCACCCGGACCTCCTCGGCGAAATTGGCGCCGACGGCAGGAAACTCGGCCTCGATGTCGACATCCGGCGTGTATTCCGCCAGCGCCTCCATCAACTGCTGCTGGGCCTCGTCCAGATCGGGGACAAAGGTCTGCGCGGTGCAGCCCGTGCCCCCGGTCACCACCGGAGGGCCGGGGATCGAATAGGCGACGTAATAGCCCGGGTCGTAGGCCTGCAGGATAAGGGGCACGTCACCCACCGGCACCGGGGCGGCAAAGGTCCGCAGATGGGTCGAGGTGATCTTCGCCCCGTCATAGCTGGCCGTCCAATCGGTCGGCCGCGACAGCTCAAGCGCCGTCTCGCCCAGCAGCGCATAGGTGTCGCCGGGAAAGCCCGGGTCCCATTTCATGTCGAAGCCGGACAGCCGCGCCTCCTCCTCGGGGGTCAGCTTGCCGTCCCAGTCCGGGTCCAGACCCATGTCGCCCACGACATACAGCGAATAAAGGTCGTCATAGGTCCAGCTGATCCGGACTCCGGTCGCCTCGTTCCGGTCGTTCAGGATCACCTCGATCCCGGTGTCGATCCAGACATGCGGATGCGCGGCCAGCGGACCGGCAGTCAGAAGCAGGACGGGCAAGGCGACACGCAACATGCCGCGCAACGTAAGGGCGCGACCGGGAAAGGCCAAGGGCCGGAAGGACGCGCTGGCGTCCCCTTGCCGGTGCCTTCTCTCCCGACCCTAGCGCTTCAGCATCGCCGGATGCGTGGCCACGTCATAGATCGCCGGGCCCATGCCCAGAACCTGCGTCGCGCGGCCCACGATCAGCGGGTCCGGAGTGCCCACGACCGCATGGTCCTTGTTCGGATAGTCGATGGTCGACAGGAAATGCCGCATGCAGTTCAGCCGCGCGCGTTTCTTGTCGTTCGACTTGACGATCACCCAGGGCGCGTCGGCGGTGTCGGTGTAGAAGAACATCGCCTCCTTCGCCTCGGTGTAGTCATCCCAGCGGTCGAGGCTCGCCTTGTCGATCGGCGACAGCTTCCACATCTTCAAGGGGTCCGTCTCGCGCGCCAGAAACCGCGCGCGCTGTTCCTCGCGCGTCACGCTGAACCAGTACTTGTAGAGGCGTATCCCCGACCGGACGAGCATCCGCTCCAGCTCCGGCGCCTGGCGCATGAATTCCAAGTACTCGCTAGGAGAGCAGAAGCCCATCACCCGCTCCACCCCCGCCCGGTTGTACCAGGACCGGTCGTAGAACACCATTTCCCCGGCCGTGGGCAGATGCGCGATGTAGCGCTGGAAGAACCACTGGCCCTTTTCGACATCCGAGGGCTTGGTCAGCGCGCAGACCCGGGCGTATCGCGGGTTCAGATGTTCCATGAACCGCTTGATCGTGCCGCCCTTGCCCGCCGCATCGCGCCCTTCCATCAGGATCACGAACTTCTGCCCGGTCTCTTGCGCCCAGATCTGGACCTTGAGGAGTTCCGCCTGCAGCTTGGCCTTCTCGGCCTCATAGGTCGCGCGTCCCATCAGGCGGGCATAGGGGTAGCGACCGGATTCGAAGGCCTGGTGCAACGGGCTTTCCGGCACCGCGCGCGGCTTCGGCTCTGCGACCGGCGCGGCCACTGCTTCGGCGCCCGCGGTCAACGTCTGGGTGGTCTGGGTATCCTCCATGCGTCCTGGCCCTCCTCTTGTGCCCTGCGATAGCCTGCCATGGCACAGGACCGCCGCCCGGTCCTTGATCCCGATCAACGAGGCCGGAAATACGACGGGGCGGCGAGGGTCCAGTCCCCGCCGCCCCGTGTGTGCGCAAGAGGGTTCTTTTGAAAAACGCGTGCCGCCAATATCGCGCGACAGCTTCTGTCTAGCCAACGCCGCGCCGCGCCACATACCCCAATTGCGGTAGTGACGCGAAAAAACCGTCAGGCCTTCACCGCCGCCTGCATCCGCGCGACCTCTTCCAGCACCATCGGCCATTCGGCGAAGAACAGAAGCTGCCCCGTGCCGGGGACAAAACGCACCTCCAACTGCGGATACTCCGCCGCCAGCTCGCGGATCGTCTGCACCGGGGCCTGCGGGTCCTGGTCGCCCTGCAACAGCAGCACCGGCACCCGCACCGCGCGGACCACCGCCGACCAGTCCTTCTCCGACCCGATGCATTCCGCGGTAAAGGCCGCATGCGCCGACCATTTCGCCGCCAGACAGATGTCCGAGCCTTCCAGCATCGCGGCCTTCACCTCGGGCCTCGCAAAGGTCTCCATGTCCGCCGCACTGCCGCCGTTCACCTGGCGGAAGAAGGCATCCTTGCCCAGCCGCCGCGCGAGGCTAAAGCCCGCCTGCACCAGGAACGGCAGCACCTTCGGCGCATGGCGCGCATTGGCCAGGATGAAGCGCTGCCACTTGTCCATGCGTTCATACTGCGCGGGCGTGCGGATCGGCAGCTGGCAGGCCGCTCCCACCACGCCACGCACCAGATCGGGCCGGGTGTTGGCCAGGTTCAGCGCATAGCGCAGGTCCGCGCCAAGGGGGATCACCATCGCCCCCTTCAGGCCCAGATGATCCAGGACCGCCGCATAGTCCCGGGTCACACCCGCAAGGTGGTCCGTCCCCTTCAGGAAGGGCTCGGTCTTGCCGTACCCCGCCCGGACCGGCACGATCACCCGCAAGCCGCGCGCCGCTGCCGCCCGTTCCGCCGTGGCAGGCCAGCGCATCAGACCGAAGTCGAGGTGCATGTAGAGGACCGGCAAACCGCCCGGGTCACCGAACTCGATCCAGGTCAGCCGCCGCCCGTCCGTCCCGTGCATCTCGCGCAAGGGCCGCGGCTCCAGCCCGCCCCGCACCGGCGCCGTCGCCACCCCGCCCAAGGGGGCCAGCGCCACATCCATCAGGCCCAGCACCACCCGCACCAGCTCGGCCTGGCTGTGCGTCTCGGTCTTCGCCAGAACCGACCGCACCTGCGTCCGCACTGTCTCTAACGACCGGCCCCGCGCCTCGGCGATGTCGCGCAGGGGCAGGCCCAGCGTCACGCCGCGCACGATCTCGACCTCGGCCAGCGTCAGCCCGAACGCTTCCTGCACCGTCGCGGCGAACCCTTCGGGCCAGACAAGCTCGGTAGACACAACCAGCGCCAAAGGCCGCGCCCCGCCGCCCTCCACCGGGCTCACGCGCAGGATCACCGGGCTGCCCGTGACCGTGGACCGGATGCGCAGCGTCACCACCTTTTCCGCCTTGCGTGTGGCCACCCGCCGGATCACGCCGGACAGAAGCTCCCGGTCCTCCGCATCGAACGGCAAACGCTGGAACGGCCCGCCCTCCGCGATCCCAAAGGCTTGCTCTGCCGGTCGGTTCGCCGCATGGATCACCGCGCCGCCATCGCTCAGGAACGCCGCCGACCGCGGGATATCGGCCAGAGGAGACCGAGGCGCCTCTTCCCCCTGCGCCGCTTCATACCGGTCCAGAAACACCGTCGCCCGCGCCATATGCGCCTCGATCTCCGGGTCCTCCAGCGGGATCGCCGCATCGCGCAAGGGGGCCGCGCGGCCTTCCCAGACCTCCAGCAACTCCTCCAGCCGGATCGGGTCGACCGCCACGTCATACAGCCGCTCGACGATCTCGGCCCGGTGGTCGCGATCGGCAAAGCTGGCGCTGGTTGTGGATGGCCTGGACTCGGTCATGTCCGATACCTGAGCGGTTTGGCCCCTCACATCAAGGCATCCCAGCGCCGCAGGCCCCTTTTTCTTCGGCGGCCCTCCGCATAGGCTGGCCTTCGCCACCGCAGGAGTCCCCCATGCCCACCCTTTACGGCGTCTTCCGCAGCCGCGCCTCGCGCCCGATCTGGCTGCTTTACGAGTTGGGCGAGGCTTTCGAGCACGTCCCCGTCATCCAGGCCTACCGCCTGCCCCAGGCGAGCGCCCCTGACGCGCCGCTGAACACCACCTCGCCCGCGTTCCTGAAGGTGAACCCCCAGGGCCAGATCCCGGCCTATGTCGAGGGCGACCTGGTACTGACCGAGTCGCTCTCGATCACCAACCACATCGCCCGCACGCGCGGCGGTCTTCTGGGGCCGCAGACCCCGGCGGAAGCCGCATTGATCGACCAGTGGACGCTTTTGGCGGTGACCGCCGTCGAAACCCCGGCGCTGGAAATCCTGAACGTCGTGGGTGCCGAGGGCCACAAGACCCCCGAAGGCCAAGGCGCCATCGCGATCAACGCCGAGAAACTCCGTCGCCCGCTGAAACGGCTTGAGGCGCATCTGTCCGCGCATCCCTACCTCGTCGCAGACCGCTTCACCGTAGCCGACCTGAACCTCGCCGAATGCCTCCGCTACGCCCAGGGCCACCCGACCCTGCTGGGAGAGTTCCCGGCGGTGAAGGCCTGGCTGGAGCGCTGCCAGTCGCGGGCGGCGTTCAAGAAGATGTGGGCAGCGCGGATGGCCGAGCCGGTGTGAGGGATGGCCAAACGCATGACGTACCCAAACCTCGCGCGATTGACGGTTGAACATTACAGTTGATGGATCAGCATATGATCAGCCTTCGGGAAGACGACGACGGTATCTGGCAGACCAGTGCGGTTTTACCAGAATGGTCCGGCTACCAATCTAGGCTTGGCCCCTACGGCTCGAAAGACGGTGCGGGGGTTTCGGATGGCACGGTCAGAATTGGCCTCGCTCCCGACGGTCGACGTGACGGACCTGTTACGCCGGACGAACAGACTTATCTTCGCTGGTTCATGGAAAATCATGCCGAGCAGGCGAGCGCGCTCGTTTCGGCACTCTTCGCTGCCCTACCGACGTTGCGCAGCGACTATATCTCGGCTTGGATGCTGCCCGAAGATGACCAATCCTTTCCGATGATCGAAAGCATGGAAGACCTTCGCAACGTGATAGGACTACATGACGTCCACATCCATGGCCTTGCGAAAGACGGAATTCCCTTCGTCGGGTACGAATTCGGCTGCGATTGGGAAGAGGAGCATGGGCTTGGGGTTCTGATGCACGGAAAACAGGTTCTCGAGATCGGCCACGCAGACAGCAGTTTCACACGCTGGATTGCCAAACGCGCCTCAGTGAAGCTTGCCTGATCGTTCTGCAAAAAGTGCCAGGTTGGCCCTTAGCCTGATTGTGCCCGACCACATCGAACCGCGCAGAACACTTCAGAGGCCTCGCCTCCACCGCCCCATTCCGCGCAGCAGCGCGTTAATCCAGCATTAGGGTTAGCGCGCGCCAGAACTCCATCAACTTTCACCTGTTCACAAATATCCCGCGGGGGTCCGGGGGTGTGAAACCCCCGGTCCGCCGCCAGCCTCACTTCACATACTTCTGCCAGTTGTGCGCTTCCTTGAACCCCAGCACCTCCCGGATCTTCCGGTTGGACAACAGGCTCTCCCGCTCCCCCACCGGCCGCGACAGCGGCACCTTGGGGAAATACCGCGCCAGCAGTTCCGAGTTCGGCTGCGGCACCGAGTTCTCATCGTTCACCGCGTTGAAGACCTGGAAGCCAAGGCCGTCCTTCTTCAGGCACAGGTCCACGATCTGCCCCAGATCGCGCGCATCGATGTAGCTGAAAGTGATCCGCCGCCGCAGCCCCGGGTCCTCCTTCAAGGGCGGGAAGACCGTCGCATATTCATGCGGCTCGATCACGTTGCCGATCCGCAGCGCATAGACATCCGCACCGAAGCGACGCTGCAGGCTCCGCGCCGTGACCTCGTTCACCTTCTTGGACGACCCATAGGTGTCCATCGGGTCGATGTCATAGTCCTCCTCCAGAGGCAGCACCTTCGGGTCCACCACGCCGTCCGAGAAACACACGCCATAGGTCGTCTCCGACGAGGCGATGATCACCTTCCGGATCCCCATCTTCAGCGCGGCCTCCAGCACGTTGTAGGTCCCGACCACGTTCACCCGCCACGTCTCGGTATCCGGCACCATCCCGTAGCGCGGTACCGCCGCGAAATGCACGACCGCGTCGAACAGCTTTGCCGCGCCGTCCTCCATCTCCTCATACCCAGCATGGGTCCGCATCGCCGAGTACACCTGCCCTGCATCGCAAATGTCGCCCAGCAGGTCATGCACCCCGTCGATCCCCAAGGGCACCCGGTCGAAGTTCATTACCTTGTGCCCCTGCGCCACCAGATAGGGCACCACGTGCTTCCCCGCCTTGCCCGACCCGCCCGTAAAGAGTACCCGCATCGTCTTATCCTCCATTGTTGCCTCTAACCTAGGCCGCCCCTCGCCCCCCGACCAGACCCCACATCTTGCGCCCCCTACCCGGCTAATGCTCTAATACCGGCGTTCCTCATAAGGTGACCCCCATGAACGACCTCCTCTCCGGCGCTTCCACCTATGACGCCAGTTCCATCGAGGTCCTCGAAGGCCTGGAACCCGTCCGCAAGCGCCCCGGCATGTACATCGGCGGCACCGACGAACGCGCGCTCCACCACATGGTCGCCGAAATCCTCGACAACGCGATGGACGAGGCCGTCGCGGGCCACGCCAACCGGATCGAGGTCGAACTGCACGCCGACAACTCGGTCACCGTCCGCGACAACGGCCGCGGCATCCCCGTCGACCCCCACCCCAAGTTCCCCGGCAAATCTGCGCTGGAGGTCATCCTCTGCACCCTCCACGCCGGCGGCAAGTTCTCCAACAAGGCCTACTCCACCTCCGGCGGCCTCAACGGCGTCGGCTCCTCGGTGGTCAACGCGCTTTCCGACCTGATGACCGTCCAGGTCGCCCGCGACCGCGAGCTTTACGAACAATCCTTCTCCCGCGGTATCCCCCAGGGCCCGATCCGCAAGCTCGGCCCCACCCAGAACCGCCGCGGCACCTGGGTCACCTTCCACCCCGACCCGGAGATCTTCGGCCACCAGACCCTCAAACCCGCGCGCCTCTACAAGATGACGCGGTCCAAGGCCTACCTCTTCTCGGGCGTCGAGATCCGCTGGAAATCCGCCATCCCCGACGGCGACACGCCGATGGAGGCGACCTTCCACTTCCCCGGCGGCCTCGCCGACTTCCTGAACGAAAGCCTCCGCAAGGTCACCACCTACGCCGAACGCCCCTTCGCCGGCCGCGTCTCGTTCGAGGAGAAATACCAGGTCCCCGGCTCCGTCGAATGGGCGATCAACTGGACGCCGGCGCAGGACGGCTACCTCCATTCCTACTGCAACACCGTCCCCACGCCCGAAGGCGGCACGCATGAGGCCGGGTTCTGGGCCGCGATCCTGAAGGGCATCCGCGCCTATGGCGAGCGCGTCAAGAACCGCAAGGCCGACCAGATCACCCGCGACGACCTCCTCACCGGCGGCTGCGCGCTCCTCTCGATCTTCATCCGCGAACCGAGCTTCGTCGGCCAGACCAAGGACCGGCTCTCGACCGAGGAAGCCGCCCGCTGGGTCGAAAACGCCGTCCGCGACCATTTCGACACCTGGCTCGCCGCCGACCCGAAATCCGCCGGCGCGATCCTCGACTTCCTCGTCCTCCGCGCCGAGGAACGCCTCCGCCGCCGCGAGGAAAAGGAAACCGCCCGCAAGACCGCGACCAAGAAGCTGCGCCTGCCCGGAAAGCTCACCGACTGCTCCGCCAAATCCCGCGAAGGCACTGAACTCTTCATCGTCGAAGGCGACTCCGCCGGCGGCTCCGCCAAGGGCGCGCGCAACCGCGAGACGCAGGCTCTCCTCCCCCTCAAGGGCAAGATCCTGAACGTCCTCGGCGCGGCTTCGGCCAAGCTGAACGAAAACGCCGAAATCCGCGACCTGTGTGAGGCCCTGGGCACCGGCATGGGCACCAAGTTCCGCCTCGACGACCTGCGGTACGAAAAGATCATCATCATGACCGACGCCGACGTCGACGGCGCGCATATCGCCTCGCTCCTGATGACCTTCTTCTTCACCCAGATGCGCCCCCTGATCGACAAGGGACACCTCTACCTCGCCTGCCCGCCCCTCTACCGCCTGACCCAAGGCGCCGTCCGCCGCTATGTCTCGAACGACGAGGAAAAGGCCTACTGGCTGCAACGCGGCCTTGGCGCCAACCGCGGCGGCAAGATCGACGTCCAGCGCTTCAAGGGGTTGGGAGAGATGGACGCCAAGGACCTGAAGGACACCACGATGAACCCCGAGACGCGCAAGCTGATCCGGGTGTCGATCGACGAGGACGAGCCGGGGGACACCTCCGACCTGGTGGAGCGACTGATGGGCAAGAAGCCGGAATTGCGCTTCCAGTACATCCAGGAGAACGCGCGGTTTGTGGAGGAGTTGGATGTGTGATGAGTGAAAAATTCAGCATCTCCAAGTTTGTGCCTGAGCTTTTGAAGGCTCACCCAGAGCAGAGATTTACGGCTAGAGAAATTGCTCTCTGGATCATGAAGACGTATCCGAGCGCAACTCAAAACAAACGCTTAGGGTCAGGACTCGTTCTTGCTTCATAGCCAGAACATGACAGTTGCAGCGAGAGCGACGGCGGAGAGGAAGACCTTGTGGCACCTGTCGTATCGGGTAGCAACACGTCGCCAGTCCTTCAGT
>NZ_JBXVVT010000006.1:0-401821 GCF_057219935.1 Tabrizicola sp. T74 | reverse complement strand
GGTTCAAATCCTGCCCCCGCAACCAAATCTTCCCATAAAGATCAATGCCGTACGCCCCGCCAACCAGCGGGGCTTCCCGCGTTCCGCGCCCCTGACCAAGCTCGCGAAGATCACACCATGGCCGCTTTCCGGACTTGCGAGCTTAGCAGACGGCACCCTTGGGACTGGCTCCGAAGGCCCGGCGGTAGCAACGGTGGAAATAGGACAGGTCTGAGAAACCGGCCTCATAGGCGATCGACGAGATCAGGTCGGATCGCCGTCCGGCTTGCCGGTCATCCAGGGCCCGGCGCGCGTGCTCCAGTCGCTTTTGCAGAAGATACTTGGTCGGCGTCGTGCCGAGGGCGGCGAAACCGCGCTGAATTTGCCGCAAGGACAAGCCAAGATCATCGGCCATGTCCTGAATCGAAAGATCAGGGCTGCGATAATGTGCGTCGATGTAAGCCTGGCCAGAGGCGAGTGCGCGTGCACCGCTCAGGTCGCTGTCGACGCCCTTGTAACCTTCCTGCGATGATCGCTCATGCAGCATCGCGCCCAGAAGTCCGAACAAGGCCTCACGCAGATAGCCATCGGCCACGTTCCCCATCGCGTCACGTGACAACACCTTTGCGACGACCGCCGAAATCCCCATCTTTGCGGCGTCCTGGCGCGGCAGGGCGATGCCGCCCCGGATCAGGTCATAGCCAAAGCGCGCGTGCATTTCCGCGCGCGGCAGATGCAGCGAAAGTTGGCGCGTGTAGTCACCGAAGAAAACGAACTCGGACGGGACCGCGCTGTCGATCAGGACGAAATCGCCGGGCCGCAGCAGGCAGGTTGTGTCGTTCTGGCGCATCAGGGCGCGGCCTTCTTCCTGCAGGATCAGGAAGTAGTTCTCGCCCTGGTCCTGCCGGATGGCTTTGCTGGTCCGAGTGATCCTTTGCACATCGGTTGCAACAAGCGCCGCCTCGATCCCGGCGCGGCGTTCGAGACGAAGCCCACCGCGCATCACATGGCGGTTCTCGGACAGAGCCACGTCGAAGTTGCCGCAGACCCGATGCAGGTCGGCGACGAACTGTTCGACGGGCAACTGGGATGCGCTGATTCGTGCGGTCATGCGGACATTCTAGCAGCCCCAGTCATTTGGTTGAAACTGCAACGACATTCGCAGTCAAAACTGTCGCCTCAGTCCGCAACTTTCGTCGTCTCAGTCCAAGAATGAAGGCCGAGGCGCGCACTAACCTTTTCCGCAGGGATCAGAGGGAGGAGACCATGCTGGACTTTGGCATGATGATCGGCGGTCGGAAGACCGCCGCTGCGGAGACTTTTGCCGTATTCAACCCGGCGACAGGCGCCCTGGTCGGAGAGGCGCCCAACGCCTCGCTTGCCGATCTGGATGATGCCGTTACTGCCGCGCAGCAGGCGTTCCCGGCATGGTCGCGGATGCCGGATGCCGATCGCCAAGCGGCCTGTGCAGCGTTGGCCGGCAAGCTGGGCGAACATGCCGAAGACATTGCCCGCCTGCTGACGCTGGAGCAGGGCAAGCCGATGGGGGCCCTGGGCTCGCGGTGGGAACTGGGCGGCGCGCAGGCCTGGGCCGGGTTCACGGCGAGCCTGTCGATGCCGGTCAAGGTCCTGCAGGACGACAATACGGGCCGCGTGGAACTTCACCGCAAGCCGATTGGCGTGGTGGGGTCGATCACGCCGTGGAATTTCCCGGTCATGATCGCCATCTGGCACATCCTGCCGGCCTTGCGGGCGGGCAATACCGTCGTGATCAAGCCTTCGCCCTATACGCCCCTGTCCACGCTGCGGACTGTGGAGCTGCTGAACCAGATCCTGCCGCAGGGTGTCCTGAACATCGTCACTTCGGATGACAAGCTGGCCAATGTCGGCGCCGCGATGGCCGCGCATGAGGGCATCCGAAAGATCGTTTTTACCGGCTCTTGTGCCACGGGGGAAAAGGTCATGCAGACCGCCGCCCGCACCATGAAGCGTCTGACGCTGGAGATGGGCGGCAATGACGCAGGCATCGTTTTGCCCGATGCCGAGCCGGCGGCGATTGCCGAGGGATTGTTCTGGGGTGCCTTCATCAACAACGGCCAGACCTGTGCCGCGATGAAGCGGCTTTATGTGCCGGACACCCTGCACGAGGCGATCTGCGACGCGCTTGTCGCCTATGCCCGCAATGTGCCGATGGGCAACGGGATGGAGGACGGGGTCGCCCTTGGTCCGGTCAACAACAAGATGCAGCATGAAAAGGTCAGCCGTCTGGTTGCCGCCGCCGCGCGCGATGGCCGCATCCTTTTGGGTGGTGCGCCGGACGAAGGGCTGTTCTTCCCCGTCACGCTGGCCACCGACCTGCCCGATGATGCACCGCTGATCGTGGAGGAACAGTTCGGCCCCGCGCTGCCGATCATCCGCTACACGGATGTCGACGAGGCGATAGCCGCCGCCAATGCCAGCGACAACGGGCTGGGCGGGTCGGTCTGGTCCAAGGACATCGCGCGGGCGAAAGAGATCGCCCTGCGGCTGGAATGCGGGTCGGTCTGGATCAACAAGCACGGTGCAATCCAGCCCAACGCCCCCTTCGGCGGGGTCAAGAAATCCGGCCTTGGCGTCGAGTTCGGCGAGGAAGGCCTGTTCGAGAACACCGACATCCAGACGATCTTCAGCTGACGCAAGGGCGGGCGTGGACGTGGTTTCGCGCCTGCCATGCCGCAGGGTGACATCGCCTTAGGAGCCATAAATGACTGAATCTTTTGACTATATCGTGGTGGGCGGCGGGTCTTCGGGCTGCGTCATGGCCAGCCGACTGTCTGAAAACCCCTCCACCCGCGTGCTGCTGATCGAAAGCGGGCACAAGGACGGGCATCCGTGGATTCACATCCCTTCGACCTTCTTCAAGGTGATCGAAAAGGGCCGCGACATCGTGGCCTATGTGGGTGAACCCACGCCCGAACTGAACAACCGACCCAGCATCGTCATCCAGGGCCATGTCATCGGCGGCGGGTCGTCGGTGAACGCGATGCTCTACATTCGCGGCCACGCCAATGACTACAACCAGTGGGCGCAACTGGGCAATCGCGGTTGGGCCTATGACGACGTGCTGCCGGTGTTCCGCGATCTTGAGAACAACATGGTGTTCTCGGATGAGTTCCACGGCAACAAGGGTGAGCTTCACGTTTCGAAGACCCGTTTCCAGCACCCGCTGTGCCAGGCCTTTGTGGCAGCCGCGCAAGAGGTTGGCCTGCCGCACAATCCCGATTTCAACGGGGCCGAACAGGAAGGCGTGGGTTTCTATCAGACCACCACGCATGACGGCAAACGTTGGTCGGCCGCGCAGGCCTTCCTGCGCAAGGCGGAAAAGCGCAGCAATCTGGTGATCCGCACGCAGATGCGGGTGGCGCGTGTCACCTTTGACGGGCCGCGCGCCACGGGCGTGATGCTGGAGGACGGCACGCGGATCGCGGCGCGGGCCGAAGTGATCCTCTGTGCCGGTGCCATCGAAACCCCGCGCCTGCTGCAGCTTTCGGGCGTCGGGCCGGGTGCGCATCTGCAATCGCTCGGTATCAATGTTGTGTCCGATTTGCCCGGAGTAGGCGAGAACTATCAGGACCATCTGGAAAGCACCGTCCAAGGCGAAACCCGTGATCCGATCAGCCTGATGGGACAGGACAAGGGCCTGAAGGCCGCGCTGCATTTCCTGAAGTACATGACCACCAAGCAGGGGCTGATGACCTCGAACGTGGTGGAGTGCGGCGGTTTTGCCGATGTCTCGGGCGCGGGACAGCCGGATGTGCAGTTCCACGTGCTGCCCTTCATGGTGGGTTGGGCCGACCGCCCGCCGATCCAGGCGCATGGCATCGCCATCGGCCCCTGTTTCCTGCGTCCCAAGTCGCGCGGGTCGGTGCATCTGCGGTCATCCAAGCCACAGGACAAGGCGCTATTCGATGCGGGCAGCTTCAAGGACAGCGACGATCTGGAGGTGCTGGTGCGCGGCGTCCTGAAAGGGATCGAGATCCTTGAGGCACCCGCCCTGGCCAAGCTTATCAAGCGCCGTCACTTGCCCGAACCGGGGTTGGAAAAGGACCTCGACGGCCTGCGCCACTATGTGCGCCAGACCGCCAAGACCGTGTTCCACCCCGTCGGCACCGCAAAGATGGGCCCTGATACGGACCGGATGGCGGTGGTGGATGCGGAATTGCGCGTGCGTGGTGTCACCGGCCTGCGGGTGGCCGATGCCTCGATCATGCCGACGCTGGTTTCGGGCAACACGAACGCGCCCACGATGATGATCGCAGAGCGCTGCGCGCGGTTCATCAAGACAAAGGCACGCGTTGCGGCCTGACGACAACAAGAAACCAAAGGGAGGAATGGACATGACCAAACCGATGAAACTTGCGGGAACCGCGCTGGGGCTGATGCTGGCCGGTGGCGCCGCTCAGGCGCAGGTAAACTGTGGCGCCAATACCGGGGTGGCCGCAACCGGCGCGCCGATCCTGGTGGGCGGCATCCACGGCAATGCGGCCCCGGGGGATTTCAGCGCCTCGACCCAGGCGGCGGCGGCCTACTTCGCTTGCGTCAATGCCAATGGCGGGATCAACGGTCGCCCCATCGAGTATCTGGTCGAGAATGACCAGTGGAACCCCGAGCTTGCCGCACAGGCCGCGTCCAAGCTGCTTGTTGACCAGGGCGTCGTGGCGATGGTCGGCAACGGGTCCTTCGTCGAAATGGCCGTGAACGCGCGCACCTATCAGGATGCGGGCATCATGGCGATGGCCTCGGCCTGCGCGGTGTCGGAATGCTTTGAAAGCCCGTCCATCGTGTCGACCAACCAGGGGCCGCTGGCATCGACGATCGGTGCGGCGCAGTACATGGTCGAAGCTCAGGAGAGCAAGAACATCTCGTGCATCGGGCTTGCCATTCCGAACGTGGGCCCCTGGTCCTGCGGCGCGATGGAAGAATACATGGCGTCGAAGGGTCTGACCGGATCGTCGGTCTATCTGAACCCGGCCTCGCCCGACGTGAACTCGGGTCTGCTGGAGGCCGTCGCATCGGGTGCGGACACCATCCTGGTGAACCTGCCGGCCGGTCTGGCGCTTGCCTTCATGAAGGCGGCGGAAGAGCAGGGCATGGTCGAGACGTACAAATGGGCCTCTTCCACCCCGCTTTATGACCGTTCGGTGCCTGCGGCGCTGTCCGAGGTGTGGGATGGACGCATGTTCGTGAACGCCGAGCTGACCCCCTGGGACAAGGGCGGGCCGGATGCGATGAACTGGCTGGCCGTGCTGGACGCCTATGCGCCCGACGCCCCCCGCGACACGTTCAGCCAGTCGGGCTTTGTGTCGGCCAAGTTCTTCGTGCAGGCGATGCTGGAACTGGACCCGGCACAACTGGATGACCGGGCTGCCGTAAACGCCGCCATCAAGGGCATCGTCGGCTACGAATCCGATCTGCTGTGCGGTCCCTACTATGTCGGTGAGGCGGACCGTCACATGCCGAACCATGCCGGCACCATGGTGGTGGTCAAGGGCGACGGCTTTGAAACGGTGCGCGACTGCTACGAATACGACAGCCCCTACTTCGCGCCGATCTTCGAGAACGAGAAGGCGCTTGGTCTGAACTGATCCAGCGCCTGACCCGATCCAGCGACAGTCACCTCCATCCGCACAGGGTGGGGGTGATCCGACCAGGGGGCGTCCTTCCAATGCGTGAACTTATGCGAACCATCGCCGTTGCGACGGTGGCCTGTATGGTGTTGGCGGGCCTGCTCGGCTGGGGCAAGCCTGCCGCTGTCGTCGGGCTGTTTCTGGTGTCTGGCCTTGCCGTCGGTTCGCTTTACGCGCTGGGAGGGATCGGGATCGTCCTTTTGTTCCGCGCCACGGGGGTCCTGAACCTGGCCGCCGGGGCCATCGGCGCGGTGGCGGCATTTGTGACCTGGCAGTTGGGCGACTGGGGCGTGTTTGCGCCGCTGACCTGGGTGGCCGGTTTGCTGACCGGCGTCCTTTTTGCCCTGGCCTATGGTCGGCTCATCGCCCCCGGCCTGTCGTGGCGCGAGCCGGTGATCAAGGGCGTGGCGAGCCTTGGCTACGCGCTGATCCTGCTGGGGCTGGTGTCGTTCCTGTGGAATGACGATCCGCGCAAACTGTCCTTTCCGACCGACGCCGTCAGCCTGTCGATCCTTGGCCTGAAGGTCACGGTCACGCGGTTGATCGTGGTGGTGGCCGCCATCAGCATCGTCATCGCCATCACCGTCGCGCTGAACCGTTCGCGGATCGGGTTGCAGATGCGGGCACTTGCCAACAACCGCCGGATCGCCTCGCTGGTCGGCGTCCCGATCCTGCGGGTGGAGACCGCGGCTTGGGGTGTCTCGGGCCTGATCTTCGGTTTTACCGGGCTGATGTTCGGCAGTCTCGTGCGGCTGGAGCCTGCGGTCATCACCTTCATGGTGATCCCCTGCATTGCCGCGGCCATTGCCGGGCGGCTGGTATCGCTGCCCACCGTGCTGGTCGCGGGGTTGGGGATGGGGGTGATCGAAAGTCTGCTGACCCTTTCCGATACCTTCAAGGCCGTGCGCCCGATGGCCCCCTATGTCATCGCCATTGCCGTGCTGGTCGTGATGAACCTGAACCGCCGCCTGACCTTTGCGGGAGAGGATTGAGATGACACGGCACTTGAACGGACCTTTGATCGCGGGCCTAGGTGCGGCGATCCTTGCGGCTTTCGTGCTGCCTATGGTCCTTGGCGGGCAATGGACGGGCATCTTCACCTCAACCGCCTGCTTTGCGATGGCGGCGATGGGGGCGGGCTTCATGTATTCGCGCCTGGGCATGGTCAGCCTGGCGCAGGTGGCGCTCATGGGGGTGGGCGGTTGGGTGACGCTGCGGCTGAACCACGCCTTTTCCCTGCCGTTCGAGGCAAACCTGATCCTTGCGGCCATAGGGACTTCGGTGCTGGGCATGCTGCTGGCCATTCCGGCGCTGCGGATGCGGGGGCTGTATCTTGCGCTGGTCACGCTGATGGTGGCGGGCGGGCTGGAGGTGGTGTTCACCGCCTATCAGTTCCCGAATGGCGGGGCAGGGTTCTGGGGTGTCGGCACCTCGTTCGCGGCCGAGATGCGGCGACCCGTTCTTGCGCAATCCGACGCGGCCTATCTGACCTATACGCTGATCGTGGCGATGCTGGGCCTGTTGCTGATCATGGCGCATCGTCAGACAGCACCGGGTCGGGCATGGGCCTTGATCCGGCGATCCGAAGCGGCGGCAATTGCCTCGGGCACCAATGTCACCTTCTACAAGACCTGGGCCTTCGGCCTATCGGGCTTGCTGGCAGGTCTTGGCGGCGGATTGCTGGCGGGCAGTCTTGGATTGCTGGATGCCGCGTCATTCCGGGCCAGCGAAAGCATCCTGCTTTTCGCGCTGGTCATTGTCGGCGGCGCGCGGTTCTGGCTGGGGGCGGTGATTGCCGCGATCCTGTACCGTGTGGCGCCCGGCCTGTTGAACAACTGGGGTGTCGATGCCGACCTTGCGCTGATCTTTTTCGGTGCGGCGCTGCTGCATGCGGTGATGACCGCGCCGGATGGCATCGCGGGGCAAATCATCGGGCTGTTCCATCGCAAGGAGGGCAAGGCATGATCGCCCTTGAGGGACTGACCGTTCGCTTCGGAGGCCTTGTCGCCCTCGACGCGATTTCCGCCCGGTTCGAAGCGCCCGTATCAGGCATCATCGGGCCGAACGGGGCTGGCAAGACCACAACGATGAACGTGATCTCTGGCTTCCTTACGCCCAAGTCAGGGGCGGTGATGGTCGACGGGATTGATCTGGTGGCCATGGCGCCGCACAAGCGCCCGCGCTGGGGCCTGCGCCGGTCCTTCCAGCGCGAACAGATTGCGGATGACCTGACTGTTCTGGGCAACCTTCTGTCTCTGGCCGACAACCTGCAAGGCAGCCGCGTGGAGCGGCGCGCCAATGTGGATGCCGCATTGGAATTTGTCGGCATTACCGCGATGGCAGGCCGGATGGGGGCCAGCCTGAACACCTATGAACGGCGGCTGACCGACCTTGCGCGCTGTCTGGTGGGCCAGCCCAGGCTGATCATGCTGGATGAGCCCGCAGGTGGCCTGACGGTCGAGGAAAGCGCGCATCTTGGCGATATCATCCTGAGGATACGCGATTTTTGCCCGGCGCAGGTTCTGGTCATCGATCACGATGTCGATCTGATTTCGCGTATCTGCGCGCAGACGCTGGTGCTGGATTTCGGCCGCCGCATCGCCTTTGGCCCGACGGCCGAGGTGCTGGCCGATCCGGCGGTCAAGGCCGCCTATCTGGGGATCGAGGTCGATCATGCTTGAGATCAAGGGGCTGAGTGTCGCCGTCGATGGCAAGACAGTGGTGGATGGCGTGTCGCTGACCGTGCGGCCGGGGCAAGTGACAGCACTTCTGGGCGCGAACGGGGCGGGCAAGTCCGAACTGGTGCTGGCCGTTGCGGGGTTACTGACGGTGGCGAAGGGATCGGTCACGGTGGACGGCACCCCAATCACCGGGGCCAAGCCTGACCGTATTCGCGCCGCAGGCGTTGCAGCCGTGCCCGAAGGCCATCAGGTTCTGACGCAGTTGACCGTCGCGGAAAATCTGGCTGTCGCCGGATCACTCTTGTCGCCTTCCGAAGCCGATGCCGCCCTGGCAGAGGTCTTTGCGATCTTTCCCGAACTGGCCGAGCGCAAACAGCAACTGGCGGGCACGCTGTCGGGCGGGCAGCAGCAGATGGTGGCCATCGGCCATGCACTGATGGCGCGGCCAAGGTTCATCCTGATTGATGAGATGTCGCTGGGCCTTGCCCCGCTGATCGTCAAGCGACTGACCCAGGTGGTTGCAGCGCTTGCCGCCAAGGGCATGGGGGTATTGCTGGTCGAACAGTTTGTCGAGGTGGCGCTGTCGCTTGCATCAGAGGTGGTGGTGCTGCGCAAGGGTGTGGTTCGGCTGTCGTCCGATCCAACCAAACTGCGGGCCGACCCCTCGCTGCTGACGGCTGCCTATCTTTAGTCAGTCGCCGGTTGCAGAGCCGCTGTCCTTTCGCACTGCTGTGATCGCAAGCAGGACACGGTTCAGGTCCCTGGCCGTCTTCGCACCCAGTTCCTTCCGCAAGGCGCGGTCGTAGTCCAGCACGCGTTGGCCAAGATCGGCAAATGTCGCCTGACCCGTTCCGGCGAGGGACTGGATCTCGGCGCGGCGGTCTTGCTAGGAGGGGCACCGCGCGAGGAGGACCGCTTGTTCCAGATGGGCCACCGCCCGGCTGACCTTTGTCTTTTCAGTATGGCTGATATGGCAGATATCGCGGGCGGTCATCGCGCCGAATTTGCCGAGATTGGCCATGACGCGCCACTTGGTGCGGGTGATCGCATAGCTGTCGCGGTAGATGGGCTGGAAGCCTAATGATGCCGCCGCGGTCGCCTGGTCGAGAAGGTCGGGCAGGAAGTCTTGCAGGTCGAGACCGGGCTTGCGGGTTCATTCACGCGGGCGGTTGAGCCTGCGGGCAGGGTGATTAACCGGATGTACCACGAGGCGACCGCGCGCTTGCCGGAGCATCCACCGCCAAGTGGTACAGCCTGATCGACTGATCCGCCCCGCAGGCAAGGCAAAGCCGTCCGGTCAGCACCCCGCCATCGGGCAGATCAAAGCGCACGTCTGCCACGATGGCCAGCCCGTCCCTTTGGGCGGAGGCCAGAACGAGCCCGGCCTTTGCGGTCAACCCGGCGGGCGCACCTTGGTAATAGGCTCGGATCTGCTCTCGCCCGATCAGGGGCGCGGGGGCGGTCGCGACAAAGACGGCATCCGGCGCAAACAGGGCGGAGATCGCATCAAGATCGCGCCGGGCGATGGCGTCGCTCCACCGCCTGAGGATCCCTATCGCGATAGCGGTTGCCTCCACCTCAGAACTCCAGCGTCAGGTCTTCGCCGGCCGCGCGCGACACGCAGGGCATGAACTGGTCCAGCTTTTCAGCGTCGCTCAAGACCAGATCGCGGTGCAAGGGCTCTCCCGCCACACGCCGCATCTTGCAGGTGCCGCAGGTGCCGCTTTCGCAGGAACTGGCAAAGGCGATGCTCCGGTCGCGCAGCACGTCCAGTATCGACTTGTCAGCGGGAATGTCGAACAGCTCGCCCGTTGCGGCACGACGCAGACGGAACGGGCTGGCGGTGCCATCGGTGCTGTCGACGCCGGCAAAGCTTTCGGAATGGATCTGGCGGCGCGGCCAATGGATCGTGCGCAGGTAGATGGCGTTCATCATCGGGGCGGGGCCGCAGTAATAGATGTGCCGGTCATCCGGGGTTTTGAACAAGGGCCAGAAGTCGAAGACGCGGCCACGGTCGCCTTCGTCATGGTGCAGCACGACATGGGGCGCGAAGGGGGCAGAGGTCAGCAGGTCACGATAGGCGGTCAGGTCGGCGCTGCGGGTCAGATAGATCAGCCGGACCGGCACACCGCGCGCCACCAGACGGCGCAGCATCGCCAGCATGGGCGTGATGCCGATCCCGCCGGCAATCAGCAAGGTCGGGGCGTCGGGCGCAAGTTGGAAGGCGTTCTTCGGGGCACGCGCAAGCAGGCTGTCCCCCACAGCCAGTTGACGGTGCATCGACAGGGACCCGCCGCGTCCACGGTCTTCACGTTTTACTGCGATGACGTAGCGGTCTCTCTCCCGGTCATCATTGCTGATGGAATAGCTGCGCCATGCGCCCGAGGGTGTTTGCACCGTCAGATGCGCCCCGGCCTCGAACGGAGGCAATGCGCCGGATGCGGCGGCGAAGGTGAATTCGCAGATGTCTGGGGTCAGGTCACGGCGGGCCGCAAGGGTCAGTGTCAGGGTCATGCAACGCTCACGCTGTCACCGGGGCGGATCACGGCGCCGGTCATCAGTTCGGCATAGATGCCCATGTCGGAATGGCCGTAGTGCTGATGTAACAGGCGCGGGATGGGCAGGTCGCGCCGCGCCGTCACCGGGTTCACCTCGGTCGCGGCACAGCGACGGGTGCGCAGCGTCACGCGGGCGCGGGCGGTGCCGATGGTGATCTCTTGCCCCACCAGCGCCAGTTCCGAAAAAGCGGGCCAGCCGGAGAAGCAGATATTCGCGCGGAAACGTTCGGGCGCGATGGCGGCTCCGGTCCTGGCCTCCAGATCCGCGATGCTGTCGAGGTTGATCAGCGAAACCGCGTTCATGAGATCTGACGAGACGACAGACACATCGGTAAAGCGGTGCGGGGCGGCATGGACAAAGCGCGGCATCTTGTCGGGGGCAAGGTCGAACATGCGGGCAAAGAAGGCTTCGGTCTCGGCGCAGCCTTCCGCTGTGGACAGGTCTGCCTGATGCACGCTGTGGCCCTGCACCTTCAGGACAAGCACCCGGCTGACGGGGTCAAAATGACTTGCAAGCCCGGCAAGCCTTTCGTCCCGCATCAGCATCAGGAAGCGGTCCTTCGGCATGGGGGCGGGGGCCAAGGGGTCGAACCCGCTGCCCGCGCGGGCAAAGCCGAACATCCGGTCGAACGGAAAGCCCTGCCCGGGCGACAGCGTCACCTCGGGCAGGGGTTGGCCGGACAAGCCCTTGACGGGGTAATGCATCAGCGATGCGATCGTGCCCTTGGTCATTTAATGCGTGCGGCCTTGTCCCGAAGCACCTGAACAGCCTCGGCCATCATCGTGGCGACGATTTCGCCTGCCGGGCGGATGTCCTTGACCAGGCCTACGCCCTGACCCATCAGCCAGGCCATTTCCTCGAAATCGCCAGTGGTGTCTTCGGTCGGCAGGATCACGTCGAACTTGCGCTTGATATGCTTGCCGCCCAGGAACACCGTTTCGCCAATCACCTCAAGGTCGTCACGGACGGTTGGGACTTCGGCCAAGCGGTGGGTCCACTCTTTCACCACGCGTGATTTGTGCAGACGCATCGGGTTGAAGAACGGCATTTCCGGCCCGAACACCCCGCTGAGGATGGTATCGGTGCCCGCGGCCTCGACCAGACGGCGGTGGTGTTCGGGATGCACATAGGCCTCGGCCGAGGCGACCAACCGGGTGCCGACCCAGACGCCATCCGCGCCCAGGGCCAAGGCCGCAGCAACGCCGCGCCCGTCGGCGATACCCCCTGCCGCCAGCAGCAAGGCGCGGCCGGCGATGGCATCGGCCATCACCGGGATCAGGGCGATGCCGCCCATGCCCGGCTGGTCCGCGCCGCCAATGCCCTGATAGTTGTGGCCGCCCGCCTCTTGCCCCTGGGCCACGATCACCTCGGCGCCATAGCCGATGGCGGTTTCGGCATCGGCAACGGATCCCACCTGCACCCAGATCGAGCAGCCCGCCGCCCTAAGCAGCGCCACCTGTTCCGCCGGGGGATGGCCCCAGTGGAAGGACACCACGGGCACCTTTTCCTCGGCGGCGACCTGTACCTGGGCTTCGTTGCCGAAAATGGTGATGAAGTTGATGTTGAACATCGTCACCCCCGCCGCGCGGATGGTGCGGATGGTGGCGCGCAGTTCCTCGGGCGGCATGAAGCCCACGCCGATGGCCCCGATCCCGCCCGCCTGGCTGACCGCGATGGCGAGTGCGGGCTTCTCCCCGGCAAAGGCCATACCCGCCTGCGCAAAGGCATGGGTCAGGCCGAACTTCTCCGTGAATGCTGTGGTGATGCTGGTCATGATTTCCCTGTCATCTTGCGGGCAGGATAGCCCTGTTTTCCCCACTGTGCGGACAGGGCGCGCGGGACGGTATCGGCAATAATGGGGATGCCTATCCCAGCAGGGTGGCGGAAAACCGTGCGCTCAATTCGGCGCGGTTGGAACAGTCGAGCTTTTCAAAGCAGCGGTTGACATGCGTGCGGACCGTTGAAAAGCCGATGCCAAGGATGTCCGAAATCTCTCGGTCCGTGCAACCCCGCGCGATCAATCGACCGATCTCACGTTCGCGCGGCGACAGGACGGCCAGACCCTCATCACCCGCCTGCAACGCGCGGGCGACATGCAGGGCCAGGGTATCCAGAAGATCAATCTCGCGCTGACCAAAGGGCTGGCGGTTCCGGTTGCGCCACACACGCAAGTCGAACACCTTGCCCGATCTGGCGGGCAGAAAGATGTTCAGGCCATAATGCATGCCGTCGGCTTGCAGGAAATCCGTGTAGAATTCGGTCTTTTCCAACTCTTGCATGGGAAAGCAGTTTTCGACGATCTGTGCCCCCTTCAGCCGCCGCATCCGCCGCGTCAGCGGGTCGCTGAACTGCAAGGAGGCGACATACTGGGCGACCTTGCCCTCATCGTGGTTGACCGAGACGGGTTGGTCATAGCGCGCCTTGCCCGGTTCCCAGACGTAAGAGGCCAGCGTATCCCCCCTCAGCAAACGCAGGATGCGTTCGGATGTCACTGCGCGCGGATCGACGTCCGGGGCAGGGCGGGCGAGGTCATGGATGACATCCGCGAAAACGGCGATCTCTTCCCCGGTCATGTCCCTGATCTGGAATGCCATTCGCCCGCGTCTCCCCAGACGAAAGGTAGAGGGGAACTTGGAGTCTGGCAACAAAGCTTGGGGTTTAACCGCCCAAAAGGGCTTCGATTCGTTGCGCCTGCAACAAAAGCATGCGGTCCTGTCCCGGCAGCGTTTCGATCATCAGGGAAACGGGCAGGCCGTCGCGGTCCAGCCCTGCGGGGATGGCCAGCGAGGGGGCGCCGGTCAACGTGGCCAATGCGGTGTTTGCCGTGACCGTCGGAAAGGTAGGCCGCGGCCCGAGGTCGGTTTCCATCATGTCATCCATACCAATCAGCGGCGGTTGCACGCTGACGGTGGGCAGGGCGATCATGTCGAGCGCATGATCGGCAAACAGCCGGGCATAGGCGGCGCGCAGTTCGGGCAGGTCATGGGCCATGGCGCGGGCGTAGGCGGCGCTCTCGGCCGCAGCGATGTCGGGCAGCGCCTGGAACACGTCGCGCACATCGGGGCTGGCGATCTGGGCCGCAAACTCTGCCAGGGTCAGCCCGGCCTTGTCCCGGGCAAAGCGGGTCCAGACCGCGAAAGTCTCGCAGAGAACGATGGCATCGCCAAAGCGGGCGTCCAGATCGTCAAAGGCCGGAACCTCGAGCGGAACAAGGGTAACTCCGGGGGCGGATCCCAGCCGCGCAAAGATATCCGCCATCGCAAGATCGACGGCGGCACTCAGGCCCGCTGCGGCCCAGAGCACGCCGATGCGCAGGGTGGGCGGCGGCGCGGGGTCGGCCGGTCCCGGCACGATCAGGGCGTCAACCTCGGCCAGATCGGCGCAGGTGACAGCCATCGGGCCGATCGTGTCGCGGGTGGTGGACAGCGTCAGGACGCCGCCTTCCGGATAGCGGCCGGTGCTGGGGCGAAAGCCCGCGATCCCGCAGAAGGCCGCAGGGATGCGGGTCGATCCGCCCGTGTCCGTACCCAAGGCAAAGGGGATCACCCCGCGCGCAATCGCCGCCGCATTGCCGCCGGATGATCCGCCCGCCACGCGAGACGGATCGAACGGGTTGCGCACCGGCCCATGTGCGGCATTGTTCGAGGTGATGCCAAAGGCCAGTTCATGCAGGTTCAGCTTGACCGGCACATAGCCCCCCGCCGCCTTGAGCCGGACCACGGAAGGTGCATCTGCGTCAGGAAAGCAGCCAGCCAAAGCGGGGGTGCCACCCGTCGTGGCAAAGGGCAGGCAATCGATGTTGTCCTTCACGCCGAAGGGGATGCCCTGCAATGGTCCTTCGGTCTGTTCAGGCAGGTGCCCATGAACCGAAATCACCGAATTGTCGGTTCCCGCGGCCGCTCGGTCCAGAACCCGGCGCAGGAGGGCGTCGGCCCCTTCGGCATCACGGATCGCACGTGCTGCGGCAAGCGTCATGGGTCTGTCGCGCATCGCGGCCATGGATCATCCTCGTCAGTTCGTGCGTTTGACGGTAGAGACATGCCCCGGCATTGCCATCGGCATTTTTGCTGATCCCGGCAACGGCGGTGACCACGTGAGTGACATAGCGATCAACTGACCGTCAGTGGCCGAGATGAAGTGGAGAAGCACGACATGCGCAGGGGGAGGACTCCGGCTTGATGAACCCGCAACAGCAATACGGATCGATCGCCTTTGGGCATTGATCTGGTCGTCTGCTGCCGCCCGCTTGTGATGTTTGCTCACGAGTTCTGCCTGGCCGCGGGGAGGGCCGCCTGACGGTGAGAGCCGCCCTCGCGCTCATGGCCTGACGGTTTCGATGAAGTCTGGCCCGACGAACACCCGCCTCGGGTTGCCGCGTTGCAACTGGCGGTGCCGGGCATGGAGGTCGGTCCTTTCCCCGGCACGGGCCGCTGCCTCTGTCGCTTGCACGAGCATCTGCAGCCGCTCCAGCGCCCGGGCCTTGTTCTGATGCTGGGACCGCCCGTCGCGCGACACCGCCGAGAAGCCGCGCCAGGTCGCACGGACGGCGCTGTCGGTCGTGTTCTGGTGCTGGCCGCCGGGGCCACCGGCCCGGAAGCTTGAGAACCGCACGTCCGCCAGGGGGATGGCGTCTGTTTCGGCAGTGGGCGTCGGCAGGTCAAAGACGCCAACGAACCAGTTGGCGCGGCGGTGTCCGGGGCGCAACTGGCTGGTCTGGCGCCATTGCACCGTGCCGGTCCAGTCCTGGGCGAGACGGTGCGCTCCTGCGCCCTGCAGCGCAACCACGGCCGAGGCCGGGGACGCGTCTTCGCTGCTGCTGGAAAGATCGACGCCCAAGGCTTCAGCCTCAAGCCGCATCCGGGCCAGGACATGGCCCACGGCCAGACGGCATTCCATCGGGCCGCCGCCTGCCGTGACCAGAAGAAAGGCCTGTTCCATGCTATGCCTCCCCGCCCGTCTTCTTGTAGGTGATCAGCGGGCGCAGTGTCGCGATGGACCGGGCCAGCGACAGGCTTTCCAGATCCGCCAGCACCCGGGCGGCTGACTTGTAGGCCGAACCGGCCTCTTCGATCAGAAGATCGGGATCCTCGCACAGGACCAAGCCACCAAGCGAGGTGCGGAGCTGCGCCTGCAGGTTGCTTTGCGTCTTCCTGATCCGGCCATGCATGGCGGCGCGGTCATGCTTGCGGCCAGCGCCGTGCGAGAGCGAGGCGAAGGGCGCGGCTGTTGCGCCGGTCGGGGCGAGGAGATAGCTGAAGCTGTCGCGCGAGCCTGCAAGGGGCACCGCTGGCCCGCAGGCAACCGCCGCGCCTTTGCGGTGCAGCCAGCCGTCTGCGGTTTCGACCACCAGATTGTGGGGCACGTCGGCCACGAGCCGAAGGTCGGCATTCAGTGCCCTTGCAGCCCGCGTGGCGATGGCCAGCCGATTGGCCGCCGCCCATTCGACGGCGCGGTCGTGGTCGACCAGATAGGCCCGGCCCGCATCGCTTTTGGGGTCCAGGGCCGCTTGCCCCTCGAAGCGGCGAAAAACGCTTTGACCCAGGCCGCGTGAGCCAGAGTGGACCAGCAGGCAAAGCCGGTCGCGGGCCAAGCCCAGTGCCACGGCTGCATCGGTCAGGGTCTCAACAGACTGCAGTTCGCAGAAGTGGTTGCCACCACCGATGGTGCCGAAGCCGAAGCCACGGTCCGCAGGGGCTTCGTCCCATTCGCCCGCCAAGGCGCGCAGGCGGCGCGCGGCCTTGTCCAGCGACAGTTTGCGGGGGGCAAGATCCAACGTGAACAGCGCCATCCCGCAGCCGATGTCGTTGCCGACAAGGGCCGGGAACAGGCGGTCGGCCAGAAAGGCGGCCCCGACCGGACCGTTGCGGCCGGGGTGCAGGTCGGGATAGCCCGCGACCGCGATCATGCCGGGCAGTCCGGCCGTTGCCGCAAGTTGCTGGGTGGCGCGCCCGTCGATCCAGGCCGCGTCCGTGAAGTAATGCGTGATCCGGTCGCCCGAAACGGCGGCTGCGGACCCCGAGAGGGGAGTGCCCATGAAGGTGTCTTTCGATCAGAAAATGCCTGCCGAAGCGGGCGATGGATCGGGCGGATTCCCGATCAGCCGAGGCGGGGAGATTGAATATGTGGCATGTGCAATCTCCCTTTTCTGATGCCGAACCCCATGTCCGGCAAAGACGGTGGTGCAGGTATCACGTCGCCGCAAGAATGCAAGTGGCAGGGCAAAGGCGGATTTCGCCTGTTGCCGTCAGACAACGACGCTTCTCCGTTCATGCGCACACCGGGCGGACATCGGTGTGCCGTTGAACGCGCACAACGCTTTTGGAGCGTTGATGAACCCGGCGGTTACCGCCGGGTTCGCTTGCCCTTCTGCCAGGCGGGGGGAAGGTCGCCCGCCATGATGCAGCCATAGGGGTCGATGCAGTCCACCACATCGGCCAGCCCGTAGTCGGCGATCTGGCGCATCACCTTCTCGGCGGGCTTGTAGCTCGACGGCAGCTCCGAAGCATCGACCGCACCGGCATGGAACCGGATGTCGAGCCCCTGGGTCTCGGCTGCCAGCATTTGCTCGGGCGTCACCCCGCCCATCCGCCGCTTGTGTTCGGACCGCGAGAAGTTGCGGCCCGCACCATGCGGCGCGAACCCCAAGGCATGGCCTGCGTCCTTCCCGCGCACCACCAGCACCGGCTGGGCCATGTTGAGCGGGATCAGGGTCAGCCCAGTCGCATCCGCTGCATAGTCCCCCCAGGCCGGGGTTGCCCCCTTGCCGTGGTAGTACAGGTCGCCACGCCGGAAGACGAAGTTGTGTTCGTTCCAGAAGCGGTCCCCAGGGCTGGCGCGCAGGCGTTCCACCACCGACTGGTGCAGCGCGTTGTGGTTGGCCTTGGTCCAGCGGCGGATGGTCTGCAGGGCGTCCCAGTAGTCCCTGCCTTCCTGCGTATCGGCGGGAATCCAGGCGTTCTGCTTCAGCGTGGCAGGGGACAGTTCGCGCCGGAAGCGTTCGGCCACCTCCATCCCGTACTTGTAGAGAAGCCCCCCCGGCCCGCGAGAGCCGTGGTGCGTGACCATCGCCACCCGTCCCGTCGCCCGGCTGCGACCGATGAACAGGAAGTGGTTCCCGTCGCCTTGCGTCCCCATGTGTGCCTGGGCGGCATGGATCATCCGCCCGTCCTTCAGGAAGGGATTGCTGCGGAACTCATCCATCAGGTCCAGGGACACGGTGTAGCGGTTCCCCTGATCGCGCCCGCCGGGGCCGAAATGGGTGATGGTGCTGGCGGCATCCAGCGCTGCCTTCGGGTCAACATGGCCGAGGTCGGTGAGCATCACGCTGCAGCAGATGTCGGCCGAATGCATACTCGGATGGATCGCGTTTCGCGTGGCGACCACGCCACCCACCGGGATCGTTCCCAGGGGACCAGCCGGGCACGCGTCGGGCATGATCGATCCGGCCACGGCGGTCGGGGTCTTCAGGACCTCGGTCATCGTGGCCTTGCAGTCCGCCAGATTCTTTTCCTCGTCCGGATCCTCGGCGCGGATGTTCACTTCCAGCTTGATCGCGCCTGCGGGCTGCAGGTCGAGCGCCGAGGGC
Source organism: Tabrizicola sp. T74 (assembly GCF_057219935.1). Lineage (NCBI taxonomy): Bacteria > Pseudomonadati > Pseudomonadota > Alphaproteobacteria > Rhodobacterales > Paracoccaceae > Tabrizicola > Tabrizicola sp. T74. The sequence goes on along the minus strand of NZ_JBXVVT010000006.1, from coordinate 383,351 downwards.
GGCAAGTCGGCAGAGAGAAGGGCGCGCACGGCCTCACGGTCAGCGCCCCCGGTCAGGGCCGCGTTCGCACGCTCGATCAGCGCCGGGAAGGCGCGGCTGGGCCGGTGGCCCCAGGCTTTCAGGTCGTCGCCGGTGATCGGCAGGATTGCATCGGTCATCATCTCATTCACTCACATCTCTGGCCCCGGCGACAAGGGTTTGGCGACACGTCGTGCTCTATCCAGCTGAGCTACGTGCGAATGGGCGCACGGCGGGATTCGAACCCGCGACCACGAGGGTTGCAGCCTGTAGTGCCGCACGGCATTCGCCGGGGTGTTTCGGGTCCGGGGGACAAGGGATCGGGCAGACGGCGACAGGTTGGAGCTGTAGTCCGCCCGGCATTCCCCCGGTGTTGTTCTTGGCTGGAGGGGAAGGGTTCGAACCCTCGACCATCGGGACCAAAACCCGCTGCTCTGCCAACTGAGCTACCCTCCATCAAGACCGGGGCGACAAGGGGGAAGAGACTATGGGACCCCCGGCCGCACCGATGGCCGCATGCAAGGTGGGGGCTTGAACCCCACAGGTTATCCCGATGTGTGCTGTAGTCCCTTCGGCATTCGCCCCGGTGTTCGGGTCCGGCGACTAGGTTGGCAGGACAGCCTTGCACTGAGCTACGCTTGCGCGGCGCGAGTTGAACGCGCGACCTCCGGTTTCCCGGCGCTCTTACCGTGTAGTCCTACCGGCATTCGCCGGGTCGTTCTCCTTCTTCTGGTCCTGGCGACAAGGGGGGTGAAACCTTCCTTTCGGAAACTGCTCTACCACTGAGCTACTGCCTGAATTGGCAGGTGGGGATCGAACCCACGACCAGTTGTAGTTCCACCGGCATTCGCCAGGTCGTTCATTCGGTTGGCCCCGGCGACAAGGGTCGGCGACACGAAGTCTACTGCTCTACCTGACTGAGCTACGCGCCGTTCCCTTTCGGGTGACGACACGGCGGGATTCGAACCCGCGACCAGAAGATTAATGTAGTGCCGCCTGCATTCGCCGGGGGGTTGGGGTCCCCCCCGGCCCTTGGGCCGAAGGGGTGTTTACAATTGGACCGCCCGGATCTCGCCGACCCAGTGGTCGGGGCCCATCCGGTCGTCCGCGAAGGCGGCGATCTGGTCGAAGACCGCGTCCGAGAAGCCGCCGATGTTCAGCACGTCTTCCCGTTCTGCGGCCTGCGCCGTCCCGTAGGGCTGGATGTCGATGCAGACCAGCTTTGCGGCCTTGTTACGGGCCTTGAGCTTCGCCCACTCCGCCATCATCGCCGTCGCCTGCCCGCCCTGCCGACCGTCGACCCAGGACTGGTTGTCCGAGACGAAGATCACCAGGTCAGGTGCCAGACCCGCCTTGTTCAGCGCCGCCAGCGGAGCCGAGCAGTTGGTCCCGCCCCCTCCCAACGCCGCGAGTTTCTCGGCGTTGGTCAGGATCGTGTCGCGCGCCTCCAGCCGGACATCGCGCACGTCCACCTCAAAGGGCAGGACACGCGCGCCCGGGTTCTCGCGAACCACCGCCGCCGCGACCAGCGCCGCCACGTCGATGCAGCGCACCGCCGTGGTCGCCCCTTTCCGGTAGCCGGTCACGGGCGAAGACATCGAGCCGGACACGTCCGGGCAGACCGCGACTTGGCCCTTCAGCACCGGCACGTTGGAAATCGAAGCCTCCATCGCGTCGTGCAGCGCCTCCCGCAGCCGCGGGTCCACCCCCGCCTCCAGCGCCCGCAGGGTCGCCATCAGCTGATAGGGCATCGCCTTGGCCGCCTTGATGCGGGCGGGGTCACGCAGCGCCGAAGCCACATGGTCGACCGTTCCGGGTACCGTGAAGGCGCCCTTGCGGTCCAGCATGTTCAGCCCCTGCCGCAGTGTCGCCCAGGAGGCCCGGCCCGCGACTTCGGCCCATTGCTCGGGCGAAAGCGTCAGGTCGGACAGCATCTGGAACGGCACCTCCGGCACCTTGGCCGTGGCCCCGGCGCGGAAGGCGATCAGGTCCTGCACGACTTGCGGCAGGGCCGCCGTATCGGCCGGTTTCCCGATGGCCCAGGCATAGAAGGCCGCCCGCGACGCGGTTTCCGGCTTCGGGTGCACCATCCGGATCACATCCGCCAGCGACGGGTCGTTCCCGACCATCGCCGCCATCAGCTGCTCCTCCGTGGACCCGTTCAGCCAGCCCTGCACCATCGCCTTCGGGCGCGACCCGAGCGATTTCCGCCCCACCCGCCCCGACCGCAGGATCTGCACGAAGGTCCGCAGCATTTTCCCCGAGGTTACGACCTGCGGGAACGCCAGCGCAAAGAGCGCCGGGTCGCGGCTGGCCAACACTGCAAGCAGCAGCGCCGGAGTATCCTTCATGTGCCCCTTGGCCCGGACATGGACCGCGGTTTTCGCCAGGAACATGGGCTCCACCGCCTCAGCTGCCGCGACCAAAGTGGTCACTTCGGCCTCGGCATCCTGGTAGAACCCGCCCCCGATGGTGCCGGTCATGGCCAGCTGCGCCAGCTTGTGCTCGGCATCGTAGGCATAGGCCTTGGTGCCGTGGGCTGTGGTGGCGGTCGCCTTCGGCAGCAACCGCCCCACCACCGATGCAAACACGGATTTGTTTGCCATGATCGTCTTCCCTCTGTTTTCGCCAGGCCTTTGTGGCCGAATTCGTTGCAAGGCGGAAGAAAAGTGCGAAACGGGCCTTAAGTGTCTAGAAATGCACAATTAAACACCAGAATCGCGCACCTTGTGAGAAGTATGTCTGATACGCTAGTATCGCATCTTATCAGATTGGATAAACACCATGCGCAATGTCGTCATCGGCTTCCTCGGCACCCAGCTTGACATGGGCAAGCGGCGCGAATGGCGGCCTTCGGTCCAGCTGTGTGCCCATCCCGATTTCCCCATCGACCGGCTGGAGCTGATCCACGACAGGCGGCACTATCACCTTGCCTGCAACGTTGCCGCCGCCATCGGACGCATCTCTCCCGAAACCGAGGTGCGGCTGGTCAACATCGACATGAAGGACCCCTGGGACTTCCAGGAGGTCTACGGCAGGCTCTACGACTTTGCCGCCGACTACGGCTTTGACGAGGACCGCGAGAGGTATCACGTCCACCTGACCACCGGCACGCATGTGGCGCAGATCTGCTGGTTCCTTTTGACCGAAAGCCGCCACATCCCGGCGCGGCTGATCCAGACCGGACCGCCGAGGGAGGGGGGCGAACCGCAAGGCACGCTTGATGTCATTGACCTGGACCTCACGCGCTACAACGCGCTTCAGCGCCGGTTCGATGTGGCCAAGCGGGATCATGCGGCCCTGCTTCTGGGCGGGGTCGAGACCCGGTCGCCAAGAATGCTGGGCCTGATCGAACGGCTTGATCTGGTGGCCGGAACCACCGACGCACCGATCTTTCTCTTGGGCGAGGCAGGGACGGGCAAGTCGGCTCTTGCCACGCGGCTGCATGAGCTGAAGCTGGTGCGTCGCAGGGTCAAGGGCAGGCTTGTGCAGGTCAACTGTGCCACCTTGCGTGACGGAGCGCTGCCAGCCCTTCTTGGCCAACGGCGCGCGGCCACGGGTGCGCCGGGCATCGAAAGGCCCGGTTTCCTGCGCGAGGCGGACGGCGGGGTTCTGTTCCTGGACCAGATCGACGAGCTTTCGCCCGAGGCACAGGCGGCCCTGCTGCAGGCGCTGGAGACGGGTCGCTATTGCCCCGTCGGGTCCGAGGCGGAAACCTCGGTCAGGCTGCAGCTGATCGCATCGGCGAGCCTTGATCCCGGGGCGCTGGTCAAGTCGGGCCGGTTGCGCGCGGACCTTTACGCACGCCTTTCGCAATGGCAATTCCGCCTGCCCCCCTTGCGCGAACGGCGTGAGGATATCGAGGCGCATCTGCTGCATCTGATCGCCGAAAGCGAACGCCAGCTTGGGCGTCAGACCGGTTTCAATGCGGATGCCCTGGCACGCTACATGCGGTTTGCCAAGGATCCGGCGTCGGCATGGCCGGGCAATCTGCGAGACTTGCAGGCATCCGCCAGCCGGATGGCCGTCCTGGCCGAGCGCGGGCGGGTGACCCTTGCGATGGTCGAGGAAGAGATCGACATGCTGACAGCGCAGTGGCGGGCCGTGGATGCCGACCCCGATGGCACGCTGCTGGCCGAGGTGATCGCCGACCCGCAGGCGCTGGATGCCTTTGACCGGGTGCAACTGGCCGCGGTCATCCGCACGTGCCGCCAAAGTAGCAGCCTTTCAGCGGCCGGAAGATCGCTTTTTGCCGCCTCGCGCGCCGAAAAGGCCAGCCCGAATGACGCTGACCGTCTGCGTAAGTATCTGGCCCGTTTCGGGCTGGACTGGGCGGCGGTTTCGGCCAGTCAATCCCTTTGAAACGCTTGCGTTTGTGGTCGACTGGTTTCAAGATCAAGCGCGCAGAAGTTGTGTTTCAGGGGTCGGCGGGAGGCGCGATTTGGCTGTATTGCGCCAGGAAGTCATCGAAGCCGCGGCGCCGGATCAGGCCTCATTGGCTGCAGCGGTAAAGCTTCTGAAACCTGCGCTTTGGTCTGGCTTTGGCGGCTCTGCGGACGGCAAGCTTGTCTGGGGCGATTGCCAGGGGTCAGGTGCAAACCCCTACCGGCTGGCTGTCGATCTGGAGAACATCGGCAGCAAATGCACCTGCCCGTCCCGCAAGTTTCCCTGCAAGCACGCCCTGGCCCTGATGCTGCTGCAAAGCCGGGGGCAGGCTTTCCCGGTGGCCGACGTGCCGCCCTGGGTGGTCGAATGGATGGGGCGTCGCAGGGGCGCGTCGGTGGCGCCTGCGGCCCCGGAGACCGGCTCGGCGGCCGCTTCGGCGCCATCGCTTGCCGCCGTCATTGACGAGGCCGAGGCCGCGCCCGATCCAAAGGCTGAAGCCCGGCGCGAGGCGCAACGGCAGAAGCGCGAGGCCGAGACCGCGACGGCAATCCGGGCGGGCCTGACGGACCTGGAGGGTTGGATATCGGATCAGTTGCGTGGTGGGCTGACCAGCCTGATGGCCAACCTGCAGCCCCGGTGCCGGCAGATCGCGGCCCGCATGGTGGACGCGCGCATGGGGGCCCTGGCCGCGCGCCTTGATGAACTTCCCGCCCGGCTTCAGGAGTTGCCTTCCGCCCGGCGCGTCGATGCGCTGGTCGCTGAACTTGGCAATCTTGTGCTGATGTCGCGCGCCTGGGGCGATGGGTCCGCCCCTGATCCGGGCCTCCGCCGCCAGATTGCGACCACCGAGTCGCGTGATGCGCTGCTGGCCGATCCCACGGCGTTGCGGGTGATCGCCCCATGGTCTGTCTGCGCCACGCGAGAGGTGACCCGCCGTGACGGGTTGGTCGCTCAGTCCACCTGGCTTGCGAACCGTGGAGAGGGTCCGGCCTTCGCGCTTTTGCAGGATTACTTCCCCGCATCGGCCGGACGCCGAAGTGCCGCATTCGTCGAAGGCGAAACTTTCGGGGCAGAGCTTGTGTTCTATCCCTCTGCCCATCCTGTCCGCGCCCAGATCGTCCAGCGCTGTGAGGTCGGCGCCCCGTCCGCGCCAGCCGTGCCGGACGATCCGCTGGAGGCCTATGTCGCGGCTCTTGGCCGGGAACCCTGGATGGCCGAGCTTCCCCTGATGCTGCCCGAAGGGCGACTGGCCAAAGCCGAGGATGGCGCGCTGTGGTGGCAGGGCAGGGCGCGTGCCTTGCCTGTCCTGGCTGCGGACGTGCCAGAGGTTGTCTTTGGATTGCCGCTTTCGCGCGCGGTCATGCTTTGGGATGGCCACCAGGGCCGGATGCTCGAGGCTGAAACCCCGATGGGCAGGATCGGTTTTCATGGCTGAACCGCTAATCCCCCTCCTGATGGCCGCCCGGTCGCGCTGGATGATTGGCGGCGAAGCGCCAGTCCTTGACCATCCGCTTGTCGCCGAAGCATCACCGGCCGAGGCGGATCTGCGCCTCCTGGCGGTGGCGTGCCAGTACCAGCGGTTCGCGCAACCACCGCAGCCCCCGGCCCTGAACCAGTGGCCCGACCTGCCGCCGCTGAGCTTGCCCTTCCTGCCCGAAGCCCTGCGCCCCCTGGCGCGCAGACTGTTACAGGACAAGGCGGACCGGGCACCGCTCTGGTTGGCTACGTTTGTGGCGCGTCGGGGCCATGCGCTGCATCCTGCCGACTGGATGCCACCGCCGAGTGTCGACCTGCCCGAGGTCTACCGCCCGCTGCAGGCGTGGTCGCAAGGCCAGACCGCCCCGAATGCGCCCGTGTCGTCCGAGACCTGGCTCGACCTGTCCCGGGCAGAGCGTCTTGCGCGATTTACAGCCCTTCGTCGGGCCGACCCCATAGCCGCGCTTGCCCTCTTGTCTGAAAACATTGCCGCCTCTCCCGTCGAGGAGCGTCTTGCGCTGGTCGAGGCGCTGGCGACCAGACTGTCGGCCGAAGACGCCGCGTTTCTGCAAGGCTTGGCCACGGACCGGTCCGAAAAGGTTCGCAAGGCTGCGACCCATCTGTTGGCGCGGCTGGGCCATTCCGACGCCGACCCCCTGGCCGCCGAAGCCGCCGCGATGTTCGAAGTCGCGACCGAAGGCCTGATCCGGCGGCGCAAGGTCATGCGCCTGATCGCCAAGGCCAAGGACGGGCAAATCCGGTCGCTTGCCCAGGCGCTGTCCGAGATCAGCCTGCCAAGTCTCGCGCGAGCTTTGGGTCTGGACTCGGCCGAGTTTGTCGCGCTGTGGCAGCCGGATAAAGTGCCCCACACTGTGCAACACGCACTCTCTGGCATGATCGGGCGAACCGCGACAGACGCCGAAGTGGCTGACTACTGGCAAAAGATCATGGCCGATCCGGACGTCGCCCGAGCCAGCTTGCCCTTGCTTTTTTACCGGCTGTCGCCTGACGAGCAAGCGGCTGCCTGCCAATGGCTTGTCGCGCAATCCGGCCTTGGGGCCTGCGCCGACATTCTGTCTCTGACCGGGGTGGCGGTTCCGGCCCCGGTGTCGGCGACCCTGACGGCGCAGCGCAAGGCGCTGGTCGAACTGTTCGGGATGTCCCAGGAAACTGCACCCGAGAAAGCCGCAAGCGCGCGCGCCAAGGCGCAGGAGTTGGCGAATGTGCTGTCTGCCCTTGGCCTTCTGCTGACTGCCAGCGATGCCGCCCTTGTTCTGCAAACTCTGACCGGGGCTGGCGTCCATCCGGCTGACCCGATGCTCGACCGTCTCACTCTCAACGCTGCCTTGAAAGGTTCCTGAATGTCCGACATCCAGCGCCCGCCCGCCGAACAGCTTTTCGCCCGGGAACTTGCCGCCCTGAAGGCCGCCGACAAGGCCGAACGGCCCGAGGGTTGGGTTCTGTCCCCCAAGGCCGTGGTGACCTATGTCCTGGGGGGCACGGCGGCGGATGGGACGGTGATCTCGCCCAAATATGTCGGATCGCGGCGGCTGATCGAGACGGCTGTCGCCACGCTTGCCACCGATCGGGCGCTGCTGCTTCTGGGTGTGCCGGGGACCGCGAAATCCTGGGTGTCGGAACATCTGGCGGCAGCAATTGCGGGCGACAGCACGATGGTGGTGCAGTGCACCTCGGGGACGGATGAAAACCAAATCCGCTACAGCTGGAACTATGCCCAACTGCTGGCGAAGGGACCCTCGCCCCAGGCGCTGGTGCAAACGCCGCTCTACCGGGCGATGGATCAGGGCAAGCTCTGCCGGCTGGAGGAACTGACGCGGATGGGGTCGGATGTGCAGGACACGCTGATCACGGTCCTGTCGGAAAAGATGATGCCGGTGCCGGAACTGAATTCTGCGGTCTATGCCAAGCGCGGCTTCAACATCATCGCGACGGCCAACAACCGCGACAAGGGGGTGAACGAGCTGTCCTCGGCCCTGAAGCGGCGGTTCAACGTGGTCGTTCTGCCCCTGCCCACCGACATCGAGGAAGAAGTCGCAATCGTGACGCGCCGTGTGGGCGAAATGGGGGGCGGCCTGTCGCTGCCGGTGCCCAAAGGCACTGCGGCCGAGGTCGAGCGGGTCGTGACCATTTTCCGCGAGTTGCGCGACGGCAAGACGCTGGACGGCAAGACCGCGCTGAAGGTGCCCTCGGGGTCCTTGTCCACGGCCGAGGCGATTGCGGTGATGGTGGGCGGCCTGAGCCAGGCTGCCTGGTTCATGGACGGCGCGCTGGACGCCGAGGCACTGGCGCCGACGCTGCTGGGGGCCATCGTCAAGGACCCCGTCCAGGACAAGCTGGTGCTGGAGGAATATCTGGAAGGCGTCCTGAAAAAGCGCCGCGATTATGCCGGCTATTACACGGCGCTGACCGACCTTCTGTGATGGCCGAGGTCCATTACTTCGGCATTCGCCACCACGGGCCCGGATCGGCCCGGCGTCTGGTACAGGCGCTGGACCGGCTGCAGCCGAACCAGGTGCTGATCGAGGGGCCGTCCGACCTGTCCGACCTGATGCCCGCGCTGGCCCACCCGCAGGCACAGCCACCGCTGGCGCTGTTGTCCTATGCCGAGGATGACCCGTCGCGCGCGTTGTTCTGGCCTTTCGACATCTATTCGCCCGAGTATCAGGCGATCCGCTGGGCGGTGGCCCACGCGGCCAGGCTGCAGTTCATCGACCTTCCGTCCTTCGTAAAGCTTGCTCAGGAGCCTCAGGATGCGCCGCCTGCTCTGCGCGACGATCCGATTGCGGCGCTGGCGACAGCGGCGGGGCATGATGACCCGGAAAGCTGGTGGAACGACATGTTCGAGCTTTCGGGCGAAACGGACGTGTTCGAGGCAGTGGCCGAGGCCATGGCCGCGCTGCGCGATGGTCAGCCGGCCGCGGGCGACGACATCCCGCGGGAGGCGCAGATGCGGCAGGCGATTGCCGAGGCTGCCGGGGGCGATGGGCCGATTGCCGTGGTCTGCGGCGCCTGGCACGTGCCCGCGCTGACGGCAGCGCATGGGAAGGGCGCGGACCGCGAGGCGCTGAAGGGCCTGCCGCGCGTGAAGACACGGGCGACATGGGTCCCCTGGACCACGCAGCGCCTGTCGCGCCAGTCGGGCTATGGCGCGGGCGTTCCGGCACCGGGCTGGTATCGGCATCTGTGGGAGCAGGGCGGGGGTCAGGACGCTTCGGTGCGTTGGGTTGCCCGGATCGGCGCGGCGCTGCGGGCGGCGGGGCACCTCGTCTCGACCGCAAGCCTCATCGAGGTGCAGCGTCTGGCCGTCAGCCTGGCGGCACTGCGCGACCGCCCGGCCCCGGGGTTCGAAGAGCTGCGCGAGGCCTCGGTCGCTTGCCTCATGGGCGGCACGCCCGAGCTTTGGTCGCTGGTCGAGGCTGAGCTGCTTTTGGGCAATATGGTCGGCACCATTCCCCCCGACCTGCCGCTTGCGCCACTTCTGGACGATCTGGAGCGTCAGCAGAAAGCCACCCGACTGAAACCCGAGGCGTTGCCGCGCGAGTTGATGATCGACCTGCGGTCGGACGCAGGCACCGCCCGGTCGCAGCTTCTGCACCGGCTGGCGATCCTGGGCGTGCCCTGGGGCCGGATCGCCGACGCAGGCCGCAGCCGTGGCACCTTCCGCGAGAAATGGGTGCTGGCCTGGGAGCCGGAGCATGCCGTGGCACTGGTCGACAAGCTCGTCTGGGGTCCGACCATCGAGGCTGCGGCCACGGCTTTGCTGGTCGATGCGATGCAGAACGCGGCCAGTCTTGCCGATCTGGCGGGGGCGGTTGAAACAGCCTTGACGGCCGACCTGCCCAAGGCGGCGCAGGCCGGGATTGCGCTTCTGGACCGGTTGGCTGCCCGGACCGACGATGCCGGGGCGCTGCTGGCGGCCTTGCCATCGCTGGTCGACACCCTGCGCTACGGAACGGCCCGCGACATCGACCGCACGCCCTTGGCGGCATTGGCCGAGCGTGTCACCACACAGGCCGCAGTCGCCTTGCCCTATGCCGGGCGCAACCTCGATGCCGCAACCGCGCAGGCGCTGTCGCAAGCGGTTGTCGCGGCGCATTGTGCCGTGGTTCTGGCCGAGTTCCCCGAGCCGCTGCGCGCGGTCTGGCTGGGCGCCTTGTCCAGCCTGTCCGCCGCACCCCAGACCGCGCGCCAACTGGCCGGCTCTGCGACACGTCTTCTGTACGAAGCCGCGCAGATTTCGCCCGACGATGTGGCCGACCGCATCGGACTTGCCCTGTCGCCCGGCACGCCGGTCGTGGATGCCGCCGCCTATTTCGAAGGTTTCTTCGCCGGGGCCAGCCAGCGCCTGATCCATGATGCGGCCCTGTGCGCGGCGGTGGACGGCTGGATGCAGCGCCTGGACGAAGAGGACTTCATCGCCGCCCTGCCACTGTTCCGTCGGGTCTTTTCCGACCTTGCCCGGACCGAGCGGCAGATGCTGATGCAGGCTGTCCTGACCGGCCCACGGATCGCGCCCGCATCTGAAGACGAAGCCCATCCCGCCTGGGACGCGCATCTTGCCACCTTGACCCGAATCCTGACCGGCGGGGGATATCCATGAGCGAACGCAAGCGCCGCTGGTCCCTTGCCCTTGGTGGAGACGAAGCGGGTCTCACGGAAACTGACCGCCGGATGAGCCTCGCGCTGGACGCGCTTTATGATGATGAAAAGCCAAGGTCTGCAGGCCTCGGCGGGTCAGCCCCGCGCGTGGCACGCTGGCTGGGCGACATCCGCGAGTTCTTCCCGGCCCCCGTGGTGCAGGTCATCCAGAAAGACGCCTTCGACCGCAAGGGCCTGCGCCAGATGCTGTTGCAGCCGGAGTTCCTGGCCACGGTCGAGCCCGATGTGCATCTGATTGCCGACCTGATCTCGCTGCGCAGGGTGATGCCGGACAAGACGATCGAAACCGCCCGCCAGGTCATCGCGAAGGTCGTGGCCGAGCTTCTGAAGCGGCTGGAGGCACGAACGGCCGAGGCCATTCGCGGAGCGCTTGACCGCAGCCAGCGCACCAGCCGTCCCCGTTTTGCCGATATCGACTGGCCGCGCACGATCCGCGCGAACCTGTCGCACTATCAGCCCGATCTGCAGACCGTGATCCCGGAGCGGCTGGTGGGCTTTCAGCGCACGCAGCGGCGGCTTGCCGATCTGGATGAAGTCGTGCTGTGCGTCGACCAGTCGGGTTCCATGGCGACATCGGTGGTCTATTCCTCGATCTTTGCGGCCGTCATGGCGTCGATCCCGGCAGTGAAGACCAAGCTTGTCTGTTTCGACACGGCGATTGTCGATCTGACCGAAGACTTGGCCGATCCGGTGCAGGTGCTGTTCGGCGTGCAGCTTGGAGGCGGGACCGACATCAACCGCGCGATCGCCTATTGCGAAGAGCGGATCGAGCGGCCGTCCAAGACGCACCTCGTACTCATTTCCGACCTGTACGAGGGGGGCAACGCAGAAGAGCTTCTGGGGCGCATCGCACGGCTGGTCGCAACCGGGGTGAACGTGATCGCGCTTCTTGCACTGACGGACACCGGTCGGCCGGGATATGATCCAAGGAATGCCGAAGCCTTCGCCGCCCTTGGGGTGCCCGTCTTCGCCTGCACCCCCGATCAGTTCCCGGCCCTGATGGCCGCAGCACTGCGGCGGCAGGATATCGCTGCGTGGGCGGCAGCCCAGGACATAAAGCTTGCCAGGTGAACTCGGGTAGGGGCGCGCGCCGTTTGCGATTGCGTTGAACGAGTGCCGTCGGCTTCCGGCTCAACGACTGAAACGGCATGCGTCGCCCACCATCCTCACGCGGCATGGACCGCCGCCGTCACTGGAACCGGAAATCCCGGCCGGGCAGGGGGCTGACGCCTTGCGTTGACCCGATGGGTGGGTTGGTGTCGCCATCGGTGCGGACGATCATCTCGCCCAGGTTCGGGACATCAAGATAGATCACCGTGTCGGCGCCCAGCCGTTCCACATGCCGGACCCGACCTTGCCAGCGCGGCGCATCGCTGGTCAGGCGCAGGTGCTCGGGCCGGACGCCATAGGTTGCGCAGGACTCGCCCGCTGCGGTGCCGGGGTAGAGGTTCATCTTCGGGCTGCCGATGAAGCCCGCGACGAAGGGCGAGACGGGCGCGTCGTACAGCTGCATCGGCGCACCGACCTGTTCGATCCGGCCGGCGTTCCGGACGACGATCTTGTCGGCCATCGTCATCGCCTCGACCTGATCGTGGGTGACGTAGATCATCGTGGCGCCCAGCTTGCGGTGGAGGTCGGACAGCTCGATCCGCATCTCGGCGCGCAGGGCCGCATCGAGGTTCGACAGCGGCTCGTCGAACAGGAAGACCTTGGGGTCGCGGACGATGGCCCGGCCGATGGCCACCCGCTGACGCTGGCCGCCGGACAGGGCCTTGGGCTTGCGATCAAGGTAGTCCGTCAGCTTCAGCGCGGCCGCCGCGACCTCGACCTTGGCCTTTATCTCGGCCTTCGGCAGGCGGGCCGGCGAGAGGCCGAAGCCGATGTTGTCGCGGACGGAAAGGTGCGGATAAAGCGCGTAGTTCTGGAACACCATCGCGATCCCGCGGGCCGAGGGTTCGGCGTCGGTCACGTCCTGCGCCCCGATGTGGATCGTGCCCGAGGTCACCTCCTCCAGCCCCGAGATCAGGCGAAGGAGCGTGGACTTGCCGCAGCCCGAGGGGCCGACGAAGACGCAGAATTCGCCTGGCTCGATGGTCAGGTCGACGCCCTTGATGACCTCGACCGCGCCAAAGCTTTTGCGGATGTCCTTCAGGACGACGGAAGCATCGGACGCCATGCGCTACCCTTTCACCCCGCCGGTGGTCATCCCGGCGACGATCTGGCGGTTGAAGAAGATGAAGACAAGAAGGGGCGGGATCGTGACCAGGAGGATGTTCATGAACAACAGGTTGAACTGGCTTTGGAACTGGCTTTGGAAGTTGAAGAGCGTCAGCTGCACGGTCACGTTCTCGCGGCCCGGCAGGTAATAGAGCGGGTTGGTGAAGTCGTTGAAGATCGCGATGGACTGGACGACGATCAGGGTAACCGTGACGGGCTTCAGCAGCGGCAGGATCACCTTGAAGAACACCTGCCAGGGCTTGGCGCCGTCGATGATCGCGGCCTCGTCCAGTGATCGCGGGATGGTGCCGATGAAGCTGCGGTAAAGGAGGACCGAGAAGGCCAACCCGTAGGCCACCTGGATCAGGATCATGCCGTGGATCGTCTTGAAGAGGCCGAGGCCCTGTAGCACCCAGATCGTCGGGACCACGGCAGGGGGGACCATCAGGCCGATCAGGACGCAGGCGTAGATCAGCTTGTTCCAGCCGGTGGGGCGGCGCTGCAGCACGTAGCCGACCATTGCGCCGAAGATCACCAGCAGGGTCACAGCGCCCACGGTGATGATGGTAGAGTTGAAATAGGCCAGGAGAAGCATGTAGTTGCGCGTCTGCACGACGTCGACCAGGTTCTGCCAGAGGTGCCATTCCGTGGGCCAGGTGAACAGGAACAGCGCGGCTTCCTGCTTGGTCTTCACGGCCATGAACAGGATGTAGAGGAAGGGCAGGATGAAGATCACCGTCGCGACCAGCAGAGCTGCGATGCCGAGGTTGCGGCGACGGGCGGCGGTGCGGCGGAGGCTCACAACTCGACCTCACGCTTGCTGAACCACCAGGTGAGCGGCAGGATGATGACGGCGATGAGGATGAACAGGATCACGTTCCCGGCGGTGGACAGACCGTAGAACCCGGCCTGGTACTGCTTGTAGATCACCGATGCGAGGACATCCGAGGCGAACCCCGGCCCCCCGCGCGTGGTGGCCCAGATGATGTCGAAGGACCGCAGGCCCCCGATCAGCGACAGAGTGACCACCGTCACGGTGGCCGGGCGAACCAGCGGCACCGTCACGCGCCAGAACTGCTGCCAGCCTGTCGCGCCGTCGATGCGGCTGGCCTCGTAGTATTCCGGGGAGATGGCGGCCAGCCCCGCGATGTAGATCAGCGTCGCGAGGCCCACGCCCTTCCAGATGTCGATCAGCGCCACGGAATAAAGGGCCAGCGCCGGGTCGGACAGCCAGGCCGGGCCGTCGATTCCGACCCAGGACAAGGCAAGGTTGATCGCCCCCTTGGTCGGGTGCATCAGCGCCGCGAAGGCGATGCCGACACCGATGGTCGACACCAGCACCGGGAAGAACACCACCGACCGCAGGAAGCCCTGGAACCAGATCCCGCTGGTCAGGAGGACCGCGAGGAGCAACCCCAGCACAGTCTTCGCGCCCGAGGTGACCACCGCGTAGATCAGCGTGTTGACTAGGCCCTGGACCAGGAACGGCTCCTTGAAGAACTGGCGGTAATTGTCGAGGCCGATGAAATGCGCCTCGAACAGGTCCCAGCGGGTGAGGCTGAACCAGAAGCTGGCAATGGTAGGCACCAGGAACAGGGTCACGAAGACCACCGCGGCGGGCAGCACGAACCAGTAGGGGTAGGGCGAGCGTCGGGTGGCCATATAAGTCTCGGTCAAGGGTAGCCCCCGCCCGTCTGGGGTGGGCGGGGGCGGAACTGGTGTCGGGAGGTTACCAGTTCGGCAGGCCCAATTGCTTGGCCTGCTTTTCCACATCTTGGTCGTAAAGCGCCGCCGCTTCCGCCGCCGGACGGATGCCGCTGCCGACCTCGACCGTGATCTGCTCCAGCGCCGGGCCCTTCACGGGCGACAGGAACTCCAGCGCCGGGGCCGTCATGCCTTCGGTCTGGAAGTAGGGCAGCATGTCCTGCACTGCGGGCGGCACGTCGGCGGGCAGCTCGCAGCCCTTGATCAGGTAGGGGCCCGAGGCACCTGCAGCCCCGATCATCGTGTTGCACCCTTCGACCGAGGCGACGAAGTTCAGGAACTTGATCGCCTCGTCCTTGTTCGGGCTGGCTTCCGGCACATAAAGCCCCGCGGGCATCCAGACCGTCAGTCCATTCTTCGCGGCATCCGGGCCTGGCTGGGCGAAGAAGCCGAGGTCGTTCAGGTTGTCGGGGTGGTTCTGCTTCACCGTGCCGACGCCGAAGGTCAGCATCGGGTAATGCGCGCCCTCGCCGGTGGCGACCATGCGCATCCCGTCCTCGAACTTCGCCACGCCGAAGTCCTCGTTCATGTAATTGGCCTTGAACACGGCCTCCAGGTAGTCGAACCCGCGCATGGCCGCCGGGGTCGTCGCGTACTTCGCCTTGTTCGCGGTATAGTCGGCGGCAAAGGTCGGCACCTCGGCCTGGACGTTGAAGTAATCCGCCAGCACGAACAGCTGGCTGGTCCAGGTGTCGCCGAAGGTGGTGATGACGGAGACCTTGCCCGCTTCGGCTACCTTGGCGTTGTTCGCCATGAACTCGTCCCAGGTCTTTGGCACCGAGAGGCCGAGGTCGGCATAAATCTTGCGGTTGTAGAAGATCCCGCCGCCCATCGACGGGCCGAAGGGCACCCCGCGCACGCTGCCGTCAGGCGCGGTCACCACCTGCTTGAAACTGTCCAGCACATTCGCCTGGCCTTCGATCGCGGTCAGGTCGGCCAGCGTCTGGTCCGGCTTCAGCGCCTGGAAGAGGGATCCCGAGTTGTAGTTGAAGATGTCCGCCATCTCGCCCGTGGCCAGGCGCGTCTTGACGATGTTGTCGCCTTCCGCCCCGCCATTCCTCTGTTCGATGTCGAAGGTCACGTCCGGGTTCGCCGCCGTATAGGCCGCCGTCAGCGCCTCCATCGAGGCCACCGTCTCGGGGTTGTTGTCGATCAGGACCGAAAGCGTGACTTCGGCCTGGGCCATGCCCGCCGCAAAGGCGATGGCGGTGGCAAGGGCGGCAGAGTGTCTGAAAGTCTTCATGTTTCTGGTTTCCTCCCGTTGGTCGTTCAAGTCAGGTCGCAGGTAATGACGTGCGCGCCCGCAGGGATGGTCAGGCCCTCGGCGGGAACGCTGACGGGCTTGCCGTCCAGCGTGACGTTCTTGCGCTGGTCGCTGGCAGTCAGCCGCCCGCTGCAGCCTTCGGGCAGCGTCACGCGATAGGTCACGCGTGTACCGTCCAGAACCCAGCCAGCCTCGATCCGGCCATGGCGGCAGTCGTGCCAGGCCTCGACCGGGCTCAGCGCGGGCAGGATCAGCGGGTTCAGGGTGACCTCGTCGAAGCCAGGCTTCTCCGCCACCGGGGCCACCCCGGCCACCCCTTCGAACAGCCACTGGCACACCGCGCCATAGGCGTAGTGGTTGTAGCTGTTCATGTCGGGGTCGTAGATCGTACCGTCCTCACCGAGCGCGTCCCAGCGTTCCCAGATCGAGGTCGCACCCCGATCGACCTGGTACAGCCACCCGGGCACCTTGCGATTGAGGAATATCTTCTCGGCCAGGTCCGCCATCCCGTGCATCGTCAGCGCAGGCAGGATCGCCGGGGTCCCGATGAACCCCGTCCCGATCAGCCCGTCGGCATCTTCCACCACCTTGCGGAAATAGGCCTTGCTGGCCTCGTAGGTCTCCTCCGGCACCAGGCTGTAGAGGAACGCGAGGCTCCAGGACGTCTGGTCATTGTGCGCGATGCGGCCCGAGGGCGAGAAGAACTCATTCCGGAAGGCTTTGCGGATCGCCTCGGCCCGGTCCCGCAGCACCTTGGCCTCGGCGTTTTCGCCGATCAATCCGGCGATCTTCGCGGCAAGGTCGGTGGAGATGAAGTGGTAAAGCGTCGCCGCGCAGTCGTCGGCGATGGTGGGGCGGGGCTTCCTATTGTCGCCCACCGGCTGGATCCAGTCACCGAAGGTGAAGCCGAGCGCGCCCCATTCCGCGGGGGGCCGCACCACCGGCCCATCCGAGATGCCCCAGACATAGTCCAGCCACTTGCGCATCGCCGGGAAGTTTTCGCGCAACACACCTTTGTCGCCGTAATGCAGATAAAGCTGCCAGGGGATGATGACGATGGCATCGCCCCAGCCCGTCGACCCGGCCCAATCGCCCCGGTCGTCAATCGGATGCAGCCGCGTCGGGTCGGGCGAGAAATGCGGAACCGCCCCGTTCGGGCGCTGGTCATGCCGCACGTCGCGGAGGTATTTCTTCAGGAAGCTCTCGCAATCCGCCAGCCAGCAGGCCGTGCCCGCGAAGACCTGAGCATCCCCGGTCCAGCCCAGCCGCTCATCCCGCTGCGGGCAGTCGGTCGGCACCTCGATGAAGTTCGACCGCTGCGACCAGATCGTGTTCAGGACCAGCCGGTTGACCGATGGTTCGCCACAGGTGAACCCCCCCGCCGCGACGGGGACGGAGGTCACGGGGATCTGGTGGATTGACCTCAGCGTCGCTCCGCCAGTCAGGGTAACGCGGGCATAGCGGAAACCGAAGAAGGTGAAGAGGGGGGCATAAGTTTCGACGCCGTCACCCTTCAGCGTGTAGTGCTGTTCGGCGCGGGCAGAGCGGAAGTTGCGGTTGTCGAAATCGCGCTTCGGGCCGAGGACTTCCGAGAATTCCACCCGCACATGCGACCCCGCCGGACCCTGCACGGCGATTCGCACGTAGGCCCCGCAGTTCTGGCCGAAGTCGTAGACCGTGGTTTCGCCATCGGCCCAGCTGTCAACTAGGGCGACTGCCTCCATCTCCTTCACTGCGCCGGTTTCATGCGGGACCAGCAGCGCGCGGTCGAAGGGCAGGACCTCGACGCTATGTGTATCTGTCACCGCGATCCGGCAGTCGTAGTCCTCGCCATGGTAGATGCCGTTGCCCGTCACCGGCGTGAAGCCCGACTTCCACGAGGCATCGGTCTTCACCACCGTCTTGCCGCCCGCCATCAGCTCGGCAAAGGCGCCGATGCGGGTGCCCCATGTGTTCGGGATCGGGTTCAGTGCCCACATCAGGCGGGATCGGTACCAGCCGTCGCCCAGCCAGATTTCCAGCCGGTTCTTTCCCGGTTTCAGAAGCGGAGAGACGTCGTAGGACTGATAGGCGATCCGGTCGTCATAGCAGGTCCAGCCGGGGGTAAGGAGGTCATCCCCCACGCGGACGCCGTTCAGGAAGGCCCGATACAGGCCCTGCGCCGACAGGTGCAGAACCGCGCCCTCCGGACCCTTGTCCAGCTCGAACTCCCGCGCGACGAAGGTTCCGGCGCCGCCTGTCCCCGGATCGCAGGACGGCGCGATCATCTCAGCCGTAAATCCTTCTGAAGACAAAGCTTTACTGGCTGCGGACTCTGCCCGCACCTGCCCCTGAAGGCCCATTCCGACATCCTCCCTGCGGTGCCGAATCAGGTCCTCCCCATTTCGTGCACCGTTCTACGTAAATCATTCTACAGCCCGATTTGCCTTGCAACCGTTTTTTGCTAGGGTGCCGGGCAGGGGGGGCAGCATGGCCGACGGCAACAGCGATACGCGCGTGACGATCCGCACCGTGGCGGCGGATGCGGGCGTGTCCGTGGCCGCCGTGTCCAAGGTCATGCGCAACGCCTATGGCGTGTCGGACGCGCTGCGCCTGAAAGTCGAGGCGAGCATCGAGAAGCTGGGCTATCGGCCTTCGGTCGCAGCCCGGGGGATGCGGGGGCGGACCTTCACGATGGGCGTCCTCTTGGTCGGCATCGACAACCCGTTCCTGCCCGGCATCTACCAGGGCATCGAGCGGGTGACCGAGCCTGCCGGCTACAAGATCATGGTCGGTGTCGGCGCTGCGCGCACCCGGACCGAGGCCACGCTGATCGAGCAGATGATCGATAACAGGATGGACGGGCTGATCCTGGTCGCCAGCCAGATTTCCGGCGAGACGCTGGAACATTTCGCGCGGCAGATTCCGATCGTCGTCGTCGGACACCATGAACCCGCGGCGCTGGGCTATGACACGATCAACAACGATGACCAGAGGGGGGGGCAGCTGATGGTCCGCGCCTTTCTGGACCGCGGCTATCGCGACATCGCCTTTCTGACCCAGTCCGATCAGGAAGGGCAGCTGGCCGATGTCGCCCCCCAGCGCGAGATCGGCTATCGCCGGGCGATGGCCGAGGCCGGGCTGGCGGACCGGATCCGGGTGATCGGGGTGCCCAACCATGGCCTGCCGCGCGATGCGGCGTTCCGCGCGATCCTTTGCGCCCCGGACCGCCCGCGCGCGTTCTGCTGCTGGTCCGACCTGGACGCGATCCCGCTGTTGGGCGAAGCCTACCGCCTTGGCATCCGGATCCCGCAGGACCTGGCGGTGATCGGCTACGACAACTCGCCCGTGGCAGGCCTGCCGATGGTCGAGCTGGCATCGGTGGATCAGGATGGGCCACGGCTTGGCAAGCTTGCGGCCGAGGCGCTGTTCACCCGCATGAACGGGCGCAGCGTGGCAGAACATATCCTGATCGAGCCGACTCTGATCCCGAGAAAGAGCTGTTGATCGGATCAGTGGACCGCACCGCCCTTGCGCGGCTATGCTGCAGTCAGGACAGAATGCAGGCGCTGCCGGACCCGTGCCAGGCGCCCCGACACCGATAGCCGAAGATGGAGATGCGCCCCGTGACCTTTGCCCCCGAAGACCGCAAGATCGCCAACATCCACGACGCCGACTACCGTCCCTTCGTCTACCCGGACGGCCAGGCCTTCGGCGATGACATCCTGCAGCTCGACACCGACATGCCGCTGGGAGAGGGCTTCCACGTCTACCGGATGCCCGCCGGCATGACGACGCGGCGGCACATCCACAACGGGCACGAACAGTTCCTGATCCTCGAGGGCGAGCTGATCGAGGACGATGGCCGCGTGCTGAAACCCGGCGACCTGGTGTTCTACCGTGACGGGACCGAGCATCACTCTTACACGCCGAACGGCTGCCTTCTGGCCGTCCATATCGCAGGGCCCGAGATTTCGACCAGATAGCGCCCGGGCTAACTGGCCCTCAGGGCGCGAAGACCGTCGTGTCGTAGGCCAGGCTCAGGCCGATATAGCTGTCCTCATATTCCGAGCCGTCGTAGTAGCGCAGGTCCAGCGCCGCCTCGTCGGTCAGGCTGTAGGTGACGCCGAAATCCCATTCCTGCTCGGAGGGGGCTTCCTCGACCTCGTAAACCCCGTAGTTGGCCGAGATGCCGAACGTGTCGGTGGCCTGATAGGCCAGCTCGATGTAGGCGTTGCCAAGGGACGAATCCGGGTCGTAGGCAAGGTCGAGCGTGGTGCTGAACTTCTCGCCAAGGGGCACGCCCAGGCTGGCGGTCAACTCGCCGCAGCAATTGCCGCCGTCATTGGGGTAGATGTAGCGCGTGTAGCCGAAGTCGTAGGACACCCCCGAGGCCAGTTCGTTGCGGTAGCCCAGGTAGATGTCGACCTCGTTCAGGGTGTCATCATCGGCCACCTGACCCCAGATGCCGGCATAGAGGCCGTTCCGGTCAACTTCCAGATAGCCGGAAAGGTATGCGGCCGTTCCGCTGTCGGGTCCGTTCTCATCGAAGGTGAACTCAAGCTCTGTGCCGCCGTAAACCGTTACGTCCTGCGCCAAGGCGCCACTCGCCAGCAGGCTGAAGAAGGCGGTCGCCGTCGCTGCAAACCTGATCATGACGTTCCTCCATTCGGACAAAGTGGACCAGGACTTCTGTCATCAGCAGGGGAACACAGAATTGACTGGCTGAAAAGCCAAAGTAAGACTGGTGTTGACAGACCCCCGCGGATGCGTCGCTTTCGTCACAGGCGGATGGTCCGTCCGTTGAACGGATCAACGGTCTGGCGCAGCAGGAAGGACAATCGTGGCAACGATCCGCACGGACTTCCCGCACCAGGTCGAAGTGGTTGAAAACCTGTGGATTCCGTTGCCTGACGGTACGCGGCTGGCGGCAAAGCTGTGGCGGCCGGCGACGGGGCGGCATCCGGCGATCCTGGAATACCTGCCTTACCGCAAGCACGACGGGACCCGCAGCCGCGACCAGGGGATGCACATGTATCTGGCAGGCCACGGCTATGCCTGCCTGCGGGTGGACATCCGGGGCTGCGGTGAAAGCGAGGGGCTGATCTACGACGAGTACTCCGAAGTGGAGTTGGCCGATGGCTGCGACGTGATCGCCTGGATCGCGGGCCAGGACTGGTGCGACGGGCAGGTGGCGACGATCGGGATCAGCTGGGGCGGGTTCAACGGCTTGCAGATCGCAGCGCGGCAGCCTCCGGCGCTGAAGACGGTGGTGGCGGTCGGGTTCACCGATGACCGCTATGCGACGGATGTCCATTGCATCGGCGGCTGCCTGTCGAAGGACAACCTGGACTGGTCGGGGACCATGGTGGCGGGCATGGACCTGCCGCCGGACCCCGCCTTGCACGGGACGGCCTGGCGCGACCTTTGGCTGCAGCGGATCGAGGCGAACCGCCCCTGGGGGCTGATCTGGCTGCGGCATCAGCGGCGGGACGACTACTGGCGGCATGGCTCGGTCTGCGAGGATTTCTCGGCGATCCGGGTGCCGGTCTATGCGGTCTCGGGTTGGGCGGACAACTATTCCGAAGCCGTGCCGCGCCTGCTGGCGGGGTTGGGTGCGGACCGCTGCCGCGGTCTCATCGGCCCCTGGGCGCATTCCTTCCCGATGGATGTCTCGGTCGGCCCGGCCATCGGCTGGCTGCAGGAGGTCATCCGCTGGTGCGACCACTGGATGAAGGGGCGCGACACCGGGATCATGCAGGAACCCGCACTGCGGGTGTGGATGCAGGAAAGCGTGCCGCCCAAGACCTGCTACACTGAACGCCCTGGACGCTGGGTGGGTGAGGATCAATGGCCCAGCCCGCGCATCAGGGAGTGGAAGCTTTATCCTGACGGCCAGTCGCTGCACGAGACTGCGGGGCAGGGGCAGGCGCGCATCTGCTCCCCCCTCTGGGTCGGCGCGGCGGCGGGTGAGATCGGGCGTTACGGCGATGAGGCCGACTGGCCCACCGACCAGCGCGAGGATGACGGCGGGTCCCTGGTCTGGGCGACCGCGCCATTGGCAGAACCCGTTGAAATCATGGGGGCCGCGCGGCTACATCTTCGGGTTGCCTCGGACAAGCCTATGGCACTGGTGGCCGTCCGCCTGAACGACATCGCGCCCGACGGGGCTTCGACCCGAGTGACGCTGGGGGTGCTGAACCTGACCCACCACAAGGGCCACGACCGGCCGCAGGCGCTGGTGCCCGGCCAGCCGGTCGACGTGGTGGTCGAGCTTGACGACATCGCCCACGCCTTCCCCGCAGGCCATCGGATCGGGCTGTCGTTGTCCTCGGTCTACTGGCCCATCGCCTGGCCCTCGCCAGAGCTTGCGACGTTGACGGTGGACTTTGGGGCAACGTCATTGATCCTGCCGATACGTGCCCCGCGCCCCGAGGACGCGACGCTCCGCCCCTTCGACGCGCCCGAGATGGCGCCGCAATCCCCGATGATCCACCACCCCGTCACGCCCGCGCATCCGCGCCGGGTGGCGCGGGACCTCTTGTCGGGCCGGATCACGGTCGACTTCCCGCGCTGGTGCTATGACCACGAATTCCCCGATATAGGCATAAGGCAGGCAAGCGAGGGGCATGCCCGCTACCTTATCACCGAAGGCGAACCGCTCTCCGCGGCGATGGAAACCGCCTACCGCGTCGTCCAGACCCGCGCAGATGGGGTCTTCACCCATGACAGCCGCAGTCGGCTCACCTGCGATGAAAAGTCATTTCACTTCTGGGCCGAGACGGTGATCCACGAAAACGGCGCCGAGATTGCGCGCAGAGAATGGTCCGAGGAGATCCCGCGTGACCATCTCTGACGGCCCCAGCGTTGACTTGCCCCCCAAGCGCACCGCAAGCTTTGCCCGACCGGCCCCGCGCTGCCAGAGGTGCGCATGAGAGTGGAAACCGTGCCCCTGTCCGGGCCCAGCCCCGGCACCACACGGACCCTGACCCGCCATCACTGGGGGCGTGAGGGGGCGAGGCCCAAGGTCTACCTCCAGGGCGGGCTTCACGCCGACGAAATGCCGGGGCCTCTGGCGCTGTTTCACCTGATGGACCAGCTCGACCGGGCCGAGGCCGAGGGGCGGATCACCGGGCATGTCATCGTGGTCCCGCTGGCGAACCCAATCGGGCTGTCGGAGTGGCTGCTGCACAAACCCGTAGGGCGGCGCGATCTGGAGGGGGCGCACAACTTCAACCGGGGGTATCCGGACCTCGCCGCGCTGGTGGCGGACGGGCTTGAGGGGCGGCTGGGCGATGATCCCGTGGCGAATGTCGCGGTGATCCGGGCGGCCTTTGCGGAGGCTCTGGCCGGGGCCAAGATCGAGACCGAAGTCGACGAGCTGCGCATCCGGCTGATGGAGGCGTCCCACGACGCCGACATCGTCCTTGACCTGCACTGCGACCACCGGGCGGTGATGCACTTCTACGCCTCGACCGCGCGGCCCGAAGTGACCGACCTTCTGGGGCGCTGCACCGGGTCAGTGCTGGCGTTGATCGAGGATGTCTCGGGCGGGAACGCCTTTGACGAGGCACATACCGCGCCCTGGCGCGCGCTGCGCGAGAGGTTCGGCGAACGGGTGCCGCAGCCCTGTTTCTCCACGACGCTGGAATATCGCGGGCAGATGGATGTGGACGATACGACGGCGGCACGGGATGCCGAGGGGCTGATGGCCTTTCTCGGCTCTATCGGAGCCGTGACCGGCGGTCCTGCACCAGCTTACGGCCCGGCGGAAGAGATGCCGTTGGCCGGCGCGGTCGAGTTCATGGCCCCCATCGGCGGGATTGTCACCTGGGTGACCAAGCCCGGAGACCGGGTGAGCGAAGGCCAGGTCCTTGGCCACATCACCGACGCCGCTGCCCGGAGGCGAGTTGAAATCACGGCACCGACCACAGGCATCCTGTTCCGGCAAGAATTGTGGACCTCTTGCCTCAAAGGGCAGGGCCTGTGCCACGTGGCGGGCCACGAAATCCGGCGGACGGGGGACCTTCTGTCGAACTGAACCAACGATAACAGGGAGAGACGCGGATGATCGGAAAGGCAGGAAAGGTGGCGCGGTGGTTGGCTGGCGCGGCGATGGCCCTGGCGCTGGCGACGACTTTGGCGACGGGCCCGGCGCTGGCGGATGATACGCTCGACCGCGGCGTGGGGTCGGAATGGTCCTCGCTCGACCCGCAGGTGAACTTCGACGCGGCGGCGGGGTGGATCCTGGCGGATGCCTACGAGGGACTGGTGACCTTCGACCCCGACGGCAAGATCATCCCCGGCGCTGCGGAAAGCTGGGAAGCAAGCGCGGACGGCAAGACCTACACCTTCCGCCTGCGCGAGGGGCTGAAGTGGTCGAACGGCGACCCGCTGGTGGCGCAGGACTTCGTCAACGGGGTCCTCAGGACGCTGAACCCCGATACGGTGTCGGAGAAAGGCTACTACTTCTACTCCACAATCAAGGTGAAGGGTGCCGAGGCGCTGGCCAACGGCGAGACGAAGGACCCCTCGACCTTGGGGATCACTGCGCCTGACGACCGCACGCTGGTGATCGAGATGGAGACCCCCGCCCCGCATATCCTGGACCTGGTGGGGGCCTTCCAGTTCGCGCCCCTGCATTCCCCCAGCTTCGAGGCAAACGGCGCAGGCGTCTTCATCGACCCCTCCAAGGTCGTCTCGAACGGGGCCTATGTCATCAAGGAAGTCGTGCCGCAAAGCCATGTTCTCCTTGAGAGAAACCCCAACTACTGGGACGCGGCCAACGTCAAGATCCCCTTCGTCAAGTATCACGTGACCGAGGACGTGGGGACGGAACTCAAGCGCTATCAGGCGGGTGAAATCGACATCACCTATGACATCCCGCTGGCCGATCTGGAACGCCTGCAGGCCGAGACGCCGGATGAGGTCTGGGTGTTCCCCTCGACCTATCTGATCTACTACAGCTTCAACCTTTCGCACCCCGATCTGCAGAACATCGACCTGCGCCGGGCGCTGTCGCTGGCCTTGGACCGGGACGTGCTGGAGAACAAGATCGTCAAGGGCGGGGCCACGCCCAAGCTGAACTATGCGGGCGGCTTCGACCCCGACTACAAGGGCCCCGACATCGCCGAGGCTTCGATGACCCAGGCCGAACGCGAGGCGCTGGCGCAGGAGCTGTATGCCAAGGCGGGCTATGGCCCGGATAACCCCTTGAAGCTGTCCATCGCCACCACCGTGGCCGAGATCAACATCCGCCGGGCACAAGGGGCCGCGCTGATGTGGAAGAAGGTGCTGGGCGTTGAGGTCGAGCTCAACTCGATGGAGCGGAAGGCCTGGCTGGACCTGTTCTACACCGACGACTGGTCGATCTTCGCCGACAACCTGGTGGGTGATTTCGCGGGGCCGGAGACGTTCCTTTCTTACATGCGTCCCTCGGCAGAGCCTGGCTATGGCTGGGAGAAGCCCGAGTATGACGCGGCGATGGACGTGGCGGCGGAACAGCCCGACAAGGCGACGCGGTATCCGGAATTGGCGAAGGCCGAGAAGATCCTGCTGGACGACTACATCTTCGCGCCGATCTCGATCGAGCCCTACCGGCATCTGGTGAAGCCCAACGTCAAGGGCTTCGGCCCCTCTGCGGCGGGCTATCACAACAGCCAGTGGATGACGCTGGACTAGATGCTGCGCTTCATCGGCAAGCGGCTTTGGCACGGGGGCCTGACGCTGGCGGCGCTGGTCACGCTGACCTTCTTCGTCATGCGCCTGGCCCCCGGCGGGCCGTTTTCTCGCAACCGCAAGATCAGCCCCGAGGTGCAGGCCAACATCGAGGCGGCCTTCCACCTGGATGAACCATTGTGGATGCAGTTCGGCCGCTTCGTCTGGGGCATCTTGCGGCTGGACCTAGGCCCTTCGACCCGGCACCGCGACTATTCGGTCAACGACCTGATCGCATCCGGTCTGCCATATTCGCTGACCATCGGCTTCTGGGCTGTCATCATCGCGGCAATGGTGGGCGTGGCGCTGGGTCTGGCAAGCGCGCTGCGGCGGAACTCGGCCACCGACTACCTTGCGGGGACGGTGGGCGTCGTCGGCATCGCCATCCCGATCTTCGTCATCGGGCCTTTGCTGCAGGCCTTCTTCGCGCTGCGGCTCGACTGGCTGCCGGTCGGCGGGATCAACGACGGCTGGCGCTCGCTGATCCTGCCGGTGATTGTGCTCGCGCTTCCGAACATCGCCTATATCAGCCGCCTGACCCGCACATCGATGATCGAGACGATGCGCGAGAATTACGTGCGGACTGCGCGGGCCAAGGGCATCGGTTGGCGCCGGACGCTGTGGCGGCACACGCTGACCGGGGCGCTGCTGCCGGTCATCGCCTACCTTGGCCCGGCGACGGCGGCGATCATCACCGGATCGATCCTGATCGAGACGATCTTCGCCGTCCCCGGCATCGGGCGGCACTTCGTCGACGCGGCGCTGAACCGCGACTATCCCCTTGTGATGGGCATCACGCTCCTTTACGGCGCGATCCTGATCCTGTTCAACATCGCCACCGACGTCGTCCGCGCGATCCTTGACCCGAGGATCCGGAATGAGCGTTGATCTGGCCCCGCCACGCGGCACCTCGACCTTTCAGCTGCAGCTGCGGCGGTTTCGGCAGAACCGGCTGGCGATGGGCTCGGTCGTGGTGCTGGCGCTGATCGTCGCCCTCTGCTTCCTCGGCCCCTACACCTTCCCCTTCACGGGTGAGGACGCGGATTTCGACTTCATCAATGCGCCTGCCGAGTTTCAATGGCCGCACCTTTTTGGCACCGACGATTTCGGGCGCGACCTTCTGGTCCGCGTCCTTGAAGGGGGCCAGGTGTCGCTGACCATCGGCTTCCTGGGCGCGCTGGTCGCCGGTGTCATCGGCGTCCTCTACGGCGCCGTCGCGGGCTATGTGGGGGGCCGCACCGACGGGGTGATGATGCGGTTGGTCGAGATCCTATACGGCTTTCCCTACGTGATCCTCGTCATCCTCCTGAGCCTCCTCTTCGGCGGCGGCACCCTGGCCCTTTTCGCCGCCATCGTCTTCACCCTCTGGCTGACCCCCGCCGTCATCGTCCGCGCCCAGGCCCAATCCCTCGCCCGGCGCGAATTCGTCGAGGCCGCCCGCGCCGGCGGCATGACTGGCCCGGCCATCGTCCTTCAGCACATCGTCCCGAACTGCATGTCGAGCGTCATCGTCTACGGCTCGCTCCTGGTGCCCGAGGTGATCCTGTCCGAGTCCTTCCTGTCCTTCCTCGGCATCGGCATCAAGGAACCGCAGGCGAGCTGGGGCAACCTGATCCAGGCCGGCACTGCGGCGATGGACAGCGACCTGCGGCTTCTGCTTCTTCCCGGGGGCCTTCTCGCCGTCGTCCTCCTCTGCCTCAACTTCATCGCCGACGGCCTCCGCGATGCGTTTGACCCAAATGACCGGTAGCCTGCTGTCGATAAGGGACCTGACGGTCCGCTTCCGCCTGGCGCAGGGCGAGACGGTGGCGGTTGATGGCGTATCACTGGATGTGGCCCCGGGAGAAGTCCTTGGGATCGTTGGCGAAAGCGGGTCGGGGAAAAGCCAGATCCTCTATGCGATGATGGGGCTTCTGGCGGCCAACGGGCGGGCCGGGGGGCAGGTGCTGTTCCAGGGGCAGGACCTGCTGGCACTTTCCCCCCGCGACCTCGACCGGGTCCGGGGCGATGCCCTGTCGATGATCTTTCAGGACCCGATGACCAGCCTCAACCCCTACATGCGGGTGGGTGACCAGTTGGCCGAGGGGCTGGTGGTCCATAAGGGCCTGTCGAAGACGCAGGCTCAGGCCGAAGCGGTCCGGATGCTCGACCGCGTCCGCATCCCCGACGCCGCAGCCCGCGGCCGGCGCTATCCGCATGAGTTCTCGGGCGGCATGCGTCAGCGGGTGATGATCGCGATGGCCTTGCTAGCGAAGCCCAAGCTTCTGCTGGCCGACGAACCCACCACGGCGCTGGATGTCACTATCCAGGCACAGGTGCTGGACCTGATGGCGGAGCTCGGTCGTGAGACGGGGACAGCGATCATCTTTGTCACCCACGACTTGGGCGTCGTGGCCCGTCTCTGTGACCGGGTCGTCGTCCTCTACGGTGGCCGGGTGATGGAGGAGGCCCAGGCAGAGACCCTGTTCGACGCGCCCGCGCATCCCTATACCCGAGGCCTCCTCGCCGCGATGCCCCGGTTGGAGACAGCCTTGACCCCGCGCCTTGGCACAATCCCCGGCACGCCCCGGTCGGGCGGTCAGGCCAAGGGCTGCCCCTTCGTCGACCGCTGCGCGGTGCGGCTGCCGCACTGCGCCAGCGACCGACCGTCCCTGCGCGACCTGGGCCCCGGTCGCCGCGCCGCCTGCCATCTGACGGGGGACGCGCCATGAGCCTTCTGGAAGCGAAAGCCTTGAGCGTCGGCTACAAGGTCCCGGGGTCCGGTCTCCTCTCCGGCCCGCGCCTCTTGCCTATCGTCCACGATGTCTCCTTCACGCTGGAGGCAGGCCGCACCCTTGGCATCGTCGGCGAAAGCGGGTGCGGCAAGTCCACCCTGGGCCGCGCCCTCCTCCGCCTGATCGAACCGTCGGAAGGGCAGGTGCTCTGGCAGGGGCAGGACATGGCGACCATCCCCGACCTCCGCCGCCGACGGTCCGAGATGCAGATCATCTTCCAGGACCCGGTCGCCGCTTTGGACCCCAGGATGACGCTGGCCCGCATCGTCAGCCGCCCGCTGGCAACCTTTGAGCCCGGCCTTTCGCGCAGCAAAGCCCGCGACCGGGCGGTAGAGGCGCTGACCCAAGTCGGCCTGTCGCCCGATTTCGCCGACCGCTACCCGCACGAACTGTCGGGCGGTCAGGCGCAACGCGTGGGCATCGCCCGGGCGCTGGTCGGCAGGCCCAAACTCATCATCTGCGACGAACCCGTCTCTGCGCTGGACGTCTCGATCCAGGCACAGGTCATCAACCTGTTGATGGAGTTGCAGGAAAGGATGGGCCTCGCCCTCGTCTTCATCTCGCACAACCTGGCCGTTGTCCGGCACATCAGCCATGACATCATGGTCATGTGCCTGGGCCGCGTCGTCGAGCACGCGCCCCGCAGCGCGTTCTATGCGAAGCCGCTGCATCCCTATTCCCAGGCCCTGATGCAGGCCGTCCCCGAACCCGATCCGCGCCGGGAAAAGGGCCGGATCGGCACGGCGCTGCCAGGGGAACTTCCGTCCGTTCTGAACCCGCCCCCCGGCTGCGTCTTTGCCAGCCGCTGTCCCAAGGCCGCTGACCTTTGCCGCACCACCCGCCCCGAGCTGCGTGAGGTCGCCTCAGACCGCCTTGCCGCCTGCCATTTCGTGGATGCCCCATGACCGACCTTGCCGCCCTTTGGGCCACCGTTCCGCAACTGTCGAACATCCACGCCAGCGAGGATGGCCAATGGGCCTTCTGGTGCATGTCCGGCGTGACCGAGACCGAGAACGTCTGGTGCGCCCCTTTGGACGGTTCCGCCCCACCGAAGATGTTAACCGACGGCCATGACCACTACCTGATCCGCGACGTCTCTCCTGACGGCAGGCGCCTCGTCCTCGCCCAGTCGCTGAACGCGAACGAGCATGATCACCTGCTTATCCTTGATCGCGAAACCGGCGCACTGCGGCAGATTACACCGACGCAGGACACCCACTACGTCTACGGCGGCGCGCTGGCGAAGGACGGAAGCGCGGTCTTCTTCCTGGCCGATTACGACTATGCCACGGGCGAAGTGACGGAAGGCGCCTGGCTTTGGCGGCAGGACCTCGTCGCGGGCCGTTACACCTGCCTCGACCGGGCCGACAGCCCGCCGCACTACTACGTGGGTCCGCTTCTTTCGCCCGACGGCACCCGCCTTCTCTGGCACCGCAGCGACCGCGCGCCGGGCGGGTATCAGCTGTGGCTGGTGCCGGTGGCGGGCGGTGAGGCCACGAAGGTTCTGGATCTGGGTGCGAAGAACAACGTGCTGGCATGCTGGCTGGATGACAACCGGATCGGCTTTGCCTGCGACCATGAGGGGCGGGACAAGCTGGGGGTCCTGACCTTGCCCTCCGGCGCGATCGACTGGCGGACGGGGGAGCCGGACCTGTTCCCCCATTCCGTGCTGGCGGGGACGGGTAAGGACTTCCTTTGCATCCACCACCAGCAAAGCCACACCCGCGCCGCCCTGGTCGGCCCCCATGGCATCCGCCCGCTTCCCAACCATTCCGGCCGCCGCAGTCTTCTGCCCCATGCCGCGCTGCCCGGTGGCGGGTGGCTGGCCGAGGCTTATGACGCCGACGCGCCGCATGACCTGGTGGCCGTGGCTGCGGACGGCACCTGCCGCACGATCTTTCGCGCACCGCCAGAACCTGCGCGTCGCCATGTCGCCCCACAGGACTTCCGCTGGACCGCCCCGGATGGGATGGCGATGCAGGGTTGGCTTTACCGGCCCGAGGGCACTCCGAAAGGCCTGATCGGCTATGTCCACGGCGGCCCGACCTGGCATTCGGAGGATTGGGTCAACCCGAAGATCCAGTTCTGGGTCGCCTGCGGCTATGTTGTCCTTGACCCGAACTATCGCGGCTCCACTGGGTTCGGCTATGCCCACCGCGAGGCGGTGAAGGTCGACGGTTGGGGCGGGCGGGAGCAGGCGGATATCCGGGCGGGGCTGGAGGCGGCGCTGGCATCAGGGCTGCCCGGGCCGGTGGCGGTGGCGGGGAATTCCTATGGCGGGTTTTCAAGCTGGTTCGCGATCACTCGTCATGCCGACCTCGTGACGGCGGCGATTCCGATGTGCGGGATGTATCGCCTGGACATCGACTACCACGCGACCGAAATGCCGCATGGCCGGGCCTATAGCGAAGAGATGATGGGCGGCACGCCGGAGGAGTTTCCCGAGAAATACGCCAATGCCTCCCCCGGCCGGTTCATCACCTTGATCCGGGGGCAGGTGATGATCGTCCATGGGTTGGCGGATTCCAACGTCGGGCCCGAGAACACCCATGTGGCGATCCGCGAGCTGACGGCGGCGGGAATCCCGCACGAGGTGCTGCTGTTCAAGGACGAAGGCCACGGCGTGTTCCGGCGGCGCAATGTCGAAACCTACCTGCGCAGAAGCGCCGAATTCCTGGACCGGGCCTTTGCGACAGGGGGCGGAGCAGGGCAGGGGTAACCCTCGCCCCAGACCTTTGACGCCTGACCAGCTAGGACCATGGCCTCCAACCGTTCCAGGTGGCGGATCGCCGCCTCCAGCGATCCGGTGGTCACCAGTGACCGGTTCCAGGTCCGCAGCAGGGACCGCGCGCTCCAGGGCAGGGCGGCCTGAGTGGCCCAGGCGCGCAGGGGCGGCGGCAGGGCGTCGTGGTCCCGCATCGGGTTGCTTGGACGCCAGCGCAGGCGTGGTGCCGAAAGGTTGCGCATCATGCCGCCTTCCGACCCCAGGCCGGGAAAGGGTCGGGCAGTCTGGCCCAGGCCCCGGGCGTGAAGTCGGCGGCCGAGACCAGCGCGGCATTCAGCGCGGCAGAGATTGCATCGCGGTCCAGGCCCGCGCCGATGAAGACGATCTCTTGCCGCCGGTCACCCCAGGGTTCGGCCCAATGCCGGGCGATCTCGGCCTGGGCGTCGGGGTGTTTCGGCAGCCGCTCGGGCGGCACCGAGGCCCACCAGCGGCCCAGCGGCGTGACCGAGGACATCGCGCCCGCCAGCGAGAATTCAGCCACCCAGTCGGGGCGGGTGGCGATCCAGAAATGCCCCTTGGCGCGGATCACGCCGGGAAGCGGGCCGTTCAGGACGGCATGAACCTTTGCCGGATGGAAGGGCTCGCGCGCGTGGTAGACGAATGAGGAGATGCCGTATTCCTCGGTCTCGGGCGTATGGTTGGCGAAGCCGTACAGCTCCTTGGCCCAAAGCGGGTGTTCATGGGCGCGGTCAAAGTCGAAGAGGCCGGTGTCAAAGATCGCATCTGGCGCAACGCAGGAGCGGTTGGTCTCGATCAGGCGGGCGTCCGGGTTCAGCGCGCGGATGATCTTGCGCGCGGCATCGACCTGCGAAGGCGTGGCATCGGCGACCTTGTTCAGCACGATCACGTCGGCGAATTCCATCTGGTCGGTCAACAGGTTGACCAGCGTCCGTTCGTCGCCTTCGCCCATGACCTCGCCGCGGTCGGCCAGGAAATCATGGCTGGAGAAGTCGCGCAGCAGGTTCACCGCGTCGACGACCGTGACCATCGTGTCGAGCCGCGCGATGTCGGACAGGCTGATGCCGTTCTCGTCCCGGAAGTCGAAGGTCGCCGCGACGGGCAGCGGTTCGGCGATGCCGGTCGATTCGATCAGCAGATAGTCAAAGCGCCCCTCGGCAGCCAGGCGGCGCACTTCGGTCAGAAGGTCGTCGCGCAGCGTGCAGCAGATGCAGCCGTTGGTCATCTCGACCAGCTTTTCCTCGGACCGCGAAAGCTCGGCCCCTTCGCGGATCAGGTCGGCGTCGATGTTCACCTCGCTCATATCGTTGACGATGACAGCGACGCGGCGGCCGTCCCGGTTGTTCAGGACGTGGTTCAGAAGCGTGGTCTTCCCGGCACCGAGAAAGCCGGAAAGCACGGTGACGGGCAGGCGGGGGTCGGACTGGCTGGGGGGCATGGCGATCCACGTAATGTTATAAGATAACATATACTGCTACCCGAAAGCGCGCGCCCCTGCAATGTCCTTGCAAAACGCGCGTGCAGGCTGGGCCCGGGCAAGCCGACCGACCTGACTGGCAAAGGGCAGCGCATCCGCCCTGCATCAAGGCCGTCATCTACGCAGGACTTGCACCCTACACCGTCCGGATCGTGATCCCCCATCGGCGACCCGCTTGTTCAACGCATCCTGCAGGATCTGCTCCATCGCCTGCGTCACCAGCGGGACATCGACAGGACCGACCGGGAAGAACACCGTGGTCATGGCGGCTTTTCTTCGCCGGGGACTGAAACGCGAAGGCAATCGCATCGAGAAGGGCCGTTCCGCCGCAGGGTTTGGCGCATGGAAAGCCTGCCCCGCGACCACTGACCCGCTGGCGCAGGCGGAAACCGCCGATATTGGCGGTGAACCGACCGGTCGTGCAACAAAGGGCTTGAAGTCGGCGTCTTTCGGCGCGAGTCTCGCCGAAAAATGTCTGGCGGGACAACGAGTGGGAAGCAGTACAAGTTTGGTACAATTCGCGACAGGCCAATACAGCCTGCCAGGCACCCGGGGTAGAAGTCCCGGTGGTGCTTTCAGCTCATGCTTGATCGCCTGCCATAATGCCGCCTTCGAACGGTTGCATGTTCGGTCGCCGAATCGGACAGGCAACATTGGGGAGTCGGCTTTGGTCAGGGTCGTGCGCCAGTATCGCGCCGCTGAAAGAGACTGCCGCTGATGCCGCTGAGATCGTGGAGTCCTGCTGTCGTCGCCGGACGGGCGCCGCATCATGAGGCCGCCCAGCAGGTCTGGGATGTGATCGTGATCGGCACCGGTATCGGCGGTGGTCTTGCTGGCCGACGCCTGGCAGAAAGCGGGCTGTCGGTTCTGTTCGTTGAAAAGGGTCCGCTGGGCTATCGCACGGAAAGCCAGGACCTGCGGATCGACGTCGACGACTACACCACGCGGCAGATGCGCGGGTTCTGGCCCACCAAGGTCGAGGTGCGGATGGACGGCGGCCGTCCGCAGCAATTCTTTGCGCCGATCGGCAGCGGAGTTGGCGGCACCTCGGTCTTCTATGCTGCGGCGGTCGAACGCCCCGAACGGCATGACATCGAAACCGTGGGCAAGATGGAGCACCCCACGGGCGGCTGGCCGGTGGGTTATGATGCCTTCAGCGCCTATTTCGATCAGGCGGCAGAGATGTTGTCGATCCGGGGCGAAGGCGACCCCGTCTCGGGCCTGCCGGCGCCGGGTCTGCCAGCTCCGCCCTTGCGCGACGCCGAAGCGATCCTGTTCCAGGACCTGCGCGCCGTCGGCCTGAACCCCTACCGCGCGCATGAGGCGCTGCGCCGAGTTCCCGGCTGTTCGGATTGCCTGGGGCGCAAATGTCCCTTGCCCTGCAAGATGGACGGACGCTCTGCCGGGATCGAGCCCGCGATGGAAACCGGCCGCGCGATGCTGATGGCCGATACGACGGTCGAGGAGTTGATCGAAAGCGGCGGGCGGATCACCAAGGTCAAGGTGCGCAAGGACGGGCAGGAGATACTCTTGACCGGACGGACGGTTGTGCTGGCTGCCGGGGCGCTGCATTCGCCGCGTATTCTTCTTGCCTCGACCGGAACCCATCCCGAAGGCTGCGCGAATTCCAGCGGCTGGGTCGGACGCGGGCTGATGTTCCACCTGAGCGAGATGTTCGCGCTGTGGCCGCGCAAGGGGCAGCCTTCCGCGGGGGCGACGCGGGCTGTCGCGTTCCGCGATCTTTATGCGTACCAGGGCAGGCGGCTTGGGCTGGTTCAGTCCATGGGTGTGGCGGCGGATACCGGGCAGATTGCGGCCCATCTCAAGGAACGCATCGCCCAGACGCGACTGCGTCATGTGCCCGGGATCAAGATGGCGGCGACGTTGCTGGCGCGGGCGGGGGCCATGGTCTTCGGCAAGGCGACCGTCTTTGTCGGCATCCTTGAGGACCTGCCCTACCATGGCAACCGGGTGACCCGGCATCCGTCCGACCCGGAGATCCCGGTGATCGAGTACCGCCTGAACGAAGAACTTCTGGACCGTCGCGCCGTTTTCCGCCGGGTGGTCCGCAACCGGCTTGGCCGCTGGCGCACGCTGTTGCTAGGGTTCCGCCCGGCGCTGAACTTCGGCCATTCCTGCGGAACGTTGCGGTTCGGCCTGGACCCGAAGACCTCGGTGCTGGATGCCAACTGCAAGGCGCATGATCTGGACAACCTCTATGTTGCCGATGCGTCTTTCCTGCCCACGTCAATGGGGGTCAACCCCAGCCTGACGATCGCGGCGAATGCCCTGCGGGTCGCTGACGTAATTGCGGCGCGCCACCAGGCCGAAAGGCGGAAAGCGGTGTGATGGAGGAAAGCCCAATCAGGCCGGATGCTCCGGGCGGGGTAGCGGTGGTGACTGGCGCCGGCGGCGATCTGGGGCGCGCGCTCACGGCAGCTCTGGCGATGCGCGGTGTGCCAGTCGCCGGGATCTCGGCCACTGCGTTCGAGCCGCTGCATGAAGATGTCATGCCAGTGATCGCTGATGTCCGCGATGCCGCCGCGGTGGCCGTGGCTTTCGAGACGATCCGTACCCGGCTTGGTGCACCGACGATCCTGGTCAACGGGGCCGAGGTCTATCCGCACCGCGATATCCTGGAGGAGACGCCCGCCAGCTTCATGGACACGGTCGCGCTGAACCTGGGCGGGGCGTTGAACTGCTGCCACGCCGTCCTGCCGCACATGGTTGTCACGGGCCGGGGGCGGATCATCAACATCGTGACCTTCGCCGATGTGATGCCCGCGCCCCTTGCCGCCGCCTATTCCGTCTCGAAAGGCGCCCTGCGCATCCTGACCCGCGCGCTGGTGTCCGACCTGGGCGACCGCTTTCCCGGCATCGTGATCAACGACTGGGTCCCGGGCACCCATACCCCGCGCAAGGGCATCCCCGACGGCGTCGACCCGCTGCGTGCCGCCGAGTGGGGGGCAAACCTTGCGCTCTTGGATGACCGGGCGATCAACGGACTTCTCTTCCTGCAGGACCGCGAGCATGTGCTGCACCGGTCCCTGAAGGGGCTGGTCAAGGACCGGGTCCTCGGCCGCGACCGGGTGCGGGTGCGGCTGAACTGACGCCGAACTGCCGTCGCAGAGATTGCAGAACCCAGCCGCCCGCGCTATCCCCGACAAAACACGTGGGGGGAACATGAGCCGCGCATTCGTCTTTCCGGGGCAGGGCGCCCAGACCATCGGCATGGGCAAGGCGCTTTCCGAGGCCTATCCGGCCGCGAAAGCCGTCTTCGACGAGGTGGATGCCGCGCTGGGCGAAAAGCTGTCCGCGCTCATCTGGGAAGGTGACATTGCCGAGCTGACGCTGACCCAGAACGCCCAGCCCGCGCTGATGGCCACCTCCATCGCCGCACTTCGGGCGCTGGAGGCGGAAGGCTTCGGTCTGGACCAGGCCAGTTTCGTGGCCGGGCATTCCCTGGGCGAGTACTCGGCGCTTTGCGCGGCGGGGTCGCTGACCCTGTCCGACACCGCGCGCCTGCTGCGCATCCGGGGTCGGGCGATGCAAGAGGCCGTCCCCGTCGGTGTCGGTGCGATGGCCGCACTTCTGGGCCTTGATTTCGAGGCCGCGACGGCGGTCGCCGCCGAGGCCGCGCAGGGCGAGGTTTGCCAGGCCGCAAACGACAACGACCCCGCCCAGGTGGTGGTCTCGGGCCACAAGGGTGCCGTCGAACGCGCGGTGGAGATCGCCAAGGCCAAGGGCGCGAAACGTGCGCTCCTCCTTCCCGTCTCCGCCCCCTTCCACTGCGCCCTGATGCAGCCCGCCGCCCATGTCATGGCCGAGGCGCTGGCCGCCGTCCCGATCCAAAAGCCCGCCGTCCCCGTCGTGGTCAACGTCCGCGCCGAGGCGGTGATGGAGCCCGACCGGATCATGGACCTTCTGGTAGCGCAGGTCACCGGGTCAGTCCGCTGGCGGGAAAGCGTCCTCTGGATGGAAAAGGCCGGGGTCACGGAGTTCTGGGAAATCGGGGCCGGCAAGGCGCTGTCCGGCATGATCAAGCGCATCGCCCAAGGGGCCACCACCCGTGCCATCGGCACCCCTGACGACATCGCCGCGCTCAAGGCGTGAAGGAGACCAACATGTTTGATCTGACCGGCAAATCCGCCCTTGTGACGGGCGCATCGGGCGGCATCGGCGCCGATATCGCCCGCGTGCTGCACGCCGCCGGGGCCACCGTTGGCCTGTCCGGCACTCGCATCGAACCGCTGGAGGCGCTGGCAACCGAACTGGGCAGCCGCGCCTACGTGCTGCCCTGCAACCTGTCGAACCCGGAAGATGTCGAAGGGTTGGTGAAACGCGCCACCGAGGCGATGGGCGCGGTCGACATCCTGGTCAACAACGCCGGGATCACGCGTGACGGGCTGGCGATGCGGATGTCGGACGACGACTGGCAGTCGGTGATCGACGTCAACCTGACGGCGGCCTTTCGCCTCTGCCGGGCCGCGATCCGCGGGATGATGAAGGCACGCTGGGGACGGATCATCAACATCTCCTCCGTTGTCGGGCGCGCAGGTAATGCGGGGCAGGCGAACTATGCGGCCTCGAAGGGCGGGCTTGTCGCGCTGTCGAAGTCGCTTGCCGAAGAGGTCGCCAGCCGCGGGATCACGGTGAACTGCGTGGCACCTGGTTTCATCGAAACCGCGATGACCGAAAAGCTGAACGAGGCGCAGCGCGCGACGATCCTCGCCTCTGTCCCCGCAGGCCGCATGGGCACGCCCCAGGAAATCGCCGCCGCCGTCCTCTATCTTGCTTCGCAGGAGGCGGCCTATGTGACGGGCGCGACGCTGCATGTGAATGGCGGGATGGACATGGTCTGACGCGCAGGCGCGCAAGTCAGGTTAAAGCGTTTGCCATAGGCCTTGACCCTTGGTATAGGCGCGCAGGATTGAGGCCCGGGATGCCCGGGTAGAACGGTAAAGGCCGGGAGAAAGCCCGCGCCAAGCAAGAGGAACGGACATGAGCGACATCGCTGATCGCGTGAAGAAGATCGTCGTCGAGCATCTGGGCGTCGAAGCCGACAAGGTGACGGAATCGGCCTCGTTCATCGACGACCTGGGTGCGGACTCGCTCGACACGGTCGAGCTGGTCATGGCCTTCGAGGAAGAGTTCGGGATCGAGATCCCGGATGATGCCGCCGAGACCATCCAGACCTTCGGCGACGCGGTGAAGTTCATCTCGGAAGCCGCCTGAGGCATTCGTCCTTTCGTGGGACAGCAGGGCACCCTTCGGGGTGCCTTTTGCGTTTGCGGCGGGGGCAGGGGCGCAAATCTTTTCGAAAAGATTTGCAAAATCCTTCGAAGGATTTTGGCCCAGGCGCGCCGTCTCGGCGAAGGTGCGCCGCAACACCTGTCATCGGCCTTGCCAGCCTATGGGCCCAGCCGCAGACTGAGGGCCGCGAGAGGAGGCCCCCATGACCGGCAACACCGCCCTTGGCACCATGTTCGGCGCGTCCGGTGTGGAGACCTTCATGGGCATCCCACGTACCCGGGACCTGTCGCGCCTGTCGGCAAAGATGGCTTTGATCGGAGCGGATGGGTGTACTCCGTACCAAAGCGTCGGCTTCTATTGCGCCGGCGGTCCGGCGGCGATCCGGGCAGCGGGGGCGGCTTATGCGGCGAACCTTGCGCATATGAACTTCGACCTTGGCGGTCCGGTGTTTCCGGGCGGTGTTTCGGCAGTAGACGCGGGCGATCTGCCGCAGGATGTGAACGATCCGGCGGGCAATCGGGCGCGGATTTTCGGGGCGGTGAACCAGATCCTTGACCGGGGTGGGGTGCCGCTGCTGATCGGCGGCGATGACAGCCTGCCGATCCCGATGCTGGAGGCCTATGGTGCGCGGGGGCGGGGCTACACGATCCTGCAGATCGACGCGCATATCGACTGGCGCGATGAGGTGCAGGGGGAACGGCTGGGCCTCTCGTCCACCATGCGGCGGGCTTCCGAGATGGACCACATCGACGCGATCATCCAGGTCGGCCAGCGCGGGATCGGCTCGGCCCGGCTGCAGGACGTGGCGGATGCCGAGGCCTGGGGTGTGGGCTTCGTCCCGGCGGGCGAGGTGGCGCGCTACGGGATCACGCGCGCGCTGGACATGGTGGCCGAGGGGGCCGAGGTGATCATCTGCCTGGACCTCGACGCGCTCGACCCTGCGGTGATGCCTGCAGTGATCGGGCGGACTGCGGGGGGGCTTGGCTACTGGCAGGTCTTGGAACTGATTGCGGGCGTGGCCGAGAAGGCGCGGATCGTGGGCTTCGACATGGTGGAGTTCATGCCTGAACGCGACATCGACGGCCAGGGCGCGGCGGTGGCGGCGCAGCTTCTGGCAGCCGTGATGGGGATCGTGGCGCGGCAGGGGTGATGGTGAACGCATTCTGAACGTCCACGGCCAAGCGTCTGATTTCGCTGCATCTGCCCAAGCTGTCCTGCGTGGACAGCCCTCGTCGCCGCCGATGGGCCGCCCCCAAGGTTGCGCGGGTTCGGGGGGCCGTGTATCACCCAGAAAAAGCCTGGGTCCTGGAGGAAGAGCATGCGTCGCGTCGTCGTCACCGGTCTTGGAATGGTCACCCCGCTCGCCTGTGGGGTGGAGGAGACCTGGAGCCGCCTGATCGCCGGTCAGTCCGGGGCGGGGACGATCACCAAGTTCGACACCACGAACGTCGTGACCCAGTACGCCTGCGAGATCCCGAAGGGCGACGGGTCGGACGGGACCTTCAACCCCGATGACTGGATGGAGCCGAAAGAGCAGCGGAAGGTCGACGACTTCATCATCTACGGGATGGCCGCGGCGGTGCAGGCCGTGAAGGATGCAGGGTGGGAGGACCCCTCCGAGGACGAGAAGCTGCGGACCGGGGTGATGATCGGGTCGGGGATCGGGGGGTTGAACTCCATCGCCGAGACGGCGGTGCTGATCAAGGAGAAGGGGCCGAAGCGGGTCAGCCCGTTCTTCATCCCAGGCGCACTGATCAACCTCGTCTCGGGGCAGGTCTCGATCCGCTTCGGCTTCAAGGGGCCGAACCACGCGGTGGTCACGGCGTGTTCCACGGGCGCTCACGCGATCGGGGATGCGGCGCGGCTGATCCAGTGGGGGGATGCGGACGTGATGGTGGCGGGTGGGGCGGAAAGCCCGATCAGCGAGATCGGGATCGCCGGGTTCAACGCCTGCAAGGCCCTGTCGACCAAGCGCGCCGATGAGCCGCAGAAGGCCAGCCGTCCTTACGACGCCGACCGCGACGGGTTCGTGATGGGCGAGGGGGCGGGGATCGTGGTTCTGGAGGAATACGAACACGCCAAGGCGCGCGGTGCCAAGATCTATTGCGAGGTGCTGGGCTATGGGCTGTCGGGCGACGCCTACCACATCACCGCGCCGTCCGAGGATGGGGATGGCGGGTTCCGGTCGATGTCGGCAGCGTTGAAGCGGGCGGGGCTGGAGCCTGCGGACATCGACTATATCAACGCCCACGGGACCTCGACGATGGCCGACACCATCGAACTGGGGGCGGTGGAGCGGCTACTGGGCGACCATGCGGCGAAGGCCACGATGTCCTCGACCAAGTCGTCCATCGGGCACCTGCTGGGCGCAGCGGGCGCGGTGGAAGCGATCTTCTGCGTGCTGGCGATCCGGGATCAGGTGGCCCCGCCGACGATCAACCTGGACAATCCGGCGGTCGCGCCAAAGCTGGACCTCGCCCCGAAGAAGGCTGTGAAGCGGAAGATTGACGTGGCTCTGTCGAATTCGTTCGGCTTCGGCGGGACGAACGCGAGCCTTGTGCTGGGCAAGGTGCGCTGAGCGATGTGGCGGTCCGTCGCCTCAAACGCGCTGACGCTGTTCATCGTGATCCTGGTCGCGGTGGCGGCGCTGGTCGCCTGGGGGCGCAACGAGTTCGTTGCTCCGGGTCCCTTGGCAGAACCGATCTGCTTGCAGGTCGAGCGGGGAGCGAGCCTTGCGGCGGTGAGCCGGAACCTCGAGGAGCGCGGCGCAATCACCGACGCGCGGATTTTCCGGATCGGGGCGGAATATGCCGACAGGGCCGATGACCTAAAGTTCGGCAGTTACATGGTCCCGGCGCAGGCCAGCATGTCGGAGGTGCTGACAGCGATCACCTCGTCGGGCCGGTCGACCTGCGGGCGCGACCTGAACTTCCGGATCGGTGTGACGAAGGCCGATGTGGTGCTGAGCGAGTTGGACCTAAACAGCAATTCCTATACCGAAGTGACGCGGTTCGATGCGGGTGTCGATCCGCTGCCGCCAGAGTATCTGCAGGTCTCGGACGACCCGGCGCTGGTGTTCCGGATCACGGTGGCCGAAGGGGTGACCAGCTGGCAGATCGTCGACGCGCTGAAGAAGGCGGATTTCCTGCAGGGCTCGCTGGAGACAGTGCCGCCCGAGGGCAGCCTGGCACCCGGCGGATACGAGGTCGAGCGTGGGACTGAGCGGGCGACGCTGATTGCCAGCATGACCGAGAAACAGGCGGCGATCCTGGCCGAGGCCTGGGCGGGCCGCGCCGAGGGACTGCCCTATGACACGCCCGAGGAGGCGCTGATCATGGCCTCGATCATCGAGAAGGAAACCGGGATCGCCGAGGAGCGGGGCCGGGTGGCGAGCGTTTTCGTGAACCGGATGAACCAGGGGATGCGCCTGCAGACCGACCCGACGGTGATCTACGGCATCACCAAGGGCGAGGGCGTGTTGGGCCGGGGGCTGCGGCAAAGCGAGCTGCGGCGCGAGACGCCCTATAACACCTATGTCATTGACGGCTTGCCACCGACGCCGATTGCCAACCCCGGGGCCGAGGCGATCAAGGCTGCGATGAACCCGGACACGACGGACTATCTGTTCTTCGTGGCCGACGGGTCGGGTGGGCATGCCTTTGCCGAAACCCTGGACGAGCACAACGCGAACGTCGCGGCCTGGCGCAAGATCGAAGCGGCGCAGGGCGCGGCGGAGGAGGGCGGCGTCCAGGGGGAATGACGGTTAACGGGACGTGAAGCCAGCGTTCAAGCAACCTATTGATGTGTAACGGAAAATTCCTTGACTTTCCGCGCGGTCTGATGTAGACATCGTGGCATGCTAGAAGAAGTGTCGAAGCGGCCCGGGGGCGCCTCCGTCGGCCGCTTTTTCATTTCCTTCGTGCGGGCGCAGCATGAGGGGGTGTCGGGACTAGATGACGGTACGGTTTACGGGGGATGTGCCCACGCCAGAGGATGTCCTGGGGGTCACGGAACGGCTGTACGAAGAGGCGGTCATCGAGCTGGAACGCACGATGGCGGCCATCAAGGCCGGAGAATTCAACGAAGTAAAATCGGCACAGGAGGCAATCCGTTCCCTTCGGGCGACGGCGCTGCAAGTGCTGCAGGAAAGGAGCAAAGTTGACCAACTCCGCAAGCAGATCGCCGGCCACGTCGGAGCCGGAGGGGCACTCGACCTTGAAAGTGCCCGAGCTGAAATCGGGCGCCGCCTGGCTTGCCTCCGCAACGCCGGAGGAGGTGGATGAGTTTCTGGGCGGCCTGAGCCAGAACGCGCTTTTGGCGCTGCCCTGGGTGTTCGAGTTCTGGGCGCTGCCGCATCAGTTGCCGCCACGGGGGGCCTGGAAGACCTGGGTCATCATGGGCGGGCGCGGGGCGGGGAAGACGCGGGCGGGGTCGGAATGGGTGCGTTGCCAGGTGGAGGGGGCGGGTCCTCTGGACGCCGGAAAGTGCAAGCGGGTGGCGCTGGTCGGTGAGACGATCGATCAGGTGCGCGATGTGATGGTGCTGGGCGAAAGCGGGATCATCGCCTGTTCTCCGCCCGACCGGAAGCCGGAGTGGCTGGCGTCGAAGAACCAGCTGGTCTGGGCCAACGGGGCCATCGCGCAGGTGTTTTCGGCCCATGAGCCCGAGGCGATGCGGCCTGGGCGGACGAGTACGGCTCTGCAGCAATCGACAAAGGCACCAACCAGCCAAACAAGTTCGTCGATCCGAAGTCGTCCGAGTCTGCCCTGCCGGCATTTTCCAATGGCGGGCGGGACGATCTGATCCAGATGCAGTACCTGTTGGCAAACGCGTCCTTCTGGTCTGACCCTACCAACAACCCGCGATCGACGATCTATGCCGGTCCCATGCTGGATATGGACCATGCCTTCGCCTGGACGTGGGACGCGCGACCCTTCCCGGAATTCCCCGGTCAGACCAACATCTGGAACGATGGCGAAAACTACGCACGGGGGCACTGGCTGAACGGGCGGGCTTCGAACCAGCCACTGGCGGCGGTCGTCAAGGAGATCTGTTCCCGGTCCGGGGCAGATGCGGTGGATGCAACTGGCCTCTTCGGGCTGGTCCGCGGCTATCAGCAGGCAGACCTGACAACGGCCCGCGCGTCCTTGCAGCCGCTGATGCTTGCCTTTGGCTTCGATGCCGTCGAGCGAGATGGCAGGCTGGTCTTCAAGACGCGCAATGCCCGGGTGCAGGCCAGTATCGGCAGCGATGATCTTGCGGTGTCGCCGGACCTTGAGGGCAGCATCGAAGCAACGCGTCTGGCCGAGTCGGAAACCGCTGGCACGGTCCGGCTGGGCTTTGTGGACGCGCAGTCAAGCTATGAGGTCCGGGCGGTCGAAACGCGGCTTCCGGATGAAGAGTCACTCTCCGTGTCACAAAGTGATCTGCCGCTTGCCCTGACCCGGTCGGAGGGGCTGAGCGCCGCAGAGCGCTGGCTGACCGAGGCACGTGTTGCAAGGGACACGATCCGACTTGCCTTGCCCAAGTCGCAGCTGGCGATCGGAGCCGGCGACGTCATCGGTTTTGAAGGTCGAAGATACCGCGTTGATCGCGTCGCACAGTCCGAAGGCCAGCTATTGGAAGCGGTCCGGGTCGAACCGGGTGCATTCCTGCCCTCGGATCCGGGTGACGAGGCAATTTCGGTCCGCGCCTACTCGGCCCCGGTTCCGGTTGTACCGGTGTTTCTGGACCTCCCGTTGCTGACCGGCACCGAGGTCCCGCACGCGCCCCATATAGCGGTGGCGGCGGAACCTTGGCCCGGCACAGTGGCGGTATGGTCATCCGGCGAAGACGCGGGCTACGAAGTCAACCGCCTCGTGGCCGCCTCGGCCGTCATCGGCGTGACCGAAACGGTCATGACGACCCACCGCCCCGGCCAATGGGATTACGGCCCGCCGCTACGGATCAAGCTGTCTGGCGGAGAGCTGGCATCCGCCAGCGAGTTGGCGGTGCTGAACGGCGCCAATGCCATGGCTATTGGCGACGGAAGCAGTTCGAACTGGGAGGTCTTCCAGTTCCGGGACGTTCAGCTTGTGGCACCGGACACCTACGAAGTCTCGGTGCGGTTGCGGGGCCAGCTTGGCACGGACGGCGTGCTGCCCGCCAGCTGGCCGGTGGGCAGCACCGTCGTGCTGCTTGACCTTGCCCTGTCGCAGATCGATCTTGCCGTATCGGCGCGGGGCCTTGCCCGGTACTACCGCGTGGGTGTCGCTTCCCGTGGATTTGACGATGTCAATGTCGCCCTTCGGGTCGAGGCCTTCGACGGCATCGGCCTGCGCCCGTATCCAGTCGCCCATCTGCGCCACACGGTTGTTTCCGGGGATGTGG
The DNA here is from genome assembly GCF_057219935.1 of Tabrizicola sp. T74. Classification (NCBI taxonomy): domain Bacteria; kingdom Pseudomonadati; phylum Pseudomonadota; class Alphaproteobacteria; order Rhodobacterales; family Paracoccaceae; genus Tabrizicola; species Tabrizicola sp. T74. The sequence goes on along the minus strand of NZ_JBXVVT010000006.1, from coordinate 339,234 downwards.
CCGCGACCTGGATCCGCAGGACCAGGATCGACGGTGACACCTGGCAGTCAGCCGAAGTGCCTCTGGCGGAAGAAACCGAAGCCTACATCGTCAGGATCATCCAGGGCGCGACCACGGTCGCCGAGTACTCCGTCACCCAACCAACCTTCACCTACACCGCAGCAATGCAGGCGGCAGATCTGGTGACCGGGCCGTTCCAGATGGCGGTGGCGCAGGTTTCGCTCAGCTTCGGGCCTGGCCCGTGCCGGCAGATAAGTGTGACGGTCTGACCAGTAAAGCGCGCGCCCGGCCAAAAAGGCTGCCGCACCCATGTGGCAGCCTTTCTGCGGCGTCCGGGCATCCATCGCTACACGTGATGGGTTAGCGCACACAATTGCGTCTCGCCTGCCGTTTCCGATGTGGTATGAAGATGCCACAGTCGGAGGCGTTGCCATGCTTGAGTCCAAACCGAAATTGACCGCTGTTGACCCGGTCTGGCGCCGCGTCTGCGAAGAGGCGGTCGAAGCCGTTCGCAACGAACCGCTGCTCGGCGCCCTGATCCATTCGGGGCTCTTGCACCATTCATCGCTGGAACGCGCGCTGGCGTACCGCTTTTCGCTGAAGCTCGCTTCGGGCGAGATGAGCGAGCAGATCCTCCGCGAAATTGCCGACCAGGCCTATGACAGCGATCCGCAAATCGGAGGCGCTGCCCGTTCCGACCTGATGGCGGTTTACGAGCGCGATCCGGCTTGCCACCGCTTCCTCCAGCCGATCCTGTTCTTCAAGGGCTACCAGGCCGTACAAGCCTACCGCATCGGCCATTGGCTGTGGCAGGCGGGCCGGATCGACATGGCCTACTTCGTCCAGATGCGGGTGTCCGAGGTCTTCGGCGTCGACATCCACCCTGCTGCACGAGTCGGCAAGGGCATCATGATCGACCATGCCCATTCCATCGTGATCGGCGAAACTGCCGTGGTGGGCGACAATGTCTCCATGCTGCATTCCGTCACGCTGGGCGGCACCGGCAAGGAAGACGGCGACCGGCACCCGAAGATCGGCGACGGCGTCCTGATCGGGGCAGGGGCCAAGGTCCTCGGCAACATTCATGTCGGCCACTGCTCGCGCATCGCCGCCGGGTCCGTCGTGCTTGAGGATGTTCCGCACAATACCACTGTCGCCGGCGTCCCCGCCCGCGTGGTTGGCAAGGCCGGCTGCGCCCAGCCCGCGCTGACGATGGACCAGCTTCTCAAGGCGGAATGACCAGCACAGCATGAACTCCGTCCTGCGTGCCTTCGCAGCCCGCGTCACTGGGCTGATGATTTCCACCTTCGCGCGGTTCATGACCGCTCCCCGGGCCCTATGGCAGGGGATCGAACCGGTGCCGCAGCAGCGGGTCTATTTCGCCAATCACACCTCGAACGGCGATTTCGTACTCCTCTGGACCGCGCTGCCCACCCCCCTCCGCCGGCAGACCCGGCCTGTCGCGGCCCTCGACTACTGGCTCACCTCCCCCCTCCGCGCCTTCATCGGACGTGAAGTCTTCAACGCCGTCCTGATCGACCGCCGCCCCGAAGCGCGCACCGAGGACCCGGTTGCCCAGATGGTCACAGCCCTCGACCAGGGCTCCTCCCTCATCATCTTCCCCGAAGGTCAGCGCAACAGCTCGGACGCCGCTCTCCTCCCCTTCAAGTCCGGCCTTTACCACCTTGCCAAGGCCCGTCCCGGCGTTGACCTTGTCCCAGTCTGGATCGCCAATCTCAACCGTGTGATGCCGAAGGGTGAAGTCATTCCCGTCCCCCTGATCTGCACCCTTAGCTTCGGCGCACCGATCCACGTCGAACCCGATGAGACCAAGGACGCCTTCCTTGCCCGCGCCACCCAGGCGCTTCTCGCGCTGAAGGCCGCAGCATGACCGCCCCGCATCTCCTCTGGCTCCTGGCAGGCGTCGGTACAATCCTCGTCCTCGCCTCCATCATCGGCGAAATCCTCCGCGCCCGGCTGTCCCCCGCCGGTCAGAACCCGGTCATCGAGAATCTGAACGCCCGCATCAATGCCTGGTGGGTGATGGTGATCTGCCTGGCTCTCGCCTTCATCGCAGGCAAGCCGGGTGTCGTCCTCCTCTTCGCGCTCTGCTCCTTCGCGGCGCTGCGGGAATTCCTCACCCTCACCACCCACAACCGCGCCGACCACTGGTCGCTTGTCGCCTGCTTCTTCCTGATCCTGCCACTCCAGTACTGGTTCCTCGCCACCGACTGGTACGGGATGTATTCCATCTTCATCCCGGTCTACGCCTTCCTCCTCCTCCCCGTCGTCTCCGCGCTCAGGGGCTCCACCAAGGACTTCCTGATCCGCGTCTCGGAAACCCAATGGGCGCTGATGATCTGCGTCTACTGCGCCAGCCACGTGCCCGCGCTCCTCTACCTGCAGATCCCGGGGTTCGAGGGCCGCAACGTCATCCTCATCGCCTACCTGATCTTCGTCGTGCAGCTGTCGGACGTGCTGCAGTACGTGTGGGGCAAGCTCCTCGGCCGCACCAAGGTCGCGCCAAACCTCTCGCCCTCGAAGACGTGGGAGGGCCTGATCGGCGGCACCCTCTCCGCCACCGCCATCGGCACCGCGCTTTACTGGATGACGCCGTTCTCCCCACTTGAAGCTGCCGGCATGTGCCTCCTGATCACGCTCATGGGCTTCTTCGGCGGCCTCGTCATGTCGGCCATCAAGCGCGACCGGGGGATCAAGGACTGGGGACACCTCATCGCCGGTCACGGCGGTTTCCTTGACCGGCTCGACAGCGTGATCTTCGCCGCGCCCATCTTCTTCCACGTCACCCGCTGGGTCTGGTCCGCGACATGACCGACAAGAACCGCCGCCCCCTGAATTCTCGCAACTCCGCCTGGGCCGCGCGCCTGGCTTCTTGGGCGGTCCAGAAGGGCCTCACCCCGAACCAGATCAGCCAAGCCTCCATGGCCTTTGCGCTGACCGGCCTCGCGCTCTACTGGCTTTCGACCCAAGGCCCCGGCATCGTGCAGTTCCTCTGCCTGCTCCTCGCCGCTGCCACGCTCCAGGCCCGTCTCGTCTGCAACCTGATCGACGGCATGGTCGCGATCGAGGGTGGCCGCGGCGCCAAGGACGGCCCCTTCTGGAATGAGGCGCCCGACCGTGTCTCCGACCTCCTCTTCTTCGCTGGAGCAGGCCTCGCCGCCGGCAACCCGGCGCTCGGCCTCCTCGCCGCAGCCCTCGCCATCGCCACCGCCTACATCCGCGAACTTGGCCGGGCCGAGGGCTTCCCGCCCGACTTCTCCGGCCCCCTCGCCAAGCCCCAGCGCATGGCGGTCCTGACCGCTGGCACCGTCCTCGCTGCCCTCTACGCGACCGAATGGACCCTGATCGTCACCCTCTGGATCATCGCTTTTGGCACCGCCGCCACTGTGATTCGCCGGTCGTGGACGCTCATCAACAACCTCAAGGCGCGCTAAATCAAAAGGGGACCTTACGGCCCCCATTTGCTCTTTTCACAAATACTCCACGGGGGTGCGGGGGTGTGAAACCCCCGCGTCCGCCGGTTCAAGCCAGCATCACCATCGGGTTCTCCAGCGCCTCGATCACGGCCTTCAGGAACTCTGCCCCCAAGGCCCCGTCGATCACCCGGTGATCCACCGACAGCGTCATCGACATGACCGTGGCCACCCCGATGGTCCCGTCCGCCAGCACCACCGGCTTCTTGATCCCCGCGCCGACGGCCAGGATCGACCCATGCGGCGGGTTGATGACAGCGTCGAAGTTCTCGATGCCCATCATTCCGAGGTTCGAGATCGCAAACGACCCGCCCTGATATTCATGCGGCGCCAGCTTCTTGGTCTTGGCGCGGGTCGCCAGGTCCTTCATCTCTGCCGACAAGGCCGACAGCGACTTCTTCTCCGCATCGCGCAGGACGGGGGTGAACAGCCCACCCTCGACGGCAACAGCCACCGCCACGTCCGACGGCTTCAGCCGCAGCATCCGGTCGCCTGCCCAGACGGTGTTCGCTGCCGGAACCGCTTGCAGAGCCATCGCACAGGCCTTGATGATGAAGTCGTTGACCGACAGCTTCACCCCGCGCCCCTCAAGCTGCTTGTTCAACGTCTCTCGGAACGCCATCAGCGCGTCCAGCTTCACATCCCGCCGCAGGTAGAAGTGCGGGATCGTCTGCTTCGCCTCGGTCAGCCGCGCCGCCACGGTGCGCCGCATCCCGTCCAGGGCCACTTCCTCGAAGGGCCGGTCGGCATACATCTTCAGCACCGTCTCAGCTGCCATGCCGGTCGGCATTGCGCCCGCCGGTTTCGCCGGGGCAGGGGCCGCGGCTTTCGGAGCCTCCACGACCGGGGCCGCTGCAGGCTTCGCTGCCCCGGGCTGTGCCCCCTCGACATCCGCCCGCACGATCCGCCCATGCGGACCCGAACCCTTCACGGCCGTCAGGTCCAACCCCTTCTCCTTGGCAATCCGCCGCGCCAGCGGCGAGGCAAACACCCGAGCGCCCGAAGCGACCGGAGCCGCAACGGCTGCCGCCGGGGCAGGGGCCGCCGACGAGCCGCCCGACGAGGCGACAGCCGAGGAAGCGGACGAGGAGGCAACCGCTGCAGGCTTCGCAACCGCCGCAGACGCATCCTCACCCTCGTCCAGCAGCACCGCGATGGGCGTGTTGACCTTCACCCCGGCGGTCCCTTCCGCCACAAGGATCTTGCCCACCACACCCTCGTCGACCGCCTCGAACTCCATCGTCGCCTTGTCGGTCTCGATCTCGGCCAGGATCTGGCCCGACTTGACCGCATCGCCTTCCTTCACCAGCCACTTGGCCAGCGTGCCCTCCTCCATCGTGGGGGACAGCGCGGGCATCAGAATTTCGGTCGCCATGGCTTCACCTCACCGGTAGCAGACGGATTTGACAGCGGTCACGACCTCGGCGGGCGTGATCAGGGCGAACTTCTCAAGGTTCGCGGCATAGGGCATTGGCACATCCTTGCCCGTGCAGGTCACGACCGGAGCATCCAGATAGTCGAACGCCTTCTGCATGATCGTCGAGGCCAGGTGGTCGCCAATGGACCCGACCGGGAAGCCTTCTTCCACCGTGACGCAGCGGTTCGTCTTCATCACCGAAGCCAGCACCGTGTCATAGTCGATGGGCCGCAACGTCCGCAGGTTGATCACCTCGGCATTGATCCCCTCCTTCGCCAGCTCTTCCGCCGCCGCGAGCGCATGCGAACAGCCGATCCCGAAGGACACCACCGTCACATTGGTCCCCGGCCGCAGGATACTGGCCTTGCCGAACGGAATGGTGAAATCGCCATCCGTCGGCACCTCGAAGGACCGCCCGTACAGGATCTCGTTCTCTAGGAACACCACCGGGTTCGGATCGCGGATCGCCGTCTTCAGGAGTCCCTTCGCATCCGCCGCCGAATACGGCATGCACACCTTCAGCCCCGGGATCGCCGCATACCAGGCCGCGAAGTCCTGACTGTGCTGTGCGCCCACCCGCGCCGCCGCACCATTCGGACCCCGGAACACCATGGGCGAGCCCATCTGGCCCCCCGACATGTACAGGGTCTTGGCCGCCGAGTTGATGATGTGGTCGATCGCCTGCATCGAGAAGTTGAAGGTCATGAACTCGACAATCGGCTTCAGCCCGCCCCAGGACGCACCCACGCCAATCCCGGCAAAGCCCATCTCGGTGATCGGCGTGTCGACGACCCGCTTGGCTCCGAACTCATCCAGCAAGCCTTGGGAAATCTTGTAGGCCCCCTGATACTCGCCGACCTCTTCCCCCATCAGGAAGACCGTCGGATCGGCCCGCATCTCCTCGGCCATCGCCTCGCGCAGCGCCTCGCGGACGGTCATGGTCTTCGTCGGACCCTCGGGCAGGTCGGTATGCGGCCAACCCGAAGCCGCCGCGACCGGGGCAGGGGCCGCCGCCACGGGGGCGGCCACCACCGTCGCCGGCACTTCCGCCGCCGCCGCCGCAACCGCAGCAACCGGAGCCGCCTTGGGCGCGTCAGAGACGGCTTCCCCGTCCTCGACCAGCACCGCAATCGGCGTGTTCACCTTCACGCCCGCCGTGCCTTCCGCGACCAGGATCTTGCCGACGATCCCTTCATCGACCGCCTCGAACTCCATCGTCGCCTTGTCGGTCTCGATCTCGGCGAGGATCTGGCCGGACTTGACCGTGTCGCCTTCCTTGACCAGCCACTTCGCCAGCGTCCCTTCCTCCATCGTGGGGGACAGCGCGGGCATCAGAACTTCGGTTGCCATGTCTATATCCCCCCTTACGCCGTGATATCCGTCCAAAGCTCGCTCAGCGGCGGCTCCGGGCTTTCCTTGGCGAACTCGGCGCTTTCGTTGACGATCGCCTTGATGTCCTTGTCGATGGCCTTCAGCTCCTCGTCGGACGCGAGGCCGCCTTGCGTCAGCAGATCGCGGACATGCTCAATGCAGTCCTTCTCGGTCTTGATCTTCTCGACCTCTTCCCGCGTCCGGTACTTGGCCGGGTCAGACATCGAATGCCCGCGGTAGCGATAGGTCATCATTTCAAGGATATACGGGCCTTTCCCAGCCCGGCAGTGCGCCACCGCCTTCTCGCCCGCGGCCTTCACCGCCAGCACGTCCATCCCGTCAACCTGCTCGCCCGGGATGCCATAGGCGAGGCCCCGGCCATAAAGCGTCGTCGACTTGGTCGACCGCTTCACAGAAGTCCCCATCGCATACTGGTTGTTCTCGATGACAAAGATCACCGGCAGGTCCCAGAGTTCCGCCATGTTGTAGGTCTCATAGACCTGGCCCTGGTTCGCAGCGCCGTCGCCGAAATAGGTGAAGGTCACGTTGTCATTGCCGAGGTACTTGTCGGCAAAGGCCAACCCCGCCCCCAGCGGCACCTGAGCGCCAACAATCCCGTGCCCGCCGTAGAAATGTTTCTCTTTCGAGAACATGTGCATCGAGCCGCCCTTGCCCTTGGAGTATCCTCCAATCCGCCCGGTCAACTCGGCCATCACGCCCTTGGCGTCCATCCCGCAGGCCAGCATATGCCCGTGGTCGCGGTAGCTGGTGACGCGCTTGTCGCCTTCCTTGGCCGCCGCCTCCAGACCCACGACCACCGCTTCCTGCCCGATGTACAGGTGGCAGAAGCCCCCGATCAGACCCATCCCGTACAGTTGGCCCGCCTTCTCCTCGAACCGGCGGATCAAGAGCATCTCGCGGTAAAACTTCAGCAATTCCTCTTTTGAGACATTCGGTCTCGCGTCAGGCTTCTTGGCCATCGGGCTCCTCCCAGAGCTACAAGTCGGGATCAGGAATGGTTTAGTATTAAACCATCCTTACAGCATCGGTGTTTATTGGGTCAAAAGGATTCTCGCCCGCGGCCTGCGGCATGGCAACATGGCACCTATGCGCGCAGCGCAAGGCCGAAACGATGGAATGGGTCGTGGTTAGACCTCAGCGGATCGCGATCTCGTCCGCGCGCATGTAGCCCAGCACGTCGCGCGCCTGCTGGTCCAGAAGGTCCAGGTCCAGATAGGTGTCCGACAGCCGCCGCGTCAGGTTCTGCATCTCGGCCAGTTCAGCCTGCAGCCGGTCACGCTCGGCGGTCAGCGCTTCAGCCTCGGCATTGATCGCGACGCGGGCGAACATGCCGTAATCGCCCTGCACCGCCGCAAAGGTGAAGTACAGCCCAAGCACCATGGCAAAGCCAAGGTAGATCAACCCGCCGAACCCGCGATGCGCCTGTGCTGTCGTCATGCCCGCCTCGTCAGGGCCCCTCTTGTCCGGGGGCCTCTGCTGGGATCATGGCACATCGCGAATCGCTTGTGAATCCCGAAAATGCACGGGACTCAAAGACTTGAACGCCACACCCTCAGGTGATCGAGGCCGCGTAGATCCCGTCCACCGCGCCCTCCAGCACCGCGTCGAACTCGGCGTCCGACTGCTGCGCCGACAGGCCTTCCGACAGCGCCCGGCTGAAGCTTGCGATGATCCCGTGGTTCTGCGCCAGGATCTCGTTCGCCTTGTCGCGGGAATGCCCGCCAGACAGCGCCACGACCTTCAGCACCTTCGGATGCTTGACCAGCGGCTGGTAGAAATCCGGCACCGTCGGTAGCGACAGCTTCAGCATCACCTGGCCCTCAAGCCCTTCCAGATGCTTCAGGATTTCCTCCTGCAGGATCGCTTCCGCCTCGGCCTTGTCGGCGATGGAGATGGTCACTTCCGGCTCCAGGATCGGCATCAGCCCATGCGCCGCTACCTGCCGCCCCAGCTCGAACTGCTGCGCCACCACCGCGGCAATCCCCTTGCGGTTTGCCGCGTTCACCACCGACCGCTCTTTGGTCCCGAAAATCCCCGCCTTCGCCGCCCGCGCCAGCAGCGCATCGAGGCCCGGGATTGGCTTCATCAGCTGGACGCCATCCGCCTCGGCCTCCAGCCCCTTGTCGATCTTCAGGAACGGCACCACGCCGCGCTTTTCCCACAGGTAGGTCGCCGTGGGCACGCCGTCGATCGTCCGGTCCATCGTCTGCTCGAAGAGGATCGCCCCCACCACCTTGTCGCCGGTAAAGGCGGGCGACTTGATGATCCGCGCCCGCATCGCGTGGATCAGGTCGAACATCTGCTCTTCGCCAGAGTATTCACTCTCGGAAATCCCGTAGAGTTTCAGCGCCTTGGGGGTCGAGCCCCCCGACTGGTCCAGCGCCGCGATAAAGCCCCGGCCGTTCCGCACCTGTTCGGTCATCTTCGCGTTGGTCATGTCCGTCTCCTGATCCCTTGGCGCTGGCATAGCCCCTGTGGCCTAACCCATCAAGGCCTTCACGCCCGGCAATTCCTTGCCTTCCATCCATTCCAGGAACGCCCCCCCCGCGGTGGAGATGAAGGTAAAGTCATCCGCCGCCCCCGCCGCATTCAGCGCCGCGACCGTGTCGCCCCCGCCCGCCACCGAAATCAGGCCCCCGGCCTTGGTCAACCGCGCTGCCGCCTGCGCCGCCGCATTGGTCGCCGCATTGAACGGCTCAATCTCGAAAGCCCCCAGCGGCCCGTTCCAGATCAGCGTCTTGGCCTCGGCAAAGACCGCCTCCAGCCGCGCCACCGTATCTGGCCCCGCATCCAGGATCATCGCATCCGGCGGGCATTTCAGCACGCCCACCGTCTGGCTCTCCGCCCCCGCCTTGAACTCGCGCGCAACGACCACGTCCACCGGCAGATGGATCTGACACCCCGCCTTCTGCGCCCGGTGCCGGATCTCCCGCGCCGTTTCCGCCATCTCGCGCTCGGCCAGAGACTTGCCAACCTCGATCCCCTCGGCCACGAGGAAGGTGTTTGCCATCCCCCCGCCGATCACCAGATGGTCGACCTTGGTCACCAGGTTCGCGAGCAACTCGATCTTGGTCGAAACCTTCGCGCCCCCCACAACCGCCACCACAGGACGCTTCGGCGACCCCAAGGCCGCCTCCAGCGCCTTGAGCTCCGCCTCCATCAACCGCCCCGCCGCCGCCGGCAACAACCGCGCCAGCCCTTCGGTCGAGGCATGCGCCCGGTGTGCGGCAGAAAACGCATCATTTACATAGACTTGTCCCAACTTCGCCATCTGTGCCGCCAGGTCGGGGTCGTTCTTCTCCTCGCCCGGATGGAACCGGGTGTTTTCCAGCAGCACGACCTCACCCTTGCCCGCCTTGGCAATCGCCGCCGCCGCCACATCCCCCACGCAATCCGCGCCGAACACCACCTTCCGGCCCAGCGACTCCGCCAGGGCCTCCACGACGTGACCTAGGCTCATCTCCGGCACCACCTTGCCCTTCGGCCGGTCGAAATGCGCCAACAGAACGACCTTGCCGCCCTTCGCCACGATGTCATCGACCGTCGGCTTGATCTTGTCGATCCGGGTCATGTCCGTCACCCGACCGCCCTCCATCGGCACGTTGATGTCGACGCGCACCAGCACCGTCTTGCCGCCAAGCTCCATGTCGTCCAGCGTTTTCCAGGCCATCCGCGTCTCTCCATCTGTTCGGGTGCATCCCGCTTTTGGCGCGGGGATCACGCCCACGTCAACCGCTTCTCGCGCTTTGCCCTTTCCTTGGCCGGATGCCGCCGCTACGGTCGCGCCCGACGAAAACCAAGGAGACCCCGATGCCCGACATCAAGGACCCGGAGAACACGATCATCCTCACGCTGAAGGACGGCGAAGTGGTGATCGAGCTTCTCGCCGACGTGGCGCCGAAGCACACCGAGCGGATGAAGCAGCTTGCCCGCGACAAGGCCTATGACGGCGTGGCATTCCACCGCGTGATCGAGGGCTTCATGGCCCAGACCGGCGATGTGGAAAACGCCAACATGGACAGCCCGAACTACAATCCCCGCCGGGCGGGGACGGGTGGGTCGTCCTATCCCGACCTTCCGGCCGAGTTTTCCAAGCTGCCGCATGATCGGGGCACTTTGGGCGCGGCCCGGTCGCAGAACCCGAACTCGGCCAACAGCCAGTTCTTCATCAACTTCCGCGACAACCATTTCCTGAATGGCCAGTACACCGTCTATGGCCGGGTCGTCTCGGGGATGGAGCATGTCGACAAGATCACCCGGGGCGAGCCGCCGCAGAACCCCGACCGCATGATCACTGTCCGGGTGGCCGCCGATGTCGCGTAACCTGATCCTCGCCGCCGCCCTGGCGCTTGCCACCCCCGCCGTCGCCCAGGACGCAACCGATGGCCCCGGCCCCAACCTGGTGATCGAGGTCGCCGGTGCTGCGAACGGCACCATCGTGATCGACCTCCTCCCCGACGTCGCGCCAAAGCACGTCGCCCAGATCGTCGCGCTCGCCAAGGAAGGCGCCTACGACGGCGTCGTCTTCCACCGCGTGATCGACGGCTTCATGGCCCAGACCGGCGACGTCTCGAACGGCAAGGCGGGCGGTGACCTGTCGATGGCGGGCACCGGCGGCTCCTCGCTCCCGGACATCCCGGCCGAGTTCTCCGACAGCCTCAGCTTCCAGCGCGGCGTCGTCGGCATGGCCCGCGCCCAGGACCCGAACAGCGCGAACAGCCAGTTCTTCATCACCTTCGCCGACGCAAGTTTCCTTGACGGCCAATACACCATCTTCGGCAACGTCGTCTCGGGGATGGAGGTCGTCGATGCGATCCAGCGCGGCGAGCCACCGGCAACGCCGGACGTCATGACCAAGGTCACCGTTCAGGAGTGACCTTGAATTCCACGGATATTGACGTATATTCACGTCAGTATCCGTGGAGATTGCCATGTCCCTCGCCCTTGCCCGCACTGCCCAGGGTCCCGGCTTCTCGCCCCGGCTGATTGCCGAACACCTCCTGACCACGGTCGACGATGTCGCCGCCTCGACCGGCCTTGGCCGCGACGCGCTTTCCCGCAAGGACCGGATCGCCACCCCGAAAACCCAGACCCGCCTCCGCGAGATGATCGAGATCCTGAACCGCGTCTCGCCGCGCTTCGGCTCTGATCTCCTCGCCTATGCCTGGTACCGGTCGGAACCGCTGGCGGGCTTCGGCGGCATGACCGCGATGCACCTCGTCCGCCAGGGCCGCGCGGTTGAGGTTATGGATTACATCGACGCAGTGGATGCCGGCGTCTACGCCTGATGCGGCTTCAGGCCATCGTCTACCGTGCGCTGAACCCGGTCTGGGTCGGCGATCCGCTCTCGGGTGAGGGCGCCCGGCGTTACGGCGGCCGCTTCAATCCCAAGGGCATGCCCGCGCTCTACTGCACGCTTGATCCCGTCACCGCCGTGCGTGAGGTCAGCCAGATCGGCCAACCCCTGCAGCCGACGATCCTGGTCAGTTTCCAGGCCGACATCGCCCCTGTCTTCGACGCGACCGACGCAGGGCTTCTGGCAGGGCAGGGGCTGACACCCGGCAACCTGGCCGCCAACGACTGGCGCGTCCACATGGCCGAGGGGCGAGAGGCTCCGACCCAGACTCTCGCGCGCCGCCTTGTGGACCAGGGTTTTGCCGGAATGCTGGCGCCAAGCTACGCCCGCCTCGCGCCCCCTCAAGCCCGCAACCTGATCCTCTGGCGCTGGTCACTCGAAACGCTGCGCCTCATCGATGACGAGTCCCGCCTCGCGCGCGGGTAAGGTGGGCAGCTTGCCCACCCTACTTACCCGATCACCACCAGCGCGTGCCGCTTCTTGCCCGCGGTCAGCTTCATCGGCTCGACCAGATGGCTCGCCCCATAGCGCAGGCCGGCATCGGTGACGATCTCGTCGTTCACCTTCGCGCCGCCCTCCGCGATCAGGCGTTTCGCATCCTTGCCCGACGCCGCGAGACCCGCCCGCACGAACAGCTGCACGATCCCTACACCCTCGGCCAGTTCCCCGGCCTCCAGCGTCACGGTGGGCAGATCCTCCCCGATCCCGCCCTTCTCGAACACCTCCCGCGCCGTCGCTTCCGCCGCCGCCGTCGCCTCGGCCCCGTGCAGAAGCCCCGTCACCGCATTCGCCAGCACGATCTTCGCCTGGTTGATCTCCGACCCGCCAAGCTTGCCCAGCCGCTCGCATTCCTCGACCGGCAACTCGCTGTAAAGCTTCAGGAACCGCCCCACATCCGCGTCGGTCACGTTCCGCCAGTACTGCCAGAACTCGTAGGGCGAGAACATGTCCCCATTCAGCCAGACCGCGCCCGACTGGCTTTTCCCCATCTTCTTCCCGTCGCTTGTGGTCAGCAGTGGCGTCGTCAGCCCGAAGACCTCACCCTCCACCACCCGCCGCGTCAGGTCGACGCCGTTGACGATGTTGCCCCACTGGTCCGACCCGCCCATCTGCAACAGGCAACCATAGCGGCGGTGCAGCTCCAGGAAGTCATAGGCCTGGAGGATCATGTAGTTGAATTCCAGGAAACTGAGCGACTGCTCACGATCCAGCCGCGACTTCACGCTTTCGAACGACAGCATCCGGTTGACGCTGAAATGCCGCCCGATGTCGCGCAGGAAACCGATGTAGTTGAGCCGGTCCAGCCACTCGGCGTTGTTCACCATCACCGCGTCCGTCGCGCCCTCGCCGAACCGGACGTAGGGCGAGAACGCCCGCTTGATCCCCTCGATGTTCGAGTTGATCTGCGCGTCCGTCAGCAAGGGGCGCTCCTCGGCCCGGAACGACGGGTCGCCGATCTTGGTCGTCCCCCCGCCCATCAGCACGATGGGTTTGCCGCCGCACTTCTGCAGCCAGCGCAGCATCATGATCTGAATCAGGCTGCCGACATGCAGGCTGGTGGCCGTCGCGTCGAACCCGATATAGCCCGGTACCACACCCTTCACCAATGCCTCGTCAAGCGCCTGATAATCCGTGCAATCGGCAACAAAGCCGCGCTCGAACATCACGCGCATGAAGTCAGATTTCGGGTGGTAGTTCATGGCCGCCTCGGTCTAGGATGGGCGCGGTATAGCTTCGCATGGGGCACAAGGGAAGATGCGGAAGGAAGGCGCGTTGTGGGCCTTGGGCACGATGTCCGGGACCTCGCTGGACGGCGTCGATGCCGCCATGATCAAGACCGACGGCCATGCAGTTCTTGCCTTCGGCCCCTCGGCCTATCGCCCCTATACGCCCGAAGAACAGGCTACCTTACGCGCGGCTCTCGGCCGCTGGCCCGGTGAGCCCGAGGTCGCCGCCGCCGCCGAGGTGGTTGAGACCGCCCATGCCGAGGTCCTGGCCCGCTTCACCGGGGCGGAAATCCTGGGCTTCCACGGCCAGACGCTTGCGCATGATCCCGCGGGCCGCGGCACCCACCAATGCGGCAACGGCGCGCTCTTCGCCCAGCTTCTGGGCCTGACCACCGTCTGGGATTTCCGCTCGGCCGACGTGACCATTGGCGGCCAGGGCGCACCGCTGGCGCCCTTCTACCACTATGCGCTTGCCCGCCACATCGGCGCGACCGAGCCTTTGGCCTTCCTCAACCTCGGCGGCGTCGGCAACATAACCTGGATCGATCCCACCGCCCCCGGCCCCGAAAGCCCCGGCGCGCTTCTCGCCTTCGACACCGGGCCGGCGAACGCGCCGATCAACGACCTGATGCGCGAACGCCGGGGTAAGACGCATGACGAAGGCGGCAGCCTCGCCGCGACGGGAGAGGCGGACGAATCCTTCGTGGCCTCGGTCCTGAAGGATCCGTTCTTTGACGCGCCGCCGCCCAAGTCGCTCGACCGCAACGATTTCGCGGGCCTCCTTGACCGGATGGACATGCTGTCCGACGCCGATGCAGCGGCCACGCTCACCGCCATTGCCGCCGCCTCGGTTGCCGCCGCTCAGATCCATTTCCCGGCGCCGGTGACCCGCATCCTCGTCACCGGCGGTGGTCGCCACAACCCGACGCTCATGGCCGAACTCCGCCGTCGTATCCCGTGCGCGATCCTGAAGGTCGAGGATGTGGGCCTCGACGGCGACATGCTGGAAGCCCAGGCCTTCGCCTTCCTCGCCGTCCGCGTGCTCCGCAAGATGGCGACCTCCGGCCCCGACACCACCGGCGCACCGGCCCTCGTCGGCGGTGGCCAGATCAGCCGCCCCGATTGACCCGCGCCGCAAGCATCGGCAGCGAATAGATCACCAGCGCCGTCCAGATCAGGCAGAAGGCCACCAGCTTCACCCCGCTGAACGGCTCGCCGAAGATGAAGACCGCGGTCAGGAAGATCAGCGTCGGGGCGATGTATTGCATGATCGCGATGGTCGACAGCGTCAGCCGCTTGGCCCCGTTGGCGTAGATCATCAGGGGCACCGCCGTGACCAGCCCGCAGCCCAGCAGCAGCAGGTTGTCCCAGGCCACGCCTTCCAGGAAATGCCCGGACCCGTCCGCAAACAGCCAGCCGATATAGGCCAGCGCCGGGGCCAGCAGGATCAGCACTTCCAGCGTGAAGCCCTGGTTCGGACCGATCGGCAACCGCCGCTTCAGGTAAGCGTAGAACCCCCAGGTTACCGTCAGCCCCAGCGCTACGACCGGCAGCCGCCCCGCCTCCCAGGTCAGGATGCCCACTGCCACCGCCGCCAGCGCAATGGCGGCAACCTGGGTCCGCCCCATGCGCTCGCCCAGCAGGACCGCGCCGAGGAAGATCGAGAAGAGCGGGTTGATGTAATATCCCAGCGCCGCATCCAGCGCATGCCCCGAGCCAATGGCCCAGACATAGATCCCCCAGTTGACCGAGATCAGCGCCGCCGTCATCGCGCCCATTCCCAGCATCCGGGGGGACTTCAGGGCCGCCTTCAGATCATCCGTCCGCCCCAGCCAGGCGATCACCGCCACCGCAATCGGCACCGACCACAGCACCCGATGCGCGATGACTTCCACCGGGGGAATATGCGCCAGCGCCTTCATGTACAAAGGCAGGAAGCCCCATAGCAGGTAGGCCGTCAGCGCATACAGAAAGCCGGACAGACTGTCGCCAGTCGTCGCACCTTGGGCAGCCGCGGGGCGGGGCGGGGCAGGGGTCTCGCTCATGCCTCACCCCTATCCAAAGCCCCGGGCAACAACCACCCCGATCTTGTGCCCCGCACAATCCCGGTCCACCCGCGTCACGTCTTGCCAATGGCCCAAATACTCCCGCCGGAGGCATCCGCCCGCCGATCCGGATCAACCCGCAAAGACTGGTGGCGAGAGCCTGCGCTGTGGTGATGACGGCGTTCGACAAAACCTCGCCCCACCTGAGACGAAGTTCACTGCGAAGTGCAACGGTCCATCGGCACCAGCATCCCCTCGACCAACTCACCCCGCTGGGCGGCTCGGATGCAGACGCGGTCTCCGGGCAAAGTCCCGGTCCGCGCCTCCACCCGAATTTGATCGCCTCGGTCAAGCCGCACCATGAAGTAGCCTCTTGTTCCTCCTCCCTTGGTGACCGTGACTTCGTATGAGAGAACTGATCCGGTCAGAAAGGAACGAGGTTTACTGGCAGAGATATGGTGTGAACGGATCGCCAGCGCTGAAAGGCTCGCCATCAGAATGACCAGTCCCGCAAGCGTCAGATTGTCTCGTGTCCAGATCATTTTCATGAAGTGGGATGTCAATCCTTGCTGCACAAGCCTAAGCCTTCGGCACTTTCCACCCCGGCGGTTCTGGCCCAAACCCCTCGACCGAAAGGGTCAGCAACCTCTGCTCCCTCTCCAACCGCCGATCCGTGTCGACCCGCAAAAAAAAATCGGCGGCGAAAGCCCGCGCAGGGGTCATGACGGCCTTGGGCAACACCTCGCCCCGCCTGAGACAAAGCTCACTGCGAAGTGCAACGGTCCATCGGCACCAGATGTCCCTCGATCAGCGATCCCCGCCGAACCGCCCGGACACAGACCTTTTCCCCGGGGGCCAGCGCCGCGGCAGCGCGCACCCTCATGTCCGTGCCCTGATCCAACCGAACAGCAAGAAATCCCTGTGCGCTGACCGACCCCACGCGCAACTCGTAGGACTGCACCACACCCGGAAAGTAGCCCAAGGCCTCACGTGCCGGGTAGACCGCAGGCAGGATGGCAATGGCGCCAAGACCGGCGGTTGCCATCGCTGCCGTTGCCCAAGCCAAGACGTCCTTCCAGAAGATCATTCGGCTCATATCGGAACCGGATCGACCTCCGACAAGTCCATAGGATCAGCCCAACGGCAACTCCCACCCCGGCGGGGCCAGTTCGAACCCCTCGAACCGGAACCCCGGGCTCACCGTGCAGCTCACCAGCGTCCACTCCCCCGTGGACCACGCCGCCTGCCACCACCCGGCCGGGACCACCGCCTGCACCACCTCGCCCCCCAGCACATCCGGCCCGAGGGTCACATCCCGCGCCGCCGCCACCCCCATCGACAGCACCATGGGCGCGCCTGCATGCCACAGCCAGATCTCGTCCGCATCGACACGGTGCCAATGCGACCGCTCGCCGGCCTGCAGCAGGAAAAGGATCGCCGTCCCCGAGGCGCGCCCGCCCACCTCCGGCCCGTGCCACGTCTCGCGATACCAGCCGCCCTCCGGATGCCGCTGCAATCCCAGCTTCGCGATGATCGCCTCTGCGCTCACACCTGCCTCCATTCTCCCGGAGCCAACCCCTCCAGCGTCCAGTCCCCCACCTGCCACCTTATCAGCCGCAGGCAAGGCAGCCCCACCGCCGCGCACATCCGCCGCACCTGCCGGTTCCGCCCCTCGCGAATGGTCAGCTCGATCCACCCATCCGGCACCGTTTTCCGCACCCGGATCGGCGGCACCCGGGGCCAGAGCCACCCAGGCTCCCCCACCCCCCGCGCCTTCGCTGGCAGCGTCATCCCATCGTTCAACTCCACCCCCGCCCGCAACCGCTCCAGCGCCGCCTCGGTCACCACCCCCTCGACCTGAGCAAAATATGTCTTCTCCAGCTTGAACTTCGGGTCCGCAATCCGCGCCTGCAGCTTCCCGTCATCGGTCAGGACCAGCAGCCCCTCCGAATCCCGGTCCAGCCGCCCCGCCGGATAGACCCCCTTCACCGGCACGAAATCCGCCAGCACCGCCCGCTCCCCCTCGCGTGAGAACTGGCACAGCACGTCATAGGGCTTGTTCAGCAGGATCAGCATCCCCCAGACCTAGCCCGACCGACCCCCGGTTGCCAACCCGGCCCACCCGTGCCAGCCTGACCCAATGTCCCAAACCCTCATCATCGGCGCAGGCATCACTGGTGCGGCGCTCGCCTACCAGCTGTCCCGGCGCGGAGAGCAGGTCACCATCCTCTCCACCCATGCCGAAGGCGGCCTCGCCTCGGCCGCCAGCTTCGGCTGGCTCAACGCCTCCTACTACCTGAACCACCCGCATTACCGCCTGCGTCACGAGGGCCTCGCCGCCCATCGCCGCCTCACCGAAGCCCTGCCAAACCTGCCCACCACCTGGCCCGGCTGCCTGTGGTATGAGGCGACGGGCGACGCGCAAGAGGAAACCGCCTCCGACCTTGCGGCCCTCGGCTACCAGGTCCAGCGCCTGACCCGCGCCCAGATCGCCGAGCGTCTCCCCGCCCTCGGCCCCGTCCCGGAGGCCGCACTCTTCTTCCCAGGCGAAGGCGTGGCCGACCCGGCCGTCCTTGCCCGCGCGCTGATCGCAGCCTCTGGCACACAGGTCACCCGCGCCACCGTCCAGTCCATCACCGAAGAAAAGGGCAGGGTGACCGGCGTCCTCACCGACCTTGGCCCGATGTCTGCAACCCGCGTCATCCTCGCCACCGGCACCGGCACGCCCGCGCTCCTCCAGCCCATGGGCTACACCCTGCCCATGCTGAAACGCCCCGGCCTGATGATCCGCACCAACCCCCAGCCGCCGATCTGCCCCATGGTCCTCGCCACCCCCGACCAGGAGGTCCGCCAGGACGCGGACGGTGCCCTCGTTGCCCCCGCCTCTGCCGGCCACCAGTCCGACCATGCCGAGGTGCTCGGGGCCTTCCCCGTGGTGGTCAACGCCACCCTGCAACGCCTGCGCACACTTTTCCCCGGCCACGACATCCACTTCGCCCACCAGGCGATGGCGATGCGCCCGGTTCCCGGCGACGGCTTGCCCGTCGTGGGGCAGGGGCCCATCGAGGGCCTGTGGCTGGCCGTCATGCACTCCGGCGCAACCCTGGCGCCCGTCGTGGCCGAGTGTCTCGCCGAGGAAATCACCGGCGGCCCCGAAAACCCGCTGCTGAAAGACTTCCGCCCCGCCCGGTTCCAATAGAAAAGGGCGCCCGAAGGCGCCCCCATATTTTCGTCGAAAATTTGCAATCCGATCTGTCTGGCCTCAGCCCTTCAGGATCGACCGACCGGCATACTCCGCCGTCTCGCCCAGCATCTCCTCGATCCGGATCAGCTGGTTGTACTTGGCGAGGCGATCCGACCGCGACAGCGACCCGGTTTTGATCTGCCCGCAGTTCGTTGCGACCGCGAGGTCGGCGATGGTCGAATCCTCGGTTTCGCCCGACCGGTGAGACATCACATTGGTATACCGCGCGCGGTGCGCCATATCGACGGCCTGCAGCGTCTCGGTCAGCGTGCCGATCTGGTTCACCTTCACCAGCATCGAATTCGCCACCCCGTCCTTGATCCCCCGCGCCAGACGCTTGGGGTTCGTCACGAACAGGTCGTCACCCACCAGCTGGATCTTCGACCCCAGACGCTCGGTCAGAAGCTTCCAGCCCTCCCAGTCATCCTCGCCGCAACCGTCCTCGATCGAGATGATCGGATAGTCGTTCGCCAGGCCCACCAGGAAATCGACGTTGCCCTCGATGGACAGCGACTTGCCTTCGCCCTTCATCTCGTACTTGCCACCCTTGAAGTACTCGGTCGCGGCACAGTCGAGCGCGAGGAACATGTCCTCACCCGGTTTGAAGCCAGCCTTCTCGATGGATTTCAGAATGAAATCAAGCGCGTCGCGGGCAGAGTTCAAGTTCGGCGCGAACCCGCCCTCGTCGCCGATTCCGGTGTTGTGACCCGCCGCCTGCAGTTCCTTCTTCAGCGTGTGGAACACTTCCGACCCCATCCGCACTGCTTCGCGGATATTGTCGGCGCCCACCGGCATGATCATGAATTCCTGGATGTCGATCGGGTTGTCGGCATGCTCGCCGCCGTTGATGATGTTCATCATCGGCACTGGCAGCACGCGGGCCGAGGTCCCACCCACATAGCGATACAGCGGCTGCGCCGTGAATTCCGCCGCGGCTTTCGCCACCGCCAGCGACACGCCAAGAATGGCGTTCGCGCCAAGCCGCGACTTGTTCGGCGTCCCGTCCATCTCGATCATCGTGCGATCGATGCCGACCTGCTCGGTCGCATCAAAACCCACGATCTCTTCGGCGATCTCGCCATTCACCGCCGCCACGGCCTCCAGGACGCCCTTGCCCTTGTACCGGTTCTTGTCGCCATCCCGCCGCTCGTTCGCCTCATGCGCCCCCGTGGACGCGCCCGAGGGCACAGCGGCCCGGCCCATCGAACCGTCCTCCAAGGTGACGTCCACCTCGACCGTGGGGTTGCCCCGGCTGTCCAGGATTTCGCGGGCGTGAATGTCGATGATCGTGCTCATGGGTGTCCCTCAGGGCCGAATGATGCTCTCGTCCGCCCCTTTACCCCGGCTCACGGCATAGGGGAAGCGCGTTTCCTCGCCCGTTCCCGGGCAAAGGCGTAAAGTCCCGATCCGACAACCAGGGCCGCGCCCACCAGCGTCGTTGCCGATGGCCGCTCGCCCAGGAAGATCATCGCGATCGCCAGCGCGAATACCAGCCGCGTGTAACGGAAGGGTGCCACCACGGACACCTCGCCCAGCCGCATCGCCGCCACCACGGCGTAATAGCCGAACAGCCCCGCGACCAGCGCGCCTCCCAGCCCCGCCCATTGTCCGGGGCTCGGCCATACGAAAGTCTGCCCCATCCCCGCCATCAGCAACGCGCCCGAGGGCACGAGCCCGATGTAAGCCCAGGTCGCCACCTGAAACGTCCCGATCCGCGCTGGCATCACTCGTGTCAGAAGGTCCCGCGCCGCCAGCACCACCACGCAGGCAACCGTAAGCAACCCCGTCGGGTCAAACGCCGCCCCCCAGGGCTGCAGGATCACCAGGACGCCGACAAACCCCACCAGGATCGACGCCCACCGCCGCCAGCCGACCTTCTCGCCCAGGAACAGCGCCGCCCCCGCCACCACCACCAGGGGCGAGGCCTGCAGAAGCGCCGAGGTCATCGTCAACGGCGCCCAAGCCAGCGCCAGGATGTAAAAGATCGCCGCCGCCGCTTCGGCCAGCGTCCGCCACAAGGGCACGCCCCGCACGGCATCCAAGGACAGCACCCGCTGCCCTTGCCCTGCCGCCAGCGCCCAGAAGACGCAAGCCCCCGCCGCCCCGGTCAAGGCCAGCACCTGGCCCGGAGGCAGCGCCTCGGCTGACCATTTCAGGAACAGGTCCTCGACGGCGAAGAACGCCATCGACCCCACCATCAGCGCCGCAGCACGGGTGTTGTCGGCGGCGTCGGTCGGGCGGGGCATCAGCGGTCTCCTTCGCGCCCCGCCTACACCGCCCCCGCCGGGAAGGAAACCTCAGCGATAAAGCCGCTGCACCCCCGCCTTGTCATGGATCGCGTTCACCTGATCGGGCGACAAATCCAGCGCGCCCGCCAACTGATGCAGGTAATCCGCCTCGACGCGCGCATCCAGATCGATCGCCATCAACGACACCATGTAGACCTGCGGCTCCAGCCCCGCCGGGACCGCGCGGGCCAGACCCGCCACGTCCACCGGCCGCTGCAGCTCGGCATTGACGGCCTGCACCTCGCGCTGCGTGGCCTCGCCCATCGCCTGCATCAGCCGCTCGCGCTCCGCATCGTCCATCTCGCCGTCGCACTTCACCGCCTGGATCACCGCCCGCAGCATCAAGGCCGCCGACAGCTCTTCCTCGCGCTCGGGCTCCGGCAGCACCACCGGTCGACCCTTGCCACCCGGCTTGTCGGCCAGCACCTGATCCAAAAGGTCCCCGACCCCGCCGCTCGCCCCCTTGCCCCGGCCACCGCCCAGGATGCCGCCATCATCCCGCGGCTCGGGCGCTGACCGTCCGGTCAACTGGCCCAGAAGATCGTCCAGCCCACCCTTTGGCGCCGTGGCGCGCGGCTTCGACCGTTTCTGCCCCGACATCTCGGTCAGCAGATCGCCCAGCCCGCCCCCATCGGCCTTGCGCGCGGTGCCGGCCTTCGGGCGTCCGCTGCCCATGACATCCTTCAACAGGTCTTCCAGCCCGGGCTCGCGTTGCGACGGCTTCGGATCGAACGGCGTGCCACGCCCGGCCTTCCGCTCTGGCGTCGGGGTGACAGACCTGTCCGCCGGCGACGCACTCCCCTTGGTCAGAGCCGTCACGCCCTTGGCGATGACAATGCCGATTGCGACCTTCATCAAAGTCTTGCCCAGGCTCATCCTACCCCTCACACTTTGCAACCTTTGCCGGACATGCTTGCTTGCCCACGGACGCGGGTCAATGCAAAAGGGTCCGCCGGGGCAGGGGGAAAAATGCGCAAAGACCGACTCGACGCCTTCGGACTGACTGCGCTCCTCGGCGTCCAGGGCCTCCTCGCCGTCAACCAGATCATCATCAAGCTGGTCAACGCAGGCCTCCAACCCGTCTTCTTCGCCGGGCTCCGCTCGCTTCTCGCCATCGGCTTCGTCTGGGCCTGGCTGGTCTGGAAGGGCCGCCCGCCACGCCTCCGCCGCCAGGCCTGGGGCACCGGCCTCCTCATCGGCACCCTCTTTGCCGCCGAGTTCCTGTTCCTCTTCCTCGCCATCGACCTGACCACTGTCGGCCGCTCGGCGCTCATCATGTATTCGATGCCGGTCTGGTTCGCGATTCTTGCCCATTTCGGCCTCGGCGAACGGATCACCGGCCCGAGAGCCGCAGGCCTCGCTTTGGCCTTTGCCGGTTGCGCGGTGGCGATCCTGTCGCGGCCCGACACTGGCGAGGCCAGCCTTGCCGGAGACCTCTGCGCCCTTGGCGCCGCCTGGGGCTGGGCGCTGACCGCCTATGTCGCCCGCCGCCCGGTGATGCGCGAAGAAGGCGCCGAGATGCAGCTGTTCTGGATGGTCCTCGTCTCGGCCCCGATCCTCCTGGTCGCTTCCCTGGGGTTCGGACCGCTGATCCGCGACCTGCAGCCCCTCCATATAGTGGGGCTTGTCTTCCAATCCTCGGTCGTCGTGGCAGGCGGTTTCATCGCCTGGCTCTGGCTTTTGTCTGTCTACCCCTCCTCGACTGTGGCCTCGTTTTCCTTCCTGACGCCGATCCTGGCGCTGATCCTCGGGGCACTCCTTTTCGGCGAAACCATCGGTCTGCCGATTCTTCTTGCGGCCCTCTTGGTCGCCGCCGGGATCGTGCTGATGAACCGACCTGCGACAGCAAAGCCACAGTCGCAGTAGACCCGGAATCGCCCTTCCGCCTGGTGCCCACGCCTGTGGGCATCTCAGCTCTGTCGGGCAACCGGGCCTGATTGCAGCGAAAACCGCCGCAGTTCAGAAACTGCGCGAAGTTTGTCCCCAGCCCTGTCCACATCCATCGCTCACGACCCGTCGCGCTCGCGTGATGTGGCGGGCAAATCGTCAAGCCGAAAAATTCGCTTCAATGCAAAATTTTTCCGTTGATAGGTCCTGAAGATTACGACACTTTGACAAAGCGGCGGGGACAACCACTAAATCTAGTGCCGCAGCGAACAGGCAGATCGACCCACATAAAGGGCATCCAAATCGGATGCGGCCCTCTTGGCGGCTCATAACCGCCAGGACCGGACGTCTGTTGCCTGATCGTTGCGACGCAAGGCCGGATGCCCCCGCGATTTGACTCAAGCAAAGGCCGTTAGGCCACAAAAAGAGGATCAGGGGCATGAAGATCGAGCGGAAGTTTACCACCGAAGCCACCGGCGCCTATGGCGCGATGGACTTCACCACCACCGTTTCCGAAATCCGCAACCCGGACGGCAAGGTCGTCTTCCGCAACGACGCCGTCGAGGTCCCCGAGGGCTGGAGCCAGGTCGCCTCCGACGTGCTCGCCCAGAAGTATTTCCGCAAGGCGGGTGTCCCGGCGGTTCTGAAGAAGGTCAAGGAAAAGGGCGTGCCCGAATTCCTTTGGCGGTCCGTCCCCGATGAGGAAGCCTTAGCGAAACTCCCGGAAGATCAACGCATTGTCGGCGAAACTTCGGCCAAGCAGGTTTTCGACCGTCTGGCCGGCGCCTGGGCCTATTGGGGCTGGAAGGGCGGCTATTTCACCACCGAGGCCGACGCGAAAGCCTACTATGACGAGATGCGCTTCATGCTCGCGCGTCAGATGGCCGCGCCGAACAGCCCGCAGTGGTTCAACACGGGCCTGCACTGGGCCTATGGCATCGACGGCCCCAGCCAGGGCCACTACTACGTCGACCACAAGACCGGCGTCCTGACCAAATCCTCCAGCGCCTACGAACACCCGCAGCCCCACGCCTGCTTCATCCAGTCGGTCAAGGATGACCTCGTCGGCGATGGCGGCATCATGGACCTCTGGGTCCGTGAAGCGCGTCTGTTCAAGTACGGCTCCGGCACCGGCACCAACTTCTCCTCGCTCCGTGGGGAAGGGGAAAAGCTCTCGGGCGGCGGCAAATCCTCGGGCCTGATGGGCTTCCTCAAGATCGGCGACCGCGCCGCTGGCGCGATCAAGTCCGGCGGCACCACCCGCCGCGCCGCCAAGATGGTGATCTGCGACATGGATCACCCCGATATCGAGCAGTTCATCAACTGGAAGGTCATCGAAGAGCAGAAGGTCGCTTCCCTCGTGGCCGGATCGAAGATGCATGAGGCCCGCCTCAACGACATCTTCGCCGCGATCAAGTCCTTCGACGGCTCGATGGACGGCGCGACCGACCCCGCCGCCAACCCCGCCCTCAAGGCTGCGATCAAGGCCGCCAAGAAGGCGATGATCCCCGACACCTACACCAACCGCATCCTGCAATACGCGCGGCAGGGCTTCACCTCGATCGAATTCCCGACCTACGACACCGACTGGGACTCGGAGGCCTACATCTCGGTCTCCGGCCAGAACTCCAACAACTCGGTCCGCGTGACCGACGCCTTCCTGCGCGCCGTCAAGGAAGACAAGCCGTGGGAGCTGATCCGCCGCACCGACGGCAAGGTCGCCAAGACCGTCTCGGCGCGTGAGCTTTGGGACCAGATCGGCCACGCCGCCTGGGCCTGCGCCGACCCGGGCATCCAGTTCCACGACACCGTCAACGCCTGGCACACTTGCCCCGAAGACGGCCCGATCCGCGGCTCGAACCCCTGCTCGGAGTACATGTTCCTCGACGACACCGCCTGCAACCTGGCGTCGATGAACCTCCTCACCTTCCACAAGAACGGCAAGTTCGACGCCGAGGCCTACATCCACGCGACCCGTCTCTGGACCGTGACGCTGGAAATCAGCGTGATGATGGCCCAGTTCCCCTCGAAGGAAATCGCCCAGCTCTCCTACGACTTCCGCACCCTCGGCCTCGGCTACGCCAATATCGGCGGGCTCCTGATGAACATGGGCCTCGGCTACGACAGCGACGAAGGCCGCGCCCTGTGTGGAGCCCTCACCGCAATTATGACCGGCGTGACCTATGCCACCAGCGCGGAAATGGCCAAGGAACTCGGCCCCTTCTCCGGCTACGCCCGCAACCGCGAGCACATGCTCCGCGTCATCCGCAACCACCGCGCCGCGGCCCACGGGACGGCCTACGAGGGCCTGAACGTCCCCGCCGTCGCCCTTGACCAGGCGAACTGCCCCGACCAAGCCCTTGTTCAGCTTGCCAAATCCGCCTGGGACGAAGCCCTGCGCCTTGGCGAACAGCACGGCTACCGCAACGCACAGACGACCGTGATCGCCCCCACCGGCACCATCGGCCTCGTCATGGACTGCGACACGACGGGCATCGAGCCCGACTTCGCCCTCGTCAAGTTCAAGAAACTGGCGGGCGGCGGCTACTTCAAGATCATCAATCAGTCGGTCCCCGCGGCGCTGGAAACCCTCGGCTACTCCACCTCGCAAGCTGCCGAGATCGTCGCCTACGCCGTCGGCCACGGCTCCCTCGGCCAGGCCCCGGCGATCAACCACACCGCGCTGATCGGCCACGGCTTCGGCCCGCGCGAGATCGAGAAGATCGAGGCAGCCCTCCCCTCGGCCTTCGACATCCGCTTCGTCTTCAACCAGTGGACCCTGGGCGAGGACTTCTGCAAAGGCACCCTCGGCATCCCGGCCGAGAAACTGGCCGACCCGACCTTCGACCTCCTCCGTCACCTCGGCTTCACCAAGGCCCAGATCGACGCCGCCAACGACCATGTCTGCGGCACCATGACCCTCGAAGGCGCGCCGTTCCTGAAGCCCGAGCACTACAAGGTCTTCGACTGCGCCAACCCCTGCGGCAAAACCGGCAAGCGGTTCCTCTCGGTGGAATCCCACATCACCATGATGGCCGCCGCCCAGTCCTTCATCTCGGGCGCGATCTCCAAGACCATCAACATGCCGAACAACGCCACCATCGCCGAAACGCTGGCGGCCTATGAACTCAGCCACTCCCTCGGCATCAAAGCCAACGCGCTCTACCGCGACGGCTCGAAACTCTCGCAGCCGCTGGCTTCGGCGCTGATCGAGGACGACGAAGAGGCCGAGGAAACCCTGACCAACGGCTCGATCATGGAGAAAGCCCAGGTCATCGCCGAGAAGATCGTCGAAAAGGTGATCGTCAAGGAAATCGTACGCAGCCACCGCGAGAAACTCCCGGAACGCCGCAAGGGCTACACCCAGAAGGCAATCGTCGGCGGCCACAAGGTCTATCTCCGCACCGGCGAATACCAGGACGGCTCCCTGGGCGAGATCTTCATCGACATGCACAAGGAAGGCGCGGGCTTCCGGGCGATGATGAACAACTTCGCCATCGCGGTCTCGGTCGGCCTGCAATACGGCGTTCCGCTGGAAGAGTTCGTCGAGGCCTTCACCTTCACCCGCTTCGAACCGGCAGGCATGGTCCAGGGCAACGACTCGGTGAAGAACGCCACGTCCATCCTCGACTACATCTTCCGCGAGCTTGCGATCAGCTATCTCGACCGCACCGACCTCGCCCACGTCGCCCCGAAAGGTGCCTCGTTCGACGACCTCGGACGGGGTGACGAGGAAGGCAAGCGCAACATCGCCGAGCCGTCGGACACCGCCGCCTCGAAGTCGCTGGAGGTCCTGAAACAGGTCGCCTCGACCGGCTACATGAGGAAACGCCTGCCGCAGGAGTTCACCGTGCTGCAAGGCGGGCAGGGGGTCACCGCCTTCGGCGGCGGCCTCGCCACCGGCACCGACATGGCCGCACCGATGACCGCGGTCCTGTCGGAAACCCGGGTCTCGGGCTTCTCGGAGTCGACCAGTACCTTCGCCCTCGGCGCCACCGACGCCCGGACCAAGGCCAAGCTGCAAGGCTACACGGGGGACTCCTGCGGCGAATGCGGCAACTACACGCTCGTGCGCAACGGCACCTGCCTGAAGTGCAACAGCTGTGGTGCTACGACGGGGTGCAGCTGAGTCACCTCGCTGTGAGTGTCATCCCCGCGTAGGCGGGGACCCCTTCCAAGTGCAAAGGCCGTTCAAACGAACGGCCTTTGTATTCTTCAAGGGGGCCAAGACGCTCCCGGTTGTCCTCCCCGCACTGCCTGTCATCCCCGCGTAGGCGAGGATCCATTCTTCTGAACCGTTGGAGCGGCATCACAATGGATTCCCGCCTCCGCGGGGATGACACCCGGCACCGGCTCCAACCCCAAACCAACCGCCAAGTCCCGCCAATCCGGGTTCCCCTCCTCGATCAGCCGAACCTTCCACTCCCGGTTCCACTTCTTGATCCGCTTCTCCCGCAGGATCGCCTCGTTGATGTCCGAATGCTGCTCGAACCACACCAGCTTCGATACGCCATACTTCGCCGTGAACCCTTCAGCCGTTCCCTCGCGATGCTCAACCGCCCGACGCGAAAGATCATTCGTCACGCCGCAATACAGCGTGCCGTTCCAGCGCGACGCCATCAGGTAGACGAAGAAATTGTAATCTCTCATGGGTCCCCGCCTTCGCGGGAATGACAGTTGTGCGAAATGATGAACGTCGGCTTAACGATGTCGCACCCGGACCGGACCCGTCCCCCTCGTAGGGTGCGCTACAGCGCACCGTCCGAAGGTGCGCTGTAGCGCACCCTACGCTGCCCCGGCCATCCCGCGCAAAGCCAACCCCAAAGCGCCTCCCTCCCCCCTCCGTGGGGGAGGGATGGGGTGGGGGGCCGCACGCTCGACGAAACCCCTTCCCCCCACCGCCCGCAATGCTTACCTCTGCACCAACCGGAGGCCCCCATGCAGCACTACTCCTACCTCGACCTGGCCCCGATCCCCGAAGGCCAGACCGCCGCCCAGGCGCTGAGATCCACCGTCGACCTCGCGCAAGCCGCCGAGAAAGCCGGCTTCCACCGCTACTGGCTGGCCGAGCATCACAACATGCCCGGCATCGCCTCTGCCGCGACCGCCGTCGTGGTCGGCCATGTCGCCAGCCACACCAAAACCATGCGCATCGGGGCAGGGGGCATCATGCTGCCGAACCACTCCCCCCTGGTCATAGCCGAGCAATTCGGCACGCTGGCCACCCTCTACCCGAACCGCATCGACCTCGGCCTTGGCCGCGCTCCCGGCACCGACATGCAGACCGCCCGCGCGCTCCGCCGCCGCATGGCGCAGGAAGACACCTTCCCCCAGGACGTGCAGGAACTGATCGCCTACCTCGGCGACACACCCGGCGCCGTGCAGGCCATCCCCGGCACCGGTACCAGTGTCCCCGTCTGGATCCTCGGCTCCAGCACCTTCGGCGCGCAGCTGGCCGCCTACCTCGGCCTCCCCTACGCCTTCGCCTCCCATTTCGCGCCCACCCACCTGGAGGAGGCGCTCGACATCTACCGCCGCACCTTCCGCCCCTCGGCCCACCTTGCGAAACCCCATGCGATGATGGCCATCGGCGTCTCCGCCGCCGCGACGGACGAGGAAGCGACCTACCTCCGCTCCTCCCAACTCCTCGCCTTCGCGCGCCTCCGCACCGGCCGCCCCGGCCAACTCCCGAGGCCCACCCGTGACCTCGGCGACATCCCCGAATCCATCCTCGCCCAGGCCCGCTACGCGCTCTCCTGCTCCGCCGTAGGCTCCCCCGCGACGGTGCGCCAGCAACTGACCGCCCTCATCACCCGCCACCAGCCCGATGAGGTGATGATCACCGGCATGATGCACGACCACGCCGCCCGCGTCCGCTCGCTCCAGATCGCCGCCGAAGTCCTGGCCGACCTCACCACCCCCGCCGCAGCCGCCTGAAACGGCGCGAAAACCGGCGTGCCACAGGTCTTAACACCACCCTAATAGAAAATCGCAACCCATTGAAATCAAAAGCATCGCAGCGTTTGTCCACCGTGGACACATCTGCGGGATTTGACCGCACCCCCCGGTCCCGCTAGCATCGCACCCCATGAAACCGACCCCGAAACAGGCCCTCCGAGACACCGGCGTCCGCGTGACCCGCCAGCGCGAGGCCCTCCTCAAGGTCCTGACTGAAGCCCAGGACCACCCCGACGCCGCCGAGCTGCACCGGCGGGCGAGAACCCTCGACGACAGCCTCTCCCTCGCCACCGTCTACCGCACCCTCTCGGTCCTCGAACGGGAAGGCGTCGTCCTCCGCCTCGCCCTCGAAAACGGCGGCGCGAGGTACGAGGTCGCCGACACCCCCCACCACGACCACATCGTCGACCTCGACACCGGCACGATCATCGAATTCCAGTCCGAGAAGATCGAGGAACTCCAACGCCAGATCGCCGCCGAACTCGGCTACGAGATCGTCCATCACCGGATGGAACTCTACTGCCGGAAGAAGCCCTAGACGGTCCTGACGAGCCGCAGCGCATCATAGATCGCCGCGTGGGTGTTCCGGGCCTCGACCGCGTCCCCGATCCGGAACAGCTGGAACCCCTCCACCGCAGGCTGCGGCTTCCCGTCGATCAGGGCGTCATAGTCGACCGCCCCCTTGTTCCCCGACGCCGGCTTCAGATCGAAATACAGGTCCGCCAGCGGCTGCGTCCCCCCATTGACGATCACCTGATCGTACACCGCCGTCTTGTCGAGCTTCATGTAATCCGACCCGATCACCGCCTCCAGCTGGTTCCCCGCCCGCCGCACGGCATCCAGCCGGTAGGTCACCGTGAAGGTCACCGCCTTGTCCTGCAGCGCCCGCATGTAGGGGACGAGGTTCATCCCCATCACTTCCGGCGAGAACGTCCGGTCCCGCGTCATCACCTCGACCCGTCCGCCAGCCTCGGCGATCATCTGGGCCGCCTGCAGCGCCGCGTGGTCCCCAGCCTCGTCATAGATCAGGACGTTGGTCCCGGGCTTCGCATCCCCCGAAAGGATGTCCCAGGCCGAGATCACCAGATCGTTCCCCTCTGCCAGAATCCCCGTCGTCGGCATCCCCCCCGTCGCGATCACCACCACGTCCGGCGCCTCGGCCAGCACGTCGGAAGCCTCTGCCCAGGTGTTGAAGCGGAACTCCACCCCCAGCCGCTGGCACTGCGCCAGCCGCCAGTCGATGATCCCGATCATCTCGGCCCGCCGCTTCGACTGCGCGGTCAGCCGGACCTGCCCGCCGGGCTTGTCTGCGACCTCGAAGACCACCACCGAATGCCCCCGCTCCGCCGCCACCCGAGCCGCCTCAAGCCCCGACGGACCGGCCCCCACGACGACGACCTTCTTCTGAACCGCAGCCTTCTCGATATGGTGCGGCTGGGTCTGCTCGCGGCCCGTCGAGGGGTTGTGGATGCAGAGCGCCATGCCCCCCTGATAAATCCGGTCCAGACAGTAGGTCGCCCCGACACAGGGCCGGATGTCGTCCTCGCGCCCCTCCACGATCTTCCGCACGATATGCGGGTCCGCCATGTGCGCGCGGGTCATCCCCACCATGTCGACCTGACCCGTCGCGACCGCGTGCCGGGCCGTCGCCACGTCCGGTATCCGCGAGGCATGCAGCGTCGGCATCCCGACCTCGGCCTTGATCCGGCCCGCAAAGTCCAGGTGCGGAGCCGACCGCATGCCCTGCACCGGGATCAGGTCGGTCATCGCCGGGTCGGTGTGGATGCGGCTGCGGTTGATGTTAAGGTAGTCCACCAAGCCACTGTCACGGAAGATCTTTCCGATGGCGACACCTTCCTCGATGTCGATCCCGCCGGGCTCCATCTCGTCCACGCCATAGCGCATCCCGATGATGATCTTCGGTCCCACCTTCTTCCGGATCGCCGCCAGGATCTCCATCGTCAGCCGCGCCCGGTTCTCCAGCGACCCGCCATAGGGTGCGTCCAGCGTATTCGTCAGCGGCGACATGAACTGGTCGAGGAGATGCCCGTGGCACATGATCTCGATCCCGTCGAGGCCTGCCGCCTGCATCCGTTCAGCCGCGTCCACGTAGTCGCGGATGATCCGGGCGATGTCCCAGTCCTCGGCCGGTTTCGGGGTCGCGCGGTGGGCCGGTTCCCGTTCGCTGGTGGACGACACTACCGGCAGCCAGTCGCCTTTGTCCCAGCGCGTCCGCCGCCCAAGGTGCGACAGCTGGATCATCACCGCCGCCCCGGCCTCATGACAGTCGTCGGCCAGCCGCTTCATCCAGGGCACGATCTCGTCTTTCCAGACCAGAAGGTTGGAAAACACCGGCGGGCTGTCGCGGCTGGTGCTGGCGGACCCTGCGGTCATCACCATCGACACCCCAGCCTTCGCGCGCTCCAGGTGGTACAGCCGATAGCGGTCCTTCGGCAGGCCGTCGTCGCCATAGGCCGGTTCATGGCTGGTGGTCATGATCCGGTTGCGCAGGGTCAGATGCTTCAGCTGGAAGGGCTGGAGAAGGGGATCGTTCGACATCTTTGCGGCCCGCAATTCAAGTATGTCCGGATGCTAGAGCGGTGCCCGACGCCACGCAAGAGAAAACTCGACACATATGTCGAGTTTATGCGGTCTTGTCTAGAACCGTCGGCCAAGCCTAGGGTGGCGCATGACCATGGAACGACCGGAACGCGGCTGGCGGGGTACGCCGGACATCTGGCTGGACGCGGCCTATGACCTGCTGGTCGAAGGCGGCATTGATGCCGTCAAGGTCATGCCGCTGGCCGAACGGCTGGGCCTGTCACGCACGTCGTTCTACTGGCATTTCCCCGACCGCGAGGCGCTGCTTGCGGGGCTGGTCGACCGCTGGCGGACAAGGAACACGGCCAACCTTGTCGCGCGTTGCGAAACCCCGGCTGCGACAATCTCCGAGGCGCTGTTGAACCTCTTCGACTGCTGGTACGACAGTGACCTGTTCGACAGCCGGCTGGAATTTGCCCTGCGGACCTGGTCACTGACTGATCCCGCAGTCGCCGCCGCGATGGCCGAGGCCGACGCCGTCCGGGTCGCTGCGATCACCGGGCTTTTCCGCCGCTTCGGCTATGATCAGACCGAAGCCGACACCCGCGCCCGCACACTGTATCTTACTCAGGTCGGCTATATCGCCTTGCGGTCGCAGGAAAGCTTTGAGGTCCGGATGAGCCGGGTCCCGGCCTATGTGCTGACCTTTTGCGGCACCGCGCCGACCGAGACCGAAGTGGCGGCGTTCCAGGCGCGCCACGCGGTCAGGTCAAGCGCAGAAGCAGGTCCTTGAGGGTCCGCGCCTCGTCGGCGGTCAGCGGGGCGACCGTATCAGCCGAAACGGACAGCGCCGTGGCCACCTTCTCGGCGAACAGAGCCTCGCCTGCCGGGGTCAGGCTGACGGTCAGGCGACGACGGTCGGACGGGTCGGCGCTGGTGGCCACATAGCCAAGCTTGGCCAGCCGGTCGACCACGCCCTTGATCGTCGCGGCATCCATTGCCGTCGCTCGGCCAAGGAGGTTCTGCGACTGCGGGCCAATCTCGGCCAGCCGGGCAAGGACCGCGAACTGGGTGGTCGTGACCTCGGGGATCGCGGCGGCAAAGATCGCCAGATGCCGCTGGGTGACCCGGCGCAGGACATAGCCGATCTGGTCGTCAAGGCGATAGGATTTGGCGTCGGTCATACCTTCGCGATACGACGTGCAAGGGGCAGGTGCAAGGTCGTTGACAGAATCTGCGCAGCGGCTTCAGACTGTTGCTACACAAATGAAATGGGGACCGCCGACTTGAACTATGCCCGCCCCCAGACCTTGACCGAGGCGCTTGGCCACTTGGCCGATGGCGGTCGCGTTCTGGCGGGTGGGACGGACCTATACCCTGGGGCAGGTGGCCAGCTTTCCGGGCCAGTGGTGGATCTGGCCGGTCTGGCTGACCTTTCGCGGCTGCAACTGGGCGCGGACCTGCGGATCGGGGCCGGGACGTCCTGGACCACGATTGCCGAGGCCGCGCTGCCGCCGGCCTTGCGGGCGTTGCAGCAGGCGGCGCGGCAGGTCGGCGGGCGGCAGATCCAGAATGCCGGGACCATCGGCGGCAACCTCTGCAACGCCTCGCCCGCCGCAGACGGCGTGCCGCCCCTTCTGGCGTTGGGGGCAGAGGTCGAGCTGGTCTCGGCCAAGGGGACGCGGCGACTGCCACTGCAGGCCTTCCTCCTTGGCCCGCGCCGCACCGCGCTCCAACCCGGAGAGTTGATGGCTGCGGTTCTGATCCCTGGGCCGGGCCTTCAGGACCAGTCTGCCTTTGTCAAACTGGGCGCGCGGACGCATCTGGTGATCTCGATTGCCATGGTTGCGGCGCGGTTGGAGCTGGAGGCGGGCCGGGTGACGGCGGCTGCGGTTGCGGTCGGGGCCTGCTCTCCGGTGGCGGTGCGGCTGCCCTTGGTCGAAGCCGCGCTTCTGGGCGCACCGGTCGATCAGGCGGCAAGCCGGGTGCGGGCGGAGGATGTGACGGCGGCGCTGTCGCCCATCGACGATGTGCGGGCCACGGCGGCCTACCGGCGCGAGGCGGCGGTGGACCTGGTGCGGCGTGCCGTGGTGGAGGCGCTGGGATGATCCGGTTCCGGCTGAATGGCAGCGAAGTGGCGGTCGAAGCCCAACCGTCCGAACGCCTGTCGGAAACCCTGCGCGAACGGCTGGGGAAGGTCGGCACCAAGGTCGGCTGCGATGCGGGTGATTGCGGGGCCTGCACGGTGCTTCTGGACGGCGCGGCGGTCTGCGCCTGCCTGACGCCCGCAGCGCGGGTCTCGGGTCGCCATGTGACCACGGTCGAGGGCGAGACGCCGGAACTGACCCGCCTGCGCGACAGCTTCCACGCGCACGGGGCCGCACAATGTGGCATCTGCACGCCGGGGATGCTGCTGACCGCGGCGGATCTGCTGACGCGGAATGCCCGGCCTTCCGAGGATGAGGTGGAACAGGCCCTGGGCGGCGTCCTCTGCCGCTGCACCGGCTATCGCAGCATCATCGCCGCCGTGGTTGCAGCGGGGCAGGGCACCCTGCCGGCCAGCGCGGACGGGGCGGTCGGGACCAGCGTCTGCCGCCTCGACGGTGCGGCCAAGGTCGCGGGCGACAGCTTCGGCGCAGACGAATGGCCCGAGGGCGCGCTGGTGGTGAAGGCCGTCCGCTCGCCCCATCCCCATGCCGCGTTCCAGATCGGTGACTTGACCGCCTTCCGCGCCCGGCCCGGGGTTGTTGCGGTCTTCACCGTGGCCGACATCCCCGGCCGCAACGCCTTTTCCGTCATTCCCCCCTTCGCCGACCAACCCGCCATCGCCGCCTCTCCCGCCCGGTTCCGGGGCGAATGCGTTGCGCTGGTAGCCTTCGAGCCGGGGGCCGAGGCTGATCTGACCGACTTCCCGATCACCTGGACTGCGCTGGAGCCGCTTGCGACGACCGAGGCCGCCGAGGCGGGTCCGGCAATCCACGTCAGCCGCCCCGGCAACCTTTTGGTCGAGGGGCGCGTGATCAAGGGCGACGCCGCCGCCGCGCTGGCCGCCAGCGCGCATGTCCTCGAAGGGGTGATGACCACCGCCTTCGTCGAACACGCCTATATCGAGCCCGAAGCCGGGGCTGCATGGATGGAGGACGACACTCTCGTCATCCGCGCCTGTACCCAGGCCCCCGGCATGGACCGTGAGGATACCGCCGCGATCCTGGGCCTGCCGCTGGACCGCGTCCGGATCATCCCATCGGCCACCGGGGGCGGGTTCGGGTCCAAGCTCGACATTTCGCTGCAACCCCTGATCGGCCTTGTGACGCTGAAGACCGGGCGGCCGTGCCGAATGGTCTACTCGCGCCAGGAAAGCATGACCTCGACCACCAAACGCCATCCGGCCGAGATGCGGGGCCGGATCGGCTGCGACGCCCAGGGCCGGATCACGGGGGTGGAGTTCGAGGGACGCTTCAACACCGGGGCCTATTCCAGTTGGGGTCCGACCGTGGCGAACCGGGTGCCGGTGCATGTCTCTGGCCCCTACCTTACGCCCGCGATCAGCGCGAAGGCGCGGGCGATCCACACCCACGGCCCGGTTTCCGGCGCGTTCCGGGGCTTCGGTGTGCCGCAAGGCGCGCTTTGGCAGGAAACGCTCTACGACCGCCTTGCCGACAATGCCGGGATCGACCGGCTGGAGTTTCGCCTGATCAACGCGCTCCGCGATGGTGATGCCTCCGCAACCGGTCAGGTCCTGCGGGCGGTCGGCATCCATGAATGCCTGACTGCTCTGAAACCGCACTGGACCCGCGCCCTTACCGAGGCAGCAGGACAAAGGGGCAGGGGCGTCGGCGTCGCCTCCTGCTGGTACGGCTGCGGCAACACCGCGCTGCCGAACCCCTCCACCATCCGCATCGGCCTGTCGCCCCAGGGAGAAGTCGTCCTCCACCAGGGCGCACCCGATATAGGGCAAGGGTCCAACACCGTCATCGCCCAGATCGCCGCCGAGGCGCTTGGCCTGCCGCTGTCCGCCTTCCACCTGATCGGCCCGGACACAGCGCTGACACCCGACGCTGGCAAGACCTCGGCCAGCCGCCAGACCTTTGTCACCGGACGCGCCGCCAAGGCCGCCGCCGAGGGCCTGCGCGCCGAGATCTTGCGCCGTGCCAATGCGGGCGAGGGGGCCGTCCTGTCCCTCGACGCCGCTACCCTCACCGTGAAGGACCGCGGCACCACGGCCCGGATCGATCTTTCCACCCTGCCCGCCGACGCTCACGGCCACGCCCTGACTGCCGAGGCGAGTTATGATCCGCCGACCTCTCCCCTCGACGCAAACGGCCAGGGCGCGCCCTATGCCGTCTACGGCTACGGCGCGCAGATGGTGGAGTTGGAGGTGGACCAGGCCCTGGGCACAGTGCGCCTTCTGAAGATCACTGCCGCGCATGACGTGGGTCGCGCGATCAACCCGATGCTAGCGCGGGGCCAGATCGAGGGCGGCATCGCGCAGGGCATCGGCATGGCGCTGATGGAGGAATACCTACCGGGCCGCACCGAGAACCTGCACGACTACCTAATCCCCACCTTCGGCGACGTGCCCCCGATCGAAAGCCTGTTGATCGAGATTCCCGATCCCGAGGGCCCCTTCGGCGCCAAGGGCCTGGGCGAACACGTCCTGATCCCGACCGCCCCTGCAATCCTGAACGCGATCCGACACGCGACGGGGGCCGAGGTCACCCGCGTCCCGGCACTCCCGCACCGGGTACGGGAGGCCTTGCGATGACCCAGGACCCGGAAAAGATCCGCTGCGATGCCTGCCCGGTGATGTGCTACATCGCGCCCGGCCAGACCGGGGCCTGCGACCGCTATGCCAATGACGCAGGGAGGATCGTGCGGACCGACCCGGTGGTCATGCTCTCCCACACGGTTGAAGCCGGGGGACACATCGTCCCCTTCGCCGCGCGCGACTGGGACGGCTCTCCGGTCCCCGCCGACGCCTTCGTCACCGGCATCGGCTCCGGCACCACCTACCCCGACTACAAACCCGCGCCCTTCATCGTCTCGTCCCAGGTGGACGGGGCCGACATGGTCACCGTGGTGACCGAAGCGATCTTTTCCTACTGCGGCGTCAAGGTGAAGATCGACACCGACCGCTTCCTTGGCCCCGAAGGCGCCGTGGTCCGGGTCGAGGGCGAACCCATCGGCCATGTCACCACCGCCGAATACGGCAGCCAGATGCTGTCCTTGGGCGGAGTTCATCACTTGACCGGGGGTGGCAAGGCCGAGGGGCGCGTTACCTGCGCGGCGATGCTGGCGCTTTGCAATGGCGAGGCGGTGGAGCTGGCCATTGACGGTGGCTCCACCGTGGTGGTCCAGGCGGGCCAGGCGCCCGTCGTCGACGGGGTGCGCGAACGCCGGATGCGGGTCGGCTGCGGCTCGGCCACCATCGGGATGTTCGCGGTGCAGTGGCAGGGGCTGGTCGACGAGGTGGTGGTGGTCGACGACCACATCACCGGTGTCGTCAGCGAACACCAGGCGGGCAAGGTGATCGGCTGGCAGCCGACCGGCATCAAGATCAAGGGCCACCGGTCCACCCCCGGCCGCTATTTCCGCGTCTCGGAACCCGGCCAAGGCTGGGGCGGCACCCGGCTGACCGACCCGTTGGAGATCCTGGGCGACTGGAACCCGAAGAAGGGCGCAAGGCCCGGCTTGCGGCTTCTGATGGTCTCTACCACGGGCGAACAATACGCTTACTACGTGCTTGACGATGCCTTGCGGCCCGTTGTGCAAGAGTTGCCGCAGAACTTGAAGAAGACCGTCGAACTCATTGATGAGAATTGCGAACCTTCGCTGTGCACCGTCCTGTTCGTTGGTGGGGCCGGGGGCAGCTTGCGTGCCGGTGTGGCGAAGAACCCGGTCCGCCTGACGCAATCCGTCCAGGGCGGTGTGACCCGGCTGACCTGTGGCGGAGCCGAGACTTACGTCTGGCCCGGCGGCGGGATCACCTTCATGGTTGACGTCACTCGCCTGCCCAAGGGCGCCTTCGGCTATGTCCCCACCCCCGCCCTGGTCGCGCCCTTGGAATTCACCATGGCCCGCGCCGACTACCTTGCGATGGGCGGGCATGAAGAGGCGATCCGGACGCTGGATCAATCCATCGCCGAGGGCGGCGAATACCCCACGAGCCTGAGGGTCGCGCCATGGCCCTGACCGCCACCCGTCCGCAAGGTGCCGTCGCAGCCTTGCTGCCGGACGGTCGGCTGCATCTGCAGCACGGGCCCATCGACATTGTCGCCCAGGCTTTCGGTGAGCCGCCCGCCATTCGCGCCGCCTACACTCGCGCCAGTTCCCGCTTTGCCACCGTACTGGAGGAACTGGTGGCCGAACTGCCAGCCTTGCGATCCGAGGCCGCGCCTGTCGAAGGCAATATCGCCCGCCGCATGGCCGCCGCCGTCGCGCCCTTCCGGCCCGCCTTCATCACGCCGATGGCCGCTGTCGCTGGGGCCGTCGCCGAGGAGGTGCTCGCAGCCCTGACCGGCCCCGGCATCACCCGCGCCTATGCCAATAACGGCGGCGACATTGCGCTGCACGTCGGCGCCGCAGACCTGACCTGCGCGATGGCAGGAACGGGCGACAGGGTGACAGTCCGCGCCAGTGATCCGGTGCGTGGGATTGCCACCTCGGGCTGGCGGGGCCGCAGCTTTTCGCTGGGGATCGCCGATGCGGTGACGGTGGTGGCCCGGACCGCCGCGATGGCCGATGCGGCGGCGACGATGGTGGCAAATGCAGTGGACCTGGACCACCCGGGCATCCAGCGCCGCCCTGCGCGCGAGGTGCAATGCGACAGCGACCTCGGCGACCGACTGGTGACAGTGGCGGTGCCGCCTTTGTCACCGGATGAGCGGACCGCCGCGCTGGACGCGGGCCTGCGCGCTGCTGAAGCCTTCCGCGTGCGCGGATTGATTGAAGGGGCGGCACTTTTCCTGCAGGGTGAACGTCGGGTGACAGGCGCGCTGGCGCTGGAAGAAGGGGGCGCAAGTGACTGATTTCGCTATCCGCAAGATCGTGGTCCAGCTTGAGGAGATCCGCCACGAAGGCGGCCCGCTCGTGTCGCCGCCGCCCGTCAGGGGCGCGATCTACGCGATCTGCGCCAACCCCTTTGCGGGCCGCTACATCCCCGACCTGCAGCCGGCGATGGAGGATCTGAAGCCCCTCGCCCTTGACCTGACCGACCGCCTCGTCGCCGTACTGGGCGGGCGCGAGGGGATCGACGCCTACGGCAAGGGGGCCATCGTGGGCGAGAACGGCGAAAGCGAACACGGGGCGCTGTGGCATGTCGCAGGCGGCTACGGGATGCGCGACCGGCTTGGGGAATGCCGCGCCATCGTGCCTTCGGTGATGAAGGTCGGCGGGCTTGGCGCGACGCTGGACCTTCCGCTTGGCCATCTGAACGCGGCCTATGTCCGCTCGCGCTTTGACGCGATCACGTTCTCCTGCCCCGACGGGCCGCGGGCGAACGAGGTGCTGTTCGCGCTTGGCATGGCGCGCGGGGGCAGGGTGCACAGCCGGATGGGCGGGCTGGAGATCGACCAGGTCAAGGGGGAGGACGGGCTGAGGTGACGCGCGAGCCAAAATCCTTCGAAGGATTTTGCCCAAAGTTTTCGAAAACTTTGGGGGCAGGTGGGCTGGCGGTCGTCCTGACCCCTGGCCTTGCCTTTGCCTGCGCGCTGCCGCCCTCGGTCATCCTGACCTTGCCCACCGGCCACTACATCACTGCCGCCGCCCTGACCGTCGCGCTGACCGCCCTGATGGGGGCCGCCGCCCACCGCCTGCCTGCGCTCACCCCCCGCCTGGTCTGGGACCGCCGTATCCTGCTTCCGGTGACCCTGACCTCCTACCTCTCCTTCCTTGCCTTCCTGGGCCTGGTCTTCGTCGGCCTTTTTGGCGAGCGCGATCCGATGCACAACCTGATGACGCTGGTCTTCTGGACCGGCGTCTGGATCGTCATCCCCTTCGGCTCCATGCTCTTCGGCGACCTCTGGCGGCCGCTCAATCCCTGGACCGGACCGGTCCGCATCGCCCGAGCGCTTCTGGGGCGCACCGGCAGCATCGGCCTTTCGCGCCTTGGCCACTGGCCCGCCGTCG
Organism: Tabrizicola sp. T74; assembly: GCF_057219935.1. Lineage (NCBI taxonomy): Bacteria > Pseudomonadati > Pseudomonadota > Alphaproteobacteria > Rhodobacterales > Paracoccaceae > Tabrizicola > Tabrizicola sp. T74. Next base: position 299,758 of record NZ_JBXVVT010000006.1, on the reverse strand, counting down.
CGGGCTATGCGGGCTTTGTCTGGTTCCAGATGGTCTCGCTTTACCCCGACGACCCGACCGTCCTTGCCCAGATCGCACTTGGCTACTGGGGCGTGATCTTCGCCCTCGCCGTTCTGGAAGGCGAAGACTGGCTGCGGAAGGGCGAGTTCCTGACCGTCCTCTTTGGCTTCATCGCCAAGGTCGCACCCCTTTGGCACGAACACGACGGGACGCGGACCCGCCTGATGCGCGGCTGGCCCGGGACCCAGGTCCTGACCATGCCGCCCCTTTCGCCGTCCGCCGTGGTCTTCGTCAGTCTGGCCCTCGCGGCGCTAACCTTCGACGGGCTGGCCGAGACCTTCTGGTGGCAGGCCCTGATCGGCGAGAACCCGTTGGAGCCTCGCGGGCGCAGCGCCGTCATGGCGGTCAACACGGTTGGCCTCTTGGCGGTCTGGGTGCTGACCCTGGGCCTGATCCTGGGGGCGATCATGCTGGGGCGGCGGATAGGCGGCGGCTTCGCCACGGGACCGGTGATGCTGTCCTTCCTCGCCATCGCGGCGGGCTACCATGCGGCGCATTACCTGGTGATGCTGCTGACCGCCGGGCAGTACACTCTGGCTGCGCTGAACGACCCCTTGATGACCGGGGACAGCTGGCTAGGCCTGCCGCCGTTCTTCGTCTCGTTCGGCTTCCTGACCGATCCCTTCGTGATGCCGGTGATCTACGCCCTGCAATTCGCCGCGATCCTGGGCGCGCATCTTCTGGCGGTGTTCCTGGGGCTGAAACTTGCAGGGCAGGGCGCGCGGCCCATCGCGCATCTGCCGATGACGGTGTTGATGGTTCTGTACACGGTGCTGGGTCTCTGGCTTCTGTCCACCGCCAGAACCGGATGAAAAGACTGGACAAATCCGGGCGCTCGCCCGCCAATGAAACGGAAGGCCCGAAGAGAGGCCGCAACAGTGAGGAGACGGAGATGACCAAAGGACTGCTTCACCCCACCCGCCGCGGCCTGCTGATGGCCGGGGGCGCGGGGCTTCTGACCGCAGCGCTGCCGGGCTATGTCGGCGCGCAGGCCGCGCCGATCAAGATCGGCTTCCAGCTGCACCGCACCGGCATCGGCGCGGCCTACGGGCGCTGGTATGAACGTACCGCGCAGGCGGCGCTCAAGCTAATCAACGACGGCGGTGGCATCGCTGGCCGCCCGGTCGAGATTCTGTTCGAGGATGACGCGACCGACCCCAAGCGCGGGTCCGAAGTGGTGGACAAGCTGACGCAATCCGACGGCTGCGACGTGGTGATGGGGACGCTGTTCAGCCATGTCGTCATCGGCTCGGCTCCGCGCGCCGGAGAACTGAAGGTGCCCTACCTCGTCTGCTCGGAAGGCTACCACGTCGCCTCCGGCATGCTGAACCGCTGGACGCTCCAGCCCGGCATTACCGATGTCCGCAGCCAGATCCAGGCCATGGCGCCGTGGATTTCTGCGAACCTCGGCAAGAAGGTCACGATGGTCTTCCCCGACTTTGCCTTCGGCCACGACCACCGCGATTTCTTCACCGCCAAGATGGCCGAGATGGGCGGCGAGGTGATCGCCCAGATCGCCATCCCGCCGACCGAGACCAGCTTTACCCGCTATTTCCCGCAGATCCCGGCGGAAACCGAGGTCCTCTACCACGTCATGGTCGGTCCCGCCGTCCTGACCTTCGTCAAGGAGCTGGGCGAATTCTACGGCTCGGGCGCGAAGCCGCAGATATTCGGCTTCATCGACAGCCTCGAGGCGGTGGATACCGCGACCCCGGGGCTGGAATTCCTGGAAGGCACCCATTTCTGGGAAGGCCACAACCGGGTGAAACCGGCGGACGCTGGCGAACATGAGGCCGCCTATCGCGCGGCAGTCGGCGTGGACGACAACGGCGCCAGCGTCAGCGATGCGGCGGATGTGGCGACCTATGCGCACATGTTCTCCACCTGGGAGACGCTGTTCGCGATCAAGGCGGGGATGGAGGCGGCGGGCTACCAGGGCCCGGCTGACCGGCAGAAGTTCGTGGAAGCCATGGAGGCGATGACCGACCTGCCCTACGGCATCGAACGGCCGCAGGGGGCGAAGGTGTTCAACGGCAAGACCCACCAGGTCTTCGGCACCCAGAACATCAGCCAGGTGCAGGGCGGCAAGCTGATCCGGGTCCATCAGACCTCGATGGCAGACGGTGCCTATGAGGATGCGGTCGACTACACGACGATGTCCTTTTGATTAGGGGGGTGGGCGGATCGCCCACCCTACCTGTGCGCCCCGCGTAGGGTGGGCGGTTTCGCCCACCTTCCTCACCCATCGGACCCGACATGGCCTTCGGACCCTTCCTGCTGCTCGCCCTGATGGAGGGCCTCGTGACCGCCGCCGTACTGGCCCTTGCGGCCAGCGGGCTGGCGCTGGTCTTTGGCGTCATGCGGGTGGTGAACGTCGCCCATGGCGAGTTCTACATGCTGGGCGCGGTCCTGGCCTGGGCGGTGGCCGCCTTCATCCCGGGGCCCCCGGCGCTGGCCTTCATCGCCGCGCTGGTTGTCGCGCCGCTTCTGGTGGCAGGCCTTGCTGCCGCGGCGGACGGGCTGATCCTCAAGCGGCTGAACTACGACCCCGAGGCGACGATCGTCGCCACAATCGGGCTTCTCTACATGATCCAGCAGGCCACCCTGTCGTTCTACGGCCCGAATGCAAACCCGGTGCAGGCGCCCTTCGAATGGCGCATCCAGCTGCCCTGGTTCGGCTATTCCGGCTACAAGCTCTTCGTCATCCTTGCCGCCTGCGCGGTCCTCCTCGCGCTTTGGGCGGTGATGACCCGCACCAAGGCCGGCCTCGTGATGCGCGCGACACAGGTCGACAGCACTACTGCTCGCGCCTTCGGCATCAACACGGATCGCGTCTACATGGGCACCTTTGCGCTTGGTGCAGGCCTTGCCGCCCTGGCCGGGGTCCTGATCGTCCCGATCCAGCAGGCACATTATCTGATGGGGGGCGATCCGCTCCTCCTGTCGTTCATCGTCGTCATCATCGGCGGCCTCGGCAGCCTACGCGGCACCCTGATCGCCGCACTGGTCATCGGCCTGTCGGATGGCGTGATCTCGATGTTCTTCACGCCAACGCTGGCCAAGATCCTTGCCACACTCCTCGTCGCCATGGTGCTGGTCTTCCGCCCGCAGGGCCTGTTCGGAGCGCGCGCGTGAAGCCTTGGGTCCTGCACCTTGCCGTGATCCTGGTCCTCTTTGCGGCCCAGTTCCTGCTCTCGCCCTATCACACGACGAACCTAGTGCGGATCATGGTGCTGGCGGTCTTCGCGATGGGCTACAACCTGGCCTTCGGCTACACCGGCCTCCTCAGCCTTGGCCATGCGCTCATCTTCGCGGCCGGGATGTATGCCGCCGGCCTGCCGGCCCAGCTTTGGGGCGTCACCGCAGGCCCGGCGCTGATCCTCGGGCTTCTCGGCGGCGGTCTGGCGGCCGCTGCCGTCGGCCTCCTGGCGCTCCGGACTGCCGGGGTCAGCTTCATGATCGTGACGCTGATGTTCGCCCAGGCCGGCTACCTGACGCTTCTCTACTTCGGTGCCACCACCGGCGGGGACGAGGGCTTTACCCTCGCGGCAACCAGCCGCAGCCTCCTGGGGTTCGATCTGTCCACCGACACCCCGCGCTACCTGGCGGCGCTCGCGCTGTTCTCCGTGGGCCTTCTGGTCAGTCTCGCCATCATCCGCTCTCCCTTTGGCCGCACCATGGTTGCAATCCGCGAAAACGAAGAGCGGTCGCGCATGCTGGGCTACAACCCCTTCACCGTGAAGCTTGCCGCGCTGACCCTCTCCGGCCTCTACGCCGGGGCCTCCGGCGCGGCCTATGCGATCCTGTTTGGCTATGTGGGCGCCAGCTTTGCGACGATCCAGTATTCGATCCTGCCGATGCTCTACGTGCTTCTTGGCGGGGCGGGCACCACACTTGGCCCCTTCCTCGGCGCCGCCCTGATGTTCATTCTGATCGAGGCCGCCACCGGCCTGACCACCGCGCACCAGTTCATCGTCGGGGCTGCGCTTGTCGCCCTCGTCCTCTTCGCCCCGAAAGGCATCCTGGGAACGATCCGGGAAAGGTGGATCAGATGGCTGCCCTGACCCAGACGCCGCTGATCGAGACCCGCGATTTGACCCTGCATTTCGGCGGTCTCAAGGCCGTGGACGGCGTCGACTTCACCCTAAACCCTGGCGAAATCCACGCGCTGATCGGCCCGAATGGCGCGGGGAAGACCACCTTTGTCAGCCTTCTCTCCGGTCGTCATCTGCCGCAATCCGGCACGATCCGTCTGGGTGCCGAAGACATCACCCGCCTTCCCGCCCATGCCCGCGTCCGGAAGGGCATCGCCTATACCTTCCAGATCACCTCGATCTTCCCGCGCCTCACGGTCTTCGACAACGTGGCCCTCGCCGTCCAGTCGTACGGCGCGCACGACCTGCTCGCCAAGACGCGCGCCGCCCTGGACCGCGTTGGCCTTGCGGGGCTGGAGGCGCAAGAGGCCCAGACCCTGTCCTACGGCCACCAGCGTCTTCTGGAACTCGCCATGGGCCTTGCCCTGCAGCCGAAGGTGCTGATCCTCGACGAACCGACCCAGGGCCTCGCCGCGTCCGAGATCGACAGCTTCATCCGCCTTGTCGAAAGCCTGGTCCCCGCAACGACGGTCCTATTGATTGAACACAACATGGAGGTCGTCATGGACCTCGCCACGCGGATCACCGTCCTGAACTTTGGCCGGGTCCTGGCCACCGGCACTCCGCCCGAGATCCGTGCCAACCCGTTGGTGCAGGAGGCCTATCTTGGCGCTTGAGGTCAAAGGCCTGACCGCCGGATACGGCCCGATCACCGTCCTGCACGGGGTCGATTTCCGGGCCGAGACAGGACAGATCACCTGTCTGATGGGGCGGAACGGGGTGGGCAAGTCCACCTTCCTCAAAACCCTGATGGGCCTCGTCCCTGCGACGGCAGGCACCATCCAGCTGGACGGCATCGCCCTGGAACGCCTGCCCGCCCACGACGTCCCGAAACGCGGGCTGGCCTATGTGCCCCAGGGCCGTCGCCTGTTCGGCCCCCTGACCGTGGCGGAGAACCTGGCCGTGGGCGGCCTGGTGCAAGGGAACGACGAGGCCACCTTGACCCGGGTCCTGTCCCTGTTCCCCCGCTTGCGCGAACGCCTGACCCAGACCGCGCAGACCCTGTCGGGGGGCGAGCAGCAGATGCTCGCCATCGGCCGCGCCCTGTGTCTGAATCCCAAGGTCCTCCTCCTCGACGAGCCGACCGAAGGCCTGCAGCCCTCGATGATCGCGCTGATCCAGGAGGCGATCCAGACGCTGAAGGCGCAGGGGGTGGCCGTGGTGCTGGTCGAACAGCGCGTCGATGCGGTGCTGAAGCTGGCCGACAACGTGCATTTCATGGTCGCGGGCCGGATCGAGAAGGCCATGCCAGTCAAAGACTTGCAGCGCGATGCTGACGTCTTCCGCACATACGTGGGTGTCTGAATGACCGGACTTGTCGCAGGCGTCGATGTGGGCGGGACCTTCACCGATCTGGTGATCTTCGACCCCGCTTCAGGCGCCGTCCGGCTGGCCAAGGTGCCGACCACCCTGCCGAACCAGGCGGGCGGCGTCCTGAACGCCTTTGCCGAGGCCGGGGCGGACCTGTCCGCAATTGACCTCATCGTCCACGGCACCACCACGACGACGAATGCCGTCCTGGAACGGCAACTGTCGAAGACCGGCCTCATCACCACGATGGGCTTTCGCGACGTACTGGAGCTGGGTCGCAGGACCCGACCGCAGGCCTATGGCATGCACGGGTCCTTCACGCCAGTTATCCCCCGCGACCTGCGGCTGGAGGTGCCGGAACGCATGGACGCGCGGGGCCGGGTGGTCACGGCGCTGGACGAACCCGCCCTGCACCAGGCCGTGACCCGGCTGCGCGATCAGGGCTGCGAGGCGCTGGTCATCCACTTCCTGCACGCTTACGCCAACCCCGCCCACGAGCTGCGCGCGGGTGAGATCGCTAGGACGATTTGGCCCAATGATTACATCACCTTGGGGCACAAACTTCTATCGGAATCGCGCGAATACGAACGCGGTGTGACGGCTGCCGTCAATGCCTCGGTCCAGCCGCTGCTGGAACGCTATGTCGCCCGGCTGGCCGAACAACTGGCCGCCAAGGGCTACGCCCGCGACCTCCTCGTGATGAACGGCAACGGCGGGATGGTGGCCGCCAAGGACGTGGCGCGCGAGGCGGTGAAGACGGTGATGTCCGGCCCCGCCTCGGGCGTGATGGCGGCGGTGGCGACGGGACGCCGCGCCGGAATGCCGAACCTCCTCACCTATGACATGGGCGGCACCAGCACGGATGTGGCGATGATCCGGAATGGCGTCGCCCCGGTCTCGAACGAGATCGAGGTCGAATATGCCATGCCGATCCATGTGCCGATGGTCGACGTTCGCACCGTGGGGGCGGGTGGCGGAAGCATCGCGCGGATCGACGCGGGCGGCATGCTGCGGGTCGGGCCGGAAAGCGCGGGCTCCTCGCCGGGGCCCGTCTGCTATGGGCGGGGGGGCACGCGTGTCACGATTTCCGACGCGAACCTGATCCTCGGCCGCCTGCCCGCCAGCCGTTTTGGCCAGGCGGCCGAGGCGGCTTCTGCGGCGATGCGGGACCAGATCGCCACGCCCCTGGGCCTGTCGGTCGAACAGGCCGCCGAGGCGGTGATCCGCATCGCCAACACCCATATGGCCGGCGCGATCCGGATGGTGTCAATCTCGATGGGCGCCGACCCTCGCGACTTTGCGCTATTTGCCTTCGGCGGTGCCGGCCCGCTGCATGCGGTGGCGCTGGCGAAGGAACTGAACGTCCCGAAGGTCCTGATCCCCGCCCGCCCCGGCATCACCAATGCGCTTGGCTGCGTGGTGGCCGACCTGCGCCACGACTTCGTCCGCACCCTGAACCGCCCGCTGGATGGCATCGACATCGCCGATGTGCACCGCGTCCTGGCGGGGCAAGAGGCCGAGGGACGCCGCCTGATCGGGCAAGAGAAGATCACCCTGACCACGGTCCGGGCCGAGTATTCCGCCGACATGCAGTTCGTCGGCCAGACCCACCTGCTGCGCGTCGCCTTGCCCTCGGCCACGCCCACGCGCGAAGGGATGCAAGCGCGGTTCGAGGCCGCCTATCACGCCCGTTTCCGGGTCGATCTGCCCACGATCCGCGCCAATCTGGTGAACCTGAACGTCTCGGTCATCGGCGAACGCCCGGCGCTTGACCTGTCGCGGCTGATCGACCCGGTGGGGCGGCGGACCGCAGCAGAACCGGCCGCGACCCGCCGGGTCTGGTTCGACGGTTGGCACGACACGCCGGTCTATTGGCGCGACCACTTGCCGGTGAAGATCGACCTGCAAGGCCCAGCCATCATTGAACAAATGGACACAACCATCGTGATCGACCCCGGAGCACGGGTGACTCAGGACGGGGATGGCAACCTGATCGTGGAGATCGCCACATGATCGACCCCGTCACCCTTGCCGTGATCCAGGCCGGCCTGCAGCAGGTCTGTGACGAGATGGACCTGACCTTCTCGCGCGCGGCCTTCTCGCCCGTCATCGCCGAGGCCGACGACCGGTCCGACGGCATCTACGCGGCCGACGACGGCAGCCTGATCGCGCAAGGATCGAAAGGCCTGCCGGTCTTTGTCGGCGTCATGCAGTTTTCCACCCGCACGATCCTGGAACGCATCGCACAAGGGATCACCGCCGCGCCTGAACCCGGCGACATCTACATCGTCAACGATCCCTACCTTGGCGGCACGCATCTGATGGACGTCCGCTTTGCCATGCCGGTCTGGCGGGCGGGCCGCATCTTCTGCTGGCTGTCGAACACCGGCCACTGGCCCGATACCGGGGGTGCCGTCCCTGGCGGCTTCTCGGCCTCCGCGATCAGCGCCGAACAGGAAGGCCTGCGCCTGCCGCCGGTAAAGCTCTTCAAGAAGGGCGTTCTTGACCAGGAGATCTACCAGATCATCTGCTCCAACATCCGCGTCTCGGAACAGCGGATCGGTGACGTGAAGGCCCAGGCCTCGGCGCTGCTGGTGGGGGCTGAACGGCTGGGCGCGCTGATGGACCGCTATGGCGACGACACGGTGACCGAGGCGATTGCCGAGATGCGCCGCCTCGCTGCGCGGCAGATGCGGGCGATGATCGCGCTGATCACGCCCGGCACCTACCGCGCCACGGCCATCGTCGACAGTGACGGGGTGGTCAACGAACCCCTGACCATCGCCCTGTCAGTGACCCGAACGGACAACGGCCTGCGCTTCGACTTCCAGGGCTCGTCAAAGCCGTGCATGGGCCCGATGAACTCGGTCCGCGCCACTACGTTGTCCGCGGTCTACCTCGCCATGCGCCACATCTTCCCCGACGTCCCGATCAGCGCCGGGGCGTTCGAGCCGCTGGAGGTCGTGGGGATCGAAGGCACCTTCCTTGACGCGCACTACCCCTGCCCGGTCAGCGGCTGCGCGGCCGAGGTCAGCCAGCGGATCGCCGAAGCCGTCTTCGCAGCCCTGGTCCAGGCGCTGCCTGACCGGGTCACGGCGGCCCCTGCGGGCACCTCGGGCAACTTCGGCCTGGGCGGGCATGACCCGGAAAAGGGCCGCGACTACGTGATGTACCAGATCTCCGGCGGCGGCTACGGCGGCTTTGCCGGTGGCGACGGCATTGCCAACGGCTGTTCCACCATCGGCATTTCCAAGGCCCCGCCGATCGAGATCATGGAGCAGAATTTCCCGGTCCTCTACCGCCGCTACGCGCTGCACGAAGGCTCGGGCGGGGCGGGCCAGCATCGCGGCGGCTTTGGCCTGGACTACGAAATCGAGCTTCTGCGCGGTGAGGCACGGGCAAGCTTCGTGATGGACCACGGTCGCGTCGGGCCGCAGGGCGCGCTTGGGGGCAGCGACGGCGCAGTGAACCGGGTCGAGGTGATCCGGGGCGGCGAGGTCCTGATCCCGGAACACCTGTCCAAGGCGCAGGACATCGCGCTGAAACCCGGCGACCGGGTTCGGGTCCGCACCCCGGGCGGCGGCGGCTATGGCCCGCCCGAGGCCCGCGACCCGGCGCTCGTGGCCGAAGACGTGCGACTTGGGCGCTATACGACCGAGGATGCCGCGCGGCTTTGGCCAAGACCCGCGCGGTCCCCAGACGGCTGACCAGCGTTACCTATTCGGCCGCGTGCGGCTTGGCACCCTGCCGGATCAACGCTGACTCCAGCACCGAAATCCGGTTCTGCAGCACCGCCACATCGACCTGATTGCGCGCCAGACCATCGGCGACCAGGATCGGGTCGGGGGCCGTCCGTTCGACTTCCTTCTTGCCGATGAACCGGCTGAAGATCATCGAGAAGAAGCGCGACAGGTCGTCCATCGCCAGATACATCGACGGCACGACCACCAGGCTCAGGACCGTCGACACGATGATCCCGCCGATCACGGCAATCGCCATCGGCGCCCGGAACGCCCCGCCTTCGCCGACCCCCAGCGCCGAAGGCAGCATCCCCGCCGACATGGCAATCGAGGTCATCACGATGGGACGCGCACGCTTGTGGCCAGCCTCGATCACGGCCTCGATCCGCTCCATGCCGCGGGCCCGCATCTCGATGGCGAAGTCGATCAAGAGGATCGCGTTCTTCGCCACGATCCCCATCAGCATCAGGATACCGATCAGCACCGGCATCGACAGCGGGTTCTGCGTGACGATCAGCGCCGCCGCCACCCCGCCCACCGACAAAAGCAGCGAGAAGATGATGGTGATCGGTTGCAGGACCGAATGGAACAAGAGGATCAGCACGAACATCATCAGCAGGACGCCCAGCACCATGGCGTTGACGAAACTGCCCAGCAGCTCTGCCTGGATTTCGGCATCGCCGGATGGGGTGACCTTGACCGTCGCCGGCAGGCCCAACGTCGGCAGGATCTCGTTGAACCGGGCGGTCGCCTGGTCAAGCACATATCCGGGCGCAATGTCGGCGCCAATCGTGGCGACACGCTGACGGTTCAGACGCTTGACGACCGAAGGCCCCTCGGCCACCTCGACCGTGGCGACGGAGGACAGCGGCACCGGACCCGCCGAGGTCATGACCTTCAGCGCCGAAATGCGGGCAAGATTGTCACGTGAGGCATCGTCCAACTGCACCCGGATCGGCACCAGCCGGTTGTCGATGGACAGCTTGCCAAGCGCGGCCGAGACATCGCCGATAGTGGCGACCCGGACAACGGTCGCGATCTGCTGCACCGTCACGCCAAGCCGCGCAGCTTCATCGGCCTTGGGCGTGATCTGGATTTCCGGCCGGGGCAGGGCGGCTTCGGTCGAGGGGCTGAGGAACATCGGTTCAACCCGCAGCGCCTCTTCGATCTTCCGCACCGCCTCGTCCAGGTCCTGCTCGTCGGTGGACAGGATGTCATAGGCAAAGGGACGTGACCCGCCACCCGGGCCGCCAATCTTGAAGGCACGGACATCGGGGACGGATTTCAGGGCCTCGAACACTGCGGCTTCGATCTCGACCTGCGGGCGCAGGCGACCAGTGGACGGGATTTCCGGGATCAACGCATGGATGACAGGCAGAGCTTCGCCCAGGTCGATCAGCTTGCGCTGCAGCCCGTTGTCCAGCCGGTCAAGAATGATGGTGAAGGTCGCCCGCCGAATGTCGCGATCCCCGAGCGGGGTCGAACCGCCGATGACCAGGACAGATTTCACCCCGTCAATCTCGGTGACGATGTCGCGCATCGCGTCGGTGGTCGCCGCCGTGTCGTCCAGGGTGGATCCGGGTGGGAGTTCGACCGACACGACGATGCGGCTTTCATCCTCGGGCGGGAATAGCGAGCCCGGAACCTGCAGCATGGCGATGACCGAGAAGATCACCACGATCACCGCGACGACCAGCGTGACGTAATAGGTTGGCAGCGCCAGCCAGCGGCGCGTCTTCGACCGACGCACCTTGGTGGTCGCGCGCACCAGCCCCATGTAGCCGCGCATTATGACGCCGTCCTTCTGCTCTTCATGGCCGACGGCATCCTTCGTACGCATGAAGTAAGCTGCCATCATCGGCGTGATAAGTCGGGCAACAAGCAGTGAGAACAGGACGGCGATGGCAACTGTCAGGCCGAATTGTCGGAAGTACTGGCCGGGGATGCCGGGCATGAAGGACACCGGCACGAAGACCGCAACGATGGTGAAGGTGGTGGCAATCACGGCCAGGCCGATTTCGTCCGCCGCCTCGATCGCGGCACGGAACGGCGTCTTGCCCATCCTGATGTGGCGCGCGATGTTCTCGATCTCTACGATGGCGTCATCGACCAGGATGCCCGTCGCCAGCGTCAGCGCCAGGAAGCTGACGAGGTTCAAGGAAAAGCCCAGCATATCCATCAGCCAGAAGGTCGGGATCGCCGAAAGCGGCAGCGCCACGGCCGAGATCAGCGTGGCCCGCCAGTTCCGCAGGAACGCGAGCACGACCAGGATGGCAAGGATGCCGCCTTCCAAAAGCGTGTGGATCGCGGATTCGTAGTTGCCATAGGTGTAGAAGACGGAATCGTCGACCATGGTGATCGCGACGTTCGGATGCTGCTTGCGCAGGTCGTCGACGACCGCGTTGGTAACCTCGGCCACGCTGACTTCCGACGCGCCTTTCGACCGGAACACCAGGAAGCTGACCGCAGGCTCTCCATCGATGCGCGCAAAGCTCTTCAGCTCTTCATAGCTGTCGACCACCTGGCCCAGATCGGTCAGCTTGACGAAACGGCCCGAGGGCAGCGCGATGGTGGTGTTGGCCAGGCTCTCGACCGTGCCCTGGTCGCCCAGGGTCCGGATCACCTGCTCGCCGTTGCCAAGCTCCAGCTTTCCTGCGCCCAGGTTCGCGTTCGTTGCCGCGATCTGCGCGCTGACGGCCTGGGCAGTCACGCCATAGCTGTCCAGCCGCACCGGGTCGAGCTCCACCCGGATCTCCCGGTCCGCCCCGCCGATGCGGGTGACGCGCCCGATGCCGGGCCGCCCTTGCAGCGCGCGGGTCACGGTGTCGTCGACGAACCAGCTGATTTCCTCCATCGTCATGTCGGGCGCCGTGACCGAGAAGGTCATGATCGCCTGGCCCTCGACGTCGATGCGGGTGACGATGGGCGCCTCGATCCCGCCGGGCAGGTCGCCGCGGATCTGGTCGACGGCGTCCTTCACGTCCTGCACCGCCTTGTCGGTCGGGACCTCCATGCGGAATTCGACCACCGTGGTGGACACGCCGTCGGTGACGGTAGAGGTCACGCGCTTGGCCCCGGTAAGGCCCGCGACCGCGTCCTCGATTTCCTTGGTGACCTGGCTTTCCATTTCGGCCGGCGCGGCGCCCGACTGCGCGACGGACACCGCAACCAGCGGCACGTCGATGTTCGGGAAACGGGTGATCGGCAGCGCGTTGAAGCTTTGCCAGCCCAGCACCATCAGCAGGAAGAAGGCCAGAAGCGGGGCAACCGGATTGCGGATCGACCAGGCAGAGAAGTTCATGGCCCTCTCCTCAGTTCACGGGGGCAGGGGCGGGGACCGGGTTGATCCGGTCGCCGGCGCGGACAAAGGCACCGGCCTTGGTGACGACCGTGTCACCCTGGGCAAGCCCTTCGATGATCTCGACCAGACCGCCATCCCGGATGCCGGTCTTCACGGTGACCCGCTCCACGACGCCGTCCTTGACCCGCATCACCGTGCTGCCCTCGGGCGACGAACCGATGGCGGTCACCGGAACTGCCAGCGCTTCGGTCTCGGCGGCCAGGATTTCAGCCTCGACAAACATGCCTGTGCGCAGTGCTTCGTTGTCGCTGTCAACGGTGATGCGCGCCCGGCCAAGGCGGGTCACCGGGTCGATGCTGGGTTCCACCAGACGCACGGTGCCTTCCAACTCGCCCGCCATGCCCACCGCCCGCAGCCGCGCCTTCTGGCCGGGGGCCAGGCGAAGAAGGTCGGTCTCGGCCACGTCAGCGCGCAGTTCCAGCGCCGCGTCCCGGGTGATGACGAACATCGGCTGGCCCGCCGCCGTGGCGATGGCACCGGTCTTGGCGTTGCGGGCGACGATCTTGCCGGCGACCGGGGCTCTCACCTCGGTCCGCGACAGGTTCAACTCCACATTCTCCAGCCGAGCCTCGGCCAGTGCCAGTTGCGCGCGGGCGGCCTCCAGCCCCTGTGTCGCCACCATCACGCGGGCATTGGCCGAAACGGCATTCGCCCGGGCGGTATCGGCCTGGGCCTGGGGCGCCGTGCCCTGTTCGCGCAGCTTCGCCGTCCGGTCTGCCACGCGCTGGGCTTCGTCGCTGGCGGTCTTTGCCTCGACCAATTGTGCCTCGGCCTGGGCAATCGACGATTTCGCCGCCGCCAGCGAGGCGGCCGCCTCGGTCTTCTGCAGTTCCAGCGTTGTCTTCGACAAGACTGCCAGCACCTGGCCCTCGGTCACCATGTCGCCCACGTCGACCAGAAGCTGGTCCAGGGGCTGGCCTTCGACCAGCGGCGCGACTTGCACTTCCTCCACGGCCGCCACAAGGCCCGAGGCGATGATCCGGTCGGACAGCTTTACCAGGCCCACCGTGGAAACAGTGATCGCGGGCAGGGCCGGGGTCGTTGCGGGTGCGCTTTCGGCGGCGGCTGCCTCTTGTGCCTGGGCGGGCATGAGGGGCGCAAAGGCCATAAGGGCGGCGAGGATCAGGGTCGGGCGCATGGGTCTTAGCCTTCTGCTTTGTCGTTGGAAATCTGCGAGATGATGCCGTCGATCACGGCGACGACCTGGGCTTCAAGCGCGGGACTTGCCGGCCCGCACTGGGCGGTTCTTGTGGCCATGGCCTTCACCAGCATGACCAGCATCTGGCACTGGCCTTCATAGCGGCTGCGGGCCTCTTCCACCGGACGGCGGGTGGTGTGGGCAAAGATCGTTGACAGAAGGGAAACGATCGTCTCCTCCATCTGCCGCGCCGCCGCGCCGATTTCCGGCTTGCGGATCGCGGCGGCGGTGATCTCGGCCCAAAGCTGACCGTCCTTCATCGACTCTTCCGTGAAGTGGTTCAGGATGCGCTCGCGCAAGGCCAACAGTGGCTGGCCCGACGTCTGGATCTCGGCGAACTCGCCCTGGATTTCGGCCAGGTCATAGCCGCACATCGCCTGGACGATGGCCGCCTTGGACGGGAAGTAACGGTAGAAGTTGCCAACGCTCATTCCCGCCGCCCGCGCAAGGTCCTGCATCGAGGCCCCGTCAAAGCCCTTTTCGGCAAAGGCCTGCCGGATCGAAGCCAGGATCTCGTGGCTGCGTTCCTCGGCGGCGGGAATGGGTTGGGGCAGGGGCGGCATGGTCACCAAGTCTGGGAATGAACGTTCATTCACTGCAAATAGAGACTGCAGCACTCACGTCAAGCGGGAATACGGGGCTTTCGGCGAATTGGATGGGTCCGGCTTCACTTTTTCCCGGATTTGGCCCAAGGAAGCGGCAGCAAAGGGGTTGGTGGCATGGCGATGGGCTTCGGATTCAGGGTGGCGGCGACGGATGGCGCGGCGCGGACCGGGGTGATTTCCACGCCCAGGGGAGAGATTCGCACCCCCGCCTTCATGCCGGTGGGCACCGCCGCGACGGTGAAGGCGATGCTGCCGGAAAGCGTTGCCGCCACCGGGGCCGACATCCTGCTGGGCAACACCTACCACCTGATGCTGCGCCCGGGGGCCGAACGGGTGGCGGCACTCGGTGGCCTTCACCGCTTCATGAACTGGTCCAAGCCGATCCTGACCGACTCGGGCGGCTTCCAGGTCATGTCGCTGGGTGCCTTGCGCAAGCTGACCGAAGAAGGGGTGCGCTTTTCCTCGCACGTCGACGGCTCCAAGCACATGCTGACCCCCGAACGCAGCATGGAGATCCAGCGGCTTCTGGGGTCGGACATCGTGATGTGTTTCGACGAATGCCCGGCGCTGCCCGCGACCGAGGCAGAGGTCGCCAAGTCCATGCGCCTGTCGATGCGCTGGGCTCAACGCAGCCGAGATGCCTTTGGCGACCGGCCGGGCCATGCGCTTTTCGGGATCATGCAGGGCGGTGTGACGCGAGAGCTACGCGAAGAGAGTGCCGAGGCTCTGAAAGCCATCGGCTTCGACGGCTATGCGGTGGGTGGTCTGGCCGTGGGTGAGGGACAGGAGGCCATGTTCTCGGTCCTCGACTACGCGCCGGGGTTCCTGCCAGAGGACAAGCCGCGCTACCTGATGGGGGTGGGCAAGCCGGACGACATCGTGGGGGCCGTGGAGCGGGGCATCGACATGATGGACTGCGTGCTGCCCTCCCGCTCGGGCCGCACCGGCCAGGCCTGGACGGCGCGGGGGCAGGTGAACCTGCGGAACGCCCGCCACAAGGACGACCCCCGCCCGCTGGAGGACGGCTGCCAGTGCCCCGCCTGCCGCAGCTATTCCCGCGCCTACCTGCACCATGTGGTCAAGGCGGACGAGATCATCGGGTCGATGCTGCTGACCTGGCACAACCTGCACTACTATCAGGTGCTGATGCAGGGCCTCAGGGATGCGATTGCGGCGGGCGCGCTCACGACGTTCGTCGCCGCCTTCCACGCCCGGCGCGCCGAAGGCGATATCGAGCCGGTCTGATCACGGCATCGGCGCCAGAAGCGGCAGCGCGCGGGCGTAGGCGGCATTCAACAGCACCTGGAAGCCACGATTGCGCAGCATGCCCGGCGTCGCCACCTGCGGTTCGGTCTCGATGGCATAGACGGTCACAAACGGACCATCGCCCACCACCGAGGCCGACCCTGGACCCGTTGCCTCGGCCAGCGTCTGATTCTGGGTGAAGAGCGGCATCCCGCCGAACTCCGCGTTCAGCGTGGTTGCGGCGATCTCTGCGTCGTCCTTGCTGGGATAAAGCAGCGCGACCAGGGTCAGATCCCGCGTCCCGCTGCCCAGGTCCGCCAGCATCATGTTCTGCCAGGCCGGGATACCCTTCGGTTCAATCGGCGTCGGCATCAGCGCCGGGTCGGGGGTGAAGGACGACACGAAAAGCCCCGGGTCCGAGAAGATCACCGCCTGCACCAGCTTTCGGTCCCCCCAATCCGGCAGGTCGATGACGGACGCGAAGGCCGTGAGTGCCGGGTTGGTCTCGGCAGTTGCGAACAGCGCCTTCAGCCCCGGCCAGCTCGGAGAATGCAGCAGCACTTCCCCATCGAACGCGATCCGGGACGACTTCGGTACCGGAACCGAGAAGGGGTCAGCCGGATCGCGCCAGGCCATGTCGAAGGCGTAATCGTCTTCTCCCCGCCAGAAGGCCGGAAAGCCGGGCTCTTCGGTCTGGGCATAGCCGTTCGCAAGCAGTGCCGGGGCGATGCGCGGTATCGCTTCGGACGACAGAAGCAAGGCCAGTTGCCGGTCCGGCGGGGCGTCGATGAAGGCGGCAGCCTCCAGGTCGGCGGTCGAAAAGCCCACCTTCGTGGTCCAGTACTGTCCCTGCGGTGCCTTCCCGAAAGGTCCGCTGATGATGCGCAGGGCGTCCGGTCGCAGTGCGTCCGGATGCGCGCTGACATAGGCTTCGGTGATCGCGCGGGCTGCCGCGAAATCCACGAACTCCGGTTGGCCCGGGGACGCGGGGCTCAGGGCCACATCGGGCAGAATTGACATCAACGCGACAAACCGCTCGCTGCGGGTTTCCGCCCAGGCTGACGACCCGCAAGCGATGGCGCCGATCAGGACCGCGCTAAACAGATGTTTGCCCATCTTGATCCCCGCTGCATTCTTGCGACGCAACGTTTCCCCACTGCTGCAACCTCGAACAAGTCGGGATTTCACTATCCGCCCTCCTCGCCTACACCTCAGTAAAGTCCGCACCGCGATCCGGCACCGCTTGCATCGAGTTGGCCACAGAACGTGACTTGCACCCGCTCACGCACAGGTTCATTCTGGGGAACCAAGCCGGAACTTGAATCCCCCGCCCGGGGACCACAAGTTAACAAGTCTTAAGGCGGAGCGGGCAGGGTTGCCGATGGTCGGGGCCCGGATCGCTGCCGCGAACGAAGGTAGACATATGAGCACCCAAAGCTATCCCGTGCTGCCCCTGCGCGACATCGTGGTCTTCCCCCACATGATCGTGCCGCTCTTCGTCGGCCGCGAGAAATCGGTCCGCGCGCTGGAAGAGGTGATGCAGGACGACAAGCAGATCCTCCTGTCCTCGCAAAAGGATCCCACCGCCGACGACCCGCAGACCGACGGCATCTTCCGCGTCGGTGTGCTGGCCAATGTGCTGCAGCTTCTGAAGCTGCCGGACGGCACGGTGAAAGTCCTGGTTGAAGGCAAGTCGCGCGTCCGGATCACCGGTTTCGTCGAGAACCCGGCCTTCTTCGAGGCCACCGCTGAGACGCTCGCTGAAACCGAGGGCGATCCCACCTCGGTCGAGGCGCTGGTGCGTGCGGTCGGCGAAGAGTTCGAGCGTTACACCAAGGTCAAGAAGAACATCCCCGAAGAGGCGCTTGCCGCCGTGTCCGACACCCGCGAACCCGCGCGTCTGGCCGACCTGGTTGCCGGCCACCTGGGTGTGGACGTGGGCCAGAAGCAGGCGATCCTAGAGACGCTGGATGTCGCCGAACGTCTGGAAAAGGTCTACGGCCACATGCAGGGCGAACTGTCCGTCCTGCAGGTCGAGAAGAAGATCAAGTCTCGGGTGAAAACCCAGATGGAGAAGACCCAGCGCGAGTACTATCTGAATGAGCAGATGAAGGCCATTCAGAAGGAACTTGGCGACGGCGAGGACGGCCAGAACGAGGTCGCCGAGCTGGAAGAACGCATCCGCAAGACTGAGCTGTCCAAGGAGGCCCGCGAAAAGGCCGAGGCCGAGCTGAAGAAGCTGAAGTCGATGTCGCCGATGTCGGCAGAGGCGACGGTCGTGCGCAACTACCTCGACTGGCTGTTAGGCGTGCCGTGGGGCGTGAAGTCCCGCGTCAAGAAGGACCTCGGCGCCGCGCAGAAGGTGCTCGACGCCGACCACTACGGGCTGGAGAAGGTCAAGGAGCGGATCGTCGAGTATCTGGCGGTGCAGGCGCGGTCGACCAAGCTCAAGGGCCCGATCCTCTGCCTCGTCGGCCCTCCGGGCGTCGGCAAGACCTCGCTGGGGCGGTCGGTCGCCAAGGCCACGGGCCGCGAGTTCATCCGTATCTCGCTTGGCGGCGTACGGGACGAATCCGAAATCCGCGGGCACCGGCGGACCTATATCGGCTCGATGCCGGGCAAGATCATCCAGTCCCTCAAGAAGGCCAAGACCACCAACCCGCTGATCCTGCTGGATGAAATCGACAAGATGGGCCAGGATTTCCGGGGCGACCCGGCCTCGGCTCTGCTAGAGGTCTTGGACCCCGAACAGAACAACACCTTCGTCGACCACTACCTTGAGGTGGAGTATGACCTGTCGAACGTGATGTTCATCACCACGTCGAACTCGTACAACATGCCCGGGCCGCTTCTCGACCGGATGGAAATCATTCCTCTGGCCGGCTACACCGAGGATGAAAAGCGCGAGATCGCGCGGGGGCACCTGCTGCCCAAGCAGATCACCGCGAACGGGTTGAAGAAGGGCGAATTCAGCGTCTCGGACGACGCGCTGAACCATGTCATCCGCTACTACACCCGTGAGGCGGGCGTGCGGAACCTGGAGCGTGAGATCGCCAAGCTGGCCCGGAAAGCCGTGACCGACATCCTGAAGGGCAAGACCAAGAAGGTCGAGGTCGATCCGGCCAAGGTCGAGGAATACCTGGGCGTCCAGCGCCACCGCTATGGCCTGGCCGAAAAGGAAGACCAGGTCGGCGTGGTCACCGGCCTCGCCTGGACCTCTGTCGGCGGCGATCTTCTGCAGATCGAAGCGCTCAAGCTGCCGGGCAAGGGTCGGATGAAGACCACAGGCAAACTTGGCGACGTGATGAAGGAGTCGATCGAGGCGGCAGCATCCTACGTCCGCTCGGTCTCGCCCCAGCTTGGCGTGAAGCCGCCGAAGTTCGAGACGATGGACATCCACGTCCACGTGCCGGACGGGGCGACGCCCAAGGATGGCCCTTCTGCAGGTCTGGCGATGGTCACCGCTATCGTCTCGGTCCTGACCGGCATCCCGGTCCGCAAGGACATCGCGATGACCGGCGAGGTGACGCTCCGCGGGAACGCCAGCGCCATCGGGGGCTTGAAGGAAAAACTGCTCGCCGCGTTGCGCGGGGGGATCAAGACCGTCTTCATCCCGGAAGAGAACGCCAAGGACCTGGCGGAGATCCCGGCCAACGTGAAGGAAGGGCTGAAGATCATCCCCGTGACCCATGTCCGCGAGGTCCTGGCCCAGGCGCTGGTGCGTCAGCCGGAACCGGTGGAATGGGACGAGGCCGCCGAAGAGGCCGCCGCAGCGGCCAGGGCGGCGCAGAACCAGCCGCCGTCGCAGACCGCGCACTGATCCGCGCAAGACCCACGAAAGGCGCGCCTGTCGGGCGCGCCTTTTTCGTTCGGACGGCGCAGCCGTCGCCAGGAAAATCCGCGCTGGCACTGAAAACGGCTGGCCCGCCTGCCAAACGGGGGGTAAGACCATGGGTGACGAAACCCAGCTGGAAGCAGGCACCATGGCACCGCGCACGCCCACCGACCCCGAGACGAAACCTGCCAAGGCGAAACCGGCCGCAAAGGCCAAGGCCAAGCCTGAGCCGAAGGCCAAACCCGCCGCAAAGCCGAAGGCCAAGCCCGCCACCGAGATTGCCGAGCGCCCTGCGCTGCGGGTGGTCGAGGAGGATGCTGCGGCTGATGCGGGCGCCACCTTGCGGCTCAAGGACCTGATCTACCAGGTCTCCCAGGCCACCAACGGCAAGAAGACCGATGTGAAACCGGTGATCGAGGCGACGCTGACTGCCCTTGGCAATGCGCTGGCCACCGGCAAGTCTCTGACCGTCCCGCCCCTCGGCAAGCTGCGCGTCGTCAAGAACAAGGGTCCGGCGCTGACCTTGAAGTTGCGGCTCGCCGATGGCCCGAAGGCCGCCGGATTGGGCCTTGCAGACGACGGGGATGACGACTAAAAGCCCCCGCATCGGGCGATTAGCTCAGCGGTAGAGCGCTTCGTTCACATCGAAGATGTCAGCGGTTCAAATCCGTTATCGCCCACCATTCTTCCCTCAAGGCGCGCCCAAACGGCGCGCCTTGAACATTTCCGGGCCTTGCCACAGCGGGTCGGGCAGGGTAGGCACCGGGGCAGGGGCGGTTAGCTCAGTTGGTAGAGCGTCTCGTTTACACCGAGAATGTCGGGGGTTCGAGTCCCTCACCGCCCACCATCCCCATTGCGTTTTCTGTACGAGCAGGCAGGCTTTTGCTGATCCAATGCCGGGCAATGCCGCCATTGACGCGGATCAAGGCCCGACACTGTGCTTGCCCTTAGGGTTCCCGTCCGAAAGGACCGCCCGATGCCCGACCCCAGCGACACCGTCTTCCGCGCAAGCGGATTGACCAAGGTCTACCGCAACGGCGCGCTCGAGGTGCACGCGCTGCGCGGCATCGACTTTGCGGCGCGCAAGGGTGAGTTCATCGTGATCCTCGGGCCCTCCGGTTCGGGGAAGTCCACCTTCCTGAACATCGTCGGCGGACTGGACCGGGCCAGTGCGGGCGAGGTCTGGTTCGAGGAACACCAGCTGACCGTGATGAGCGAGGCCCAGCTGACCCAATACCGGCGCGACCATGTGGGCTTCGTCTTCCAGTTCTACAACTTGGTTCCCAGCCTGACTGCGCGCGAGAACGTCCAGCTGGTGACCGAAATCGCCCGCCGCCCGATGCGCCCCGAGGATGCACTGGCACTGGTCGGGCTAACCGACCGCGCCAACCACTTCCCGGCGCAACTGTCGGGCGGCGAACAGCAGCGCGTGGCCATCGCCCGCGCCATCGCCAAGAACCCCGAGGTCCTTCTCTGCGACGAACCCACAGGGGCGCTCGACAGTGCGACCGGCATCAAGGTGCTTGAGGCGCTGACCCAGGTGAACCGCGCCGTCGGGGCCACGACCCTGGTCATCACCCACAACGCCGCCATCCGCGACATCGCCGACCGGGTGATCCGCTTTGCCGACGGTCGCATTGTCGAGGAAACCGTCAACACGGTGAAGAAACAGCCGTCGGAGGTCGCATGGTGATCTCGCCCCTTCGCCGCAAGGTCCTGCGCGATCTGCGCCGGCTCTGGGCGCAGGTGCTGGCGATTGCGCTGGTGCTGGCGGCGGGCGTGGCAACGCTGATCCTGGGCAACGGCGCCTATGCGTCCCTGCACGAAACCCGCGCCCGCTACTACGAGGAAAACCGCTTCGCCGATGTCTTCGCCGATGTCACCCGTGCCCCCCGGGCGCTTTTGGCCGAAGTCGAACAGATCGAGGGCGTCCTCGACGCCGAAGCGCGGATCGTCAAACTCGGCCTCCTCGACCTGCCGGGCATGGTCGAGCCGGGCTCGGTCCTCTTCGTCTCGCTGCCCCGGACCGGCGGGCTGAACCGCATCTACCTGCGCTTCGGTCGCCTGCCAGACCCGCTGTCAGCCGACGAAATCGTGGTCAGCGAAGGCTTTGCCGATGCCCATGGCCTGGGTCCAGGCGACGTCCTGCCGGTCCTGATGAACGGCCAGCACCGTGAACTCCACATCACCGGCGTCGCCCTCTCGCCCGAGTTCATCTATGCCCTCGGCCCCGGCCAGATGATGCCCGACCCGCGCCGATTTGGCGTGGTCTGGGCACCCCGGGCGGCACTTGCCTCTGCCTATGACCTGGAAGGCGCCTTCTCGAATCTGGTCCTGAAACTCGCCCCGGGTGCCAATCCCGACCGAGTGATCGAGACCCTGGACCGGCTGACCGAACGCTATGGCGGGGCAGGGGCACAGGGCCGCTCCGACCAGATCAGCCACGCCTTCCTCGACGCCGAGCTGAAACAGCTCTCGGCCATGGTCAAGGTGCTGCCGCCGATCTTCCTTCTGGTCGCGGCCATGCTGGTGAACATGACGCTCTCGCGGCTGATAACTCTGGAACGCGAACAGATCGGGCTCTTGAAGGCCATCGGCTACACATCGCGCGCGGTGGCCCAGCACTATGTCGAATTCGTCGTGCTGATTGCCGCCCTGGGCATCCTGATCGGCTTTGCCGCCGGGGCCTGGCTGGGCGCGGGCCTTGCGCAGATGTATGCGCGCTTCTTCTCGTTCCCGTACCTCGTCTTCACCCGCGACCCGGCGCTATACGGTCTCGCCGCCCTCGTCACCCTGGCCGCTGCGGTGAGTGGGGCGCTCTATGCCGTCCGCTCGGTTGTCCGCCTGCCCCCCGCCGTCGCCATGGCCCCGCCCGCGCCCGCTGTCTACCGCGAACGGGCACCTTGGGTCCGACGCCTTCTCAACCTGCGCCAGACCGGGGTGATGGTCGCCCGCCACCTCATGCGCTGGCCGTTCCGCACGGCCTCCTCGACGCTGGGCGTGGCCATGGCGGTGGCGATCCTGGTTGCCTCGCTCTGGTCCTTCGGCTCCATCGACCGGATGATCGACGTCACTTTCTTCCGCGCCGAACGCCACGATGCGCAGATCTTCTTCGGCGCACCCCAGCCCCTGGCCGCCGTCTTCGCCGCTCGCGACCTGCCGGGGGTGGTAGTGGCCGAACCCTTCCGCCAGGTCGCCGCGAAGATCAGCCACCAGGGCCGGGAAAAGACCCTTGCCATCACCGGCCGCCCGACCGATCCGCACCTCTCCCGCGTCCTTGACCCCAGCCTTCGCCCGATGCCGATGCCCGAGGCCGGGCTGATCCTGTCCGAAGCGCTGGCCGAGGCCCTGCAGGTTCGCCCCGGCGACCTCGTCACGGTCGAACTGCTCGCGGGTCGCCGCCAGACCGCCACTCTGCCGGTCAGCGGGCTGTCGGTCGGCTATGTCGGCCTTGGCGCGGCGATGGAGATCGGCGCGCTCAACCGGCTGATGGGCGAGGGGGCGCTCGTCTCCGGCGTCAGCCTCCAGCTTGATCCCGCAGAAACGCCCGCCTTCTACGCCGCCGCCAAGGCCACGCCCCGGACCGAACTGATCAGCGTCACCAGCCTGATGCTGAACCGCTTTCGCGAGACATTGGCCGAAAACATCACGGTGATGATCACCGTCTACGTCGTCCTCGCGGGCATCATCGCCATCGGCGTGGTCTACAACTTCTCGCGCATCGCGCTGTCGGAACAGGGGCGCGAACTGGCCAGCCTCCGTGTCCTCGGCTTCACCAACAGCGAAGTCTCGGGCGTCCTCTTCGGCGAACTTGCCACCGTCGTCCTGCTGGCGCAGCCGCTCGGCTGGCTCATCGGCTACGGCATCGCTGCCGCAATGGTCGCGGCCTTCTCCTCCGACCTCTACCGCGTGCCCTTCGTCATCGGGCGCGAGGTCTTTGCCACCGCCAGCCTCGTCGTCTGCGCCGCGGCCCTCGTCTCGGCCGTCGCGATCCGGGGGCGGATCACCAATCTCGACATGATCGAAGTCCTGAAGACACGGGAGTAAACCATGCGCCGCCTGATCCCCATTCTCGCTGCCCTGGCCGTGCTGGCCTTCCTCGTCTGGGCCTTCCTGCCGCGCGCCATCGAGGTCGAGCTGGCCGAGGTCGCCCCCCGCACGCTTGAGGTCGCGGTCGAGGAAGAGGGCGAGGCGCGCATCCGCGAGGTCTTCACCGTTTCGGCCACCATCGCGGGCCGGCTGCAGCGCATCGGCCTCCATGCCGGGGACGCGGTGACCGAAGGCCAGCCCGTGGCCAGCATCGGCCCGGCGGCCCCGGTCCTCCTCGACAGCCGGTCCCGCGCGGTGGCCGAGGCGACGGCGGCCGCAGCCCAGGCCGCGACCGACCTGGCCCGTGCCCAGCTGGACCAGGCCCAGGCCACGCTGGATTTCATGACTGCCGAGGCCCTGCGCGCCAAGGAACTTTTCCGCCGCGAGGCCCTGTCGCAGCGGGCCTACGACAATGCGATCCGCGAGGAACGGACCGCGCGGGCCGCCGTCTCCAGCGCCGTTGCGAATCTCGCCGTGCGCGAGAAAGAGCTTGAAAGTGCTCTGGCGGTCCTGCGGTCGGAAACGGTCGGACCAGCGACATCCTGCTGTGTCGAAATCCCGGCCCCGGTCTCGGGCAAGGTGCTGCGGGTCCTGACCGAAAGCGAACAGGTGGTGCAGCCGGGCACCCCGATCCTGGAACTGGGCGATCCCGGCAGTCTGGAGATCGTCGTCGATCTTCTGTCCCGCGACGCCGTGCGGGTGGCCGAAGACGCGCAGGCCTTGGTCACCGGCTGGGGCGGCCCGGACATTCCCGCCGCGGTCGAACGGGTCGAACCCTCGGCGGTGACCCGCGTCTCGGCGCTGGGGATCGAGGAACAACGGGTGACCGTGGTCCTTTCCCTGACCGGTGGGCCGCAGGATTGGCAGGCGCTTGGTCACGGCTTCCGGGTCATTGCGCGGATCGCCATCTGGCGCGAGGATGATGTGCTGACGATCCCCGTGGGCGCCCTCTTCCGCGACGGCCCGGACTGGGCCACCTATGTCGTCCGCGACGGCCGGGCGGTCCTGCAGCGGATCACGCTTGGCGAACGGAACGAGGATTATGCCCAGGTTCTGACGGGCGTTGCTGCGGGCGACCAGGTCATCCTGCACCCCTCGGACCAGTTGTCAAAGGGTGCCGCTGTAACGGCAATCGCGCCTTAGCCGAGCGCAAACCACAGCGCCGCAACCCCGGCACATACCAGGGCCGCACCGGCAGCGACCTGCATGCCCCGCGACAAGCCGCCCTGCGTCTCTCCGACCGGACTCGTCTGCGTCGGGGCAGCGGATTTCGGCGCCTGCCCGTTCAGCGTCGGCGGCAGCTCCCCGCCTTCTTCGCCGATCCGGATCCAGTCCAGCCAGTCGGTCGCCGACTGGATACGGTCGCGCGGCATCACCCGGACTGCCTTGTCGATCGCTTCCAGGAACCCCGGCGGATAGCCTTCGAACCGGCCCGCCAGCGGCTCATAGGGGTCAGGCTCGCCCTCGGCCACCCGGGCCAGACGGCGCTGGCTTTCCGGCGGCGACTTGCCCGAGATCACATGGTGGAACGTCGCCCCCAGCGAATACAGGTCGCTGGCCGGGCTCTGCTCGGCCCCGGTCAGGTAGAATTCCTGCGGCGAATAGCCTTCCTTGATGACCCGCCGCCCGGTCAGAACGCGGGTTGCGCGCACCACCTGCTCACTGGCCGCGCCAAAGTCGATCAGGATCGGGTTGCCGGTCTTGTCGACCAGGATGTTGTCGGGGCTGATGTCGCGGTGCAGGATGCCAACCTGGTGGATGAACTCCACCGCCGACAGCATCCGCTTCAGCATGAACACGATCTGGTCGGGCGTGAAGGCCTGGTCGGTGGAATCCAGGATGTCGTGCAGGTCGCGCCCGTCGATATAGTCGATCGCCATGTAGGCGGTGTCATTGTCTTCGAACACCTGATGGACGCCAACGATGTTCGGATGCACCAGCCGCGCCAGGCTTTTCGCCTCGGCCACGAAGCTTTCGACAAAACTGCGGAAATCGCCCTGGTGCTTGCGCGACCGCGCCCGCACCAGGCTGGTCGACCGCCGGCACAGCGCGTTCGGAAAGCATTCCTTGATGACGACAGTGCGGTCCAGGCTGTCCTTGGCCAGATAGGTGATCCCGAACCCGCCCGAATTCAGGAAGCCCACAATCGTGTAGTGCCCGCCCAGCAGGGGGGTCCCGGGCTTCAGATCGTCGGCAAAGGCATCGGGATCGACCCTGCCCAACTCGCTTTCGAGCTGATTGCTGATCTGCGTCGGGCCTTGGGTCACGTCACACCTGCCGTCATGGCACAAACTTCGGTCACTGTCGCAGAGGTCCTGCCACCGCGCGCAATGATCCCTGCGGTTACTTTCACAAAGGTGAAATCGCTGCGGCCTCAACTCCGCAACGATCAAACATCGTTAACACATTCTAGGCGCGAGGCTTCCCTTGACGCAAATCTGTGCAGTTTCCCTGTAGAAAAGCCTTGTGGCCAGATAGGGGCGGCGGGGCGGCAAACCTGTAGCGGCTGACGTCTCGCAGCCGCCATGTCATTGAAAAGGTGTGAATATTTCTTCTACGCCCGTAATCTGGCGGCCAGTGGGCACTTTGGCCAGTGTGACAATTTCAGCAGCCATCCCAAGGGGATGCGCCACCGTCTTGCCCAAATCATCCCAGAATCACGACCCTGGCGCGAAGACGTTTGCGCTACCACAACCTCGGGCTGCGTCTCCCCGCATGCCCCGCGCCGCGCCGCCTGATTCGCGGCCTCAGCCCGGGGCCCAGGCTTCCGCCGCCTTGCCAGGTCGCAGGATCTGGAAACTGCCCGCCGGCAGGCTTTGCCACTCGCCCTCCACCCCGCCCGGCCAGATCACGCGCAGCTCTGCCTCGGCCGCATCGCCCAGCCCGAAGTGCAGCCACCCGACCGAGCCCGAGACATGCCCCCCGCCCGAGGTCACCTCGTGCCGCTCCACCACCTCGCCACGCTTGATCTCGATCACCGCGCCGATGGCATCTCGGTTGCTGCCGTCCTGCGCCAGGCGCACCTGCACCCAGCCGCCCGCCGTCTCGCCGGTCTGCCGCCAGACCTCGGCCGGGGTCCAGCGGTTCACCACCACCAGGTCGAGCTTGCCGTCCAGGTTCAGATCCACCACCTGCGCCCCCCGCGCGATCCCCATGCTGGCCACGCCCGCGCGGTCGCCCGCCTCGACAAAGGTCCCGTCGCCCACCGAAAGCAACAGGTTGTTCGGGTCCTTCTCGGCAAAGTCCGGCATTTTCGCCACGTTGCCTTTGGCAACAAACAGGTCCAGCCGCCCATCATTGTTCACGTCCGCGAATTGCGGATGCCAGGCAGTCGAGGGTTTGAGGTCGCCCCCGGTATAGGGCCGGTGCGCGGTGATCCCCGACTTGAACGCAATGTCGGCATAGTCCGGCTTGCCCGAAGCGGTGTCCTTCAGGACCTGGAACTTGTTGTCGGCCATCGAGGTCAGGTAATAGTCTGGATAGCCGTCCAGCGTGATGTCCGCGCTGGCGATCCCCATCCCCCAGATCCGCAAACGCTTCCAGCCGTCGTCCTTTTCGGTGTAGAGCCACGGAGCCTCACCGGGCTCCAGATGCCACATCTGCTCTTGTCCGCCCTTGTAGTACTCCCGGTCGTTCGACACCCGCAGCGAGGGATGGCCCGAACGGTTCCAGTCGGTGAAGAGGATCGACAACGCGCAGTAGGACGGCGTCAGTGGGATCGGCGCGCCGAAGCGGTCACCTTCCGGCCGATGCAGCCAGTTGTCGGTGCAGGACCCCCAGGGAAACGCTTCTTCCTTCCGGTCGACATAGTTGCCGATGGCGATGGTTGGCCAAGTCTGTCCCTTCTCCCAGATCGCCGCAAAGGCTGTCGACCAGGCATCGCCGCCGTCAAAGCCCCAGGCCTCGTTCACTTCCTCGAACTTGCACTGCCCAAGGCCCCGCAGGACCTTGTTCTCGCCCAGCCGCAGGACAACCAGGTCCATCACCCCGTCGCTGTCGATGTCCAAGGGATAGGCCCCGAGCACCGCATCCAGCGTCACCGCATCGGTCTTCTCGAAGGCCAGGGCACCGCCTTGCGGGCTGCGGTTCAGATACAGCGCCGACGGCGCCGCACCGCCCGACAGGAACACCTCGGGGAAGCCATCGCCGGAACAGTCAAAGGTCGCGACCCCGCCGCCGACCATGTACTCCCACTCGCCCTCGAAGACGGTGGTCAGACCCGCCGTCTTCGTCTCATCGGTGAAGGTCGGGACCAGCGGTTCGGCGCAGGCGGGGGCCGCAAGGGCCAGGAACACCAGGACGCGCATCAGGCTTCGGTCTTCAGCGCGGCAGCCAGCGCTCCGATGGCACGGCCCTGGTCCAATCCCGCGTCGTTGCCGAACCGGAAGTGGATGCCCCCGTAAAGCCTTGACATCGCAGCCTCTTCCGCCGCCGCGTTGAACGAGGCGAAGCTCCGGATCGGCAGGCCCTCATCCTCATGCGTGGCGTCGTCGAAGGCGAAGTTGTCGCCGAAGACCGCGGTCAGCACCGTCGAGGCCGCACCCGATTGCGTCGAGTGACCCGAGGTGTATTCCGGGAAGGGCGGGGTGATCAGCAAAGGCTCCCAGGCCTTGTCGATGTGGCGCTTGATGTAGGTCACCGGGCGCAGAAGGTTGTACTTGTACTTGGTCGACCAGCAGGACACGAAGGCATCCGACTGTGCGCAGCCGAGTTTTGCCAGCGCAGCTGCAATGGTCTCGACCGGCATCGCATCGCGGTCGGCGATCTGCATCACGATGGAAATCCAGTGCCCGGCTGGAGTAGGGGTCAGCATCGCATCGTCCGACCAGAAGCGGGCGATCAGTTTCTGCTCGTCGGTCAGGGCCTTGCCCACATCGTGCACTTCCTTGGCAAAGCCAAAGAAGGCCGACGTCGGCGCTTCTTCGTAGTCCGGGTGTGCGGGCGCATCCATTGCCGCCATATCTCGGATGGCAAAAGGCCGATTGCTTCCCCAGGCTGGGAGCAGTGGCGCCTGCTGCAGGCGGACGGCAGAGGTCGGCACCCAGTCCTGCGGAAGCGTCCCGGGGGTGTACTCCATCGG
This sequence comes from Tabrizicola sp. T74, assembly GCF_057219935.1. NCBI lineage: Bacteria > Pseudomonadati > Pseudomonadota > Alphaproteobacteria > Rhodobacterales > Paracoccaceae > Tabrizicola > Tabrizicola sp. T74. The sequence goes on along the minus strand of NZ_JBXVVT010000006.1, from coordinate 271,080 downwards.
GAAGCCAAGGTTCTCGATCACCGCGCCGCCGTCTGCGGCCGCCCAGTCCAGGATATGCGCCGCAATAGCCTCGCCATGTGCCACGCTGCGGCTCACCACGTCCGCGGCCATGCCTTCGCTGGCCATGCGGCCCATGATCTCGCCCAGCTTCTCCATCGCCCGCTGTCCGGTGGGTCCGGTGTTGGCGAAAAGCCCGCTCACGACGGAATTAAGTGCAGCGTGCAGGACGCAAGGCTCATCGAATTCCCCTTCGCCCCGTGCGGGCAGGGGGGACAGGTCGGTCACCTGACCCGCCAGACTGCGAAGGCCCGGATTGCCCGTCGCCAAAGCCTCATGCGCCGTGACCCCGATGTACCCGAAGGCCCGGGCGGCCACGGGTGGCATGTAGGTCGCGGTATGGCGGACAAGCTCCAGGATCAGTTTGTGCCAGGTGAGCAGAACCTCGCGCGAGACATCGGCGCGGCCAGCAGCCAGCGCGGGCTTCAGGGCAAGCGCGAATGGCGCGGCAACGGCAAGGCCAAGAACCTGGCGGCGCTGAAATGGCATGTTTCCCTCCGGACTATGCGAAGGGTTTTGTCATGCGCCAATGGCTCGCGCAAATGCTTTCAGTGCCGCCCGGTCAGCCAGTTCCCCACCGCCGCCAGCCGCGATGGCCCTGCGCCCTCGCGGTCCTCGCGCCGGTCTGCAGCGTTCAGAAGCGCATACATCCCGTGCACCCCCAGCCAGCGGATCGGCTCCGGCTCCCAGTCGCGCACCTTCCGGTTGACCCAGGGAAGATGCGTCAGGTCCGTCTCCCGCGCCAACGCCAGATCCGCCAGCGTCCGCCCCGCAAGGTTGGAGGTCGAAACCCCCACCCCCACATAGCCCCCCGCCCAGCCAAGGCCGGTCACCGGGTCCAGCCCGACCGTCGCGCACCAGTCGCGCGGCACGCCCAGCACGCCGCACCAGGCATGGTCGATCTTCGCGCCCTTGGCGGCGGGGAAATGCCGGTGCAGGATCGCTGTCAACCGCCGGATCGTCTCCGGGTCCGGGGCGCCGTTCGTATCAAGGTTCGACCCATAGCGATACGGCACCCCCCGCGCGCCCACGGTGATCCTGCCCTCGCGCGTCCGCTGGCAATAGCAATAGGCATTGGCGAAATCTCCAATGATTTCATGCCCCTCCCAGCCGATCTTCGCCCAGACCTCCGGCGGCAATGGCTCTGTCGCAATCTGGGCCGAGTTCATCGGCAGCCATTCGCGCTTCCGCCCCGGCAGCCCCGCCGTGAAGCCTTCGGTGCAGCGCAGGATCACCGGGGCCTCGACGCGGCCCTTGTTCGTCGTCACCACCCCCGGCTCATAGCCCGTCACGGTCGTTCCCTCGACGATCCGCACCCCCGCCCGCTCCACCGCCTTGGCCAGCCCCCGCACCAGTTTCGCCGGCTGCACCCGCGCCACGTTCGTCACCACCATGGCCCCAAGCGCGCCGGGGATACGAATTCGGTCCGACAGGTCGCGGGCCGACATCTCGAACACCCGACCGTCCTCACCCCAATGCCGACGATGCTCCACTTCGGCCTTCATCCGCCCGACCTGAGCAGGCTTCGTCGCCACCATCAGCTCGTCCGTCCGCCGGATGTCCGCGTCGATCCCGCAGGCCTCGGCCACCCGGATCACCTCATCCACCGTGCCGTTCATCGCCTCGACCATCGCCCGCACTGCCGCCTCTGACGAGCTCTCCAGATACCGCGCATGATTCCAGGCGAACCCGCCGGTCAGCCAGCCGCCATTCCGGCCGCTGGCACCGAAGCCTGCGAACTCCTTCTCGATCACCAGGATGTCCAGCGCGGGGTTCGCCTGCTTCAGGTACCAGGCCGTCCACAGCCCCGTATACCCCGCCCCGATGATCGCCACATCCGCCGTCGTGTCCCCGGCCAGGGCCGCACGCCGATAGGGCTGCCCGATGTCGGCATACCAGAACGAGACGTCTCCGATCCGCATGGAACCCCCTGTTTTCGGCCAAGGGGCCACAGGCCGGGCCGCATTTCAAGGATTATGCCCGTTGCCAAGGCCGCGTCCCCCGCCGATGCTGCCGGAAAACCACGCGAGACGGTCATGCAAGGCTTCTTCGTCCCCGGCCCCTACGATGACGGCGACCCGGTCACCGGACATTACTACGAGACAGCTTCTGCCGACCCGACCCGCCCCCAGGTCTGGGGCTACACCGCCGCGCTCTCCTACCGTCCGGGCGAGACCCTCCGCCTCCACGCCATGTCCTCGTCCCGCGAGTCCCGTCTGACCATCGCCCGCGACGGGTTGACGCCCTTCACCGTCCTCGACACCACCATCACCCCGACCTTCGCTGCCACGCCGCCCGACTGTTCGGTCAAGGGCTGCGGCTGGCCCGTGGCTTTCCAAACTGAAATCCCCACCCACTGGCCCAGCGGTGTCTACACCGTCACCCTCGCCATCGACGGCCACAGCTCCCAGGGCCTCTTCGTCCTGAAACCCGCCCAGCCCACCGCGAAACTGGCCCTGATCCTCGCCACCGGCACCTGGTGCGCCTACAACGACTGGGGCGGGTCGAACCATTACCAGGGCCTCTGCGGCCCCACGGGTGGAGACTTCGCCGCCGAGGTCAGCCTCCTTCGCCCCTGGGCCAAAGGCTTCGTCCGCTGGCCCGACGACGCCCCCCGCATCCCGTATGCCTCGCCGCTCCTCTCGCGCCCCCGCTACCCGCATATGGACTACGCCCGAGCAAATGGCATTTCGAAGAAATACGCCTCTTCCGGCTGGGCGGCCTTCGAACGCCCCTTCGCCCTCTGGGCCGAAGACCAGGGCATCGCGCTCGACTATCTCACCCAGCACGACCTCCACGCCGACCCTCAGCTCCTCAAAGGCTACCAACGCGCCGTGATCGTCGGCCACGACGAATACTGGACGTGGGAGATGCGCGACCACCTCGACGCCTGGATCGACGCTGGCGGCCAGCTTGCCCGTTTCGGCGGCAATTTCTTCTGGCAGACCCGCCTCTCCGACGACCTGACCACACAAACCTGCCACAAGTCGCGCGCCGAGGCCGAAGATCCCCTCGCCACCACCAACCGCATCACCAGCTACTGGGACCACCCCCGCGCCCGCCGCCCCGCGGTTGCGACGATGGGCCTGACCGGCAGCATGGGCGTTTACGCGGGGTGGAGCCGCTGCGCCGCTCACGGCTCGGGCGGCTTCACGCTTTACCGCCCCGACCATTGGTCGATGGCCGGGACGGGGCTTGGCTACGGCGATGTCCTTGGCGCGCAATCGAAAATCTTCGCCTATGAAGTCGACGGCATCGACTACGAAATGCGCAAGGGCCTGCCGTACCCCGCGCCGGATTCGGGGCTGGAAGGCGACCTCGCCATCGTCGCCCTCTCCCCCGCCACCACGCTCGCCCACCACACCGGCCGCCATGACATGGACCATTTCATCGGCACGCTCGACGCCGAAGAGGTCGCCCAGACGATCTACGGCGAGGTCACCCCCGAAACCCTCGGCCTCGCCAGCCGCGGCAACGGCTGCATGGCGGAATACCGGCGGGGCAGGGGGGCCGTCTTCAACGCCGCCTCCTGCGAGTGGGTCGCGGGCCTGATCGCTCGGGAACGCCCCGTGGAAGTCGTCACGCGGAACATCCTTTTGGGCGATTGGGGGTGACCCCTTTCGCAAACCGCCCCCATCGGCTAGGCCTTCGCCCATGTTGAGCACGTCCGATCTTGCAGTCGCGCGCGGCGGGGTGACGGTCCTGCAGGGCCTGACCTTTGCGCTGATGCCCGGCCAGGCGCTGATCCTGCGCGGGCCGAACGGGTCGGGAAAGACGACGCTTCTGCGGACGCTGGCCGGTCTGCAACCGCCCGCCGAGGGCACTTTCCACCTGCCCCCCGACAGCGTCGCCTATGCCGCCCATGCCGACGGCCTCAAATCCACCCTCACCGTCGCGGAAAACCTGAGCTTCTGGTCACAAATCTACGGCGGCCCCGCCATCGACCACGCCCTGACCGCCCTCAACCTCACCCAACTCACCCGCCGCCGCGCCGGGGAACTGTCGGCAGGTCAGAAACGCCGCCTCGGCCTCGCGCGCCTCCTGGTGACGGGCCGCCCCGTCTGGCTCCTCGACGAGCCCACCGTCAGCCTCGACGTCGCCTCCGTCGCCCTTTTCGCCGATGTCGTCCGCGCGCACCTTGCCAATGGCGGCCTCACCGTCATCGCCACCCATGTCGACCTCGGCCTGCCCGAGGCGACGGTCCTCGACCTCGATCCCCACCGCGCCCGGGTAATCCAGTCTACCGGCTTCGACGAGGCCTTCGCATGAAGGCCCTCCTCCTTCGTGACCTGCGGCTGGCCTTCCGCTCCGGCGGCGGCTTCGGGCTGGGCCTCGCCTTCTTCTTCCTCCTCTCCGTCCTCGTCCCCCTCGGCGTCGGCCCCGAAGGCGGCACGCTTTCCCGCATCGCCCCCGGCATCCTCTGGGTGGGAGCACTCCTGGCCTGTCTCCTCTCGCTCGACCGCATCTTCGCGCTGGACCATGAGGACGGCTCCCTCGACCTCCTCGCCACCGCGCCGATCCCGCTGGAGGCCGTCGTCGCGATCAAGGCCCTCGCGCACTGGATCGTCACCGGCCTTCCCCTGACGCTGATCGCCCCGGGCCTCGCCATCTTCCTGAACCTCCCCCCCGCCGGCTACCAATGGCTGGTCCTCAGCCTCTTCCTCGGCACCCCGGCCCTCTCGATCATCGGGGCCTTCGGTGCCGCCATCACTGTCGGGCTGCGGAGGGGAGGTCTCCTCCTCAGCCTCCTCGTCCTGCCGCTTTACGTGCCCACCCTGATCTTCGGGGCCGAGGTCGTGCGCCGGGGAGCCGAGACCATGGCCCTCGCCACCCCATTGGCACTTCTCGCCGCAATCAGCCTTGGCGCCGCCGCCCTCCTCCCTTTCGCGGCCGCAAGCGCAATCCGCGTCAATTTGCGCTGAGGACTCGCGAGATGGTGTGTTGAGCGGAAAACCGGAACAGGATAGGCGAAGCGCCATGTCGATCTGGGAATATGCGAACCCGAAGAAGTTCATGGCCACCTCGGCCTGGATGCTCCCCTGGGCAGTGGGGCTGACTGTCGTGCTTCTGGTGGTGGGCCTCGTCTGGGGCTTCTTCTTCACGCCCGACGACTACAAGCAGGGGTCCACCGTCAAGATCATCTACCTGCACGTGCCGTCCGCGATGATGGCGATCAATGCTTGGGTGATGATGCTGGTGACCTCGCTCATCTGGATCATCCGCCGCCACCATGTGAGCGCACTGGCCGCCAAGGCCGCCGCGCCCGTGGGCCTGACCTTCACCCTGATCGCGCTGGTCACCGGTGCGCTGTGGGGCCAGCCGATGTGGGGCACCTGGTGGGCCTGGGACCCGCGGCTGACATCCTTCCTGATCCTGACGCTCTTCTACTTCGGCTACATCGCCCTTTGGGCCGCGATCGAGGACCCGGATACCGCCGCCGACCTGACCTCGATCCTCTGCCTGGTGGGTTCCGTCTTCGCGCTCCTCTCCCGCTATGCGGTGAATTTCTGGAACCAGGGGCTGCACCAGGGGGCCTCGCTGTCCCTCGACAAGGAGGAGAACGTGTCCGACGTCTTCTGGATCCCTCTCCTCGTCTGCATCGCCGGGTTCGTACTGCTGTTCGTGACCATGGTCCTCCTAAGGACCCGGACGGAAATCCGTGCGCGGCGGCTGAAGGCGCTTCTGGCGCGGGAAAGGGTGGCGTGATGCCGGATCTGGGGAAATATGCCTTCGCGGTGCTGGGGTCCTATGCGGCCACGGCGCTGCTGATCGCTGGGCTGGTGGGGCTGACCTTGTGGCAGTCGGCCCGGATGAAACGCGCGCTGGCCGAGATTGAGGCGCGGCAGGGGAAAGTCGATGGCTAGGTGGCTGATGCTCGCACCCCCGATCCTGTTTGCGGGGCTGGCGGGGTTGTTCTACGCAGGCATGTACCGCGACAACCCGGGAGAGTTGCGGTCGGTCTTCGTTGGCCGTGCGGCACCTGCGCTGCCCGCGACCACGCTGCCCGGCATCCCGGGCCTGACCGAGGCCGACCTGCGGACCGGCGAGGTGACGGTGGTGAATTTCTGGGCCACCTGGTGCCCGCCCTGCCGGGCCGAGCATCCGGTGCTCCTCAAGATGGCCGCCGACGGGGTACGGGTCGCCGGGGTCAACATCCGCGACGACGATCAGAAGGCGCTGGACTATCTGGCCGAGGAAGGGAACCCCTTTCTGGGCGTCGCGACGGACCCCACGATGCGGGGGGCGATCGAGTGGGGGGTGACCGCCCCGCCCGAGACCTTCATCATCGCGGGGGACGGGACCGTTCTGTTCCGCTTTCAGGGGCCGCTGGTCGGGACCGACTACGAGACCCGCTTCCTGCCTGAACTGGAAAAGGCGCTGGCGGGCGGCTGAGTGTCCACGGTGGACAGGGACTTCCGCTCCAAGGATATCAAGGACTTCTCCGCGGACGTTAGGGGTTTTTTAACCCCTGCGGGTGGTGGGCCAACCCCGCGCAAAGTGCGCGGGAACGGCCCACCCTACGGGGCGTTCCGCGTCAGATCAGCGCCAGGACGATCATGAAGGTCAGTGCCGCAATCAGCGTCAGGTCGACGGGTGCCGGGGTGGGCAAGGCGCGGTCGCGGGGCCGGGCGGACAGGCTGGCCTGGGAACGAAGCGGGGGAAAACGGTCGGACATGGGGTAAAGCCTTCTGGCTGGGGTCCCGGCCAGATTGCCGCTGAATATGAGAACAAAAAGTGAAAGCCCGGGGCTTGCCCGGGCCTTCCATGGAAACAATGCGTTTCCGAAATCAGGACGCCGCGAGGTCGCGCAGCACGTAGTGCAAGACGCCGCCGTTCTCGACATATTCGATCTCGATCTCGGTATCGATCCGGCACTTGATCTGGATCGTCACCTTGCGGCCGTCGCCATAGGTGATGTGGCAGGGCACCAGGCTCAGCGGCTTCAGGTTGCCCTCCAGCCCCTCGATCGACACCACCTCGTCGCCCTTCAGGCCCAGCGTCTTGCGGGTCTGGCCGCCGGTGAACTCGAACGGGATGACGCCCATCCCGACCAGGTTCGACCGGTGGATCCGCTCAAAGCTCTCGGCGATCACCGCCTTGACGCCCAACAGCGCCGTGCCTTTCGCGGCCCAGTCGCGCGACGACCCCGCGCCGTATTCGATGCCGCCAAAGATCACCAGCGGCGTGCCTTGCGCCTGATAGGCCATCGAGGCGTCGTAGATCGAGGTCTGCTGGCCGTCCGGCCCAAGGGTATAGCCGCCCTCAACCCCATCCAGCATCTCGTTCTTGATGCGGATGTTGGCGAAGGTCCCGCGCATCATCACCTCATGGTTGCCACGCCGGGCGCCGTAGGAGTTGAACTCGGACACCGGAACTTGCCGCTCCGTCAGATACTTGCCGGCCGGAGTTGAGGCCTTGAATGAACCGGCAGGCGAGATGTGGTCGGTGGTGATCATGTCGCCCAGAAGCGCCAGCACCCGGGCGCCGGTGATGTTCTTTATGACACCGGGCGTCGCCGACATGCCCTGGAAGTAGGGCGGGTTCTGGATGTAGGTCGACGATGCCGGCCAGTCGTAGGTCTCCGAGTCGGTGATCTGCACGCCCTGCCACTTGGCATCGCCCTTGAAGACATCGGCGTATTTCTTCTGGAACGCCTCGCGCGTCACGACCGCGTGGACGATGTCGGCGATTTCCTTGTTCGTGGGCCAGATGTCCTTGAGGTACACGGGCTTCCCGTCCTTGGACGTCCCCAGCGGCTCCGTCGTCAGGTCGATGTTCATGTCACCCGCCAGCGCATAGGCGACGACCAGCGGCGGCGAAGCCAGGTAGTTCGCGCGGACGTCCGGCGAGATGCGGCCCTCGAAGTTGCGGTTGCCCGACAACACGGCAGCAGCCACCAGGTCCCCCTCGTTGATCGCCTTGGAAATCTCCGGCTGCAGGGGGCCAGAGTTGCCGATGCAGGTGGTGCAGCCGTAGCCCACAAGGTTGAAGCCGACGGCGTCCAGGTCCTCCTGCAGGCCCGCGGCGTTCAGGTATTCCGACACAACCTGCGACCCGGGGGCGAGCGAGGTCTTCACCCAGGGCTTGCGGTTCAGACCCAAAGCCCGAGCCTTCCGCGCCACCAGCCCCGCGCCGATCAGAACATAGGGGTTCGAGGTGTTGGTGCAGGAGGTGATGGACGCAATAACCACCTTCCCCGAGGAGAGCTTGTAGCCTTCGCCTTCGACGGCGACTTCCACGCCCTGCGGACGCTTGAAGCTGGCCTCCATCTCCTTGGCGAAGCTGGATTTTGCGTCCGTGAGCGGCAAGTAGTCCTGCGGGCGCTTCGGGCCCGAGATCGCCGGGACGATGGTCGACATGTCGAGGTGCAGCGTCGAAGTATAGATTGGATCATAGTCCGGCCCGCGCCACATGCCGTTCGCCTTGGCATAGGCTTCGACCAGCGAGATGCGGGCGGTGTCGCGGCCCGTCATGTGCATGTAGCGGAGCGTCTCGTCGTCGATCGGGAAGAAGCCGCAAGTCGCGCCGTATTCGGGGGCCATGTTGGCGATGGTGGCGCGGTCGGCGAGCGGCAGATGGTCGAGGCCCTCGCCATAGAATTCGACGAACTTGTTGACGACGCCATGCTTGCGCAGCATCTGCACGACCTTCAGCACCAGGTCCGTCGCCGTGGTGCCTTCGCGCATCGCGCCGGTCAGCTTGAAGCCCACGACTTCCGGGATCAGCATGGACACAGGCTGGCCGAGCATCGCAGCCTCGGCCTCGATCCCGCCGACGCCCCAGCCAAGGACCGCAAGGCCGTTGACCATGGTGGTGTGGCTGTCGGTGCCGACGAGCGTGTCGGGGTAGGCCACCAGGTTGCCGTCCTGGTCGGTGTCCGTCCAGACGGTCTGCGCCAGGTATTCCAGGTTCACCTGGTGGCAGATGCCGGTGCCGGGCGGCACGACGCGGAAGTTGTTGAACGCCTTCTGCCCCCATTTCAGGAAGACGTAACGCTCCATGTTCCGCTCATACTCGCGGTCCACGTTCATCTGGAAGGCGCGGGGGTGGCCGAATTCGTCGATCATCACCGAATGGTCGATGACAAGGTCGACGGGGACCAGCGGGTTGATTTTCGCGGCCGAGCCCTTCAGGCCCTTGATCCCGTCGCGCATCGCGGCAAGGTCCACGACGGCCGGAACGCCGGTGAAGTCCTGCATCAGCACGCGGGCCGGGCGATAGGCGATCTCGATCGGGTTCTGGCCGCCGTTCTTGCCCCAGGTCGAAAAAGCCTTGATGTCATCGACGCTGACGGTCTTCGCGTCCTCGAACCGCAGCATGTTCTCCAGCACCACCTTCAGAGAGGCGGGCAGCTTCGAGAACTCACCCAGGCCCGCCGCCTCGGCCGCAGGGATCGAGTAATAGCTGACCGTCTGGCCCCCTGCGGTCAGGGTCTTGCGGGTCTTGGAAAGGTCATGTCCAACGGTGACGGTCATCTCTGGCTCCCTGGAAAGGCGGCTTCGCGCGGCATTGTATGCAATTGTATGCCGAATATCCAGCCCCGGATTGCGTCAAACTTTACTGCATGTGACAGGTCTCTCGCAAAACCTTGATTGGCTCGTGTCACCTGGCGTCCCTATAAGGCAATGGGGACCAGGATCGGGAAAGTCACTATGCGACATTTCGTCAGCGCTGCATGCGGGCTTTGGCTTGCCGCTGCGAACCCTTTGCAGGCCGAGCCGGTGGTCGTGGTCGAGCTTTATACCTCGCAGGGCTGTTCCTCCTGTCCGCCAGCCGATGAATTCGTGGCGATGCTGGCCTCGAACCCGCAGATCCTGCCGCTCGCGCTGCACGTCGACTATTGGGATTACATCGGCTGGGAAGACAAGTTCGCCGATCCCAAGTTCACCGACCGCCAGAAGGCCTATGCCAAGGCCATCGGCAGCCGGACGATCTATACGCCGCAGCTGATCATCGGCGGGGCGGACCGGATTGAAGGGTTTGCGCCCGAGGAGACCGCCGAACGGCTGCGGGCGCATCTGAAGGCGGGCAGTCCGGTGCGGCTGACCGTCACGCGCGAAGGTGACCGGCTGGTGATCCGGGCCGAGGCCGACCCGCCCTTGACCGAACCGGTGCGGGTGCAGCTGGTGCGCTACCGGCCGTCCGAGACGGTGATGATCGAGCGGGGCGAGAATGCCGGCAAGACGATCACCTACACCAACATCGTGACCTCGTGGGAACGGCTGGACGACTGGTCGGGCCAGGAACCACTGGAGGTTTCGGCGCCGTTTGACGGGGAAGACCCGGGCGCGGTGATCGTGCAGCAGGACGGACCGGCGGCGATCCTTGCGGCGGCGCGGGTCGACTGACGGTAGGGTGCGCTGTAGCACCCCCTACGCCTGACCGCCTTTCCAGCGCCGATGGATCCAGAACCACTGGCCGGGATGGGCCAGGACCCGCCGCTCCAGCGCCTGGGTGACGGCCACCATCATCGTCTCGGGGTCCGAAGGCGGGACCGGCGGGTCAAGCTCGACCCGGAAGCCCAACCCGTCGGGCTGGCGCGTGGCGAAGAAGGGGATCAGGTCCGCCTTCAGCCGCAGCGCCAGTTCCGCCGCCGACAGCGCCGTGCGCGCGGGATGGCCCAGGAAGGGCAGGGCGGGTGCGCCGGGCACGTCCTGGTCGAACAACAGGACCAGCTGCCCCCCCGCCTTCAAATGCCGCACAAAGCCCGCCGTTCCCGCCCGGCCCTGCGGAAAGACCGGCCCGCCAAAGGCCTGCATCGTGCGCACGTAATGCGCGTTGAAATAGCTGTTCGACAGGTTGCGATAGAGCCCGCCGATGTCGAACCCGCGCGCGACCAGCGCCGCCCGCGCGGCCTCGTAATTCCCGAAATGGCCCGAGACCAGGATCACCGGCCGCCCCGCATCCCGTGCCGCGACCAGCGCGGCATAGCCCGGTCCCTCGGGCTCGATCGCCCGCGCCCGTGCCAGGAAGGCCCGGGTCGAATAGTTCTCGATCAAGGTGCGCCCCGCGTTGTCGAGCGAAGCGTCGGCAATCGCCGCCCGCTCGGCCTTTGTCTGGTCCGGCCAGACCAGCGCCAGGTTTTCCCGTGCCCGCGCGCCATAGCCCGCATAGGGCCCGATCACCCGCCGCATCAGCCAGCCGACAAAGCCCACGCGCCACGTGTACGGCAGGCCCAGGGCCAGAGTGATCAGCCCGCGCGCGGCCAGGTTGACCAGATAGTGATCGGGCCGGAAGGGCGGGCGGTCAGCCGAAGGTTCGGGGCCGTCTTGGGACATCGGGTCTTTCAGGACTTGGTCGCGCGCGAGGCCAGCGTCTCGCGGTGCCAGACATAAAGTCCCGCGCCCACGATCACAAGCGCACCGATCACCGTCCAGCGGTCCGGCCACTGGTCATACAGCACCACCCCCCAGAAGGTGGCAAAGACGATCCCCAGATAGGCGAAGGGCGCGACGATAGACGCCTCGGTGATGGAGAAGCTGCGGATGATGCACAATTGCGCCCCGGTGCCGAGGCAGGCGATCAGCCCGAACTTCCACAGGTCGCCCGCTGCAATCGGCTCCCAGTAGAAAGGCAGGGCGGCCCCCGCAACGATGGTCCCGAACAGCGAGGCATAGACCATCGAGGCCCAGACGCTTTCCTGCGCGCCGATCTTGCGGGTCAGAAGCGCAGAGGTCGCATAGGACAGCGCACAGAGGAGCGGCAGGACCGCCGCCCAGGTGAAGACGCCAGCCCCCGGCCGGATCACGATCAGCGCGCCGATCAGCGCGACGACTACCCCGGCGATGCGGCGGGGACCAAGCTTTTCGCCCAGGAACAACGCCGCGCCCAGCGTGATCAGGACCGGGTTGATGTCGGCAATCGCGGTGGCTTCGGCCAGGCCGATGAAGGGCAGCGACAGGAAGAAGAACGTGGTCGCCCCGAACTGCGAGGCCGAGCGCCAGACATGCAGCACCGGAAACCGCGTGCGCAGGACGGGTCCCAACTGATGACGCAGGATCAACAGGACCAGCACCAGCTGCCCGGCAAAGCGCACCCAGATCACCTGCGGCGCGGGGTAGGTGGCGATCAGGCCCTTGGCCGTCGCATCCATCGCCGTGAACAGGAAGACCGCGAGGATCATCAACGCCACGCCGCGCGTGACTTGGGATAGGGGGGCGGCGGACATGGCCCCGTTCTAGGCGGGCGGGAACGGCGCCGCAAGGGTGGGCTCGGCCGCGCGTGCTCGCCTGCGGCCTTGGCAGGGGCGGGGTGGGCCGACAGCCCCAGTCCTGAAACGCCGCCTCGGGTTCAGGAAAGACGTCAAGAAAACCGGAAAAGCAGCTGATGAAAAACGCCTTTCCCTGCATCGCTACCAACAGGGCAGACCGCCGGGCGGCGCTGGCCCGACCTAGTCCTCTTCCTCCTGGATCAGGGTGATCTCGCCGCTTGATTCCAGTGTGCGGATCGCGCCGATGATGGCGTTCATCGCCTCTTCGGCGTCCTTGTCCTTGATCTTGCCGCGCGTGCCCATTTCTTCGCGCAGGCCCTGGGCCAGGCGCTGCGAGATGTTGGCCAGGATGAATTCCGCCGCCTCTTCCAGCCCGGGCTTGCCCTGGGCAGCCGCGAGCGCGGTGACCAGAAGCGGCTGTTCCACCAGGCGGGTGATCTTCGGCGTGTCGCGCGGGTTCAGGCGCGTGGGGATATGGACGAAGGTGAAGATCGCCTTCCGCACCTCGGCGGCGAAGGCGGCATCCTCGGCCTCCAGCCCCTGCAGGACATCGTCGCGGGTCAGGGACGGCGAGATGTTCAGGATCGCGCCCACCCGTTCCACCGGCCCCTGGTCAAAGGCCTTGGGCGGCTGGTTGTCCAGTTCCGCCAGCAGCGCAATGCCAATCCGGCGCACGGTTTCGGGGTCGACATTGCCGGTCAGCGATACCGCATAGGCCACCCGGCGCGCCCGTTCGCCCGGCAACTTGCCCAGAAGTTCCGCGGCCTTGCCGACCGGCACCTTGGACAGCATCACGGCGCCCACCTCCACCGCCTCGTTCAGCAGGATCGGCAGCAGGCGTTCTGGCGGCAGGTTGGTGATCCGTTCCCACGGGTCGATCTTGGACGAGGCCGAGGACATCCGACGCAACCGTTGCGCGGCCGATTGCGAGATGTGGCCGTCCATGATCGACAGGGCGCCTTCGATCCCGCCCGGGAAGGCAAGGCCGACCGATTCAAGCTCGCTCAGGAACTCATCCACCACCTCGTCCAGGGTGGTACGGTCGACCAGCCGCATCTCGGCCATCTGTTCGGCCAGGGCCGCCTGCATGTGGTCGGGCAAGGAGGACAGGGGCAGCGAGGTGCCTTCGGTCAGAAGATAGCGCACGATCACCGCCGCCTTCTGCCGGGGCGTCAATGACCGGCGCGGCAGGGAAGGCACGGAAGACGACCTGCGTTCCGGGGTGATCCGGGCAAGGGGCATCATGTCCTGGGGCATCAGGTCCTCATCGATTCCTCTGACAAGGACCCTCGCAGTCCCGGGTTAACGGGACCTTGATCGCCGGGCTCAGCTGGACGGATTCTCGACACAAGCGCCCTTTGCGGCATCCCAGGTCGTCCCGGGCATGCAGCTGGCGGCGGTCTGTTCGCCGTGCTTGCCCGCGCATTGCGCGAAGGCAAAGCCGGGGAGAAGGGCAATCGCCAGTGCGGCGAGGGTCGTCGTCGTCTTCATCGGTCGTCCTCCTTCAGGGTCAGTAGGTGTAAGTCACTCCGGTGGTAATCGCGGTGGCAAGCGCGGTCTCGGCCCAAGTGCCGGTGCCGTCCGCCGCGCGGATTTCGTCAAGCTGGGCCCGGGCCAGGTCCATCTCGTTCATCTGGACCAGAAGCTGGCCATAGTAGCTGCGCGCCAGGATGTTTTCCGGATTCAGGGCAATGGCCCGTTCGTAGGCGGCAATGCCTTCCTCGACCCGGCCGGTCTGGCGCAGGAGGAAGCCCAGGTAGGTCATCACCCGGCTGGTTTCGCCCTCGGTCATCGTGGCGAGGATCGCCAGCGCCTCGTCATGCCGCCCGGCATAGGCCAGTTCCCGCACCGCACCAAAGCGCTGGTCGTCGTTCAGGCTGGACTCTTCCGCCTTGATGCAGGCCTTGGTCTTTTCATCCCAGACCTCGCCCTTGGCGCATTCGGTGGTGGTCTCGGTGGGCGTCGGCGGCTCGCTGTCATTGCTGCCCGCCGCAAGGGCAAGCTGCGGCGCCAGGGCCAGGGCAGCGGCAAGGATCATGCGCATAAGCGGACCTTTCGGCAATTTCCGGAAAGGTAGCATGATTGTCGTCAAGGCAAGAACGGAATGTGCGCGCGGCCTTTCAATGGCCGATCACGGTTCCGTCAACTGCCGAAGACCCGGGCGAAAATCGTGTCGACGTGCTTGGTGTGGTAGCCGAGGTCGAACTTCTCCTCGATTTCCGCCGGCGACAGCGCCGCCGTGACTTCGGGGTCGGCCAGAAGCTCGGTCTTGAAGTCCGCGCCCTTCTCCCAGACCTTCATCGCGTTCCGCTGCACCAGGCGATAGCTGTCCTCACGGGAAACGCCGGCCTGGGTCAGCGCCAGGAGCACCCGCTGCGACATGACCAGGCCTTTGAACTTGTTCATGTTCTTCAACATGTTTTCCGGGTAGACCACCAGCTTTTCGACGACCCCCGCCAGCCGGTGCAGCGCGAAGTCGAGGGTGATCGTCGTGTCCGGCCCGATCATCCGCTCCACGCTGGAATGGCTGATATCCCGCTCATGCCACAGCGCCACGTTCTCCAAGGCCGGGACGACGGCCATCCGCACAAGCCGCGCCAGACCCGTCAGGTTCTCCGTCAGCACCGGGTTCCGCTTGTGCGGCATCGCCGACGAGCCCTTCTGGCCGGGAGAGAAGAACTCCTCCGCCTCCAGCACCTCGGTCCGCTGCATGTGGCGGATCTCGATGGCGACGTTCTCGATCGAGGACGCAATCACCCCCAGCGTCGCAAAGAACATCGCATGCCGGTCGCGGGGGATGACCTGGGTGCTGATCGGCTCGGGCGCGAGGCCCAGCATCTTGCAGACATGTTCTTCCACGCGCGGGTCAATGTTCGCGAAGGTGCCGACCGCGCCCGAAATCGCCCCCGTCGCTACTTCCGCCCGCGCCGCCACCAGCCGCTGCCGGTTACGCGCCATCTCGGCGTAGAAGCGGGCGAAGGTCAGGCCCATCGTGGTCGGTTCGGCATGGATGCCGTGGCTCCGCCCGATCCGCACCGTATCCTTATGCTCATACGCCCGGGCCTTCAGCGCCGCCAGCACCCGGTCCAACCCCTTGAGCAAAAGGTCCGCTGCCCGCACCAGCTGGATGTTCAGTGTGGTATCAAGGACGTCCGACGAGGTCATCCCCTGGTGCACGAACCGCGCATCCTCGGCCCCGATATGTTCGGCCAGATGCGTCAGGAAGGCGATCACGTCGTGCTTCGTCACCGCCTCGATCTCGTCGATCCGGGCGACGTCGAACTGCACGTCCTTCGCGCGCCAGACGGCCTCGGCATTGGCCTTCGGGATCACGCCCAAAGCCGCCTGGGCGTCGCAGGCATGGGCCTCGATCTCGAACCAGATCTTGAAGCGGATTTCCGGGGACCAGATCGCCACCATTTCGGGGCGGGAATAGCGCGGGATCATCGGGGCCTCCGGCAGCAGGGAACGCCGCCCCCTTACGCCGCGCCGCCGCAGCGCGCAAGGCGTCAGGGAAAGGCCGCGACCAGCCCGGGCGGGATCACCAGCGGGGTCACCAGACCGGCCAGAAGCGCCACCAGGCTGACCGAGACCACGCCCCCCGCGAACACCACCGCAGACCCCAGCCACATAGCGCGCCGGGACAGCGGCACCGACAGATGGGCAAAGACCGCCATGACCGCCAGCCCGTAGTAGACCGCAAAGACCAAGGGCCAGGGCAGGGGCGCGTGCAGCCCCGCCGCCGCAAAGGCCAGATCCGTCTCGGTCCCCTGCCAGCGCGCGGCCAGGACCGCGCCCAGATGGACCAGCAGGAACAGGGCCAGATAGGCCCCCGACAGGGTCTGCAGCGTCACGCGCGGCCGCCGGGCCAAAAGCGTCAGACCTGCGCCAATCTGGAAACAAACCGCGGCCAGCAGCAGGGGTTCGACGATAGGGTTGCGATAGACGACCCGCAGCGCATCCTGCACCGCCCGGTGCACCTCCTGCCCCCAAAGCCCCGCCAGATGGTTGCCAAGGTGCAAGAGCAGGAACAGGCCCAGCAGGACCGCGACCCCCCGGTGCAGCCGCCGCAGGGTCATGCGGCAAGCCCGATCAGGCCCAGGGCGGAAATCACCAGGAAGGCCAGCCATTGCGGCAGAATCCGCAGCGTTCCCAACCGCTTCCACCCGTAGAATATGAACAGTCCTGCCGCCGACAGGAACAGGAGGATGGGCAACAACGCCAGCGCCAGGGCCAGTTCCGGCAGGAAGGCCGCAGCGATCAGGAACAGCCCGCCAAGCGCCATCACTGCGGTCACTGCGTGCCAGACCACCGACCAGACCGCCTTTGCCGGTTCCGGCCAATGGGCGGCGACCATGGGTCGGTGAATCTCGCGCCCGCCCAGAAAGATATGGACCAGATTCAGCAGCTGTGCCGCAATTCCGGCCGAAAGCAACCAGGTGTTCATCATGACCTCCATACGGTTGCGTATGGATAGCGCGACCCGCTGGACCTTGTCCATACGGCTGCGTATGTTTGTCGCATGACCGACCGGGAAAACAGGCAGAGACTGGGGCGCAACGACTGGGTGCTGGCGGGGCTGCGGGCCCTGGTCCAGGGCGGAATTGCTTCGGTAAAGGTTGAAGCCCTGGCGCGCGACCTTGGGGCGACTAAGGGCTCTTTCTATTGGCATTTCAAGGATCTCGGCGAACTTCATCAGACAATGCTTGAACTGTGGGAGACAGTGGCCACCACAGCAATCACCCAGACCGTGCGCAATTCGGGACGCGATCCCCTTGGTCAGCTGATGCTTCTGGTCGACATGGTCTCTGTCCGTCCGGGCGCGGCCTTCGGCGGGGTGGAGATCGAGCCTGCCCTGCGCGACTGGGGCCGCAGCGACCCCCTGGCAAGGGCCGTCCTGCAGCGGGTCGACCGGCAACGGCTGCAGGATCTGCAAGAGTTTCTGCGCGCGGCAGGGGTCACAGAAACCGAACTGTTGCCAAAGGCGCAACTCATTTATGCCGCAGTGATCGGGTTAGAAAACCTGAGACTGACGACCGGGGTCGAGATGGAGCCGCCGCTCCGTGACCTGGTGAACAGGCTGGTGGCAAGGTGAAGGGGCGCCTGCAACGCGCGGGCGGACGTGGCAGATGAGTGAAGACGAAGGCAACTGGCATCTGGTGATCGGCGCCCTGCTTGGCGCGGCAGTGGTCCTTCTGGCTGGCGGCTATCTCGGCTGGCTGCACCCGCTCGGCGATTCGCTGGCGGTCGGACGCGGCATCGCTGCGGCGGTGATCCTGATCCTCGCGGTCATCGCCAGCTTCTCGGGCCTCAGGATGGCCGCCTTCGTCTCGGTGCTGCTGGCGCTTCTGACGGGGGGGCAGGTGCTTCTGGCCTATGCCTGGCCGGGGCTGCCGGGGACCTATTCGGTCTACCAGAAGAACATGCTATTCAGGAACGCCGACCTGCCGGCGCTGGAGGCCGACATTCGCGCCACCGCCCCGCAGATCGTGACCCTGCAAGAGGTCTCGGACCCCAATATCGCGCTGGTCGAGGCGCTGAAGGATGCCTATCCGCACCAGCATGTCTGCCCGGGCGGGGCCGTTGGTGGCACGGCGATCCTGACCCAGCTGACCCCGGTCGAAGGCACCGCCTTCTGCGCGCCGGGGCTGGCCGTGATGCAGGTCGTGGCGGGGCCCGAGGGGCAGGACCGGTTCTGGCTCGCCTCGGTGCACCTGCACTGGCCCTGGCCCTACAGCCAGGCCGAGCATGTGGAGCGTCTGCTCCCGATCCTTGACCGGCTGCAGGGGCCGGCGATCATGGCGGGCGATTTCAACATGGTGCGCTGGGGCAGCTCGGTCACCCGGATGGCCGACATCCTGGAGCTGCGCCCCGCGGGTCCGACCTTCGGCAGCTACCTCGGGTTGTCCGAGACCATCCGCCTGCCGATCGACCACATCTTCGCCACCCGCGGCGGCCGGGTCAGCCCGCGCGCGGCGCTGGGGTCTGACCACCTGGGCCTCTTGGCGCAGGTCGAGATCTGAGGGCGGGGCTTTCGCTGTCCACGGTGGACAAACGCTGATGGTCCTTTGTTTGCAAGGGGTTGTCCGCGGACGTTAGGGGTCTGTTAAGACCTTGTCTTTCGTCCACGGAACCGCTCGTCGTTCACTTCGTTTCTCCTCGCTGACTGCACCGACGAGAAGACGAAGGCGAACGAGGAGGCTTCCGTCAGCCCATCAACCGCTCGTCAAACGGATACCTTGTCAGCGTCTCGCAGCCGGTCTCGGTGATCAGCACTTGATCCTCCAGCTTGATCGAGAAATCCCCACCCTCGGGCGAGACCAGCGCCTCGACGCACAGCACCATTCCCGGCTCCAGCGCCGCATCAAAGGCGCCTGGCATCCAGCCGTCTGGGTAGTGGACGTAGGGCCATTCATCGCAAAGCCCGACGCCGTGCATCTTGCAGGAATACTTCTGCGCCCAGTATTCCGGGGCCAGCTGGTGGCCCTGCATCACCAGCTCCTCGATGGTCACCCCGGGCTTGAGCCGCGCCTTGTGGTCGGCGATGTGGTCCAGCGCATGGTGGAAGGCCGACACCATCGCGTTCGACGGCCGCGCGTCGCCCACCCACCAGGTGCGCGAAATGTCGATGCAAAAGCCGTAAGCGCCGATCAGGTCGGTATCAAACGCCACGATCTCGTTCGGCTGCACCAGCCTGGGCCCGCATTCCTGGAACCACGGGTTCGTCCGCGGGCCGGAGGCCAGAAGCCGCGTCTCGATCCACTCGCCCCCCCGCCGGATGTTCGCCGCATGCAGCTCCGCCCAGATCGCATCCTCGGATACCTTGCCCGAGGGCACGTTCTCGCGCGTGAAGGCCTCCATCTCGGCGATCCCCGCTTCGCAGGCATGGTGGGCGCAGCGCATCGCCAGCACTTCGTCCGACGTCTTCACCGCCCGCACCCGCTCTGTCACCTCCTCGCCTTCCTCGACCACAAACCCGATCGCCTCCAGCGCGCGGAGCCCGTGGACCATGATCTTGTCCACCGCCAGCCGCCGGTTCGCCCCGGCATGCGCCCGCATCACCTCATCGACCTGCGCCGCAAAGCCCTCTGCCGCCTGCTGCCCGCGATCTCCCGTCGAGTTGTAGAAGAACGTCGCCCCCGACCGCAGCTCCTTCACCAGTGGGTTGAAGGTCACCAGGAACGGCGAGTTCTTGTACTCCCACATCACCATATGCCCGTCGGCGCACAAGAGGCAGGCCCGGAACGGGTTGTGCGTGTTCCACAGCTGCATGTTCGTCGTATCGGTCGCGTAACGGATGTTCAGCGGGTCGAACATCAGCAAACCGCCATAGTCCCGCGCCACCAGCCCTGCTGTCAGCTTCTTCCAGCGATCCTCGCGCATCCGGGCCAGGTTCGGCAGCGTGAGCCCCGCCGCCGCCCATTCCGCAAAGGCCAGCTGGGTCGGCCCGATCTCGACCCGGTCGTTGTCGTTGGGCGTCCCGTCGCCCAGGGCCACCCCGCGCGTGGGATCGATCTTCCGGCGGTCGCGCTGATAGGTCATGGGGTCCCCCCTCGGTTTCCAACACACTGCCCCGGCACCAATCCGCCGCTTCCCCATCCGCGACGCCTTTGGTCGCAAACGTGTTGGTTGCACCCTCGCGCAGCCCATGGTCAAACACCGCCATGGCAGACCTGATGCAAGATCAGCCCATCCTGCAGGACCGGCTTCCGCTTCACCCGTGGGAGCATCCGGCCACCCGCCGCCTGCCCGGCATCCAGCCGGTGCAGGGCCGCGACTGGCTGCGGGTGGATGAGGCCTACGCCCCCCAGATGGCGCTGCGCGACCGCCTGATTGCCGGCCAGCCAGAGGTTGTCCACGCTCTCCTGCCAGAGGCCCGCCCCGCCGCCGACGAACTTTACGCGACGATCCTGACCTGGCTTGGCGACGAACCGGGCTTCGCCCTCACCGACCGCGAGGTCACCCGCCCCGACGGCGTGACCGTGGCCCTCGACCCGTCCCAGCCGCTTCTGACCCTTGGTCGCCTGGTCCAGCAGGACCTCTGCCTGATGCAGGCAAAGGGCAGCGAATACGATCTGACCGGTGCGATCCTCTGCTTCCCTGCCTCCTGGACGCTGACGCAAAAGCTTGGTCGTCCGATGACCGGCATCCACCAACCCGTCGAAATCTATGACGAGGCGCTCGCCGCCCGGGTCCATCGCCTGTTCACCGCAATCAAGCCAGACCTGCCGCTCTGGCGGATGAACTTCTTCACCTACGACAGCTTTCACCTGCATCACCCAAGGGTCGAGGGCGACTGGCGCCGCCAGCCCACCGGTCGGTCCTACGTCCGCTGCGAACGCCAGACGCTTCTCCGCCTGCCCGAAACCCAGGCGGTCCTCTTCGCCATTCACACCATCGTCGTCGACGCGACCCAGCTTTCCGCCGAAGACTACGCCGCCCTGCGCGAGGCGATGCATTGACCCGTTGCCTGCTTGTCACCGCGCATCCCTTGGCCGAAAGCCTGACCGCGCGCCTGGCGGCGCATGTCGAGGCCGCGGCCCGGGCCCAGGGCTGGCAGGTCACCCGCCGCGACCTTTATCCGGCTTTCGATCCGGTGCTGACGCCCGAGGAGCGCGCGGGCTACTATGCCGCGCCTTCCGCGACCCTGGCCGACGAAAAGCGGGACCTTGTCGAGGCCGAGGTCCTGATCCTGGTCTTCCCGACCTGGTGGTCGGGCTTTCCGGCGATCCTGAAAGGCTGGTTCGACCGGGTCTGGACCCCGGGCGTGGCCTTTGACCATGCCGCGGACCTGGGCGCGATGCGGCCCCGACTGCTCGGCCTGAAAGAGGTTCTGACGGTGACCACGATGGGCTCGCCCTGGTGGGTTGACTGGCTGATCCTGCGTCAACCCCTGCGGCGCAGCCTGCATTGGGGAATCTTCCGCCCTTGCGCGCCCAAAGCCCTTCACCGCTGGAACGCTCTTTACCGGGCCGAGACGGTGCAGCCCGACCATGTCGCACGGTTCGAGGCCAAGCTCACCCGCGAGATAAGATTAATGGCACGGAGCCTGACATGCCCGGACTGATCCGACGCACCCTTCTGATTGGTGGCGCTGCCGCCGCTGCCGGTGGCATTGCCCTCTGGCGTTGGCGGACGCCGGGGGCGAATGACATCGCCTATGGCAATGACCCGCGCCAGGTGATGGACCTGACCCATGCGCGGGGCACCGGCCCGTCTCCGATCCTGGTCATGGTGCATGGCGGGGCATTCAAGGTCGGCGACAAGTCCGAACTGGCAATCTGGCCCGAGGTGCTGGACGCAGGCATCGCCGTAGTGCGGGTGAACTATCGGCTCTCGGGGACGGCGACATGGCCGGCGCAGGGCGATGATTGCCTGGCCGCGATCGTCCATCTGCAGCGTGAAGGGGCGGCGCTCGGGCTTGATCCGTCGCGGATCGTGCTGATGGGTCAGTCGGCGGGGGCGTTCCTGGCGGTGTCGGCGGCGCTGAGCCTGGTTCAGGTGGGCCTCCGCCCGCGCGGGGTGGTCAGCATGTTCGGGCCGATGGATTTCTCCACGATGGACGAGGACATGAAGGCCCTGGGCCGGACACCGCAGATGGGCTGGACCGACGCGGCGGACAGCGCGGAGAGCCAGCTTCTGGGCAAGCCGGTCGGCGAAAACCGCGAGGCCGCGCGGGCGATGGGGCCGGTCGGGCGGCTGGCGCAACTCAAGGAACCGCTGCCGCCGATCCTGATCCGCCACGGCGATGCCGATCCGCTGATCGCCGACCTGCAGGCCAAGCGGCTGCGTGAGGCCTGGGTCGCCGCCGATCCGCAGGCGAAGGTCGATTACAAGCTGGTCCCCGGCGCGGGCCATGGCGGCGAGGCGTTCGAGACCGATCCCGTCAAGGCCGAGGTGATCGCCTTCCTGCAAAAGGTGCTGGCCTGACCCCGGGGGGAGGGGCTGGGCGGATCACTCCTCCTGCCCGATGCCCTTCAGATCGCGGCCGCTGACCCAAAGCCACAGCGACCGGACCAGCCCGTAGGGCAGGGCGGCCAAGATCGAGGCCCAGCCCAGCAGGTAGCCGGTAAGCTGGATCGCCCCGGTTGCGACCGGCCCGGGCGGAGCAGGGGGGCTGGCGGGTTCTGACAGGGGGACGGGACGGGCCTTTCCGGCTTTCGCGCTGGTCTTCGGCCCGCTCGCCATCTCGTCGCGGATCGCGGCCAGCGGGTCGGGTTCCGGAGCGGGCTCGGCCAGGACGACCGGCGGTACGTCCGAGGGCGCGGTCTCGACGGGCGCGGGGGGTGTGGGGGGTGCGTCGGGTGCTGCCTCGACCATGTCCGGCAGTGACCAGAGATGCGGCTCGATCTCGGCCACCAGCGCATTGCCGCGTTTCACATCCGGGTCGGCGGTGGCGCTGGCATGCGACAGGGTGGCCGCAAGGTTCTTGATCCACCCGGCCACCCGCAGATGCGAGGGCACGAAGCGCTCGGCCCGGCCCAGCTTTTCCGCCGGAATCCGCCCCGCGCCGTTCTTCACGTTGATCGCCACCCGCCGCATCCGGCGGGCGGTCCAGGCGTGCAGCGGGGCTACCAGGTCCCGCGACAGATGCAGGCTGGCCCGGCCCAGGGCGCGGATGTCGAACGGCGGTCGCTGCCCGCCCGAGGCCCAGATCTCGGGCCGGCCCGCACCGCGTTTCTTGCCAAGGGGGTTCTCTGCCATGCGGGTTCCGGAGTTCGACAACCTGGCCCACGTTAGCCGCGGAAAACATGCTTTCCAAGAGCTTACCGTCCACGCCCATCGTTATTTGAAATCAGATACTTGCTCGAAATGTCCAGCGTGGACAAAAACGAAAAAGGGCGCCTTCAGGCGCCCTTTCCGTTCTCTGTCCCTGATCTCAGCAGCTGTAGTACAGCTGGTACTCGACCGGGTGGGGGGTGTGCTCGTAGGCGTACACTTCTTCCCACTTCAGCGCCATGTAGGCCTCCAGCTGGTCGCGGTCGAAGACGTCGCCGGCCAAGAGGAAGTCCATGTCCTTCTCCAGCTCTTCCAGGGCTTCGCGAAGCGAACCGCAGACGGTCGGGATTTCCGCCAGTTCTTCCGGCGGCAGGTCATAGAGGTCCTTGTCCGAGGCCGGACCCGGGTCGATCTTGTTCTTGATGCCGTCAAGGCCGGCCATCAGGAGCGCCGCGAACGCGAGGTAGGGGTTCGCCGACGGATCGGGGAAACGGGCCTCGACACGCTTGGCCTTCGGCGATTCCGTCCACGGAATACGGACGCAACCCGACCGGTTGCGGGCCGAATACGCGCGCAGAACCGGGGCTTCGAAGCCCGGGATCAGCCGCTTGTAGCTGTTCGTGCCGGGGTTCGTCAGCGCGTTCAGGGCCTTGGCATGCTTCAGGATGCCGCCGATGAACCACAGGGCTTCCTGGCTCAGGTCGGCATACTTGTCGCCCGCGAACAGCGGCTTGCCGCCCTTCCAGATCGACATGTTGACGTGCATCCCCGAGCCGTTGTCGCCCTTCATCGGCTTCGGCATGAAGGTCACGGTCTTGCCGTAGGCGTGCGCCACGTTGTGGATCACGTACTTGTACTTCTGGATGTTGTCGGCTTGCTCGACCAGCCCGCCGAAGATCATCCCGAGTTCGTGCTGGCAGGTCGCCACTTCGTGGTGATGCTTGTCGACGCGCATCCCCATCCGCTTCATGGTCGAGAGCATCTCGCCGCGGATGTCCTGGGCTTCGTCAATCGGGTTCACCGGGAAGTAGCCGCCCTTGTGGCCCGCGCGGTGGCCGTAGTTGCCGCCTTCGCTGACCGTGTCGGTGTTCCAGGCGGCGGCTTCCGCGTCGATCTCGTAAGCCACCTTGCGGGGGGTCACGGAATAGCGGACGTCGTCGAAGATGAAGAATTCAGCTTCCGGCCCGAAGTAGGCCGCGTCACCGATGCCGGAGGACTTCAGATAAGCCTCAGCCTTCAGCGCAATCTGGCGCGGGCAGCGGGCATAGGCCTCACCCGTGTCGGGCTCGACCACGTTGCAGTGCACGCACATGGTCTTTTCCGCGTAGAACGGGTCGATGTAGACCGACGCCGGATCCGGGATCAGCTTCATGTCGGACTGGTCGATCGACTTCCAGCCCGCGATCGACGAGCCGTCGAACATGAAGCCTTCTTCGAAGAAATCCTCGTCCACGAGGTCAGCGACCAGCGTCACGTGCTGGAGCTTGCCCTTCGGGTCGGTGAAACGGATGTCGACGTATTCGACTTCCTCGTCCTTCATCAGTTTCAGAGCCTTGGCAACGGCGCTCATCTGACTGCCTTTCGGTTTGGGGTTTCGTTTATCGGGCCGAGGCCCGGGTGTTACACAGCATCGTCGCCGGTTTCGCCGGTGCGGATGCGGATGGCTTGTTCCACGGGGGTCACGAAGATCTTGCCGTCGCCGATCTTGTCGGTGCGCGCGGCGGCGATGATCGCCTGGACGGCGGTGTCGACCATGTCGTCGGTCAACACGACCTCGATCTTCACCTTGGGCAGGAAGTCGACGACATATTCGGCGCCGCGGTAGAGTTCGGTGTGGCCCTTCTGGCGGCCGAAGCCCTTGACCTCGGTCACCGAAAGACCCTGGATGCCCGCCTCCTGAAGCGCCTCTTTCACCTCGTCAAGCTTGAACGGCTTGATGATCGCTTCGACTTTCTTCATGGGCTGGGCCTCCCCCGGTACGTCCTTGCCCCTCTCACCACTTCCCCTGTGGAGGGGCAATGTGACAGGGTTTGCTTCAGCGGTTGCGCCGGGGGATTCCTGGGATGCTGCCTAAAATTTATGCAATGCGCCTGTTGGGTGGGCAGATTGAAAACTTGGGTGCGCGAAGAATGACCGAACTCCTGACCGCCGCGCAGATGCGGGCCATCGAACAGGCGGCGATTGCCTCGGGCGAGGTCACGGGCCTGGAGCTGATGGAACGTGCAGGAAAGGGCGTGGTCGAAGCGATCTTCGAGGAATGGCCAGAGCTGAAGGCCACCTCGCACCGGGCGGTGGTCCTCTGCGGGCCGGGCAACAACGGCGGCGACGGGTTCGTCGTGGCGCGGCTGCTCAGGGAGTGGGGCTGGGAGGTGGATGTCTTCCTCTACGGCGAGCCGGAGCGCCTGCCGCCGGACGCGCGGGTGAATTATGAGCGGTGGGTGGGGATGGGGGAGGTGAAGGCGCTGACCGAAAAGGCATTCCGAGCGCGCCATCCGGTTTATGGCAACGCCTATGCAGACCTCTACGTAGATGCGATCTTCGGAACCGGCCTTACGCGTCCGCCGGAGGGTGACCTGGAAAGTCTGCTTCGGCATCTCGGCGGCTACGGTGGGGACAGCTACCAAAGGCTCGTCGCCGTAGATGCGCCTTCGGGGCTGTGCCTCGACAGCGGAAGGATGCTGATTGGTGGTTGGGCACGACCTCAGGCCGCAATGACCGTGACGTTTGACAGCCCCAAGGTCGGACACTTTGTTGCCGACGGTCCAGAGTGCTGCGGGCGCGTTCGCATCGCGGACATTGGCGTGCGTCGCTGGCGCGAGCGTCAGCCCGGACCGACAGGCAATCCACGCCATATGATAATCCGTCCAGCGCGCCAGCAGCTTGTTTGCCGTGAGAAGCTGGTTGAGGACACGCGGAACACGTCGATCTTGTACTTTGCTATCCACCCGAAGCAACAAGGCCACAAATACTCCCACGGCCACGCCCTCATCCTCTCCGGCCCCTCCGGTCGCGGCGGGGCGGCGCGCTTGGCGGCTCGGGGGGCTTTGCGGATCGGGGCGGGGGTGGTGACGGTGGGGTGTCCCTTGGACGCCATCCCGGAGAACGCCGCGCGGCTGGATGCGGTGATGCTGCGGGGGGTGGCGGATGGGCTGGCGCTGGAGGAGACGCTTGGGGATGGGCGGATCAATGCGCTGTGCGTGGGGCCGGGGTTGGGGCTCGATGCGCGGGGGCGGGAGGTGGTGGCGGTGGCTCTGGAGAGTCGGGGCAGGCCCCGACCTCCGGGCGATTTAGGCCGGGGCGTGCCCCGGCGGTCCGTCGTCCTCGATGCCGACGCCCTGACGATCCTCTCGCAAAACCCCGATCTCTTCGCCGCCCTGCACGAGGGATGCGTCCTGACCCCCCATGCCGGGGAGTTCGCCCGCCTCTTCCCCGACATCGCCGAGAAACTCGCGGCCCCCGCCACCAAAGGCCCCGCCTATTCCAAGGTCGACGCCACGCGAGAGGCTGCAAAGCGGGCGGGCTGTGTGGTCCTATACAAAGGCCCCGACACGGTGATCGCCGACCCCTCGGGTCGCTGCGCGATCAACTCGGCGCATTACGAACGGGCGGCGCCGTGGCTGGCCACGGCAGGGTCAGGGGATGTGCTGGCGGGGTTCATCACTGGGCTTCTGGCGCGCGGGTTCTGCCCGTTCGACGCCGCCTGCACGGGGGCCTGGCTGCATGTGGAATGCGCGCTGTCGTTCGGGCCGGGGCTGATTGCCGAGGACCTGCCCGAGGAACTGCCGAAGGTGTTCCGGGCGCTCGGGTTGTAGGTGCGAAGGAATGGTGCGCCATGAATGCGCACCCTACGCACCGCCCGTAGGGTGCGCATTTATGGCGCACCGCACGGTCACACCGCCCGGTCGATCTTGGTCGACAGGTGGATCAGGCTCTCCGACGCCCGGACCCCCGTCATCGCGCCGATCTGGTCCAGCACCGAATCAAGCACCTGGGTGTTGGGGCAGGCGACCTGCACCAGAAAGTCGAAGCGACCGGAGGTGGTGAAGACCCTCTCGATCTCGGCAATCGACTTCAGCCGGGCCAGGACGGCGGCTTGCGAGCGGGGTTCGATGGTCAAGAGGACCGAGGCCCGAAGCCGCCCCTCCCGCGCGGCCTCCCCCAGTTTCAGCGTGTAGCCGGCGATGACGCCCGAGGTCTCCAGCCGCTCAAGCCGGGCCTGGATCGTCGACCGCGCCACCTTCAACCGGCGCGAGAGGGTCGCCACCGAAACCCGCGCGTCGGCGGAGAGCAGCCCGATGATGTTGCGATCCAGTTCGTCCATGCAATCTGCCGTCCTTTTTCGTCATTATAACGACGAAACCGCGCATTTATATAGTTTTGTTCGGTGAAGTTGTAACACATATCCGGCATCCTCGATTGCAGGAAAAGGGCGGCTCATACGCACCTGGCCTGGTTCACTTGAAACCACGCTGGTGCCCGGTCCCATTGCTGCACGGGGAAGGGCGAAGCGTCTTGTTGGCAAAGGGAAATACGCCGATGGGACTCTCCAAGACAATCTGGTCTAACCCCACTGATTTTCTGAAGAAAGAGCAGCCGGAAAACCCGGTTCTGTTCTTCGCTCCGTCCGCGGCCCAAGCGGCGGCGCGCCGGTTCATCGACGGCTTCCCGGGTCTGGTGACCTATGCCGTCAAGTCGAACCCCGGCGAGGCGATGGTGGAGAACCTGGCCGCAGCGGGCGTGCGCGGCTTTGACTGCGCCTCGCCCTTCGAGATCGATCTGATCCGCCGTTTGGCGCCTGACGCGGCGATCCACTACAACAACCCGGTCCGCGCACGGCATGAGATCGCCTATGCGGTGGAACGCGGCGTGAAGTCCTACAGCGTCGATTCGAAGTCGGAGCTGGCCAAGCTGATCGAGATGGTCCCCGTGCAGGGCACCGAGATCAGCGTCCGCTTCAAGCTGCCGGTGGCGGGTGCGGCCTACAACTTCGGCGCCAAGTTCGGCGCGACGGTGGAACTGGCGACGGAGCTTCTGAAGACCGTGGCCGATGCGGGCTATATCCCGTCGATCACCTTCCACCCGGGCACCCAGTGCACCGACCCGCACGCCTGGGAGGCTTACATCCGCGAGGCGGCGAACATCGCCAAGGGCGCGGGCGTCAAGATCGCGCGGCTGAACGTGGGCGGCGGCTTCCCGAACCACCGCCTGCAGGCCGTTGTGCCGCAACTGGAGGAAACCTTCCAGCTGATCGACCGCGTCACGACCGAGGCCTTCGGCGCCGACCGCCCCGCGTTGATCTGCGAGCCGGGCCGCGCGCTCTGCGGTGACGCTTTCGCTCTGGCGGCCCGCGTCAAGGCGCTGCGGGACGGGACGCATGTGTTCCTGAACGATGGCGTCTATGGCTCGCTCACCGAACTGCCGATGATCGGCGTGATCGACCGGATCGAGGTGCTGGCCCCCACGGGCGAAAAGCGCACGGGTGAAGCGCAGCCGCGCATCGTCTTTGGCCCGACCTGCGACTCGGTTGACCGGCTGCCGGGGGAAATCCCGCTGCCGTCGGACCTCGCCGAAGGCGACTTCGTCATCTGGCAGGGCATGGGGTCCTATTCGACCGTCACCAACACCCGCTTCAACGGCTTTGGTGAGCTGCAGATGGCAACGGTCCTCAGCCTCAAGCTCTGACTGTTTGAAACTCCTCGTGAAATCCCGACGCCCGGCTGGACATGTTCCGCCGGGCGTTTAGCATTGCGGTCAAGGGAACCTTAACCCGCGCTGCCGGATGATACCGCAAGCGCCCCTTTGAAGGAGACCCGCCACGCGCCTGTTCGACCGCCTTCGCAGCTTTTTCCGTCGGGACGTTGAGCCTGAGGTTGAGCCAGCGCCGCCTCCGGGTCGGGTGCGCGGGGTGGTCGACCATGTGGTGATCCTGGACGGCACGATGTCGAGCCTGGAACCGGGGCAGGAAAGCAACGCCGGGCTGATCTTCCAGCTGTTGAAGGGGATGGGTCACCACGCCAACCGGCGGCTTTACTATGAGCCGGGGATGCAGTGGGAAGGCTGGTTGCGCGGCATCGCGCTTTTGGAAGGCCGGGGCACCGCGCCGCAGATCCAGCGGGCCTATGGCTGGCTGGCAAGCGGGTATCGTGAGGGGGACCGGATCTTCCTCTTGGGCTATTCCCGCGGGGCCTATGCGGTGCGCTCGTTGGCGGGCGTGATCGACCGGGTGGGGCTTTTGCGGCGGGACCATGCCACCGAACGGGCGGTGCGGCTGGCCTGGCGGCATTATGAGCGGGCGGGACAAAGTCAGGCGGCACAGGCCTTTACGCGGCGGTTCTGCCATCCGGAGGCCCCGATCGAGATGGTCGGCGTCTTCGACACCGTGAAGGCGCTGGGCATCCGGCTGCCGTTCTTCTGGATGTTCGCCAGCGACCGGCACGGGTTCCACAACCACCACCTCGGGTCGTCGATCCGGCACGGTTATCACGCGCTGGCGCTCGACGAGACGCGCGAGGCCTTTGCGCCGGTCCTGTGGGACTGCCCGGAGGGGTGGGAAGGCAACGTCGAACAGGTCTGGTTCCGCGGCGCGCATGGCGATGTCGGCGGCCAGTTGGGCGATTTTGAACCCGCGCGGCCCCTGGCCAACATCCCGCTGGTCTGGATGCTGGACCGGACCGAGGCCCTGGGGCTGGCCCTGCCCGAGGGCTGGCGGGCACGCTATCCCTGCGACGCCGGGGCGCCGATGGTTGGGACCTGGCGCAGCTGGGGCAAGTGGTTCCTGATGCGGCGTCGCCGGGTAGTGGGGCGCGACCGATCCGAACGGCTGCACCCGACGGCAGTGGCAGCGGCGGGCGGACGCTGGCCGCAGGCCGTCGGAATCGGGCTACACGCCGCGCCACCAGAGACGTAAGGTCTGGGCCAAATCGCCCGAGGCCCGCCCATGAGACCGATCACCGTCGCCGCCACCCAGTTCGCCTGTTCCTGGGACCTGCCCATGAATGCCGACCGCGCCGAGGCTTTGGTGCGGCAGGCGGCGGGGCAGGGCGCGCAGGTGGTGCTGATCCAGGAGCTGTTCGCGGCGCCTTACTTTTGCATTGAGCAGCATCCGAAGTATTTCGATCTGGCCCAGCCAATTGAGGGTCACCCGCTCGTCGCCCGCTTCGCAAACCTGGCGAAAGAGCTCGGCGTGGTGGTCCCGGTCAGCTTCTTTGAGAAGTCTGGGCAGGCTTTCTTCAACTCGGTCGCGATGGTCGATGCGGATGGGACGGTGCTGGGCATCTACCGGAAAAGCCATATTCCGCAAGGGCCTGGCTACGAGGAGAAGTACTATTTCTCGCCCGGCGACACCGGCTTTCGGGTCTGGGAGACGGCCTTCGGGCGCATCGGCGTCGGCATCTGCTGGGACCAGTGGTTCCCGGAATGCGCGCGGTCGATGGCTTTGCAGGGGGCGGAGGTGCTTTTGTACCCCACGGCCATCGGGTCAGAACCCCCCGCACCGGACTACGACAGCCAGCCGCATTGGGAGATGGTCCAGCGCGGCCATGCGGCGGCGAACATCGTGCCGGTGGTGGCCTCGAACCGGATCGGGACCGAGGTCGCTCCGGATGGCCGAGAGGTGACGTTCTACGGGTCAAGCTTCATCGCCGACCATACGGGGACGCTGGTTGCCAAGGCGGATCGGCAGACCGAGGGCGTGCTGGTGCACCAGTTCGACCTTGATGCCATCGCGGCCCTCAGGGCCAGCTGGGGCCTCTTCCGCGACCGGCGGGTGGAGCTTTACCGGGCGGTGGCGACTCTGGACGGGAAGTAGGGTGGGCAGTCTGCCCACCCTCCCATCGTTCAGCGGTGCCGCAGGTCGACGTAGTCGCGCTTTTGCGGGCCGATGTACAGCTGGCGCGGGCGGCCGATCTTCTGGTTCTTCTCGCCGATCATCTCTTTCCACTGGCTGATCCAGCCCACGGTCCGGCTGATCGCGAAGATCGGCGTGAACATGGCGGTGGGGAAGCCCATCGCCTCGAGGATGATGCCGGAGTAGAAGTCGACGTTGGGGTAGAGCTTCTTCGAGATGAAGTAGTCGTCTTCCAGCGCGATCCGCTCCAGCTCCTTGGCGACCTGGAGGAGCGGGTTGTTGTGGACGCCCAGAAGCTCAAGCACCTCGTCTGCGCTCTCCTTCATCACCTTCGCGCGCGGGTCGAAGTTCTTGTAGACCCGGTGGCCGAAGCCCATCAGGCGGAAGCCCGAGTTCTTGTCCTTGGCCTTGGCGATGAATTCCGGAATGCGGTCGACAGTGCCGATTTCCTTCAGCATTTCCAGGCAGGCCTGGTTCGCCCCGCCATGCGCGGGCCCCCAGAGGCAAGCGATGCCGGCGGCGATGCAGGCAAACGGGTTCGCGCCCGAAGATCCGGCCAGACGCACCGTCGATGTCGAGGCGTTCTGCTCGTGGTCGGCGTGGAGCATCATGATGCGGTCCATCGCCTTTTCCAGGATCGGGTTGACCACATAGTCCTCGGCCGGGACGGCGAAGCACATGTGGAGGAAGTTGCCCGCGTAGCTGAGGGCGTTCTTCGGGTACACGAAGGGCTGGCCGACCGAATACTTGTAGGCCATCGCGGCAATGGTCGGCAGTTTCGCGACCATGCGGATCGCGGCGACCTCGCGCTGCCAGGGGTCGTTGATGTCGGTCGAGTCGTGGTAGAAGGCCGCCATTGCGCCTACCACACCCACCATCGTCGCCATCGGATGCGCGTCACGCCGGAAGCCCCGGAAGAAATAGTGCATCTGTTCATGCACCATCGTGTGCTTGGTCACGCGGTTCGTGAAATCGGCCAGCTGGTCGGCGGTCGGCAGTTCGCCGTAGAGGAGGAGATAGCAGACCTCGAGATGCGTCGATTTTTCCGCAAGTTGTTCAATGGGATAGCCGCGATACAGAAGCTCTCCCACGTCCCCGTCGATGTAGGTGATGGCGCTTTCGCAGGCCGCGGTCGAGGTGAAGCCCGGGTCGAAGGTGAACACGTCCGCCTCGCCATAGAGCTTGCGGATGTCCAGCACATCGGGGCCGAGAGTGGGTTTGTGCACGGGAAGCTCGTAGGTGTTCCCGTTCAGTGAAAGCTTGGCGACAGTGTCCGACATGGTTCTCCCCGGTCATGGCGGTCGTCCCCGCGCAGGGGGGCGGCCATTGGCTATCCTGCACCCCGGCGGGGGTGGGTTCAAGGCCGGGGGGCGGGCCTTATGCGGCGGCGTCCGACAGCCTGGCGACGGTTTCTTCCCGACCGATGGTTAGCATCATGTCGTAAACCGAAGGTGTAACAGTCCGGCCCGCAATCGCGGCCCTGAGGGGGGCTGCAAGCTTGCCGAACCCGATGCCGTTCTCCTCGGCGATCCCGGTCAGGATGGGCTCCAGCGCCTCCTTCGTCCAGCTAGCATTTTGCAGGCGCGGCGTCAATGATTTCAGTATACCACGGGATACCGTATCAAGCGCCTCCTTGGCCTTTGTGTCTGGTGCGATGGGGCGATCAACCAGCAAAAATTCTGCCTTTTCCATGAGTTCCGGGAAGGTCTTCGCAGATTTCTTGAGGAAAGGCAGAGCTGCCTGCATCCGCGTTTCCTGGACGGGGGTCAGCGCCGTGCGCCCCGAGGCGGTCAGGAAAGCCTGCAGCTCATGCAGCAGTGCAGCATCCTCGGCCATCGCCATGTGGTGGCCGCAGGTGTTCTCGAGCTTCTTGAAGTCGAGCCGCGCCGGCGCCCGGCCAATTCCGGACAAGTCGAACCATTTCATCGCCTCTTCGGACGTGAAGATCTCGGCATCGCCATGCGCCCAGCCAAGCCGCGTCAGGTAGTTGCGCATTCCGGCGGCCGGGTAGCCCATCGCCTGGTATTCCTCGACCCCCGTCGCGCCGTGGCGTTTCGACAGCTTCTTGCCGTCCGGCCCGTGGATCAGCGGGATGTGGGCCCAGACCGGCACGGTCCAGCCCATCGCGTCATAGACCATCTGCTGACGCGCGGCGTTGTTCAGGTGGTCGTCGCCGCGGATCACGTGGGTCACGCCCATGTCGTGGTCATCGACCACCACGGCCAGCATGTAGACCGGCGTCCCGTCGGACCGCAGGACGATCATGTCGTCCAGCGTCTCGTTCTTGATGACCACGCGGCCCTGGACCTGGTCCTCGATGATCGTCTCACCCGTGCGGGGGGCCTTCATGCGGATGGCATAGGGCGCGTCCGGGTAGGTCGCGGGATCGGCATCGCGCCAGGGGCTTTGGAAGACTGCGTAGCTGGCACCCTCCGCCTCGCGCACGGAGCGGTAGGCTTCGATTTCTTCCTTGGTGGAAAAGCACTTGTAGGCCGTTCCGCGCGCCAGCATCTCGCGCGCGACCTCGGCATGGCGGTCGCGGCGTTCGAACTGGCTGACGACCTCGCCGTCCCAGTCGAGACCCAGCCAGGTGAGGCCGCGCAGGATGGCGGCGGTGGCCTCGGGGGTCGACCGTTCGCGATCGGTGTCCTCAATCCGCAACAGGAACTTGCCGCCCCGCCCACGGGCATAGAGCCAGTTGAACAGCGCCGTGCGCCCGCCGCCGATGTGCAGATACCCCGTGGGCGAGGGCGCGAAGCGGGTGACGACGGGTGCGGACATGACGGCGTTAACCTTTCGGAAACCATGCGAGGCGTAGGGTTGCGGCGGGTTTAGGCAATCGCGGGATGGGAAACAAGGTGGGGCCGACGGGCTTGCTCTCACGATGGCTGCTCTGGCCGCTTGAGGCGCTGCAGACTGCGCGTGGCACGCTGTTTCCCTGGATTACCGTGCTGATCGGCTGCGGGATCGGCGCATGGTTTTCCATGCAGCAGGAACCCGGGCCGGGCAGCTATGCACTGGCCGCCCTGGTGCTGCTGGCGGGCGGTGGCTTTGCCTGGCGCGGGGACTCGCTGGCACGCCCCCTGGCACTGGCGGCTGCGGCGCTGGCAGCGGGCTGGCTGGCCGCCGGGGTTCGGGTGCATTGGGTGGCCGCGCCGATGCTGGAGTTCCGCTACTACGGCCCGGTCGAGGGCAGGGTCGTCGGCATCGACCGCTCGCAATCCGACGCCCTGCGCCTGACCCTGGACCGCGTCGTCCTGCGCGAGGTGGCCCCCGACCGAACGCCGTTAAGGGTGCGGGTGTCGCTGCACGGTGAACAGCCCTGGCTCGATCCGGCGCCGGGACAGGTGGTGATCCTGACCGCCTCGCTCGCCGCGCCGGACGGGCCGGTGGAGCCCGGGGGCTTCGACTTCCGCCGCATGGCGTTCTTCGACCGGCTGGGCGCGGTCGGCTATACGCGGACCCCGGTTCTTCTTTTGGAGGAGCCGGAGGACGGTGCCCTGCCCATCGACCGTCTGCGTACGCACCTGACCCAGGGCATGCTGGCGCATATGGACGGGCAGGCGGGTGCCTTCGCGGCCGGGGCGATGACCGGGGACCGTTCGGCCATCACCGAAGACACCGTCGCGGCGCTGCGGGATTCGTCGCTGGCGCATCTGCTGGCGATTTCGGGGATGAACATGGCGTTCCTGACTGGTTTCGTCTTTGCGTTGTTCCGCTACGGCCTGGCGCTGATCCCTTTCGTCGCCCTGCGGGTGAACACCAAGAAAGTGGCTGCGGTCATCAGCCTGGGCGTGGCGTTGTTCTACCTTCTCTTGTCCGGGGCCAACGTGGCGACCGTGCGTGCATTCATCATGATCTCGGTCTTTCTGGGCGCGATCCTTCTGGACCGACGCGCACTGACGCTGCGGTCAGTCGCAATCGCCGGGGCTATCCTCTTGCTGGTCCAGCCGGAAAGCATGCTGAACCCCGGCTTCCAGATGTCCTTTGCCGCCACCATCGCGCTGATCGTGGGCTTTGCGGCGCTGGATGGCAGCGTCTATCGGCAACGATTGCCGCGCTGGCTGATGCCGGTCTTTACGCTGGTCCTGAGCTCGGTCATCGGCGGATTTGCGACCGCGCCTTATGCGGCGGCACATTTCAACCGGTTCACCGACTATGGCCTCCTGGCCAACGTCCTGACCGTGCCGATCATGGGGGCGATCATCATGCCTGCGGGCGCGGTGGCGGCTCTTCTCGCCCCTGTGGGGCTGGCGGCGCTGCCGCTGTGGGTGATGGAGCAGGGCGCGCGCTGGATCCTGTTCGTGGCGCATTGGATTGCGGGTCTGGAAGGCTCGGTCACCGCGATCCCGGCGCCGGGGCCTTGGGTCCTGCCGCTGTTCACGCTGGGCGCCTTGTGGCTGATCCTCTGGCGCGGGCGGGTGCAATGGGCGGGCCTGGCGCCGGTCGTGGGTGCCTTCCTGTTATGGGGGATGGCCGACCGGCCCGTTCTGCTCATCTCGGGCGACGGCAAGCTGGTGGGGCTGGCTGGGGAAGATGGGAGGGCGCTATCTGCGGCCAAGGGCGGCGGGTTCGCGGCCGAGAATTGGCTGCAGAACGATGGTGACCTGGCCGAACAGGCGGTGGCGGCGGAACGGGATGGGTTCGAAGGCCCGCGTGGGGAGCGCTGGTTCGAAATCGCCGGACAGCGCGGCGTGGTGCTGGGCGGGAAAGGCGCGGCTGAGAAACTGACAGCGGCCTGCGCGGGCGCGTCTCTGGTCATCTTCAGCGACACCGCCGAAAGCGTGCCGGAAGGCTGCGGCCTGATCGACGCCAAGGTGCTGGCAGAGACCGGACCGCTGGCGATCTGGCACACGAGCGAGGGCCTGCAGATCCAGCCGACCAAGGGCGCGACGCGGCTCTGGTCGCCGCCAGTCACGCCGGTCGTGTTGCCGGACCTGAGCGCAGAACCGGTCGCGCTGGCGCGTCAGTAGCTGCGGATCAGGCCCACAAGGCGGCCCTGCACCTTGACCAGATGGTCCGGGAAAACCCGCGTCTCATAGGCCGGGTTCGCGGCTTCCAGCGCGATCATGTTGCCGCGACGGCGATAGCGTTTCAGCGTCGCCTCGTGATCCTCGACCAGGGCCACGACGATGTCGCCGTTCTCGGCCGTCGTCTGTTCGCGGATCACCACGATGTCGCCATCGTTGATCCCGGCCTCGATCATGGAATCGCCTTTGACTTCAAGGGCATAGTGCTGGCCCTTGCCGGAAAGCATCGACCCAGGGACGGCAACGTGGTGCGAGACTTCGGAAATCGCCTCGATCGGCACACCGGCGGCGATGCGGCCCATGACGGGCAGTTCCATCGCATGGACCGTAGAGATCGGCATCGCGCCACGCGGCGGGTCGACCTTGTCGCCCTCGATGACCTTGGGACTGAAGCCGGGTTTCTCCATCGCCTCGGGCAGCTTCACGATCTCCAGCGCGCGGGCCCGGTGGGCCAGGCGGCGGATGAAGCCGCGTTCCTCCAGCGCGGTGATCAGCCGGTGGATCCCCGACTTCGACCGCAGGTCCAGCGCATCCTTCATCTCGTCGAAGGACGGCGGCACCCCGTCGCGGTCCATCCGCGTCTTGATGAAGTCGAGAAGTTCCAACTGCTTGCGTGTCAGCATTGCCCAGGCCCCAACAGCGTGTGTTAACACAATGTTCTGCCCGTGTTCTTGGTTTGTGTCAAGACTTATCCACAAACCGTTAAAGCGGCAGATAGGAAACCGTGTCTCCGGCGTGACAGGCGGGGGCGTCGATGGGGCGGATCAGCAGGGCATCAGCCTGGCCGAGGATCGACAGAAGGGCCGAGTCCTGCCGGTCGAACGGTGCTATGTCGGGCAGCCCGTCGGCCTGGGTCAGCCGCGCCCGCATGTAATGGGCGCGGGGTCCGTTCGGGGGCAGATCGGTGGTCAGGCGAGCCTTGCGCGCCTGCGGCAGGGGCGAGGGGTCGCCCAGCATCGCGCGCACCATCGGCAGAAGGAACAGGTGGCCGCAGACGATGGCACTGACCGGGTTGCCGGGCAGGCCCAGCATCGGCACGCCGTTCAGCCGGCCCGCCATCAGCGGTTTGCCGGGGCGGAGGGCAAGCTTCCAGAACGCATGCTCCAGCCCCGCCACCTTGCCCACCAGGTCGTGGTCCCCGACGGACGCTCCGCCGATAGTGACGATCAGGTCGGCGCCCTCGGTAAGGCCTAGGACAGTCAGCAGTTCGGCCTCATTGTCCCGTGCGATCGGGAGGAGCCGCGCATGCCCGCCCGCAGCCTCGACCATCGCCTTCAGGGCAAAGCTGTTCGAGGCGATGATCTGGTCGGGGCGCGGGTCTTCGCCCGGCATCACCAACTCGTCCCCGGTGGCGATGATCGCGACCACGGGTTTGCGGGTGGCCTGCACGGCGGGGATGTTCATCGCGGCCAGCAGCGCCAGGTCATTCGGGCGCAGGCGGCGGGGCGAGATGCTGTCCCCGGCGCGGAAATCCTGGCCTTGCGGGCGGATGTGGGTCGCGGTGTCGAGGCCTTCCTTCAAGAGGATCCGGTCGTCCAGCCGGACCACATCCTCCTGGATGATGACCCGCGTCGCGCCTTCGGGCACCGGCGCACCGGTGAAGATGCGGACCGCCTGGCCGGGGCCGACCTTGCCGTCGAACGCATGTCCCGCACCCGCCTCGCCGATGACGAGGAAGTTGTCGTCCGGCCCGGGGTTTCCTTGCACCGCGTAGCCGTCCATTGCCGAGGCCGGGAACGGGGGCTGGTCGCGCTGCGCCACGGCTGGCGCGGACATCCAGCGCCCAGCAGCCTCGGCCAGGGGAACGGTTTCGGACGTCAGCGGCGCGACAAGCGCGAGGCATCGGGTCAGTGCCTCTTCAACCGTAATCATCAGACCGCCTCGTAACGGCCTGATTTCCCGCCGTCTTTCAGGATCAGCCGGATGCCGTCGATCACCATCGACTTCTCCACCGCCTTGACCATGTCATAGACCGTCAGCGCCGCGACCGAGACGGCCGTTAGCGCCTCCATCTCCACCCCGGTCTGGCCCGAAGTCTTGACGGTGGCCTCGATCCTGACGCCGGGAAGGGAAGGGTCAGCGGTCAGCTCCAGCGCGACCTTGGTGATGGGCAGGGGGTGGCAGAGCGGGATCAGGTCAGCAGTCTTTTTCGCCGCCATGATCCCGGCCAGGCGGGCAACGGACAGCACGTCGCCCTTCTTGGCTCGACCTTCGGTGATCAGTGCCAGCGTCTCGGCCGTCATCCGCACGGCGCCCACGGCCACGGCGACCCGGTCGGTCACGGGCTTGCCCGAAACATCGACCATATGTGCCTGGCCCCGGTCGTCGAAATGGGAGAGCCCGCTCACAGCCCGCCCTGCGCGGTCAGGGGTTTCGCCAGGATCGCGCGGGTTGCAGCAGTCACGTCCGCTTGCCGCATCAGGCTTTCCCCGATCAGGAAGCAGCGCGCGCCGTATTGGGCGAGATCGGCGAGGTCGTCGGGGGTGAAGAGCCCGCTTTCGGCGACGATCATCCGGTCCTCGGGCACGCGGCGGGCCAGACGACGGGTGGTATCGAGCGTCACCTCGAAGGTGTGGAGGTTGCGGTTGTTGATCCCGATCAGCGGGGATTTCAGCAGGGCCGCTCGGTCAAGCTCTGCCTCGTCGTGCACTTCGATCAGCACGTCCATCCCAAGTGCCATCGCGGCGGCTTCCAACTCATGCGCCTGGGCATCGTCCAGCGAGGCCATGATGATCAAGATGCAGTCGGCGTTCAGCGCGCGGGATTGGGTGACTTGGTAGGTGTCGTAGAGGAAATCCTTGCGCAGGCAGGGGAGCGAGACGGCGTCATGGGCGGCGACGAGGTATTCGTCGGCCCCCTGGAAGGACGGCGCGTCGGTCAGGACGGAGAGGCAGGTCGCACCCCCGGCCTCGTAGGCGCGGGCGAGGGTCGGCGGGTCGAAGTCCGGGCGGATCAAGCCCTTGGAGGGGCTGGCCTTCTTGATCTCGGCGATCAGGCCGTAGCCGGTCAGCGTTGCTTCGCGGAGCGCCCGGGCAAAGCCGCGCGGCGGGGCGGCGGATTTGGCGGCGGCCTCAAGGTCGGAGAGCGGCACGGTGGCCTTGGCCTTGGCCACTTCCTCCAGCTTGTAGGCCTTGATGCGGTTCAGGACGGTGGACATGGGGGCCTCAGGCATTCGTCAGTCGGCGGAGGGCATCGACCTTGGCTTTCGCCGCGCCCGAGTCGATGGACGCTCTGGCCAACTCCACGCCATCGGTCAGGGTTCCCGCCTTGTCGGCGACGACCAGCGCGGCGGCGGCATTGAGAAGGACCGCATCGCGGTAGGCCCCGGGCGCGCCGTCGAGGAGGGCGCGGAAGGCCTGGGCGTTCTCGGACGGGGTGCCGCCGAGGATCGCCTCGAACGGGTGGGGGGCAAGGCCGGCGTCCTCGGGGTGGACGGTGAAGTCCCGCACGGCGCCGTCTTCGACAGCAGAGACGGAGGTCGCGCCGCAGATGGTGATCTCGTCGGTGCCATCGGAACCGTGGACGAGCCAGGCTTTTTCGGAGCCCAGGGCGAGGAGCGTCTCGGCCATCGGGCGGATCAGCGCGTCGGAGAAGGCTCCGGTCAGCTGGCGTTTCACACCGGCGGGGTTGGTCAGGGGGCCGAGGATGTTGAAGATCGTGCGGGTGCCCAGTTCCGCGCGGACCGGCATCACGTGGCGGATCGCGGGATGGTGCATCGGGGCCATCATGAAGCCGATCCCGGCCTCGGCCAGGCATTTCTCCACGATCTCGGGGCCGACCATGACGTTGAGGCCAAGTTCCGTCAGCGCATCCGCCGCACCGGATTTCGACGACAGATTGCGGTTGCCGTGCTTGGCGACGGTCACGCCCGCACCGGCTACGACGAAGGCGGTCGCGGTGGAGATGTTGAGTGTCCCCTTGCCATCGCCCCCCGTCCCGACGATGTCCATCGCCCCCGCGGGGGCCTTCACGGCGTTGCATTTCGACCGCATCACGCTGGCGGCGGCGGCGTATTCGTCCACCGTCTCGCCCCGGGTGCGCAGCGCCATCAGGAAGCCGCCCATCTGGGCCGGGGTGCCCTGGCCTTCGAACAGCGCGTTGAAGGCGGCTTCCGCCTCCTGGCGGGTCAGCGGGCGGTTGGCGGCGGTACCGATCAGGGGCTTCAGGACGTCGCTCATGCCGGGACCTGCGCGCGGGCTTCGTCGAGGAAGTTGCGGAGGAGCTGGTGGCCGTGTTCGGAGGCGATGCTCTCCGGGTGGAACTGGACGCCCTCGATCAGGTGGTGCTTGTGGCGCAGTCCCATGATCGTGCCGTCTTCGAGCCAAGCGGTGACTTCCAGGTCGGCGGGCAGGGTGGCGCGGTCGACGACCAGGCTGTGATAGCGGGTGGCCTGGAAGGGCGAGGGCAGGCCGCGGAAGACGCCCTTCCCGGAATGGTGCATGGTGCCCATCTTGCCGTGGACGATCTCGTGGCAGCGGACAACCTTGCCCCCGAACGCCTCACCGATGGTCTGGTGGCCGAGGCAGACGCCGAGGAGGGGGATGCCGGCGGTCGCGGCGGCCTTGGTCAGGGGCAGGCAGATGCCGGCGGCGGCGGGGTCGCAGGGGCCGGGGGAGAGGACGATGACCTCGGGCGCCATGGCGATCACGTCCTGGACCTGCAGGGCGTCGTTCCGTTTCACGACCACATCCGCGCCAAGCTCGCCCAGGTAGTGGACGAGGTTGTAGGTAAAGCTGTCGTAGTTGTCGATCAGGAGGAGCATCGGTTTCCCAGAGGCGGCTACCCGCTGGTTATCGCCGATAGGGCGGACGGTGTAAACCGGGGTTTCCTGGCCGATGTCCACGCAGGACGGCTTTGCGGCCCAAGGGAAATCAAGGGGTTGGAGGGGGGCGTTAACGTGGTCTTTGCCATGCCGGCGGCTCATCGCTTCCTTCGGTCGCTCTTCGCGGGGACCACCGAGGAGCGACCGAAGGAAGCGAGGAGGCGTCAGGCGTGGCTCACCACGTCATCCTCGCCGAGGTAGCAGCCGGTTTCCACGGCGATCAGGGTTACGGGCAGGCGGCCGGGGTTTTCCAGCCGGTGCCACTGCCCGATGGGGATATGCACGGCCTCGCCCTCGCCGACCAAACGTGCGCGGATGCCGGTAGTGATTTCGGCGGTGCCTTCGACGACGACCCAGTGTTCCGACCGATGGAGATGGGATTGCAGCGAGGTCGCCTGGCCCGGTTCCAGCCGCAGCGAGCGGACGCGGAACCGACGGCCCTCAGCCAGGATCGGCGCGGCGGGCACATGTTCGGCGGCTTCGAAGGTGGACCGAGCCTCGGCAAAGCCTGCGTGCTGTGTTCCGTCCATGCTTGTTGCCCCCGTCTGATGCCCTTTGAACCTCGTCGGGAAATGGTTACCGGGGGGTTAACGCGGCGGGGCCATTTCGGGGCATATTGGGGGCAGCGGCGGACGGTTGCCCCACCCCCGAGCCCCTTCGCGCAAAGGGGAGCGGATGCGCTGGCCGTGCCGTCGGGTCGCTTGCCCAGGCGTGGCGAAGGTGGTGGCGGCGGATGCCTCCGGCGGGGATATTTGAGGAAGAGAAAGCCGTTCTTGGTTCAGGTCCAGTCCAGAACGACCTTGCCCGATAGACCGGAACGCATGGCGGCAAAACCCTGCTGAAACTCGCCCACCTTGAACCGGTGGGTGATGACTCGGCGGATGTCGAGGCCGTTTTCCAGCATGGCGATCATCTTGTACCAGGTCTCGAAGATCTCGCGGCCGTAGACGCCCTTGATGGTGATGGCCTTGAAGACGATCCTTGACCAGTCGACCGGGGACTTGCCCGGCGGGATGCCCAGCATGGCGATGCGACCGCCCATGACCATGTGTTCGACCATCTGGTCGAGGGCGGCTTGCGAGCCCGACATCTCCATCCCGACATCGAAGCCCTGGGACATCTTGAGGGCGGGGTAGACGGAGCGGAGGTCGGTGGTGGCGACGTTCACCGGCACCACGTCGGCGACCTGTCCGGCAAGGTCGAGCCGGGCCTGGTTGATGTCGGTGATGACGACGTGCCGGGCGCCGACGTGCCGGGCGACGGCTGCGGCCATAATGCCGATGGGGCCGGCACCGGTGATGAGGACATCCTCGCCGATCAGGTCGAAGCTGAGGGCGGTGTGGACGGCGTTGCCGAGGGGATCGAGGATCGCGCCGATCTCATCGTCGATGGCGTCGGGAAGCGGGACCACGTTGAAGGCCGGTAGCCGCAGGTATTGCGCGAAGGCGCCCGGTTCGTTGACGCCGATGCCGCGGGTTTCGGGGTCGAGGTGGAACTTGCCAGAGCGGCTTTGGCGCGAGGTCTTGCCGATCAGGTGGCCCTCGCCCGAGCAGCGCTGGCCGATCTCCAGCCCATCGACGTTGCGGCCCTTGTCGACGATTATTCCTGCGAATTCGTGGCCGGTGACGAGGGGGACGGGGACGGTGCGCTGTGCCCAGTCGTCCCAGTTCCAGATATGGATGTCGGTGCCGCAGATGCCGGTCTTGTGAATCTTGATGAGGACATCGTCGGGGCCGATTTCCGGCACGGGCCGGGTTTCCATCCAAAGGCCGGGTTCGGGTTTCGACTTGGCCAGGACCTTCATTTCGTTGATCATTTTGCGGTGTCCTTTACTAGGGCAAGCCAGGTCCAGCTGATCCCGGCGGCGGCGGTCTCGGGGTCATGGGCCGGGGCGTCGTGGCGGCGGAGCGGCGTCAGCCCGGCCGCGGCGGCGCGGGCGATTTCGGTGTCCGGGTCAAGGCCGTGCAGGGGCGCGCCTTCGGGAACCGGGCCGCGCCGCAAAGCCAGGAAGATGCGGCCATCCGGGGTCAGGAGGGCGGCCAGTCGCCTGAGTGCGACGTCTCGACCGGCGGGGTCGAGGTGGTGCCAGACGGCGTTCACCAGGATAAGCGCATGTTGGCCAACGAGGTTGGCGAGATCGGGCAGGGCGCTGTCCACCACGGTCGCAGCGGGCGCTCGTCGGGCGATCATTGCACGAAAAGCGGCAACCGGCTCGGCGGCGGTTACCTCATGGCCGCGGGACTGGAACCACGCGGTATCGCGTCCGCTGCCTGCGCCGATGTCGAGGATGGGGGCGGGGGGCGGGGGGATGAGGTCAAGAAGCACGGCGAGGACTGTTTCAGTCGTGACGCTGTCATAGCGGCGGGCCATCGTTCCGGCATTGGCCGCATAGATCGCAAGGGCGGGGTCCTGGGTCATTTGAGGACTCCGGTGGCGCGTCCGGCCTGGGTGAAGGCGTCCAGCGCGAAGTCGAGGTCTTCGCGAGTGAGCGCCGCGTTCATCTGGGTGCGGATGCGGGCCTGGCCCTTCGGGACGACGGGGAAGAAGAAGGGCGCAACATGGACGCTGCGGGTGTTTAGGTCGGCGGCCATGGCCTGGGCGAGTTTGGCGTCGCCCAGCATGACGGGGATGATCGGGTGGTCTCCGGGCAGGAGTGTGAAGCCTGCCTTGGTGAGGCCCGCGCGCCAGTATTGAGCGTTCGCGGTGAGTTGGGCGCGGAGGTCGTCGGCTTGTTCGACGATGTCGAGCGCAGCGAGGGCGGCGCCCACGACGGCGGGGGGAAGGGCGTTGGAGAAGAGGTAGGGCCGGGCGCGCTGGCGGAGGAGGTCGATGACGGGTTGAGGACCGGCGATGTAGCCGCCCAAAGCGCCGCCGAGGGCCTTGCCGAGGGTGCCGGTGAGGATGTCGACGGTGACGCCCGCGCGGGCGGGGGTGCCTGCGCCCTTCGGGCCGGTGAAGCCGGTGGCGTGGCAGTCGTCGACCATGACCATCGCGCCGTAAGTGTCTGCCAAGGCGCAGATTTCCGGAAGTTTGGCGTAGTAGCCG
Source organism: Tabrizicola sp. T74 (assembly GCF_057219935.1). Taxonomy (NCBI): domain Bacteria; kingdom Pseudomonadati; phylum Pseudomonadota; class Alphaproteobacteria; order Rhodobacterales; family Paracoccaceae; genus Tabrizicola; species Tabrizicola sp. T74. The sequence continues at coordinate 227,350 of NZ_JBXVVT010000006.1, read as the reverse complement.
TCCATCGAGAAGACGCCGTCGGTGGCGATCAGGATGAAGCGGGCTCCGTCCGTGCGGGCCTGTTTCAGCTGGGCTTCCAGGTCGGTCATGTCGCTGTTGGAATAGCGGTAGCGTTTGGCTTTGCAGAGGCGGATGCCGTCGATGATGCTCGCGTGGTTGAGGGCGTCGGAGATGACGGCGTCTTCGGGGCCGAGGAGGGGTTCGAATAACCCGCCGTTGGCGTCGAAGCAGGCGGCGAAGAGGATCGTATCGTCGTGGCCGAGGTAGTTGGCGAGGCGGGTTTCCAGGCGGCGGTGCAGGTCCTGGGTGCCGCAGATGAAGCGGACCGAGGCCATACCGAAGCCGTGGTCGTCCATCGCCTGCTTGGCGGCGGCGATCAGGCGAGGGTCGTCCGCAAGCCCAAGGTAGTTGTTGGCGCAGAGGTTCAGCATCTGCCGCCCGGCCATCTGGACATGCGCGCCCTGGGCGCCGGTGATGAGGCGTTCGCGTTTCATCAGCCCGTCGGCCTCGATGGTCTGCAGGGTCGCGGTGATGTGGTCAAGGAAGGCTGTGGCGTCCGTCATGGCAGAACCCTTTCCGGTTTGGCGGAAAATGGCAGATCAAGCGGTGCGTGTCAACTTGGCGGATGGATTTCCGCCATAGTGGAATTCAGCTGTCCTGGACGATCAGGATGGCACGGGCGGCCCCTTGGGCTGCGATTTCGTGCGGGCGGTCGGCGGGGTAGCGGGCGACATCGCCGGGGGCGAGGTGGTCGGTCGCGTCGCCGGAGGTCACCGTGAGGCGGCCTTCGAGGACGGTCAGGTGCTCGCGGCAGCCGGGGGAATGGGGGTCGGAGGTGAGCTTGGCGTCGGGGCTGAAGGCGAGTTCGTAGACCTCATGGCTGCCGACGCTTTCGGGGGCGGAGAGGATGCGGATGGTGACGCCGTGGCGCTGGATGACGGGGGCGGTGCCGGCGCGGGTGACTTCGATGCCGGGGGCGGGGCGGCCTTCGAGGAGGCCGGCGAAATCCAGCTGCAGGGCCTGGGTGAGGGCCCAGAGGGTGGCGACAGTGGGCGAGGATTCGCCGCGTTCGATCTGGCTGACCATGGAGCGGGAGACGCCGGAGAGCTTGGCGGCGGCGTCGAGGCTGAGGCCGCGCGCTTTCCGGGCGGCGCGGAGGGAGGCGGCGAGGCGGTCGTGGATGTCGGAGCGGTCGGCCATGCGGGTATGGTGGCGGGGATGGAGCGGGGCGTCAATCTGGTGCGCTCGTCGATGACTTCGTCACTCCTCGCTCGCGACGAGAAGCCGAAGGCGCACGAGGAGCCTGGGGTCAGGTGCCGCAGAAGGTGACGTATTGGCCGAAGCCGGTGGGGGCGGGGAGCATGTAAGGTTCGCTTTCCGCGAAAGGCTGCTGGATCGCGGCGAGGAGAGCGTGGAAGGGGGCCATGTCGCCTTCGGTGGCGGCGGTGAGGGCCTCTTCGACCTTGTGGTTCCTCGGGATGACCGCGGGGTTCGCGGCGGCCAGGCGCTGGGCGACGCCGTCCGCGGCCCGGGCGCGCCAGCGGGGCAGCCAGGCTTCCATCTTCGCGAAGTCGTCGAAGAGGGGGCGGAGCGCGGCCTCATCGGCGAGGCGGCGGAAGGTTAGGGTCCAGTCGGCGCCCTCCATTGCCGCCATCAGGTCATCGGCGAGTTGGGCGTCGCCGTCTGCTTCGCCCACGAGGCCAAGCTTGCGGCGCATGACGGTGACCCATTCGCTGCGGTAGCGCGCGGCGATGCCGCCAAGGCGGTCGTTGGCGATGTCCACCGCCTTGTCCGCGTCAGGGGCAAGCAGGGGGATCAGCGTCTCGGCCAGGCGTGCAAGGTTCCAGCCGAGGATCAGCGGCTGGTTGGCATAGGCGTAGCGGCCCTGATGGTCGATGGAGGAGAAGACGGTGCCCGGTGCGTAGCCTTCCATGAAGGCGCAGGGGCCGTAGTCGATGGTCTCGCCGCTGATCGCCATGTTGTCGGTGTTCATCACCCCGTGGATGAAGCCGAGGCCCATCCATTCGGCGATCAGCCGGGCCTGGCGGGCAATGACGGCATCGAGCAAGGCCAGATAGGGGTTATCCGCCTGCGCCAAGTCAGGGTAGTGCCGGGCGATGGCGTAATCGGCCAAGGCCTTGACCTGGGCCTGGTCGCCCCGGGCGGCGAAGAACTGGAAGGTGCCGACGCGGAGGTGGCTGGCGGCGACGCGGGCGAGGACCGCACCGGGAAGCTTTGTCTCGCGCCAGATCTCTTCTCCCGTCGCCACCACGGCCAGCGACCGGGTGGTGGGCACGCCCACGGCGGCCATGAATTCCGAGATCAGGTATTCACGCAGCATCGGCCCGATGGCGGCCTTGCCGTCGCCGCCGCGCGAGAACGGCGTCCGGCCCGAGCCTTTCAGCTGGATGTCGAACCGGCCCTCCGGGGTGACGATCTCGCCCAGCAAGTGCGCGCGGCCGTCGCCGAGCTGGGGGGAAAAGCCGCCGAACTGGTGGCCTGCATAGGCCTGGGCGATGGGCTCGGCCCCCGGGGGCAACTCGGCGCCCGAGAACCAGCGGGCGGCCTCAGTCTCGGTCAGCGACAGGCCAAGGTCTTTGGCAAGTGCCTGATTCAGCACCAGAAGCTGCGGCTTCGGGGCAGCATCGGGCGCGACCCGCAAATAGGTGCCGGGCAGGTCGCGCGCATAGCTGTGGTCGAAGGCGATGGTCATGTTTGAGGCCTCTCCTGACAGGATATGGGCCGGGTCGGGGTCGGGCGCAAATTCCTTCGAAGGAATTTGGCAAAACTTTTCGAAAAGTTTTGCGCCCGGCAGGGCAAGCGGCGTGAGGGATGGTGGTCGGGGCGGCGGGATTCGAACTCGCGACCTACGGTACCCAAAACCGTCGCGCTACCAGACTGCGCTACGCCCCGACGAACGCCCGTTTAGCGGGATCGGCCGGGAATGAAAAGCCTTCCTGTTCGCCGTCCTAGGGCTGGGGCAGCGGCGGCCCGACAAAGGCCCGGATGAGATCGGGTCGGGAGCCTTCGGCGATGCGGTCCAGGTCGAACTGCAGGACGACAGACCCGGCCAGCGGCATCCGCAGGGCATCGCGCGGCCCGTGGACGACCCGCAGCGCGCCGCGGTCCGGCAAGGCCATCAGACGGGATCGCGACAGGCCAAGCTCTGCCGCAAGCAGGCGGTCGAGGCGCAGCCCGGTCGGCCAGGCGGCATGGATCGACACCAGGACCTGCGCGCAGCCGTCCGCCGCCGTCGCGGTGCGTTTCTCGACGGCCAGGTCCTCGGGCAGGACGACCTGCAGCGCATGGCGGCGGAGCCGCGGCAAGTCGAAGGCGCGTGGCCAAACCCAGGCCGGATCACTGGCCTGCAGCGCCGCAAGATCTGCAGGTGGCAGGTCGGCAACCGGGACCCGGTCGAGAAGCGGCAGGTTCCAGGTTCGGTCGCAGACCGTGCACTTGTAGATCAGCCAGGCATCCAGCCTGCGTCCGTTCGCGTTGAGGCGCACCTTGCCGCTGCAGCGGAACGGGCGGGGTGCGCCGCAGGTGCTGCAGTGGCGGTGGGGTTGGGGCAGGGACAGGGGGGTGGCGTGCCAATCGATCTGGGCAATGCGCGTCATGGGGTCGTGGCCTTCCGTACGGAAGTTCGCCAGGACGGCTGCGAAGATCACCCGGATGGGGCGCTGGGCGGGAATGGCTCAGGGCATGGAAGAGCAGGCCCCGACGAGACGCGCGCGGGAGGACACCGATCCGGTCTCGCGCCAGCCAGCCCGCGAACAGGGACATCACCCCGGAAAGTGCGAAGCTTTCACTGGGGCGGGGTTCGGGTGGAGGAACAGAGACCGGACGTTACGACGGCAAGGCATACCCCTGAGGCGCGGAGTGCGCGGTCACGCGTTACAGCCTTGGACGGGGTTGGTACAGCAGGCAGTGTCCAGACCGCCCGATATCGGCGAGGGGTCGCTACTGGGTACAGGGCCAGGCCGCATCCGCAACCGGGATTGCGGGATGGCGCAGCACGGCGCCAGGGGCGATGCCCAGCTTGCCCGCCAGCCCGCCGTTGATCTCCAAGACGTATTGCACACCTTCGCCGCCATCGATCGGGGTCAGGTCCCCCGGCACGGCATTGGCATGGACCCGCGTCACCGTGCCGGTCGCGTCGGCAAACACCATGTCGAGCGGAATCAGCGTGTTCTTCATCCAGAAGCCGACCCGGCGCGGGGCGTCATAGACGAAAAGCATGCCCTCGTTCAGCGGCATCTCTTCGCGGAACATCAGCCCCTGGGCCCGTTCCTCGGCGTCGTCGGCGACCTCGATCACGAAGCTTTCGCGCCCCCCCTCCCAGCGGAGGTCGACGCGGCCCGGGACGCAGGCCGCCTCGGCCCATGCCGTGCTGGGAAAGGCCAGAACCAGCGCCAGCACCGCGACCCGAGACCGGGCAGGGTGCCCTGCGCTTAAGTCCGGGCGCGGTTCGCGGCTTCCCATGACACCACCTGCACTGCCATCCGGCCGCGCCGGCCGTCGATGATCCGCAGCGCCACTGCCTCGCCCGAGGCAAGGTCGGCAAAGCCCGATACGCGCAGCACCTCGGCATGGACGAACACGTCCTCGGGGCGACCAAACACATTGGCAAAGCCGAAGCCCTTGCCCTTGTCGAACCACTTCACTCGCGCCGGTTCCAGCTCCAGTGCCATGATGTCGGCACCGACCAGCGCAGCCGCATCCTCGCCCAAGGGCTGGACCACGCCTTCCGGCGGATCAATGCGGATTACCTCGACCGCCTGAACCCCGCGCTGCGTCCGCTGGACGCGCACTTCGATCCCGGCGCCATCGGCGACCGACCCCTGACCGAAGTTTCTCAGTACGTTTGCATGCAGCAAAATGTCGGCGTCGATCTGGTCAGAAACGATAAACCCAAAGCCTTTGGATGGATCAAACCACTTCACGCGACCATGCACGACCTGCATGACCTCTTCTTCGTCCGTCATAGACAGAGCCTTCTCCCCAGAATGAGCCCTAGACCGCACAGATGGCGGAATTCGTGCGCCGGGATCAAGGGCAATTCAACAACAGTACAATAAAAAACACCGCATAACGCCGGAACTCAGGGGTTCAGTCGGGTGACCTCCCAGGGTTCCGTTGCGTCAACTTTGCGCCAGCGGAAACGGTCATGCAACCGGAATGCACCGTCGGCCCAAAATTCTATTTCGACAGGTTGAATCCGGAAACCGCCCCAGTAGGGCGGGCGGGGCGGATTCGGTCCTTTGGTCACCGCGACCCGCGCAGCCTCGGCCATCAGGACCTCGCGTGATGACAGCGGCTGCGACTGCTGGCTGGCCCAGGCGCCAAGGCGCGACTTCAGGCTGCGGCTGGAAAAATAGGCATCTGCCTGCGGCCCGTCCTCGCGCGTGACATGGCCCCGGACCCGGATCTGACGGCGCAGCGACTTCCAGTGCAGCACGAAGGCCGCCTTGCCGGTGGCGGCGATTTCCTGCCCCTTGGCCGAGCCGTAGTTGGTGTAGAAGACGAAGGCATCGGCCTCGATCTCTTTCAACAGCACCATCCGCACATTTGGCATCCCCTCGGCGTCCACCGTGGCCAGCGCGATGGCGTTGGGATCGTTCGGTTCCAGCTTTTCAGCCTCGGCCAGCCAGTCGCGCGCAATCGCGAACGGGTCGCTGCCTGCGAAGATACCTGACCGGTCCATGGAAGCTCCTTGCCTTTGGGCGGAGGACCCGCCTTGAAGGAAGGTCACGCATCGCCTACACGTCTGTGTCACCGAAAAGTGGGCGAGGGGCCGGGAATGTCAACTGGACTGATGCAGGGCAAGCGCGGGCTGATCATGGGGCTGGCGAATGACAAGTCCATCGCCTGGGGCATCGCGCAAGCGGTGGCCGCGCAAGGGGCCGAGCTTGCGTTTTCCTATCAGGGCGAGCAGCTGAAGAAACGGGTGGAGCCCTTGGCCGAAAGCCTCGGCGTGCCGAAGCTTTTCGAATGCGATGTGGCCAGCGATGACAGCATCGAGGCGTTGTTCACCGCGCTGAAGGCGGAATGGGGGCAGCTGGATTTCCTGGTCCACGCCATCGGGTTCGCCGACAAGAATGAACTCCGCGGCCGCTATGTCGACACCAGCCGCGCCGGTTTCGCGCTGGCGATGGACATTTCGGTCTATTCCTTCACCGCCGTCTGCCAGCGGGCAGCGACGATGATGGGGCCGGGCGGCAGCCTCTTGACGCTGACCTATTACGGCGCGGAAAAAGTCATGCCGCACTACAACGTGATGGGCGTGGCCAAGGCGGGGCTGGAGGCGTCGGTCAAGTACCTCGCCGAGGACCTTGGCAAGGACGGCATCCGGGTGAACGCGATCAGCGCGGGCCCGATCAAGACGCTGGCGGCCAGTGGCATCGGCGACTTCCGCTACATCATGAAGTGGAACGAGCTGAACTCTCCCCTGCGGCGCAACGTGACGCAGGAAGAGGTCGGCAAGGCCGCACTGTACCTGCTGTCGGATCTGGGGTCCGGGACGACAGGCGAGAACCTGCATGTCGATTGCGGCTATCATGTCGTGGGCATGAAGGCGATCGAGGCGCCGGACATCGACCTTCTGGCCGGGCGCAAAGAGGGCGGTCAATGACGCTTGCGGCCTTCCTGGCCTTTGCAGGGCTGGTGACCTTTGCCGTGGTCTCGCCCGGTCCGGCCGTGCTGATGTCGGCCCGCACCGGTTTGACCGAGGGCTTCCGGACCGGTGTCATGCTGGCCCTGGGCATCGCCACGGGCGCAGCCTTCTGGGCGCTGGCGGCGATGTTCGGCCTGCACCTGATCTTCGATGCCGCGCCGTCGCTGCTCTGGGCGCTGAAGATCGGCGGAGCGGGGTATCTTCTGTGGATGGGCTGGCACCTCTGGCGCGACGCGAAAACGCCTTTCATCGCCGAGGACTCGCGCCCCGTGCCCCGATCGCCCTTCGCTGCCTTTCGCCTTGGCCTCTGGACCAACCTGTCGAACCCCAAGGCCGTGGTGATCTATTCCTCGATCTTCCTGGGCACGATCAGCCCCGGCACGCCCACCTGGATCCTCGCCACGCTGATCGGGATGATCCTGGTGATGGAGACCGCCTGGAACAGCCTTGTCGCCCGCATCTTTTCGCTGGACCGCACGCGGGCGGCCTATATCAGCCTGAAAACCGTGATCGACCGCTGCTTCGGGGCCGCTCTGGCCCTTCTGGGCGTGAAGATCGTTGCCACCTGAGAGGTTCCGATGTCACCTGAACGCCTGCCGCACGAAAAGGGATTTCACGTCAGCTGGGACCAGATCCACCGCGATGCCCGGGCGCTGGCCTGGCGGCTGGACGGCAAGGGCCCAGGCGAGGGCGGGACGTGGAAAGCGGTCGTAGGGATCACCCGAGGCGGCCTGGTCCCGGCGATGATCGTGAGCCGTGAGCTTGACATCCGCGTGGTCGACTCGATTTCCGTCAAGTCCTACCATTCGGGCGGCGGCAAACAGGACCAGCGGCGCGAGGCGCAGGTGATCAAGGCGCCGAACCCCGATGTGATGGGCGACGGCACGGGCGTGTTGATCGTCGATGACCTGGTGGACTCGGGCCGGACGCTGGAGCTGATCCGCAAGCTCTACCCCAAGGCGCATTTCGCCTGCGTCTATGCCAAGCCCGAGGGCGAAAAGCAGGCCGACACCTATATCACCAGCGTTAGCCAGGACACCTGGATCTTCTTCCCCTGGGACATGGCGCTGCAATATGTCCAGCCGATGCGTGGGGCGGACTGACCGCTCCTCGTCGCATTTCATGCGCTCGTCGCTGACGGGCCGTCCAACGACGAGAAGCGAAGCGCACGAGGAGTGCCCTGATGACCCTGCCCTTGAACCCCGCCTTCGCCGCGACCGAGCCGCCGCCGGTGATGGAAGCACGGCGCTGGATCGAGGGGGTGACGTTTCCCGCCGACCGTCCGCTGATCAACATCAGCCAGGCGGCCCCGGTCGACAGCCCGCCCCTGGGGCTGCGGCAGGCGCTGGCGGATGCGGCGCTGAACGATCCGCAGGCGCATCTTTACGGCCCCGTCCTGGGCCTGCCTGCCCTGCGCGAGGAAATTGCCCGGCAATGGTCGGCCAGCTATGGCGGTAGCATTGTCCCGGCCCAGGTCGCGATCACGCAGGGCTGCAACCAGGCCTTCTGTACTGTCATGGCGACGCTGGCGGGGGCGGGGGACGAGGTGATCCTGCCGACGCCCTGGTACTTCAATCACAAGATGTGGCTGGACATGGCTGCGGTCCGGACCGTGGCGCTGGATACCGGGCCGACCCTGATCCCTTCGGCCGAGGCGGCGGCTGCGCTGATCACTGACCGGACGCGGGCCATCGTGCTGGTCAGCCCGAACAACCCGGGCGGTGTGGAGTATCCGGCGGAGACGCTGGCCTCCTTCCGCGACCTCTGCCGCGCCCGTGGCCTGGCGCTGATCGTCGATGAGACCTACCGCGACTTCGACAGCCGCTCTGGCGCGCCGCATGACCTGTTCGCCGACCCCGACTGGGCCGACACGCTGATCCAGCTTTACAGCTTCTCCAAGGCCTACCGGCTGACCGGGCACCGCGTCGGTGCAATCGTCGCCTCGCCGCAGCGCTTGGCTGAAGTGGAAAAGTTCCTCGACACCGTCGCGATCTGCCCCAGCCAGCTGGGCCAGATCGGTGCCCTGTGGGGGATGCGGAACCTGGGCCAGTGGCTGGCCGGCGAGCGCGATGAAATCCTGGCCCGCCGCCGCGCGATGGTCGACGGGTTCAAATCGCTGCCGGACTGGAAGCTTCTGGGCTGCGGTGCCTATTTCGCCTATGTCGAACACCCCTTCGACATGGCTTCGGACGCGCTGTGCAAGCGGCTGGTGACCGAAGCCTCGCTTCTCATGCTGCCGGGGACGATGTTCCAGCCCGAAGGGTCCGAAGCTGGCAAGCGGCAGATCCGCATCGCCTTTGCCAATGTGGACGCCAAAGGCATTGCCGAGGTGATCCGGCGGCTGGCGGCGTTCCGGCCCTGAATGCCCTGACAGCGACGTGATCCGCGCCCTGCGCCGGGCGATCTTGACCTTGCCCCCCCGCAGGCTTCCCACTATTCACCAGATCGAACCCTTTCGAAGGCAGAGCCATGGCAACTACTCCGACCGAAGACGGCAAGCGTCCCAGCGGCAAGGTCAAGGAATTTGCCGTCTGGACGATGATGGGCATGCTGATCCTCGGCCTCGGCGGTTTTGGTGTGACCAGCTTCGGTGGTGGGGTGACGCGGGTCGGCAGTGTCGGCGACACGGACATCACGGCAGACGACTATGCCCGCGCGCTGCAGACGCAGATCAACGCCCTGTCGCAGCAGATCGGCAAGCAGGTCTCGCTGCAAGAGGCGCAGGTGTACGGCATCGACCAGCAGGTGCTGCAGTCGGTCATCACCCGGGCGGCGCTGGATAACGAGATGGCGCGCGTCGGGATTTCCGTCGGCGACGAGGTGGTGGCGTCCGAGCTGATGGGAATGGACAGCTTCAAGAGCGCGACCGGCACCTTTGACCGCGAGGCGTATCGCTTCATCCTGGAACGCAACAACACCACCGAGGCCGAGTTCGAAAGCGACCTGCGGCGCGACGTCAGCCGGAACTTGTTGCAGGGGGCGGTTGCAGGTGGCTTTGCCGCGCCGAAGGCAATGACCGACACGATCTATGCCTGGGCCGGGGAACGGCGCGGGTTTTCGCTATTGCGGCTGGGCGAGGCCGACCTGACCACGCCCGTGGCGGATCCGACGGACGCCGACCTTAAGGCGCATTACGATGCGAACATCGACCGGTTCACCAAGCCCGAGGCCAAGCGGATCACCTATGCTGCACTCCTTCCTGAGGCGATTGCCAAGGACCAGCCGGTCGATGAGGCGCTGCTCAAGGACCTCTATCAGGACCGGATCGACGAATTCGTCGTGCCCGAACGCCGGATCGTCGAACGGCTGATCTACCCCGACCAAGCCGCCGCCGATGCCGCGCGGGCCGAGCTTGACGGTGGCAAGCCGTTCGAGGACCTCGTCGCCGCGCGGGGCCTGACGCTGGCGGACATCGACCAGGGCGACCTGACGAAGGAAGACCTTGGCGCAGCCGGAGAACCGGTCTTTGCCGCCGCCGAAGGCGATGTCGTCGGGCCCGTTGCCACTGACCTTGGCCCGGCGCTGTTCCGGGTGGGTGCCGTGCTTGCCGCAGAGGAAACGAGCTTCGAGGACGCCCGCGAGACGCTTGCCATCGAGTTCCAGACCGACGCCGCCCGCCGCCTGATCGCCGACAAGGTGGAAGAGGTCGACGATCTGCTGGCCGGGGGCGCGACGCTGGAAGACCTGGCCAAGGAGGCAGGCCTGCAGCTGGCCACGTTCGACTACGTGCCCGGTCAACAGGGCGAAGATTCCATCGAGGGCTATCCCGCCTTCCGCGCCGCCGCCGATGCGGTGCAGGAGGGTGACTTTTCCGAGGCGATCGTCCTGGAAGACGGCGGTCTCGTGACACTTCGGCTGGACGAGATCGTCCCCGCCGCGCCGATCCCGTTTGACGAGGCGAAGGACAGCGTGACCGAGGACTGGCGCAAGACAGCGCTGGCCACGGCGCTGGCCGCCCGGGCCGCCGAGATCAAGACCGCGCTGGAAGGCGGGGCCGCCATCGGCAGCTTCGGCATCGTCGACGTGACCCCGGAAATGGCGCGGAACGGCTTTGTCGAAGGCGCGCCCGATACGCTTTTGGCCGATGTCTTCAAGCTGGCCGAGGGCGCGGTCCAGGTGATCGAGGCGCCGGGTTTCGTGGGTGTGGTGCAGCTTGACCGCATCCTGCCTGCCGAAACCGAAGGCGAGGAGGCCCAGGCGATGCAGGGGCTTCTGGCCGCCAATACTCGGCAGGCCATCGCCGCCGATGCCTTCGCTGCCTTTACCGCTGCGCTGACCGCCGAAGCCGGCATTTCGCTGGATCAGGCCGCGATCAATGCCGTGAACGCGAGCATGAACTGATGCAGCTTTCGCCGGGGTTTGCCGACTTCGAAGCGGGCTGGAACGCAGGCAAGAACCAGATCGTCTGGGCCCGGCTGGCCGCCGACCTCGACACGCCGGTCAGCCTGATGCTGAAATTGGGCGATGCCCGCGCCGATACCTTCATGCTGGAATCGGTGACGGGCGGCGAGGTGCGGGGGCGCTACTCGATCGTCGGCATGAAGCCGGACCTTGTCTGGCAGTGCCGGGGGACGCAAAGCCGGATCAACCGCGAGGCGCGGTTCGACCGGCAGTCCTTCACCGACCTTCCCGGGCACCCGCTGCAGACCCTGCGCGATCTGCTGGCGGAATGCCGGATCGAGATGCCCGAAGGCATGCCTGCCGTTGCGGCGGGCCTGTTCGGCTATCTCGGCTATGACATGATCCGCCTGGTCGAACATTTGCCAGACGTGAACCCCGATCCCCTGGGCCTTCCGGATGCCGAACTGATCCGGCCTTCCGTCATCGCGGTTCTGGACGGGGTCAAAGGGGAGGTCACAGTCGTGGCCCCGGCCTGGGTTTCATCGGGCCTCTCGGCGCGGGCGGCTTACGCTCAGGCCGCCGAACGGGTGATGGACGCGCTGCGCGACCTGGACCGGGCGCCCTCGGCCGCGCGCGACCTGGGCGATGTGGCCCCGGTCGGTCCGGCGCAGTCGAACTTCACGCATGAGGGCTACAAGGCCGCAGTGGAAAAGGCCAAGGAATACATCCGCGCGGGCGACATCTTCCAGGTCGTCCCCAGCCAGCGCTGGGCGCAGCGCTTCACCCTGCCGCCCTTCGCGCTCTATCGATCCTTGCGGCGCACGAACCCATCGCCCTTCATGTTCTTCTTCAACTTCGGCGGCTTCCAGATTGTCGGCGCCAGCCCCGAGATCCTGGTCCGCTTGCGCGAGGGCGAGGTAACGGTCCGCCCGATCGCCGGCACCCGCAAGCGCGGTGCGACGCCCGAAGAGGACAAGGCGCTTGAACTCGACCTTCTGGCCGACCCCAAGGAACGGGCCGAGCATCTGATGCTGCTGGACCTTGGCCGGAACGACGTGGGTCGGGTGGCGAAGGTGGGGACGGTGCGGCCCACGGAAACCTTCATCATCGAACGCTACAGCCACGTCATGCACATCGTGTCGAACGTGGTGGGCGAGATCGCCGAGGGTGAGGACGCGCTGTCGGCGCTGCTTGCAGGCCTGCCCGCCGGCACGGTGTCCGGCGCGCCGAAGGTCCGCGCGATGGAGATCATCGACGAGCTGGAGCCGGAAAAGCGCGGGGTCTATGGCGGGGGCGTGGGGTATTTCGCCGCGAATGGCGAGATGGACTTCTGCATTGCGCTGCGGACAGCGGTCGTGAAGGACGAAACCCTGTACATCCAGGCGGGCGGCGGCGTGGTCTTCGACAGCGACCCCGAGGCGGAGTATCAGGAAACCGTCAACAAATCCAACGCCTTGCGCCGCGCTGCCGAAGACGCGGGCCGCTTTGCCGGGCGTGGGAACGGCTGACCGGGACCTCCTCGTTCGACTGCGTCTCCTCGTCGGCGGCGGTCCAGCGAGGAGGGACGAAGTCCACCGACGAGCCGGGGGTCAGTCGACCTGCATCACCGCCGTGACCGGCGCCAGTGCAACAGTCGCAGCCTTGCCCTCGACCGTCCATTCCAGCAGCGCCGCGACAGTTTCCGGCGTGGCGGCACCGACGACGCTGACCTGACCATCCTGCCCGGCCTTGAACACCGCCCGGTCCAGTAGGCGACGGATGCCGGTCTTGTCGGCCCCGGCGGTGTCGAGGTCGCGGAACACCACGGCTGCCTCAAGATCCTCGCGACGGGCGACCTGATCGGCGGCGTTCAGGCCCTCGTCCCGGGTCAGAAGCCCCCGGCCCTGTGCCTTCAGGATCGGCACCACCGCGCTGGCAAGGCCCCGGTTGTTCTGGAACGCGGGATCGGCCAGGTCGAGCGCGGCGACCGCCTCGGGCAGGCCCTGTTCCATCGACTGGAAGGCGACCTCGACATCCGACGGCTGCGCGCCGTCCGCGATGCCGGTGACCAGCATCACCACCTCATGCCCGGCGGCACGGTAGATCGCGGCGCGCTCTGGCGTCGCCGGGTCCAGCGGATCGAGCGCAAAGCTGACCGGGAAGGGCAGGGCGGCGAGGCCCGTGCGGTCAAGGTCGGCAGCCCCGGTGTCGACAAGGACGATGGCCATCGGCGGCTTCGCCTCGGGGTTCTCGAAAGTGGCCGCGAACTGGGCGATCGGGCGCGGATCGGCTGGCGGGGCGGCAGGATCAGTAGCGGGATCGGTCGCGGGATCGGGGGCCGCCTCTGCCGCGCCTTCATTGCCGCGCCGGATGACCACGCCACCGTCCTTGCCGATCAGCCCGGGCGTCGGCGCGAAGGTCGAGCCGCTCTCCTGACCCGGCAGGCCCTCGGCAGCCTCGCCGATCCCGACTTCCTCGGCGGTGCCGGGCAGGCCTTCGGGCTGGGTACCCGGCATCGCCGGGCTCTCCTCCAGCGTCTCGGGCGCGGGCATGGCCGGGGCGGGCATCGGTTCGGCTTCGGGTTCCGCGGCCGGTTCCGCCGGGGCTTCTGCGGGCGCTTCCGGCGCGGGTTCCGGAGCTGGCTCGGGGCTTGGCTCGGGGGCAGGTTCGGGGGCGACCTCTGCCGGTTCTGCCGCAGGCTCTGGCACCGGCTCGGCGGCGGGCTCTGCGGTTGCCTCCGGGGCGGCCTCGGCGGGCGCTGGGGTGGCCTCGGGTGCCGGATCGGGAGCAGCTTCCGCCGTGGTCCCGGTCTCGGCTTCTGCGGTTGCGTCCGGCGCGGGTGTCTCTGGCTCTGGTGCGGGCTCTGGTGCGGCCTCCGGTGCCGTCGCGGCTTCGGCAGCCGGTTCGGTCGTGTCGGCGGGTTCGGTCACCGCCTCGGCGACCTCAGCTGGTGCCTCGGCCGGCGCGGCCTCAGCGGATTCGGCGCCTTCAGAGGCAACATCGGGGGGGACCTCTGGCGCGGCTTCTGCCACCGGTACGGCCTCTGGTGCCGCTTCGGCCACCGCTTCAGGTGCCGGGTCGGCAGCCGCCGTCTCTACCGCAGGTGTGGTCTTTTCCACCGCGGATGCCGCGGGGTCCGCCGCCGTTTCGGCCAGCGGTGCGGGTGCGTCAGCCGTTGCCGGGGCTGTGGTTTCGGCAGGTACCGGGGCTGCGGCCTCGGCGACCTCTGCAGCGGGAGCCTCCGGTGCAGCCGGGGCGGCTTCGGCGGCGACTTCGGGCTGGGCGTCAGACACCGCTTCGGGCTGCGCTTCGACGGGTTCGGCGGCAGCCTCGGGCGCTGCTTCGGCGGGTTCGGCTTCGGCCGTCTCCTCTGGCGCGGCGGCCGTCTCGGCGGCTGGCGCTGCGGTGGTCGTGGTCTCAGGGGTCGCCGTCTCAGGGGCCGTTTCCGCTGCCGCGGCATCTCCGGCATCCGCCGTTGTCGGTTCGGGCGCGGTGATCGTCGCTTCGGTGGCCACAGCTGCGGGAGCGTTGTCGTTCGCGGGCTGCAGCGGGGCTACGGCAGAGCCGATCACCAGGCCGCCCACGACCAGAAGCCCGCCGGACATCATGCCAAGAAGGAATTTGCCGACCACCTGTGCCTCCTGCTCTCGCGTTCTGCGCGCCCGAACCCGGCCTTTACCCTGTAGCCTGTGCTTCGGAGCCGCCCGCCGGTTCGCCCGGCGTCATGTTTCTGCTCTGCCGCAGTATAGCCTGCGGTTGCGCAGCCTTCACCCCTTTTCGTTCCCGCGTCAACACGATGGGCGGCAACTGCTGCATCCTTGCGCAGCCATCGGCTGGACCGGGTGGGGCAACCGGAGGCTGTACCGCAGTATCGAGGCCCTGGTCTGGCGTTGTCAGGGGAACCTTGCATGCCATGGGGCAGGGCGCCCGGGCGAGGCTTCAGAAGGCATCCAGGCGAAGTCGCGCGATCACACGGCAGCCCTGTCGCAATCGGTACAGCTGACCAGCGTCAGGACCCGCTGCTGTCGGGCTTTGGCAGGTCGAGCCTGACATAGCGGATGGCGCGACGATGATAGGTGTAGGCAATGTGCAGGTGCCCCGCCTTGTCCTGAAGGATGGAAGGGTAGGACAGTTCCCGATTCACGCCCTCGGCCGAGTTGTTCGACAGCGCGTGCCCCGACCCCTGATCCAGGTCGAGCCGGACCGGAAAGGTTGCGCCATTGTCAGCGGACAACGCAAGCGTCATCGGCGCGCGCGGAACGCCCCAGATCGCCCTTGGACCTTCGCTGTCCGTACCAGGTCCGGCCTCTGCGCCGGCCTCGTCGGGGATCTCGTCATAAAGCGAGGCGCGACGGGCTGCGGACTGCGCGGCGCTGATCGGGTTGAGGACCATGGCAATGCGACCGTCAGCCAGCCGGATCGCCTGCACCGAGGAATTGTTGTTGGGCAGGTCGGTCGGATCCGGCGCGCTCCACGTCAGGCCGCCATCGGTCGACAGACTTCGCTTCACCCACTGGGCATAGCGGTCGCGGAAGAAGGCGGGCATCACGCCGGCCTGCGGCGCGATGGGGTTCATGTGCACCGCGCCCAGACTTTCGGGCACGTCGACAGCCTGCCAGCTGTTTCCCTGATCATGTGACACCAGCATCACGGCGCTGTCGATATCGCCGGTCCAGCGTCCTGCCGCCGGGGTCACGCAGCGAAAGCCCGGCAACAGCCATTCACCAGCGGGGCCGAGACGTGGCGGCTGGCGCACGAAGACACCCCGGAAGTCGCCGATCCGTCGTGCCGCACCATAGCTTTCGCCACCGTCCTGCGACACCCGCGCCACGATCTCGCACAGGTCCTGCCGCCCGCCCGGCTGGCTGGTGTGGAACAGCCAGACTGCCCCGTCGGGCGCGGTGAACAGCACCGGGTTCTGTTCCGACCGGGTGGCATCGTCCGAAAGCCTGCGCGCCGCGGACCAGCCCTCGGGACCCAGGGTCGACATCCAGACCGAGATGTCCCCCATCCCTTCCATCGTGCCGCCGAACCAGACGCAAGCGAGGCGGCCATCGGGCAGGACATGCAGGTTGGCCGCGTGATTCTGCACCATCGGCGAGGGAAGGAATGCATCGATGCGTCCTGCGGGACCGGCATGCAACCTTCCGTCCATCGCCGCCTCGATCTCGGCGGCGGTCAGCTCGCGTTGGGGGAAGGCAGACATGCGAGACTCCCGATCAGATGCGCTGCGTCGACATCACAAGTTGTCAACTTCCCTGTCAAGTGCCGCCCTGAGCGGTTCGTGCGGAGTACTTGAGTAGATAATTGTTTTACAATGATATTTTAGTGTCACTTCGCTGTGCCCCTTCATTCCAAGCCGGGCAAACTTGTCATGCGGGAAATAACAAGTTGACAGGCCTGTCTCATGACGGTCTGCTCCGCATCAGTCGTGAGGGCCGGGCAACGGCGCGGGACATTCCTGGGAGGAAGACATGAAACAGAATGCAAGCAAGGCCGGCGTCAGCCGCCGGGGTCTGTTGAAATTCGGGCTGGGTTCGGTCGTGGCCGCTGCGGCGCTTGGACCGGGGGCGCGGATCGTGATGGCGCAGGACGGCCAGGTGCTGAAAGCGATCAATCCGGCCTTCAACCAGGACTGGTCGCCCCTGCGCGGTGGCGGCGTGCCGTTCCGCTGGAACTCCTACTGGAACGCCAGCGCGATGTATTTCAACGAGAAGGGCGAGATCCAGCCCTATGTCCTGACCGAATGGGCCCCGAACGCCGATTTCACCGTCTGGACGCTGAAGGTGAACCCGGACGCGAAATTCGCCGACGGCTCGGCCATCACCGCCGCCGACGTCAAGGGCAGCTGGGAGCTGTCGTCAATGCCGAACACCAAGAACCAGCGGATCGACCAGGTGCTGTCGGGCGTTGCGGGCTATGGCGCAGTCAAGGACGGCACGGCGACAGACATCTCGGGGATCGTCGCTGGAGAGGGTGAGCTGACCGTCACGCTGGCCGGCCCCGACCCGATCTTCTTCCAGCGGCTGGCGAACCATATCGCGCCGATCGTCAAGGTCTCGGTCGCGCGCGGTGCGGACGGGAACGAGGTGCCGGACTGGTTCCTTGGCGCGAACGGTGCGACCTCGGGCCCGTTCATGCTGGAAAGCGTCGATCTGGACGCGGGCACCAACGTCTGGGTCCCGAACCCGAACTTCTTCGGCCCGGCACCGAAGCTCGCCCGGATCGAGCTGACCGCCGTCGAGGACAACGTCACCGCGACCGAGATGCTGAAATCCGGCGAATATCAGGCGCATACGGAACTGGTGACCTCGACCATGGTGATGGACCTGGGCGCCGATTTCGCGGCCGGGCCGACCATTCCGACCAGCCAGCACTTCTGGTTCAACGCCACCCGCGCGCCGATGGACGACCCCAAGGTACGCGAGGCGCTGATCCTGGCCGTCGACCGCGACGGGCTGATCAAGGCCAGCTTCCCGGACGGACCGCACCAGAAGACCGACACGGTGATGAACTCGGTCCCGGGTGAGGATGACGCAGCCTTCACGCCCTATCCCTACGACCCCGAGGCGGCAAAGGCGGCGCTGGCGGCCTCGACCTACGGCGGGCCGGAGAAGCTGCCAAAGCTTATGTTCGTCGGCATCTCCTCGCCCGCGAACGAGGCGGCGGCACAGTACATCGCCGAACAGTGGCGGCAGAACCTGGGGATCAGCGCTGTCGACATGAAGCCGCAGCAGGACCAGTATTCCGGCCCCGACCAGAACGCGATCCAGATCTTCCGCGACGACGTCGGCACCCGCGTTCCAGACGCGCCGAGCTATCTGGCAGGCTCCATCGGTTCGGGCTCCGGCAATGCGCAAGGCAAGATGGGCGGTTACAAGAACGACAACGTCGATGCCCTGATCGCCGAGGCGCTGGCCTTGCCCGCCGACGACCCGAACCGGGTGGCAAAGGCGCAAGAGGCGCAGCGGATCTTCCGCGACGACTTCATGTTCATCCCCTGGTACAAGCAGACCATGAGCCGCTGGGCCAATGCCAACGTGCAGGGCATGGAGAAGAACCTCGACTGGCAAGTCGTCGCGCCCTGGAATATCGCCGTCGGCTGATCTGATGCACATTGACGGGGCGGGGGGCCTGCCTCCTGCCCCGTTGTCGCCTGTGAAAGCCCGTCATGCTTGCCCACATCCTGCGCCGCCTGCTTATCTGGGTGCCCTCGGTCATGCTGGTCATGCTGGGGGTCTATGCGCTGGCCTTCTACGGCGCGGGCGACCCGATCAAGCTGATCTTTCTGCGCGCCCCCGGCGATGTGGCCTATGACCCTGTGAAGATCGAGGCGATCCGCGCCGAGGCCGGCCTCGACCGCCCGTTCCTGGTGCAGTTCTTCAGCTATATCGGCAACCTGCTGCAGGGGAACTTCGGCAACTCGCTGACCTCGGGCCGGTCGGTCTGGGCGATGGTCTCGGCGGCCGCACCCGTCTCGGCGGCCTTGGGGGTGATGACGATCATTCTCACCGCGCTGGTGGCGATCCCGCTCGGCATGATCGCGGGGCTGCGGCAGAACAGCCGGCTCGACTACTTCATCCTTGGAACGGCGGTCGCGCTTTGGGCGATCCCGGCCTATGTCGCCGGACCGCTTCTCATGGTCCTCCTCCTGATGGTCCTGCCCGATGGTGCCGTTCCCTACGGCTGGGGTGGCGTCTTCAGCGTCAAGGTGATCCTTCCCCTGATCGTCCTGTCGTTCCAGCCGATCGCGCTGATCCTGCGCCAGACCCGCGCCGCGGTGATCGAGGTCATGTCCGAAGACTACGTCCGCACCGCCCGCGCCAAGGGCGTGCCGGAGCATATGGTGGCACTCCGCCATATCCTGCGGCCCGTCCTGACGCCCGTCGTCACGCAGCTCGGCCTGATCATGATCACCATCGTCAACGGCGCGATCTTCGTGGAGCTGGTCTTCGGACTTCCCGGCCTTGGTCGCCTGACCGTGCAGGCGCTGATCAACAACGACTATCCGGTGATCCTGGCGGTGACGCTGATCGGCTCCTTCCTGGTCATGGCGTCGAACCTGCTGGTCGACCTCCTTTATCCGCTGCTCGATCCCCGGGCGGCTGACGTGAAGGGGTCGTAACATGACGATACCCAACACGATGATCGACATCGAGGATCGCCCCTCCAGCCTCTGGCGCGATGCCTGGCGGCGGCTCAGGCGGAACCGGCTGGCAGTGGCCGGGCTGGTCATCATCGCGGCCCTGGTCATAGTCGCCATCTTCGGGCCGTGGCTGTCGCCCTACGACTTCCTGTCGCAGAACCTTGACCTTCGGAACCAGCCGCCCTCGGCCCAGCATTGGCTGGGGACCGACGACCTTGGTCGCGATGTCCTCAGCCGCCTGATCTACGGCGCGCGGACTGCGCTGATGGTCGCGGTCGGTGTCACGATCATCGCCGTCGCAATCGGCGTGATCCTCGGCGCAGTCGCGGGGTTCTACGGCGGCTGGTTCGACCGCTTTGTCATGTGGTTCACCGACATAACCATGTCCGTGCCGCAGCTTCTGCTTGTCGTCGTCATCAACGCGAGCCTCAAGCAGCCGATCAGCCTGTGGATGGAAGCCCGCTACATGGAGACGCTGAACCCGATCTGGCGCAACACGCAGATCATCGATTTCGTGCTGGTCTTCGGAGCGATGGCGCTGATCACCTGGCCACCCTATGCCCGTCTTGTCCGCGCGCAGGTCCTGTCGGTCCGGCAGCGGCCCTATGTGACGGCGGCGCGGGCCATGGGCCTGACGAACCGCCTGATCCTGACGCGCTATGTCCTGCCGAACGCGATGGGTCCGCTGATCGTGGCCGTCTCGGCGGGCCTCGGGACGGCGATGGTGCTGGAATCGGCGTTCTCTTTCCTTGGCGTCGGGGTCACCCCGCCCACGCCCAGCTGGGGCAACATGATTTCCGACGGGCTGCGGGTCTGGACCAACTACCCCCACCTTCTTGCCGCCCCCGCCGCCGTGCTCGCCGTGGTGACTGTGGCGTTCAACTTCCTTGGCGACGGGCTGAACGACGCGTTCAATCCGAAGGGGCAGAAATGACGCTCCTGCAGATCAAGGGCCTGACCATCGACATCGACCGCGACAGCGGCCCTGCTCGGGTGGTGGACGGCATCGACCTTGCCGTGATGGAGGGCGAAAGCCTTGGCATCGTCGGCGAAAGCGGCTGCGGCAAGTCGCTGACCATGTTGTCGCTGGTGGGCCTGCTGCCGAACCGCATCCACGCAACCGGCGGTCAGGCGCTGTTCGGCGGGCGTGACCTTCTGAAGCTGACCGCAAAGGAGTTGCGGAAGGTAAGAGGCTCCGAGATCGGCTTCATCTTCCAGGACCCGATGACCAGCCTGAACCCGGTGATCCGGGTCGGCGACCAGATCGCCGAGGCGCTGGTCTACCAGAAGGGCCTGACGAAACCCGAAGCCCGCGCCCGGGCGGTGGAGCTGTTGTCGCTCGTCGGCATTCCCGCCCCCGAGGAACGGGCGAACGCCTGGCCGCATGAGTTGTCGGGCGGCATGCGCCAGCGGGTGATGATCGCCATGGGGCTGGCCGGCCACCCGAAGCTTTTGATCGCGGATGAACCGACGACGGCGCTGGATGTGACCATCCAGGCGCAGATCGTCGACTTGGTGCGCGACCTGAAGGACCGGCTGAAGATGTCGGTCGTCTGGATCACTCATGACCTGGCGCTCATCGCGGGCCTCGCCGACCGTATCGCCGTCCTTTATGCCGGAACGGTGGTCGAGGACGGGCCGGTGGAGGCCATCTTCGACCACCCCTCGCATCCCTATACCCGCGCGCTTCTCGGCTCGCTGCCCACCCTCGCCGGTCAGGCGATGGAGCGTCTCCCCTCGATCCCCGGCACCCCGCCCGAACCCGGCCGCCGTCCCCCCGGCTGTCCCTTCGCCCCGCGCTGCCCGCTGGCCGAGGCCGCCTGCAACGCTGCCGTGCCAAAGCTTCAGCCGGTAGGCGACAATGCCCGGCACCGTGTGGCCTGCCCTGTGGTCCTGGGGGTCGCCGCATGACCGCGCTTCTGGAAATCCGTGGACTGGCGAAACGCTATGACATCCGCCTTGGTGCCTTCGGCGAACGTCATGCCGTCGTGCGGGCATTGGACGACTTCACCGCCGACATCATCGAGGGCGAGACGTTAAGCCTGGTCGGTGAATCCGGCTGCGGCAAGTCCACCACCGGCTTTGCCATCCTGAACCTGCAACGCCCCAGCGCCGGCTCGGTCCGCTACAAGGGGCAGGACATTGCGGGTCTTGACGAGGTCGCCATGCGCCCGCTGCGCCGCGACCTGCAGATCGTGTTCCAGGACCCCTATTCCACCCTGAACCCCCGCATGACCATCGGCGAGGCGCTGGCCGAACCGATCCGTTTCCATGGCCTTGCCCCCAAGGCCGAAATCCAGTCCCGCGTGGCGCAGCTTCTGGCCGATGTCGGCATGACCCCACGCTTTGCCAACCGCTACCCGCACGAGCTTTCTGGGGGCCAGCGCCAGCGGGTGGCCATCGCCCGCGCGCTTGCCTGCCAGCCGCGCTTCATCGTCTGCGACGAGGCGATCTCGGCGCTGGACGTCTCGGTCCAGGCGCAGATCCTGAACCTGCTGATGGACCTGCAGCAAAAGTACCGCCTGACCTACCTGTTCATCGCCCATGACCTGGCCGTCGTGCGCCATATCAGCGACCGGGTGGGCGTGATGTATCTGGGCCGCCTCGCCGAACTCGCCCCAGCCCAGGCGCTGTTTGCCGAACCCCTCCACCCCTACACCCGCGCGCTTCTCTCGGCCGTGCCCAAACCGGACCCGCGGGCCCCGCGCTCACGCCAAAGGCTGACGGGAGAGGTGCCAAGCCCGCTGAACCCGCCCGAGGGTTGCCGCTTTCACCCGCGCTGCCCGCTGGCGCGCGACCTCTGCAAGACCAAGGTCCCCGACTGGCGCGAGGTGGCACCGGGCCACCAGGTTGCCTGCCACGCCGTGACGGGGCCGGGACGGACGAACTGGGAAGGACAGGCATGACCCTGCCGATCGGCATCACCATGGGCGACCCCGCAGGCGTGGGGCCTGAAATCATCGTCAAGTCGCTGGCGGCACTCCCGCCCGAGGAGCGGCGGCGCTATCGCATCTTCGGCAATGCGGCCAGCCTTGGCGCGGCCGAACGCGTGCTGAAGACCGGGCTCGACCTGGCCACGCTTGACCTGCACCAGACCGACATTCCGGGCGATACGATGCCCTTTGGCAAGCTTGACGAACGCGGCGGTGAGGCCTGCTTCCGCTTTATCGAGGCCGCCGTGCGGCAAGCGATGAGCAATGAAATCGCCGGGATCGTCACCGCGCCCATCAACAAGGCTGCCCTGAACGCTGCGGGTCATCACTACGACGGGCATACCGGGATGCTGGCCGCCCTGACCGGGGCGAAGTCCAGCTTCATGCTGCTTACCTCGGAACGGCTGAACGTCATCCATGTCTCGACCCACATCTCGCTGAAGGGCGCGATCGGCCGGGTGCAACCCGACCGGATCCTGGCGACGATCCGCGCCGGGCATCAGCAGTTCCTGCGCCTCGGGATCACCGCCCGGATCGCCGTCGCGGGCCTCAACCCGCATTGCGGCGAGGGGGGACTTTTCGGCGACGAGGATGACACGCAGATCGAACCGGCGGTTCAGGCCGCCCGGGCGGAAGGCATCGATGCCCACGGCCCCATTTCGGCTGACACGCTGTTCCACCGCGCCTACGAGGGTGCCTTTGACCTGGTGGTCGCGCAGTATCACGACCAGGGCCATATCCCGGTCAAGCTGGTGGCCTTCGACACGGCGGTCAACGTCAGCCTTGGCCTGCCCATCGACCGCTGCTCCGTCGACCACGGCACCGCCTTCGACATCGCGGGCAAGGGCATCGCCAACAACACCAACCTGAACCACGCGCTGGCCTATGCCCGACGCATGGCCGCGACCCGGAGCCCCAAATGATCCGTGGAGTCTACTGCGCCTCGGCCACGCCGTTGAACGCCGACCTCTCGCCCGACCTCGGGGCGCTGGCCGCCCATGCCCAGGCGCTGATCGCCGACGGCTGCGACGGCATCGCGCTTCTCGGCACGACCGGAGAGGCCAATTCGTTCTCGCTGACCGAACGTCGCACGATCCTCGAAGCCGCGGCCAAGGCCGTAGGGCCGGACAGGCTGATGCCCGGCACCGGGGTCAACGCCCTGCCCGAAACCATCGAGTTGACCCGCCACGCCCTGAGCCTGGGCGTCACCCGCGTCGTGATGCTGCCCCCCAGCTATTACAAGGGCGTCAGTGACGAGGGCCTGTTCCGCGCCTATGCCTTGGTCATCGAAACCATCGGCGATGCCCGGCTGCAGGTGCTCCTGTACCACATCCCGCAGGTCTCGGGCGTGCCCATCAGCCATGACCTGATCGAGCGCCTGGTGACGGCCTTCCCCGGCACCGTCGTCGGCATCAAGGACAGCGCCGGCAAGATCGAGAACATGACGGCGATGATCGATCGCTTCCCCGGCTTCTCGGTTCTCGCCGGGGCCGACCCGCTGCTTCTGCCGCTCATGGGGCAGGGCGGCGCGGGATGCATCACCGCGACTTCGAACCTGGTGGCCGACAGCCTTGCGACCGTCTTCCGCCACCACGCCGACACCGCCCGCGCGGCGGATGTCGCGGCGGCGCAAGCCCGGATCAACGCCTTTCGCGACCTGTCGAACTCTTACACCCAGATCCCGGCGATCAAGGCGATGGTCGCCTTCCGTCACGGGGCCGCGCTTTGGACCCGGACCCGCCCGCCCCTTGTTGGCCTTACCCCTGCCGAACTGGACGACCTGAAGCACCGCCTGCGCGCCATCGGTGCCAGCGTGAAGGACCTTGCCGCATGACCGACCTTAGCCGCCCCCTGCGCATCCACCAGCCCCGTCGGATGGAATACGGCCTCGGCAGCGCTGCCGAGATCGGAGCCTGGGCAAAGGCCGCGGGGTTCAAACGCATTCTGGTCATGACCCAGCGGTCGATGGCCGGGCGCGTGGCGGCCCTTGGCCTACCCGAGCCGGTGGCACTGTTCGCCGGGGTCCTGCCCGAGCCTGACACCGACAACCTTGCACAAGCCTTGAAGGCCGCGCAGGCGGTCGAGCCCGATCTGATCGTGGGCTTTGGCGGCGGGTCGGTCATGGACCTTGCCAAGCTTGTCACCGTCTTGCGCGGCGACCAGACCCTTGCCGAGATCATCGGCCCGAACAAGGTCACCGCCCGCCAGAATGCGCTTGCTCTGGTGCCTTCGACGGCAGGCACCGGGTCCGAGGCGGGCATCCGGGCGCTGGTCACCGATGTGACGACGGGCATGAAGGTTGCCGTCGAAAGCCCATACCTTCTGGCCGACATCGTCGCGCTTGACCCGTCGCTGACCTTTACCCTGCCGCCCGCGATCACTGCAGCGACCGGCATCGATGCGATGGCGCATTGCGTCGAGGCCTTCACCAGCCGCAAGTCGCACCCCCTGATCGACAACTATGCCCTAATGGGGATCGAGCTTGTGGCCCGCTACCTGCCCCGCGCGGTGGCCGACGGCTCTGACGTCGAGGCGCGGGCCGGCCTGCTGCTGGCGGCCTATTACGGCGGCATCTGCCTTGGCCCCGTGAACACGGCCGCCGGTCACGCGCTTGCCTATCCGCTGGGCACCCGGCTCAAACTGCCGCATGGGCACGCGAACGCGATCATCTTCCCGCATGTCCTGGCCTTCAATGCACCCGCCGTGCCGCAAAGGACCGCACGGATCGGCAAGCTTCTTGGCCTGACCGGCGACCTGCGCCGCGCGGCAGTCGCCTGGTGCGAAGGGTTGGGCGTCAGCATGCGCCTGTCTCGGAACGGCGCGACTGAAGACCAGTTGCCCGGGTGGGCGGTCGAGGCGCACGGCATCCGCCGCCTGATGGATAACAATCCCCGCGACATGACCGTGGCCGAGGTCGAGGCGATCTACCGCACCGCCTTCTGATGTCCGCGATCACGAGATGAGAGGTCCAGAAGCCGCCCCTCGAACAGCCGGTCTCGCGACCCGGTGACGTGCATCAGCATCGCCTCGCGCGCGGCCTCTGCCTGGCCCAGCCGGATCGCCTCGTAGATCGCGGCATGCTCCTCAAGCACATGATCGAGGCCGCCCCTGACCGACTGCAGAGACAGGCCGTGAAACTTCATGCCCACCGCAATATGGTCCTTCAAGGCACGCATCGACGTCTCGAAATACTGGTTGTTCGCTGCCGCCGTGATCGCCAGGTGAAAGCTGAAATCCGCGTCCTCCCGGTGGCTGCGCCGTTCCGTCGCATCGCGCATCAGGGCCAGGTACTTCGCGATCTCGGCCAGCTGCGCCTCGCTGCGCCGCGTGGCCGCCATGGCGGCGGAGGCGGGTTCGATGGTCAGGCGAAACTCGTAGCACCGCTGCAGGTCGGCGATGGTCTCGACCGGCTGGAAGGACAGGGTCTTGCGCTCTCCCGGGGCGACAACAAAGCTGCCAGAGCCCTGGCGGGACATGATCAGACCCTCGGTCCGCAACCGTTTCAGCGCTGCCCGGATGACCGGCCGCGACACCTCGAACTGCCGGGCGAGGTCGTTCTCGCCGGGAAGTCGCGCGCCGTGCGCATGCTGGCCGTCGACGATGGCCCGCCGGATTCGGTCGTGGACGACGTCGGCCAACAACACCGAACGTGGGGCCGAAGCCGGGCTGGCCTCCGGGTCCCTGGTCTCTGTCAGGTCGCTCATCATGTGGTCTGTCCTTCGGGATGGCTTGCGGCCAGCCACAGCCGCAACAGCGTGTCCGGCGGTCCGAAGCCGCCGGACTTGGTGATCAGGTCGGGAAGATCGGGCCGGTCGGCAGCGCGGCACAGGGGTAGTCCTGGCAGGACTTCGCCCTGAACGCGCAGCACGCCGACATGAAGCGCGGTCAGCACCGCCGCCGCCGTTTCGCCCCCGGTCAGGACCAGCGTCCCCAGACCTGCGACGCGGCGCGCGACCCCGTCCGCCAGCCGGGCCGCGACGGTCGGTCCATCGGCCCCGATCCCGGGCGTGGCCTGCACCAGGAAGGACCCATGGGCCTCGGCGGCGGGCACCTTTCCGTCCGGGGCCAGAACCCGAACCATCCCCGCCTCGGCCACAAGGGCGCTAACCTGGGCGACCGTCACCGGATCGCGCGAGCCGACGGCAATGCCCAAGGGTCCCCGACGCATATGGGCGTTCACCGGACTGCGCCCCGGGCAAAGCCGCCGTGCCAATGCCGCGGCAAGGCCTCTGGCACCGGCGAGAAGGCTGCCGGGCGCAAGCTTGGCCACCAGTCGGTCAAGGTCCGCGTCGCTGGTCGCATCCGGAACGTCGCAGGGCAGGTCCAGCCGAACGGTCTCTGCCACCGGCAGGCCCAGGACAAGACCGTTGCCCCGCAGCACCCCTTGCGACACCTGTCGTCCAAGCTCGGGGATCGCGGGACAAAGAACGACCCGCCCGATGGGCAGCACATCTGCCATGCCGGCGATCTCTGCCGCAATCGGGCCCTTCAGCCGCGAGTCGATCTTCTTGTACCAGATGGTTTCGGGCGTGGCGCGCTGCTTGAGGTATCGCGCAGCATCCTTTGCCCTGGCCCGCGCCTCTTCCGGCGACAGTTCCCGGGTGCCGAGGTTCACCGAAATGACATCTGGTGCAAGGGCAAGCGCAGCGCCGATGGACTGAGGCGCAACGCTGACGAGGCAGCCAAGTCCCATCGCAGCGAACGGAGCGATCGAATCGAGCGCTCCGGTCAGGTCATCAGCGATCAGTACGACGGCCGGGAAGGACATGCTTTACATTGTTCCACCGAATGAACTTGGGCAACATGTAAAGATGATAATCACTTGTAATCCCTGGTTGGTCACGGGGAGGTCTTGGCGACGCTGGCCATGCCCGACGTCACGCCAGGACTGACTAAGCTTTAGGCGAGATTTGGAAGATCAACGATCAAGCACGGGATTGCCAACACACTTAGACGGATATTGTTGACGAGTATGTCAGCAAGTCCGTCAATCCCTTTGTAACGGACGCGGATCCCGCAGCCAGCAACGGGGAGCCCCAGAATGAACAGACGCCGCTTTCTTGCGACGACCGGACTTGCCATTGCGCTTGCGGTCCCGGCAACCCGCGAAGGGCCAGGTCGTTCCGTCCGGCCTGTCCTGGGATCTGAGCGGAACGAGCGGATCAAGGCCGCTTTCCGGGGCGGGGAGCTCTGAGATGCGTATTCTGGTGATCAATCCAAACTCCACCAGCTCGATGACCGACAAGATCGGCGCCGCAGCACGGCGCGCGGCAAGTCCGGGGACCGAGATCACTGCCATAAATCCGATCGGGGGACCGGTGTCGATCGAGGGCTACTACGACGAGGCGCTGGCGGTCCCGGGCCTTCTGCACCTGATCGAGACCACCCCAGGCTTTGACGCGGCGATCATCGCCTGCTTCGATGATACTGGTCTCGATGCGGCGCGCTGCTTGACGGACCGGCCGGTCATCGGCATCGGCGAAGCAGCCTATCACTTTGCCTCGATGCTTGCGAACAAGTTCTCGGTCGTAACGACGCTGGCCCGCTCGGTTCCAGCGCTGGAACACAATCTGCTGAAGTACGGTCTCGCGGCCCGCTGCGCACGCGTAAGGTCCTCGGAAGTGGCCGTGCTCGAACTGGAGGAAGTCGGCTCGGACGCCTGCAACCGCATCAGCGCCGAGATTGCGCGCGCTGTCGCGGAGGACCGGGCCGAGGCCATTGTCCTCGGTTGCGCCGGGATGACCGACCTGGCCGGTCGGCTGGCCGACGAACACGGCCTGCCGGTCCTGGATGGGGTGACCTGTGCTGTCCGGCTGGCCGAGGCGATGGTCGGGCTCGGGCTTCGGACATCGAGGCTCGGCGGCTATGCTCCGGCCCAGACACAGAAGCTGAGCGCCAGGGCCTGAGCTCTCGCCGCTGGTTCAACTTGTCTCTGGCATGCCTTGCGCCAGGCTTCGGCTAGCATCGAGGGGAGACCTTGCCCTGGCAGACCCCTTGCTTCGGAAGGCAGAGCTGCCATGCTTGGCCCAGTAAGGGGAATGTGGGTCCTTTGGCAGACGAACGGTTCACCATCGAGGGCGATCTGGATGCCGAAAGCTTCCTGCCCTGGATCACCCGGCACATGCGGCGCCTTGGGCTTTGCGGCGTTGCCACGCGGCGTGAAGACGGACAGGTGGAAGTCACTCTGAGCGGGCCGGAAGACCTGATCGACGCGATGGAACTGGGCGTCTCGCTGGGGCCGATCGACGTCTGGGTGGAAGCGATCACCCGGCAGCGCCTGAAGAACGACACTCTTCCCTGATCGTACGCTTACAAACTGGTTACTTATTGGGCACTCCGGTCTAACAATTGGGCACGACATCCGATTCCCTTTGGCGACCGCCCAGGCCAATCGTCACGGCAGGACAGTCCGTCGAAGTCGGCATAGCGTGACCCAAAGGCCGTTTGACGGAACCGAAAAGAATGACTGCTGCCTGGACTCCCGTCGCACTGGTCCGCGACGTCCCTCCGTTGTGCGTCATGCCCGCCTGTGTCGACGGCGTTGAACTGGCGTTGTGGCGCAGTGCGACGGGTCGTCTGGCGGCCTGGGCCGACCGCTGTCCGCACCGGGGCATGCGGCTGTCGCATGGCTATGTGCGGGGTGAGGCGCTGTCCTGCATCTACCACGGCTGGAGCTATGCCTCCGACGGCCATTGCCTGCGCATTCCGGCCCATCCCGACCTTGAACCGCCCGAGGCGATCCGCGTGCCGGTCTACCATGCGGTGGAAAGCGGCGGGGTGGTCTGGGTCGCGACTGAAAGCCCCGACGTCCCTCCGCCCACCGTCGAAGGCGTGCCCCTGCGGTCCCTGACTGTCGAAGGCGCGGTGGACTGGGCGGCTGCTGGCTTTTCGCTGTCCGGCCCGGTCGCGCGGGGTCATTTGTCCGGCATCGGCGTGACGATCCTGGTGCAGCCCCTGCCGAATGGCCGCCAGGTGCTGCATGCCTTGGCCGAAGCGGCGACCCCCGCCGCGCTGAAAGAGGCATCGCGCGATCTTGAGGCCTTGCGTCGGCAGGCCGAGGAGGCGCTGGCATGACCGATCCCGTCCGCGACGAATGGTATCCGGTCGCGCTGATCAGCCAGCTGCACCACGCGGCACGCGACACCCGGCTGTTGGGCGAACCGATCCGCGTGACCCTGCAGGACGGCCAGCCGCTGGTCACCGCCTCGGGGCGCACGCTGCCCTCGCAGGCCCGTTACGGCCATGTCTGGAGCAGCCTCGGCACCCCCGCCCGCCCGCTCTTCGACATTCCCGAAGCCGACCAGCCCGGGCGGCGACTGGTCGATGTGGGCCTCGTCCGCGTCAAATGCTCGCCCCTGCGCGCGGTCGAGAACTTCCTCGACATCGCGCATTTCCCCTTTGTCCATACCGACATCCTGGGGGCCGAGCCGCATACCGAGGTCGGCCGCTATGACGTTGCGATCCGCGATGAGGTGGATGAGGTCTGGGCGACCAAGGTCCGTTTCTACCAGCCACAAGCCGCCAAATCGGCCGAGGGCGGGATCACCACCGAATACATGTACCGGGTGCCCGCGCCGACCGTCTCGATCCTCTACAAGACCTGCCCGCCGCGCCCGGGGGAATGGGACGTCATCACCCTCTTCGTGCAGCCCTTGACCGAGACGCTGTGCGAGGTCTGGCCCTGGATGGCGCTCTTCGACGATGTCACGCCCCTGACCGACCTGATCCATTTCCAGCAGACGATCTTCCTGCAGGACCGGTCGATCCTGGAAAACCAGCAGCCCGGCCTGTTGCCCCTCGACCCGGGGATGGAGATTCCGACGCGGGCCGACCTGACCTCGGTCGCCTACCGGCGCTGGCTGAAGCGGCGCGGCTATACCTACGGCGCGCAACTGGTGGCGGCATGATCCTTTACGACTACGTCCTTAGCCCCGATTGCTACAAGGTCCGGCTTCTGGCCGCGCTGGTGGGGGCAAGGCTTGACCTGCGGGCGGTCGATTTCCACCCGGGCGGCGAACACCGCAGTGCGGCCTTCCTGCGGCTGAACCCGGCGGGGACGATCCCGGTGCTGGAGGACGGCGATCTGATCCTGACCGAATCCGCGGCGATCCTGACCTATGTTGCCGCTCGTCACGGGCCGGACTGGCTGGGCGACGACACGCCGGTCATGCGGGGCCGGGTGGCACAGTGGCTGGCCTTCGGGCACCGGCTGTCGGCCAGCATCGGCAAGGCGCGGACCCATGACATGCTGCAGAAACCGGCCGACATCGACGCCTGCCGCAAGGCCGGTGTCGCCGCGTTGCGTGAGCTTGAGGCGGCCCTGGTCGAGGCGCGACTGCGGGGCGAGGCATACCTCGCCGGAAACCGGCCCACGCTCGCAGACATCGCCTGCTTCCCGCATGCCATGCTGGCCCCGGACGGCGGCATTTCCACCGATCCCTACCCGACGATCCGGCTTTGGACTCGGTCCTTGCGCGCCCTGCCGGGGTTCATCGAGATGCCGGGCATCCACCGCCTGCACGAGCTGAAACCCGAACCCGTGGGGACCAGCGCATGACCGTCCACCTTTTCAAAGGCTGCGCTGCCGTCGTCTGCGACCCCGAGACGGTACTGCGGGACGTAGACCTGCTGGTCGAGGGCCCGAAGATCACCGCGATCGGCAAGGCCCTGACCACCCCGCCCGACGCCGACATCATCGATGCGCGGGGCTGGTTCCTGTATCCCGGCCTCGTCAACACCCACCACCATTTCTTCCAGACCTTCGTGAGGAACCGCGCCGATCTGGACTGGACGAAGCTTTCGGTCATCGAATGGCTGGACCTGATCTATCCGATCTTCTCGCGCCTGACCGAGGACTGCTTCTACCACTCCTCCCTGACCGCGATGGCGGAACTGGCCAAGCACGGCTGCACGACGGCCTTCGACCACCAGTACAACTTTCCCCGCCACGCCGGAAAACGCCTCATTGACCGCCAGTTCGAAGCTGCGGCGAAGATCGGGCTCCGGTTCCATGCCGGGCGCGGGGGCAATACGCTGCCAAAGTCCGAAGGCTCGACCATCCCGGACGAGATGCTGGAGAGCACCGACGAATTCATCGCCGATTGCGCGCGGCTGATCGAGGCCTACCACGACCCCAGCCCGTTCAGCATGGCGCAGGTCGTGGTCTCGCCCTGCCAGCCGGTGAACTGCTACCGCGAGACCTTCGTGGAATCCGTGGCACTCGCCCGCGACAAGGGCGTCTTCCTGCATAGCCATGTCGGCGAGGGCGAAAGCCCGGTGATCGCCGCGCGCCACGGTATGCGAACGGTGGACTATCTGGAACAGATGGGCTTTGCCGGTCCCGACACCTTCTACGCCCATTGCTGGGAGCTCACCGACGCCGAATTGAGACAGCTCGCCGCCTCCGGCACCGGCGTGTCGCACTGTCCCGAACCAGTCTACCTGGTGGGCGCGGAGGTGACTGACATCCCCGCGATGGCGGCGTTTGGCGTGCGCCTCGGCCTTGGCTGCGACGGGGCCGCGTCGAACGACAACTCGAACCTGATGCACTGCATCCATTCGGCCTACATGCTGCAATGCCTCGTGGCGTCCAAACGTGCCCATCCGGTGCCGGAACCGAGCGATTTCCTGGCCTATGCCACCACGGGCGGAGCTTCCCTGCTGGGCCGCAAGGACATCGGGCGGCTCGCCCCCGGGATGGCTGCGGACCTCTTCGCCATCGACACCCGCCGGATGGATTACGTCGGCACCCGTCACGACCCGGCCAGCCTGATCGCCAAGGTGGGCGTCGGCATGCCAACCGACCTGACCATGGTCAATGGTCGCATCGTCTGGGCCAAGGGTGAATTCCCGGGCCTCGACGAGGCCGAGATGGCCGCAGAGGCCGAAGCCGCACTTTCGAAGATAAACGCGTGAAAACACCTCAACAGGAGAGACAACCATGATCGCCAGACGGACCTTCCTTCAGACCTCGGCCTTTGCCGCCATCGCTGCAGCGATCTCGGCGCGCGGGGCCAGCGCCGCCGAGCCCCTGGGCATCGCGCTCGTCCTGCCCTCGCCGCTCGGCGATGTGGGCTGGTCGCACACGCTGGCTGCGGGTCTGGACCCGATCAAAGCGGCCTATGGCGATGCCGTGACCTTCACGATCCTGGAAAACATCGCGGAAGGTCCTGACGCCGACCGCATCATGAACAAGGCCGTGGCCGACGGGAACAAGTTCCTGATCGCCGGGTCCTTCGGCTATCAGAACGGCGCGATGCAGATCGCCAAGCGCGACCCGTCGGTCACCGTGCTGCATGCCTCGGGCTTCATGGTCGCGCCCAACTTCTCGCCCTTCGCGGCGAAGTATTTCCAGGGCACCTACCTTCTGGGCATGGCCGCAGCGGCGCTGTCGAAGACCGGCAAGCTCGGCTCGGTTTCGGCCTTTGCCATTCCGGAGCTTATCACCTCGATCAACGCCTTCACGCTGGGGGCGCAAGCGGTGAACCCGGATGTCGAAGTGTCGATCGTCTGGGTCAACACCTGGTTCGACCCCGCCAAAGAGCAAGAGGCCGCCAAGGCGCTGATGGCGCAGGGCTGCGACGTGATCTTCTCGAACGCGCAGGACACGCCCTCGGTCATCGCCGCCTGCGAAGAGGCGGGCGTCTATGCCTTCAACCTGAACTCCTCGATGAAGAAATACGCGCCGACCAAGTATCTGGGCTGCGTGGCGACGGATTGGTCGCCCTTCTTCAAGGCGTCCGTCGATGCGCATCTGGCCGGCAGTTTCGTGGGCGCGAATGCCTTCCTCGGCGTGTCCGACAAGGTCGTCGCCGTGGTGGACTGGAGCGCGGACATCCCCGCCGATGTGATGACCAAGATCACCGAGGCCGAAGCCAAGATCGCCGACGGCAGCTTCAACCCGTTCACCGGGCCGATCACCAAGGCCGATGGCAGCGAAGGTGTGGCAGCGGGGGTTTCGCTGGCCGATCCCGACATCATCGCCATGGACTGGCACGTCAAGGGTGTGGCCACCCCCTTGCCGCAGTGACGCGCATGCCCGCGCCGCTCCTCTCGCTTCGCAGGATGACCAAGGCCTACGGCCAGACGGTAGCGAATTCCGCCATCGACCTGGACGTGGCACCGGGGTCGATCCACGCGATCCTGGGGGAAAACGGCGCGGGCAAGTCGACCCTGATGAAGCTGATCTACGGCGTCGAACGCCCCGACGAGGGCGAGGTGTTGTGGAATGGCACCCCCGTCCACCTGACCTCGCCGGCTGAGGCGCGGCGGCTGGGCATCGGCATGGTGTTCCAGCACTTCTCGCTATTCGAGACGCTGACGGTCGTCGAAAACATCTCGCTGATCGTGCCGGGGTCGAAGGCCGACCTCGCCACCCGCATCCGCGCCTTGGGGCAGGACTTCGGCCTGACGGTCGATCCCTTCGCCGAGGTCCATGCCCTGTCGGTGGGCGAACGGCAACGGGTGGAGATCATCCGCTGCCTTTTGACCGAACCGCGCCTTCTGATCCTGGACGAGCCGACCAGCGTCCTGCCGCCGCAGGCCGTGGGTCTGCTGTTCGACACGCTGCGCCGTTTGCGGGACGGAGGGGTGTCGATCCTCTTCATCTCGCACAAGCTGGACGAGATTCGCGCGCTCTGCGACCGCGCCACGATCCTGCGCGGCGGGCGCGTCACCGGCGATGTCGACCCGCGCCAGCATGACAGCCACGACCTCGCCCGCATGATGATCGGGCGCGACATGCCCCCGGCGCTGCATCTGGCCCCGATGCCCGCAGGCGAGGTGCGGTTGGAGCTGGCGGCGCTGGACCACACCCCGGACGACCCTTTCGGCATCGCCCTCACCGGGGTCTCCCTGCGCCTTCATGCGGGCGAGATCCTTGGGATCGCAGGCATTTCGGGCAACGGCCAGTCCGAGCTGTCGCGCCTCATATCGGGTGAGACCGTGCTCCCCACCGTACGCCGCGACGAAATCCGCATGATGGACCAGCCGGTCGGCCATATCGGCCCCGCCGCGCGCCGGGCCCTGGGCTTTGCCTTCGTCCCCGAGGAACGCCTGGGCCGGGGTGCAGTGCCCGAGATGAGCCTGGCCGACAACAGCCTCTTGACCGCCCATCCCCTCGGCCTTCTGAAGCGCGGCCTGATCGATCGGCAGGCCGAAGCGACCTTCACCGCCGCCTGCATCGCCGATTTCGACGTCCGTACCTCGGGCCCCGAGGCCGAGGCCGGGTCGCTCTCCGGCGGTAACCTGCAGAAATTCATCATGGGCCGCGAGATCTCGCTGCAGCCGCGCTTGCTGTTCGTCGCCCAGCCGACCTGGGGGGTGGACATTGGTGCCGCCACCGCGATCCGGCAGCGGCTGGTGAAGATGCGCAACGACGGCGTCGCTGTCCTGGTGATCTCGGAGGAGTTGGAAGAGTTGTTCGAAATCTGCGACCGCATCCAGGTCCTACACAAGGGGTCGCTGTCCCCGAGCCTTGATCCCCGCAGCACCAGGGCAGAAGAGATCGGTCGCTGGATGATCGGCGCTGCCGGGGTGGCCGCGTGATCCGCCTCGTCCGACGTGACCGCGCCTCGCGGCGCATGGCCGTGGCCGCGCCGTTCCTGGCGCTTCTGGCGGCGATCCTGTTGAACCTGGTCCTGTTCCTGGCCATGGGCAAGGACCCGGCGGCCGTCTTTTACGCCCTGTTGCTGGAACCTTTCATGTCCTGGTCCAGCTTTTCCGAAGTGCTGTTGAAGACCGGCCCCCTCCTCCTCATCGCGCAGGGCCTCGCCATCGGCTTCCGCGCCAAGGTGTTCAACATCGGGGCCGAGGGGCAGTTCATCCTCGGCGCGATCTTCGCCTCCGCCATCCCGGTCTACTTCCCGCAGGCGACGGGAGGCTGGATCTGGCCGGCTATGCTGGTGATGGGCGCCCTTGGCGGCGCGCTCTGGGCCGTGGTCCCCGCCTTCTGGCGCGTGCGGCTGAATGCGAACGAAATCCTCGTCACCCTGATGATGAGCCTGATTGCCATCCAGGTCCTGAACTACCTGCTCCTCGGCCCGTGGAAGGATCCGATGGGGTTCAATTTCCCGCAGTCCGTCATGTTCCAGTACGACGCGATGATCCCGATCCTGCTGCCGGGCACGCGGGTCAACGTGTCGATCCTGCTGGCCTTGCTCGCGGCGCTTCTGGCCTGGGTCTACATGCAGCGGAGTTTCGGCGGCTATCAGTTCCTGGTCGGCGGTCTGGCCCCGAACGCCGCGACCTACGCGGGCTTTTCACAATCGCGCGCGATCTGGCTGTCGCTGCTGATCGGCGGGTTCGCTGCCGGACTGGCCGGGGCGGCCGAGGTGGCGGGGCCGATCGGCCAGCTGCAACGCTCGATTTCCACCGGATACGGCTATGCCGCGATCATCGTGGCCTACCTGGGCGGGCTCCATCCCCTTGGCATCGTCGCCTCCGCCTTCCTGATGGCGGCGCTTTACATCGGGGGGGACAACGCGATGGTTTCGGCCGACCTGCCCGTCGCGGCGGTCCGGGTGTTCCAGGGCAGCCTTCTCGTCTGCTACCTCGCCGCCATCGCCTTCGTCCGCTACCGCATCGTCCGCACCGGAGGTGCACCGGCATGAGCGGCATCGAGTTCATCCTGGCCGGAATGCTGGCGGCGGCGACCCCGTTCCTGTTGGCCGCCCTGGGCGAGCTGGTGGTGGAGCGGTCGGGGGTCCTGAACCTTGGTCTGGAAGGCATGATGGCGCTGGGCGCGGCCATCGGCTTCATCGTGGTCTATCACGGCGGTGGCCATGTTGCGGCCTTTGCGGCGGCAGGCATCGTCGGGGTCGGGCTGGCGCTGATCTTCGCGGGC
Organism: Tabrizicola sp. T74; assembly: GCF_057219935.1. NCBI lineage: Bacteria > Pseudomonadati > Pseudomonadota > Alphaproteobacteria > Rhodobacterales > Paracoccaceae > Tabrizicola > Tabrizicola sp. T74. The sequence continues at coordinate 191,435 of NZ_JBXVVT010000006.1, read as the reverse complement.
CTTGCCCTGGGCCTGCGGGCCAACCAGGTGGCGGTGGGGCTTGCCGTCGGCATCCTGGGGCAGGGGCTGTCCTCGCTGGTGGGCAATCCCTACGAAAGCCTGACCATCACCGGGCTGCCGAAGCTTGCCGTTCCCGGCCTTGCCGACCTGCCCGTCGTGGGCGGGATGTTCCAGCAGGACATCATCGTCTGGCTGTCGCTTGTTGCCACCGCCGCAATCTGGGCGATGTTCCGCTATTCCCGCCTTGGGCTGATCCTGCGCGCCATCGGCGAGAACCCCGCTGCCGCCCGCGCCATCGGCTATCGGGTCACCTTCCTTCGCCTCTGCGCGGTGATGTTCGGCGGCGCGATGGCGGGCTTCGCCGGGGCCTATGCCGCCACGGTCTACACCCCCCTCTGGGCCGACGGCATGATCGCCGGGCGGGGATGGATCGCGCTGGCGCTGGTGGTGTTCGGCACCTGGTTGACGGGACGGATCTTCTTCGGCGCCCTCCTTTTCGGAGCGCTGTCGCTGGCCAGCCTTGTTGCGCAGACCGAAAGCTGGGCGGTGCCGTCACAGCTGCTGTCGAGCCTGCCCTACATCGTGACTATCGTGGTCCTTGGCATCATCACGTCGAACAAGCGGCTCCTGAAGGTGAACGGAGTGGCATCGCTGGGCGAGCCGTTTGGTCCCTGACGGCCCCGGTCTTGCGATCAGGACCGACTGACCCTGGCCCTGCGAAATGACGCTGCCGCTTGGCGCATGCTGGCCTTCCGGGCCGGACTTAGGCGGTTCGAGACCCGAGTCAGTGCGGCCGCATGCCGTCGCCGGATGCTTTGGCCAGCCCGCCGCTTTCGGCCAGGATCTGCGCGGCAAGCACGACTTCGACCCGGTTTCGGACGTTCAGCTTCTGGATCAGCATCGTCATATAGTGCTTGACCGTTTTCTCGCTGATCTTCAGCGCATCGGCGATTTCCTTGTTGGTGCCGCCGCGCAGCAGCAGGCGCAGGACTTCCTCTTCGCGGCGGCTGAACCTGACGCGCGGGACCGCCTTCTGTTCATGCGCGCGCCGCAGAGCGGTGACGACCCGCGAGGCGAAGACCGGGGCGATGTAGGTCTCGCCGTTGTGGATGCAGCGGATCGCGTCGCATAACTCGTCCAGCGACGCACCCTTCAGCACGTAGCCCAGGGCACCAGCCTCAAGCGCGGCGATGGCGGTATCGACCGACTCGGACGCGGTGAAGGCCAGGAACCGGGTCGGCAGGTTCATCGAGGTCGACCGGGCGATCGCCGTCAGCACATTGCCGGGCATGTTGATGTCGACGACCATGACGTTGGGCCGCATGTTCATGGCGATGTCCAGGACATCGTCGGCGGTCTTGCCGGTCGCAATGACGGAATGGTCCTCTGACGCAGAAAACATCTGACAGAGGCCCGTTAGGAGGATCGGGTGATCATCCAAGAAAGCTATCGAAATCTTCTGCATCAAATCCACCGCACTTGACGTAGGAGAACACAACCAATCTTCCTGACAAGTGATTCCTGCAGGCCGCAAAGGGTCGGGGCAAAGATGGCAACACTGCCGACAACGCACCTTTTTTGTTTCTGAAATCGCAACTCTCGGGCGCTGAAACTTTCAGCAATCCCGGTCATTACCGCTTGCAGCCCGGTGGTCAGGTCTTTCGCGGTCCCGGTTCAGGCTCTTCCCCCGGTGGGCCATCAAGCGCCATCGGCAGCTCCACTTGCAGCGCCGCCACGTTGCCCACGTCGCGCAGCACCGCCGTGCCGCCGAAAGTCGCAAGGCGGCGGCGCATCCCCTGCAGGCCCAGCTGATGGGTCGGGCCCTTGTCCGAGGACAGGCCGGTTCTGCCTTGCGCGCTGACGATGCTGATGCTGATGCCGCTGGCGCGAATGTCGACGATCAGCTGGATCTCGCTGCCGTCACCGTACCGGGCGGCATTGGTCAGGCCCTCCTGGATCACCCGGTAGATGCAGATGCGCCGTGGCAGGTCGATCGACAGATCCGAGGCCGGGCAGGTCACCCGCAGCGGGGTGTCCGACAAAGCCCGGAACCGGTCTGCCGCCAGCGTGACCACCTGGGGCAGGTCCAGGCTTTCGATCTCGGGCAGGATGAGGCCGGCAGAAAGGCCGCGCAGCTGCTCGACCGCCTGGCGGATCAGAACCGACTGGGACGGCCCGTCTGTCGTTTCTGGGGCCGACGGAGCGGTGGCCATCATCGAGGCGAGGGACAGAAGCTGCACCGGCCCGTCGTGCAGTTCGGCGCCCACCAGGTTCAGCGTTTCCTCGTTGGCCCGGCTGGCATCCTCGCGCGCGGTCTCGGCGACCTTGCGGAGGGACTGGTTCTGGATCGCCAGCCGCCGCTCTGCCTCGTAGCGTTCGCGCAGCTGTTCGCCCTGATAGGCGCTGGCTGCCAGCATGAACAGGAAGACGACAGTCGCCAGGATCGCGGTCAGCTTGACGGTGCGTTCAAAGCTGCGGATGTCGGCAAGGATGGGGGTTGCATCGACATAAAGTTCACCGACGGCCACGACCGGTCCGGCCTGATGCTTCCGGATCGGCAGGTAGATTTCCAGGTAAGGTACGGGCAGCGGCGCGCCGTCATCGGCCCCTGCCTCTTCCTCAAGCGCGACGACGTCCTGACCGGACAGGGCCTTCTCAAGATCGTCGTCCTCGTGCAGCTCGACCTTCACCGCGGCCACAGTGCCGTAGATCAGCTTCTTGTCCGTCCCCCAGATCTGCAGGGCCATCCGATTTGCGCGCCGCGCGGTGGGGTTCATCAGCGCGGCCACTTCGGCCAGGTCTGCGGCATCGAGCTGTTCGCCAGCGTCCAGGCGCCTTAGATGCGGGGCCAGCAGATTGCTGATGTAGACTTCGGCCAGATGGCTTTGCGATTGGAACTGGGTTGCGCGAAAGCGTTCAATCAGATGCTGCGCGACAACGAACATCAGCAGAATGGTGATCAGGGTCAGCGCGACCTGCAGCGGACGAAAACGGACATACCGCAAGCCCAGGCTGTCGCTTAGCCCGGTCTGGCTTGATTCGCTTTCTGGTCTGCGGGCGGGTTCGGCCATTCGGACCTTGGGTTTGAACGGTTCGCGCGAAAGTTGAACGGCCGAAACTGGGAAAGGACAACTCCGCAAACACTGCGGAAAATGGCACATCCAAAATCACAACAAATGGTTACAGGAGACTGGCCCGGGCGTCTACACTGCGGAATTGGACTTTGGTCCAATGAATCTATGGGACTTTGGCCTGAAAACTTCCTCGGACATTGGTAGCAGGCATTGATACGGACCTTTGCAGCTAACGGCGCTGCCACAATTGTGACAAATTTGAACAAAGGGTAGCCAGATTTCCCGGACGGCCAGAAGCCCGGCCAAGGGTCCGTAAGACGACAGACAAAGCATTGAAAAACAATCAAGTCCCGGGCGGCATCGCTTTGGGAAACAGGGAGCGCTTGCCATGGCTGTGAAATTGAACGTTGCCGACCTGTCCTTCATCCTGCGCCAGATCAAGATCAGCGAAGCCCATGCCTCGGGCACGGCGCTGACTGAAATCTGGGTTGATGCAAGCGGCAATGTCGTAGCCGAAGGAACGCCCGGAGCGGTGCTGGCCCTGTCCCATCCTCTGGTTCCCTACGGCCTGCGTACGGTCGACGGAACCTACAACAACCTGGTCGAGGGACGGGAAACCTGGGGCGCCAGCGACCAGCCGATGCCGCGCCTTCTCAGCCCGCTGTGGCGGATCGATGCCGATGGCGATGTGATGCCGCTTGGTGCTCCGGGCGGACCGCTGGTGACCAACAACGACTACGGGGTGATCGGATCGCCGACCTCGCCCCTGGTGAACGGCGGCCATACCGGCAACGTGGCGGATGCCGATCCGCGGATCATCTCGAACTTGGTGGTCGACCAGTCGGTCAGCAACCCGGCGGCGGTCGCGGCCTGGTTTGCCAACGAGCCCGCCGTCGCGGCCTGGGAAGCGGCCAATCCGGGCCGGGTCCCGGTGGAACCCGGCGACCCGAGGATCGGTGACGGCACCCACATCGCCATCACCAATGCCGATCTGGCCAACCTGCCGAACCTGGCCCCGGATGACGGCATTTCGGCCCCGTTCAACGCCTGGATGACCTTCTTCGGCCAATTCTTCGACCATGGCCTGGACCTGATCGGCAAGGGCGGCAATGGGACGGTGTTCATCCCGCTGCAGGCGGATGACCCGCTGGTCCTGGGTGCCGACGGGATCGCCGGGACGACGGACGACCTGCCGACCAGCCAGCGCTTCATGGCGCTCACCCGTGCCACGCCGACCGCCGGGCCGGGGGCTGACGGCATTCTGGGCACCGCCGACGACACCGCGCACGAGGGCAACAACTCGACCACGCCCTTCGTCGACCAGAACCAGACCTACACCTCGCATGCCTCGCACCAGGTTTTCCTACGTGAGTACACGGTGGATGGGGCAGGGCGGCCGGTTGCCACCGGGCATCTGCTGGAAGGCGCGAATGGCGGGCTTGCCACCTGGGCCGACATCAAGGCGCAGGCGCGCGACCTTCTGGGGATCGAGCTGACGGATGGCGACGTGCTGAACGTTCCGCTGTTACGCACCGACCCCTACGGCGCCTTCATCCGCGGTCCGAACGGGCTGCCGCAGATCATCACCGGGATCGGCCCGGACGGGGTGCCGAACACCGCGGACGACGTAGTGGTCGAGGGCAGCCTTGAGACCCCGGTCAACACCTTCACGGCGGGTGCGATCCGCATCGGCCATGCGTTCCTCGACGACATCGCCCACGCGGCGAACCCGTTCGACAGCCGCACCGGCGGGCTGAAGATCGCCGATGACGATGCGGACCTGGGGCTTGCCGACAGTGAAAGCACGACCGGCCGCTACGACAACGAGCTTCTGGACCGTCACTTCATCACCGGCGACGGGCGCGGCAACGAGAACATCGGCCTGACCGCCGTGCACCATGTCTTCCACTCGGAACACAACCGCCAGGTCGAGGCGCACAAGCTGACCGTTCTGACCACGGGCGATGCGGCCTTCGTCAACGAATGGCTGGATGCCCCGGTCGATGCCGGCGCGCTGGCGAGTTTCGTCACGGGCTTCAATGCGGCGGTCGACAAGGCCGCCTTCCTGGCCGGGTCCACGTTCTTTGAGGGGCTGGACTGGAATGGCGAGCGGCTGTTCCAGTCGGCGCGCTTTGCGACCGAGATGCAGTACCAGCATCTGGTCTTCGAAGAGTTCGCCCGGAAGGTCCATCCGAACATCGAACCCTTCGTCTTCAACGCGGTGACCGACATCAACCCGGCGATCTTTGCCGAGTTCGCGAACGTGGTCTACCGCTTTGGCCATTCGATGCTGACCGACTCGATGCCCCGCGTCTTTGCCGACGGATCGTCGGACGACATGGGCCTGATCGTGTCCTTCCTGAACCCGGTCGCCTATGACAATGACGGCGGCATCAGCGCGGACGAGGCGGCTGCAGCCGTCATCCGCGGGATGACCATCGAACGCGGCAATGCGATCGACGAATTCGTCGTCGGCTCCTTGCGCAACAACCTGGTGGGCCTGCCGCTTGACCTTGCCGCGCTGAACATCGCGCGGGGCCGGGACACGGGCATGCCCAGCTTCAACGACGCAAGGGCCGAGCTTTTCGCGCAGACCGGATCGACCTGGCTGCGGCCCTACGCCAACTGGGCCGAGCTTGCAGCGAACCTGAAGAACCCGATGACGGTGGTCAACCTGATCGCCGCCTACGGGACCCATGCCTCGATCGTCGAGGCCACGACGCTGGACGACAAGCGGGCAGCGGCGGCCGATCTGGTGTTCGGCGGCGGTGCGGTGTCCGATGCGGACCGGCTGGACTTCCTTCTTGGCCGTGGCACATGGACGGCGGACAACAACGGCCTGAACGACATCGACCTTTGGGTCGGCGGCCTGGCCGAGCGGATCATGCCGTTCGGCGGCATGCTCGGCTCGACCTTCACGGCGATCTTCGAGGCGCAGCTTGAGGCGCTGCAGTTCGGCGACCGGTTCTACTATCTCAGCCGGACGCAGGGGCAGAACTTCCTGAACGAGCTGGAGCAGAACTCGTTCTCGAAGATGCTTCTGGCCAACACTGCGCTGGCACAGCCCGGCGCGGACGGGATCCGGGGGACCGCGGACGACATCATTGCCCGCCACATCGGGGTGGACAGCTTCGCCAACTACGATTTCGTCCTGGAAGTGAACGAGGCCAACCAGGCCGAACCCGACCCGACCGGCAACGATCCGGTGCTGGAGGCGATGGGGCTGGGCAAGGTTGTCCGCGACGATCCGACGACGGCGGCGGTCGAGACCAACTACCTCCGCTTTACCGGGGGCGAACACATCGTCGTCGGCGGCACCGCGGCGAATGACACGATCATCACCGACGACGGCGATGATGGCATCTGGGGCGGTGCGGGCGATGACCGGATCGAGTCTGGGTTCGGCGTCGATCTGGTGAACGGCGGTGCCGGCAACGACATCATGACCGACCGCGGCGACGAGGGCGACTTCCTGAAGGGCGAGGAAGGCGACGACGTCATCAGCACTGCGGGCGGCCTTGACATCCTGATGGGCGGCAGCGGGCGGGACGTCCTGTTCCTGGGGGCCGACAGCGCCGAAATCTTCGGCGGCGAGGGCGACGACTTCATCATGGGCGGCGATGGCCATGACTTCCTGATGGGCAACGAAGGCGACGACTGGATCGAAAGCGGCGACGGCTTCGACACCTCGGCCGGGGACAACACCGAACTGTTCTTCAACAGCCGGATCATCGGCCATGACGTGATGTTTGCCGGATCGGACGAGCATGACTTCGACGCGGAATCCGGCGACGACATCATGGTCCAGGGCGAAAGCGTCATGCGGAACGAGGGCATGTTCGGCTTCGACTGGGTCACCTACAAGGGTGTGTCGGTTGCGGCCAATGCAGACATGCGGATCCGGATCTTCACCACGGACGAGCAGGACATCCTGCGCAACCGTTTCGACAAGGTCGAGGCGCTGTCCGGCTGGAACCTGAACGACACGCTGACTGGCGACGACCGGGTTTCCCTGGCCGCCCTTGGTGGATTGCCCGGAGAGGGTGAAGAAGGGGAAGGCGCCGAAGTCCCGGCAGGGGTGGAAGGCATCTTCTTCAACGACGGCCTGGACCAAGCGGGGATCGACCGGATCACGGGCCTGCAGGACCTGGTGTCGATCGGGGCCGGGCAGACCACCTGGGAGGAAGGTAACATCATCCTCGGCGGTGGCGGGTCGGATGTGATGACCGGCAACGGCGGCAACGACCTTCTGGACGGTGACCACTGGCTGAACGTCCGCATCCGGATCACCGGCGCGCCCGGCGAGGCGAACACGGCCGCGAACGAGATTGCCACGGTCGACAGCCTGAAGCACATCTTCACCACCTCGGACGGGGTCGATGCTTCCTGGGTCGGGCGCAGCCTGTTCGAGCTGATGGTCGACCGGGTCATCGTGCCGTCGCAGATGCACATCGTCCGCGAAATCCTGGATGGCGGTACATCCACCGATCAGGACGTGGCCGTCTTCAACGACGACATTGAGCAATACACGATCACCTATCTGCCCGACGGCACGGCCCGGGTCGCGCATACCGGGTTTGGCAATACCGATGTCACGGTGAATGACGGCACCGACACGGTGCGCAACGTCGAGATCCTGCGCTTCCGCAACGGCGACGTGGCCTTTGGCACCACGGCGGCCGCGGGTCGCCCGATCATCAGCGACCTAACGCCGCTGGAAGGCCAGGCGCTGGGTGTCGACCTGTCTCTGGTGACCGATCCGGCGGGCATTGTCGGTCCGGTCAGCCTGCAATGGCAGGTGTCTGGCGACGGCACGACCTGGACCAATGTCACCGGGGCCACGGGCTCGACCTTCACGCCGGAAAACCTTGCCGATGTGCAGGCCGGGGCGCAGACGGGCCTGTTCCTGCGGGTGGTCGCAAACTTCACCAACGGGCTGGGGCAGCCACGTCAGGCGACGTCTTTCGCAACAGCTCCGGTCGGCTGGGACTGGACCGGTCTGCCGGGCGACCGCAACGACTTTTCGGGGACCGAAGGCGATGACATCGCGGTCGGGGCCGAGGATCGCGACGACCTGGAAGGCAACGGCGGCGCCGACAGCCTGTCGGGTGCGGCAGGCGACGACCGGGTGCTGGGCGGCGTCGGCAACGACACGCTGGACGGCGGCGCCGGGGAGGACCGGGTGATCGGCGGCGACGGCGACGACATGCTGGTCGTCAATTTCGCCACCGGTGCGGGCGGGCAGGACATCATCGAGGGCGACCTGGGCACCGATACCCTTATCGTCACCGATACCGCTCTGGCATCGACCTTCACCATCCTGACCCGGGCCGAGGCCGAACTGCGCGGCATCACGGTTCTGGAGGAGACGAGCGAGATCGTCATCACCCGCAACGGCCTCGACCAGGCGTCGGTGATCGCCGAGATCGCGACGATCGAGGAGATCGTCATCAACACCACCAACGTGACCGCGAACGACGGCGACGGCGGGCTGAATGGTGGCGACACGATCACCATCATCGGTGACTTCTCGACCACCTCTCTCAGCTACAGCACGATCCGCATCAACGGATCGGACGCCGACGACACGGTGGACATCTCGGACTTCGGCTCGGCCCACCGCATCGTCTTCCGCAGTGCGGGGGGCAACGACACCATCGTCGGCAACATCCGCGCGCAGGACGTGATCGACCTGCCCGGAACCGGGCCGGCCACGGTGACGCAGAGCGCGAACGGCATGGTCACGGTCAGCCGTGGCGGGGCCTCGGTCACCTTTGACGGCTCGGGCGCGATGCCCGGTGTCGGGGGTGGCGTCGTGGCGGATGACGATGTGGCGAACGGCGGGTTCACGCTGACGACGCGCGACCTTGCAAGCCTGAAGAACCTGGTGCAGGGCCTTCCGGCCTTCGAGGGCGACGATGACACCGCAGGGGCAACCGGCGTCCGCAGCCTCAGCGGCGAGGGCAACAACCTCGACAATCCGCTGTACGGCACGGCGGGCGAGCCCTTCATCCGGCTGACCGACGCCCGCTACGGCGAGTACGACCCGGCCACCGGCAACCGCGCGGTCAACCCGATCTTCGCAGGTCTCGACCCGCGCGAAATCTCGAACATCCTGGGCACCCAGGAGGCGGGCCTCGCCCCGAGTGCGGCGAATGCCAACATCCTGTTCATGGCCTTTGGTCAGTACTTCGACCACGGCCTGGACTTCATCCCCAAGAACGCGGCCTTCGGCACGATCGAGATCGGCGGCCCCGGCATGCAGCGCGGCCCGACCTCGGACAACCCGGCCGATCTGACGCGGGCGGTGGTCGACCATATCGACGCGAACGGCGTGCCGCAGCATGTCAACATGACCTCGCCCTTCGTCGACCAGAACCAGGCTTACGGCAGCCATCAGCTGGTGGGTCAGTTCCTGCGCGAAAGCAACGGGGACCGCGGCTTTGGGATGCGGCTCTTGCAGGGTGAGGCGGATCCTTCCGATCCGGGCTTCACGCTGCTGCCCACGCTGCGCGACGTGATCCTGCACCACTGGGAGGCTGACACGGTGTTTGTCGACCCCAGCCTGCCGGGCGGTTCGGTCGCCTTCCGCACGGCCTATGCCGGTCTGGTCAGCGAGGCCGGGGTCATCAACAACGCGATGGTCGCGGGGCTTGCGGGCAACTTCCTTGGCTCGGGCCAGCCGCTGCTGCTGGACGCGAACCCCTTCATCAGCCTTCTCGACCACCGGGTCGCTGGCGACGGCCGGGCGAATGAAAACTTCGCCCTGACCTCGATCCACACGATCTGGGCGCGGAACCATAACTTCCACGTCGAGAACCTGATCGACCAGGGCTTCACCGGCACGGCGGAAGAGGTCTTCCAGGCCGCGAAGATGCTGAACGAAAGCGACTATCAGCGTGTGGTGTTCCAGGAGTTCGCCGACAAGCTTCTGGGTGGCCTGCGCGCCGCCGACGGCGGGTTCGGCAACCACGGCTGGGACGGCTACAACGACGCGGTCGATGCCCGGATCAGCCATGAATTCGCGGCGGCGGTCTACCGGGTCGGCCATTCGCTGATCGGCCAGACCTTGCGGGTGATGGGCCCGGACGGGCAGCCGATGGATGTGCCGCTGTTCGACGCCTTCCTGAACCCGACCAACGATCCGGCGGCGTTCACGGCACCCTTGCCTCCCGGCTATGTTCCGCAGCCGGGCTATGCCCAGCACGGGACGGCTGCGATCATCGCAGGGACTGCAACGCAGGTGGCCGAAGAGGTCGACTTCAACATCGTCGATGCGGTCCGCAATGACCTTGTCCGCATCAACGCCGACCTCTTCGCCTTCAACGTGGCGCGGGGTTGGGATGTGGGCCTTGGCACGCTGAACCAGGTCCGGGCCAGCCTTGCGGGATCGCAGAACCCCTACATCGCGCAAGCGGTGGGCTTTGCCGGGGACCTGTCGCCCTATACCAGCTGGGCGGATTTCCAGGCCCGCAACGGGTTAAGCGACGCGGTCATCGCGCAGTTCCAGGCGGCCTATCCGGACCTGGTCCTGTCGACGCCCGAAGACATCGCGGCCTTCATCGCGGTCAACCCGGATATCGAGCTGACCGACGGGCCGAACGGCGAGAAGATCGTCAGGGGGATCGACCGGGTGGATCTCTGGGTCGGCGGGCTGGCCGAGCAACACATCAATGGCGGCATGGTCGGCCAGACGTTCTGGGTCGTCCTGCACGAACAGTTCGACCGCCTGCAGGAGGGCGACCGGTTCTACTACCTCGACCGGTTCGAGAACTTCGACTTCTATGCCACGTTTGGCGAGGACACGACCTTCGCCAACATCATCGCCCGCAATACCGGCCTGACCGGCCTTGACGGCTCGATCTTCGACGCGACGAACGATCAGACGGACGAGGATGAGGGCGAGGGCGACAACGACGGCGACGAGGATGAAGGCGACGGCGACACCGACAACGGGGGTGGCGACGGCGACGAAGACGAAGGCGGCGGCGACGGCGATGAGGACACCGGCGGCGAGACCGGCGAAGACGGTGACGGCGACACCGGCGAAGATGACGGCGACACCGGCGAAGATGACGGCGACACCGATCAGGACGACGGCGACACCGGTGAAGACGGCGGCGACTCGGACGACGGCGACACTGGTGAAGATGGCGACGACTCGGACGACGGCGACGACTCCGGTGAAGACGACAGCGACGACGACAGCGACGGCGACTCTGGCGGTGGCGACGACGACAGCGACGAGGACGATGACGGTGTCACCGTGCCGCCGATTGCCGCCTCGGGAGCGATCCTTGGCACCGCCGCCGGAGAGGCTCTGTTCGGGACCGCAGCGGCCGAGAACATGATGGGCCTTGCCGGGCGCGACATGATCTTTGCCGGGGCCGGGCACGACAACGTGCTGGGTGGCACGGGCAACGACATGATGTTCGGCGAGGATGGCGATGACCGGCTGTTCGGCGAGGAAGGCGACGACTTCGTCGAAGGCGGTGCGGGCAGCGACTTCGCGGTCGGTGGCGAAGGCGACGACACCTTCCGCGCTACGGTGAACGACGGCAACGACACCTACTATGGTGACGATGTCTCGGGCGGGTATGGCATCGATACGCTCGACATGTCGGCGATCCTGTCCGACATCACCGTGGATCTGGGCAGCGGCCATACCGCGCGCGGGATGGCGCAAAGTGCCACCTCGGGCAGCGACGTCCTCTGGAACATCGAGAACTTCGTCGGCGGCGCGGGGGACGACGTCATCACGGCGGGCCGCAAGTGGAACGTGCTGGACGGCGGCGCCGGCGAAGACACCTACCGCTTCCTTGCGGCGGAAGATGCCGACGGCGACACCATCACCAGCTTCGAGCCTGGCGACAAGATCGACCTGTCCGGCATCGATGCGAACGGCGTGGGCGCTGGCAACGGGGCCTTCACTCTGGTCTCGGGTGCCTTCACCGAAGTCGGCCAGCTGGTGATCCGCCACGAGTCGGACTGCGGCAACGACTACACGGTGATCGAGGGCAACACGACCGGCGACACTGCGGCCGAGTTCGCGATCAAGCTGCGCGGTCACCACAACCTGACGGCTGATGACTTCCAGCTGTAGCGAGAAGACTGGCCCGGGGGCAGGTGCGAACCTTCCCCGGGCCAGTCCAATTCCCCCGGAATTCATTTCAGGACGTGAGGGCAGAGAATGACGGCTCGCAACAGGAAGACCAGAAGCGCGGCAAAGGAAGCGGTCGGACAGATCAGGGGGCTGGTAGTTTTCCTGGTCTTCGTCTCGGCGATCATCAGCATCCTGGCGCTGACCGGGTCCTTCTACATGCTGCAGGTCTATGACCGGGCGCTGATCAGCGGCTCGGTCCCGACGCTGATCGCGATCTCGGCCCTGGCCATCGGGCTGTACCTGTTCCAGGGCCTCTTCGACATCCTGCGGTCGCAGATCCTGGTCCGGGTCGGCGCGCGGCTGGACCGCAGGCTCGCGCCCGTCGCACATCAGGTCGCGGTCGACATGCCGCGATTAGGCTATTCCACCTCCGAGGCGCTGGAGCGCGGCCGTGACGTCGACACGATCCGCAGCTTCTGTGGCTCGCAGGGGCCGGCGGCGATCTTCGATCTGCCCTGGATGCCGCTGTTCCTGGTCTTTGTCTATGTCCTGCACCCGACGCTGGGTGCCTTGACCCTGGGCGGCGCCGTGGTCCTGACGCTGCTGGCGATCCTGGCCGAGCTTCGGACCCGCAAGTGGAGCCAGGCCACGATCGCCGCCACGATCCAGCGCAACGCCATAGCCGATTCCAACGCCCGCAACGCCGAGGTGCTGAAGGCGATGGGCTTTGCCGGCCGCGCCGTGTCGCGCTTTGCAGTGGCGAACGAGCGGCACCTGGAAGTGCAGACCCAGACCAGCGACATTTCGGGCACCTATGGCGCGGTGTCGCGGGTCCTGCGGATGCTCTTGCAATCCGCCGTCCTGGGCCTTGCCGCCTATCTGACCATCAAGGGCGAGCTTTCGGCCGGTGCGATCATCGCCGCCACCATCGCCTCGTCTCGGGCCATGGCGCCGATCGACCTGGCCATCGGCAACTGGAAGCAGATCGTGGCCGCGCGTGGCGCCTGGAAGCGGGTGACCGAGACGGTGGAAGTGCTGGACCGCCAGCCGGTGCCGATGAAGCTGCCCGCGCCGATCAAGTCGCTGAAGGTCGAGACGATCACCGTCGCCGCGCCGGGGAATGGCCGGGTGCTGCTTAGCGATGTCGCCTTCGAGGTGATGGCGGGCCAGGCGCTGGGCATCATCGGCCCCAGCGGCGGCGGCAAGTCGACCTTGGCCCGGGCGCTGACCGGGGTCTGGCCCACCTTGCGCGGTGCTATCCGGCTGGACGATGCCGAGCTGTCGCAGTGGAGCGATGCGGACCGCGGCGCCTCGGTCGGCTACTTGCCGCAGGACGTGGCGCTGCTGGATGCGACGGTCGAGGAAAACATCGCCCGGCTTGACCCGCAGGCGAACCCGAACCTGGTGGTCGAGGCGTCGCGCGCTGCGGCGGTGCACGAGATGATCGTGCGCCTGCCCGAAGGCTATCGCACGCATCTGGGCCCGATGGGCACGGCGCTGTCCGGCGGGCAGCGGCAGCGGCTGGGTCTGGCGCGGGCGCTCTATGGCAATCCGTTCATCGTTGTTCTGGACGAACCGAATGCCAACCTCGACCCGGAAGGCGAAGCGGCACTGACCGCGGCCATCGAGGGCGTCAAGGCGCGGGGCGGGATCGTCGTGGTCATCGCGCATCGCCCGTCGGTCCTGCAGTCCTGCGACCTGATCGGCGTCGTCCAGCGCGGCAAGCTCACGAACTTCGGCCCGCGCGATCAGGTGATGAACCCGCGGCCAGCGGCGGGGGCTCCGGCTGCCGCGCCGGTTCCGCTGCCGACCGACGCCCCGCGCCGCAAGGCGAACCCGTCGCGGCGGCTGAAGCAGGCGGTTGGCGGCTCTGGCAAGGGGGCAAGCGCATCATGATCGAGGTCAAGGGAACTCGCTTATCCCAGTCAGCCGCCGATCCGACGGATCCGTTAGGCCTGCGCAAGCCCGTGGATGCCGGCACTGGTGCGGTGACCGGGATGCTGGCCGGACTGCTGGGGCTGGCGGTCTATCTGAAATCCTTCCTCTGGGCCGAACCGGCCCAGGCGATGCCCGCCCCAGAGCCGCAGGGCGCAGCCTCGGGCGAAGATGGTCCGGCAGGACGCGCGGCACCGCGACCCGTGCTGAAGCTTGCCGCCGACGCGGGTCCGGCGCCGCAGTCAGCCGAAGCCGCCGCAGACGCCAGCGCCGAGACGCAGACTCTGCCCACCGTCCTTGGCCCCGCCGATCTGGGCGTCTTCGCCCTGACCCCGGCGGCGATGCCCACGGCTTTCGTCAAGGACTTTGCCGCCAATACGCCGCTGCCGCCCTTCCCGCGGCCCGGGCGTCCGGTGCAGCCCGAGGCAAGTCTGCCCTCCGCCCCCATCCAGTTGCCGGGGCCCGACGCCTGGTCGCCCGAGCTGCACAGCCTTCTCGCGTCCGAAGAGCCGGAGGCCTCGGCGCTGGCGGATGACCTGTCGAACGACGACGCCGATGAAAGCAGCGGCTCTGGCCCCGTGATCGCCGACCGGAACCGCGCGCCGCGGAACACCGGGCCGGTCTACCTGGGCGATGTCGGCAGCGGTGCGGTGCTGGCCATTGCCCTGTCGCATCTTCTGTCGAAAACCTCGGACGCAGACGGCGACAGCCTGTCGGTGGCGGTTGGGCAGGCAACCTCGGGCATGATCCAGGCCGATGACGGCGCCTGGCGCTATCTGGCCGACAGCGATCATCTGGGCGAGGTTGAGATCCGGTATCAGGTCTCGGACGGGCAAGCGACTGTCCAGCAGACTGCCACCCTGACGGTGATCGAGAACCTGCACGAAGGCACGGACGATGCCGAGCTGATCCTGGGAACCGACGGCCGCGACCGGGTGCTGGCCCATGCCGGGGACGACAACATTTCCACCTTCGTCGGACGCGATGTCGTGTTCGGCGGGGCGGGCGACGACAATATCGCGGGTGGCGCGGGACGCGACAGCCTGTTCGGTGACGACGGGAACGATCTGATCGCGGGCGGTGCCGATGCCGACGTGATCTTCGGTGGTGCGGGCGATGACCGGCTGTATGGCGAGGCCGGGGACGACGAGGTTCACGGCGACGCAGGCGATGATCTGGTCGACGGCGGCGCGGGGGCCGACACGCTGACCGGTGACGCGGGCGACGACAGCCTCCTTGGCGGCGAGGGGGACGATGTGCTTGCCGGGGGCGAGGGGGACGACCTGGCTCAGGGCGGGACCGGGGCGGACGTGATCTTCGGCGATGACGGCAAGGATGTGCTTCTGGGCGAAGCGGGTGCCGACCTGTTGTTCGGCGGCCTTGGCGACGACCGGCTGGAAGGGGGCGCGGATGACGATCTGTTGTCCGCCGGCGCCGGGGACGATCTGGTGCTGGCAGGCAGCGGCGATGACATTGCCTTAGGTGGCGACGGCCACGACCGGCTCGAAGCCGAGGCCGGGGCGGACCACCTGTCCGGCGAGGCCGGGGACGACCTTCTGCTCGGCGGAGACGGGGCGGACTGGCTGTCGGGCGGCGACGGTGAGGATACGGTCATCGCGTGCCACGGCAACGATGTGGTGGTGATCGACATCGACCTGTCCGGCGATCTTCTGGACGGGGGCGAGGGCTTTGACCAGCTGGTCGCGGCACCCGAAAGCAGCAGTGTCCTGTTCGACCTGATCCAGGGGACGGTCTCCAGCGACGAAGGTCCGGCGGACATGGTTTCGGGGTTCGAGGCCTATGTCGGCAGCGCCGAGAACGATGTCTTCGTAGTGGCCGAAGGCGAGGCCACCCTGACCGGAGGCGACGGCGCGGACCTCTTTGCCTTCATGCAGGGCGACCGGCTGGAAGCGCCACAGGCAGCCCACAACATCACCGACTTTTCCGACAGCGACACTATGACCTTCAGCAATGAATTTGCGGGCCTGTCGATGCGGAAGGCGCAGCGCAGCGTCGAGGCGCGGATCGAAGAGTTCTTCCAGGACTACGCCGAACGCTTCAGCGCCGACGAGCCGCGCCTGCGGTACTTCCACGACTGGCTGGACGATTACCAGCGCACCATCGTCGAGGTCGACTTCGACCACGACCGCACCGTCGACCTGGTCGTGACGCTTGAAGGCGGGCACGAGTTCGACATTTCGCCCTATTCCGTTTGACCAAGGACCTGATCATGTTCAACTCCCAGAACCCCGAACCCGTCGAACGTCAGGCAAAGGCCTTTGACCGGCTTGGCGGACGTGTCCTTTTCGGGCTGATCCTTGCCGCCGGGCTTCTGGGCGGGGTCGGCAGCTGGGCCGTCACCGCGCGGCTCTCCGGGGCGGTCATTGCCACCGGCTCGGTCCAGGTCGACGAGAACCTGAAAGAGGTCCAGCACCGTGATGGCGGGATCGTTGCCGACATCCTGGTGAAGAAGGGTGATATGGTCGCCGCAGGGCAGACGCTGTTCCGCCTGGATGACGCGCAGTCCCGGGCCGAATTGTCGATCTTGCAGGCCCAGCTTGACGAGGCCGAGGCGCGGCGGGCCCGACTTGTCGCCGACCGCGATGGCCAGGCCGAGATCGTCTTCCCTGCTCGGATGCGGGCCGACGAGGCCGCCTTCGCCGACATCCTGGGCGGCGAGATGCGGCTCCATGCCGGCAATCTGGCGAACCGCGCAAACAACCGCGAACAGCTGGAACTTGGCGTTCTGCAGATCGAGGAAGAGATCGCCGCCCTGAACGCGCAACGCGACGCGCTGGTCGAGGAAGTGGCGCTGGTCGAGGCGACTCAGAAGCGCGTGAAGGACCTGGAGGAGAAGCGGCTGATCGAAACCGCGCGGGTCGACGAGGTCGCGCGCGAGATCACCCAGCTCCGCGGTCGCTTGGGCGAGATCGACGCCAACATCGCGCGGTCCCGGTCGCGGATCAGCGAGGTTCAAATGCGCATCCTTGCCATCGAAGAAGTCGCCCGCACCGAGGCGCAGAAGGAACTGGGGGTGGTCGAGTCGCGCATCCAGGAACTGTCCGACCGGCTGACGGCGGTCGAGGACCGGCTGCAGCGCACCGAGATAAAGGCTCCGATCGCCGGGCGTATCAACGAGATGTCGGTCTACACCGTGGGCGGCGTCATCACCCCGGCCGAGGTCCTGGCCACCATCGTCCCCGAAAGCGCTGACCTCAGCATCGAGGTGCAACTGCCGACCACCGCGATCGACCAGATCTACCTTGGTCAGACCGCCCGGGTGCGCTTTTCGGCCTTCAATCACCGGACGACGCCGGAACTGCAGGCAACGGTCAGCTACATTTCGCCCGCGACAAGCTCGGCAGCTCCGGACCAGCCGCCAACCTATACGGGCAATGTGGTGCTCATGGAGGGAGAGCTGGCAAAGTTGGCCGGTCTCGACCTGCTGCCAGGCATGCCGGTCGAAGTTTACCTCACAACGCAAGAGCAGACGGCCTTGGCCTACTTTGTGCGGCCGCTTGTGGACCAGTACGAGCGCGCCCTGCGCGAGGAGTGACCAGTCCGGCAGCACCAGCGCCTTCCGGGGACCATTTCTGCCACAAGTGCCTCGCACCGAACCGCGTCTCGATTTGTCGAAGCCGACCTGCGTTGGCTGCGCCGCCTTGAATGCAGTTTCCCCCAGAACAAAACTGCACGTATTGTCAGGCGGTTGGGAGAGTGCTTGGAGGCGGGTACCGGAATCGAACCGGTCTTCACGGATTTGCAATCCGGTGCGTAACCTCTCCGCCAACCCGCCGCGAAGGTGGGGGAGGGATAGCGGAAGCGTCCGGTCTCTGCAAGGGCCATGGCGCGTGATCCTTTGCCGGGCTTGGCGGGCTTGACTTGGAGGGGGAGCGCAGGGATTGTCCGCCGCAGGCGCAGGGAAGGGCTTTCGTGCAGAGGATCCTCATCACCGGGACAGCCGGCTTCATCGGCTTCCACCTCGCGCGGCATTTCCTGGCGGCGGGGCACCGGGTGCACGGCTTTGACGGGATCACGCCCTATTACGACGTCACGCTCAAGCAAAAGCGGCACGCGATCCTGGCAGCGACCCCCGGCTTTTCCGCGACCGAGGCGATGCTGGAGGACATGGGGACGCTGACCCGGGTGGCCGACGACTTCGCCCCGGACGCGATCATCCACCTGGCCGCACAGGCGGGGGTCCGCTACAGCCTGACCAACCCACGGTCCTATGTCGAAACCAATGTTTCCGGCAGTTTCAATGTGTTGGAGGTGGCAAAGCGCCTCTCGGTCAAGCACCTGATGATCGCCTCCACCTCCTCCGTCTACGGCGCGAACCCCGAAATGCCGTTTCATGAAACCGACCGCACCGACCATCCGCTGACCGTCTATGCCGCGACGAAGAAGGCGGTCGAGGGCCTGGCGCATTCCTACGCCCATCTCTGGGGCCTGCCGGTGACGCTCTTCCGCTTCTTCACCGTCTACGGCGCCTGGGGGCGGCCTGACCTCGCCTATTTCAAGTTCGCCAAGGCGATCCTGCAGGGCGACCCCATCGACGTCTACAATCAGGGTGAGCTTTGGCGCGATTTCACCGCGGTCGAGGATCTGGTCGAGGGCGTCGCGCGCCTGCTCCCACTCGCCCCACCCGCACCTGGTGCGCGAGGGGAAATGGTCGAAGGCGACAGCCTGTCCCCCATCGCGCCCTGGCGGATCGTGAACGTCGGCAATTCCGACAAGGTCCACCTGATGGAGTTCATCCGCACGCTGGAGACGCTGCTCGGCCGCAAGGCGATCTGCAACTTCCTGCCGATGCAGCCCGGCGACGTGCCCGCGACCTGGGCGGATTGCTCGCTTTTGCAGCGGCTTGCCGGTTTCAAGCCGCGCACTGACCTGGCCACCGGGCTGGGGCGCTTTGTCGACTGGTATCGGGACTACTACCGGGTGTAGAACCTGGCTATAACGGCGGCATGGCTCTGGTCCTAACGGCGACTGGCAATATGCAGGATCATGCCGCGCAAATCGAACCGAAAGGACGGGTCATGGAAGACTATGCAGGCATGAACGACATCGGTGCCGTGGTCGAGGCCGACCGCGCCCATGTCTGGCACCACCTTTCCCAGCACAAGCAGTACGAAACCGTCGATCCCCGCGTCATCGTCGAAGGCAAGGGGATGCGGGTCTGGGACGCCAAGGGCAAGGAACACATCGACGCCGTCTCGGGCGGGGTCTGGACGGTCAACGTGGGCTACGGGCGTGAGCGGATCGCCAACGCCGTCCGCGATCAGCTCATCAAGCTCAACTATTTCGCAGGCTCTGCCGGGTCGATCCCCGGGGCGATGTTCTCCAAGCGCCTGATCGAGAAGATGCCGGGCCTGACCCGCGTCTACTACAACAACTCCGGGTCCGAGGCGAACGAGAAGGTCTACAAGATGGTGCGCCAGATCGCGCATCGTCACCACGGCGGGAAGAAGTGGAAGATCCTGTACCGCGACCGCGACTACCACGGCACGACCATCGCGGCCCTCGCCTCCGCCGGACAGGACCAGCGCGCCATGCAGTACGGGCCGTTCCCCGATGGTTTCGTGCGCGTGCCGCATTGCCTGGAATACCGCAAGCAGTGGGACGTCGAGAACTACGGCCAGCGCGCCGCTGACGCCATCGAGGAGGTCATCCTCCGCGAAGGCCCCGACACCGTCGGCTGCCTGATCCTGGAACCCGTCACCGCCGGCGGCGGCGTCATCGTGCCGCCCCAGGGCTATTGGGACCGCGTGCAGGAAATCTGCAAGAAATACAATATCCTGCTGGCGATTGACGAGGTCGTCTGCGGCGTCGGCCGCACCGGCACCTGGTTCGGCTACCAGCACTACGGCATCAAGCCGGACTTCGTGACCATGGCCAAAGGGGTGGCCTCGGGCTACGCCGCGATCTCCTGCACCGTGACGACGGAAGCCGTCTTCGAGATGTTCAAGGACGACCCCTCCGATCCCCTCAGCTACTTCCGCGACATCTCCACCTTCGGCGGCTGCACCTCTGGCCCCGCGGCGGCCTTGGAGAACATGAAGATCATCGAGGAAGAGGGTCTTCTGCAGAACACCCTCGACATGGGCGACTACTGCCTGGGGAACCTGCAGGCGCTGATGGACAAGCACAAGATCATCGGCGACGTTCGCGGCAAGGGCCTGTTCCTTGGGGCGGAACTGGTGACCGACCGCGCGACCAAGGAACCCGCGCCCGAGAAGATGGTCCAGGCCGTCGTCGCCGACTGCATGGCGCAGGGGGTGATCATCGGGGCCACGAACCGGTCGCTGCCGGGCCTGAACAACACGCTGTGCCTGAGCCCCGCTCTGATCGCGACGAAGGACGACATCGACGAGATCACCACGGCGATTGATGGGGCGCTGACACGGGTGTTCGGGTAGGGATATCGGGAGCGCCAACCAAGGGCGCTCCCGAAACCATGCAGGCATCTGCTTCAACAAACATCGCTATTCATGGCTTGTATTGTCAGGCCGTGCCGATAAGTCTTTCTGGGTGGTATTCGCTGGGACGTCTTGTCATGGGATGAAGTGGGTCGCCAATGTGCCTCCGGTTTGGACGACCGTTCCAGCTCCGGTGACGGCCAGCAATGCGGATGTTGCTGCAGCCCTTGCGGAATTGGCCAGGACCGAAGACGGCGTTTCGGTCAGCGTCGATCTTGAAACCAGTACTGTCTTTCTGGGCTGTCGCAACGAACAGCATCTCAACGAGATCACCTACAGGCTTTGGCCGCTCATCGGCGATACCAAGCTGTTTAGCCCACCTTCGGTGACATACCTTGAGACGATCCTGCTTGGCACCGACGTCACCTACACCACCTATGGCGGTCCAAAGGGCGCTCGTCAGTTTGCCCGTGTTCAATTGCAGCTTATCCCGACCAAGGACTGCGATGCCGACATCTATGAAAGCGAAATCGACGGCGCCCGATTGGCGCAAGACTTTGTTGCCGGGGTCGAAGCAGGGGTCAGAACGGCTCTTGCAACGGGCCCGCTGCACAAGGCCCCGGTAGTCGGGGTGAAAGTCGTGTTCACGGGTGGGGCGTTCGATCCGACATCAACTCCCAAGGCGTTCGAGATTGCGGCCAAATGGGCCATGCGAGATGGCCTCAAGAATGCCAAGCCGGTCCTTCTGGAACCCTTCATGCGGATGCACATCGATTGCCAAGACAGGTACGTTGGCGGGGTGGTCGGAGACATCGTCTCGCGCCGGGGATACGTGACTTTGCAAAGTGATGGGAGTCTGGGCACACGGCTTCAGGCCTGCGCTCCCATGGCAAACCTCTGGGGCTATATCCATTCACTGCGCCGAATGACCGAGGGGAAGGCATTCACTTCGATGGCATATTCGCACCATGAGATCGCACCACCATACGCGACCGATCCGGACGACAAGTTCCCGATGGCTATGGCAATGCGTGCATAGATCGCCAGGTGCGGCTCGCAGTGTCCCGCACTCCGATTCGCCCCCCATGGTTAACGGCTTGCCGGTCATACGTGCGTATGCATGGGTTGCATACGCGATGTATACGGAAAACAGATGACGGAAACCGGCTGGAACCCGGTAGTTAAGGCCGCGTTCTCAAAGGCTTATGAGTCCAGACCAGGGGCGTTGCGGCCCCGCTGAACTTTCTCGCTGCGACTGTTCGGTGAAGAGGGAAGGGAGGCGGGCTGAAGCCCCCCTCACACCACCCCATACCGGCAGCGGGCTTCCTTGAAGCTCATGAGCTTCCCCTCGACCGTGTCCCACAGGTGGAGGTTCACCGAAGCGAGGCTCTCCCGCAGCGTCAGGCGCTGTGCTTCGGCCAGCGCGCGGTGGTCGCGGATCACCTCGGGCAGGCGGTAGAACGGGATGCGGGAGTAAAGGTGGTGGACATGGTGGATGCCGATGTTGCCGGAAAACCAGCGCAGGGGCTGCGGCAGGATATAGTGGGACGACCCCTCCAGCGCAGCTTCGTGCAGTTGCCAATCCTCGCCCTTGGACCAGTGCGTGTCCTCGAACTGATGCTGGACATAGAACAGCCAGACCCCCAGCGTCGCGGCGATCAGCGAGGTCGGCAGGTAGATCAGGAGGACAGGCCAGAACCCGCCGAACCAGATCAGGAGGCCCAGGGTGATGCCGATCATCGCGTTGGTGCCCATCGCGGAAGTCCAGTAGCGCCAGCCGGATTTCATCAGACCGAAGGGCAGGCGGTTCTGCAGCAGGAACAGGTAGCTGGGGCCAAGGACGAACAGGACCACGGGGTTGCGGTAGAGCCGGTACATCAGCCGCCCCCACCAGCCCCGCGCGTGGTATTCCTCGATGGTCAGGGTCAGGACATCGCCGATCCCGCGTGCGTCAAGGTCGCCGTGGTGGGCATGGTGGATCGCATGGGTCCGCCGCCAGACCCCATAGGGCGTCAGGGTCAGCACGCCAAGGCAGCGCCCGACCCAGTCCTGCGCCGTGCGGTTGGCAAGAAAGGACCCGTGGCCGCAATCGTGCTGGATGATGAAGATCCGGACCAGGAACCCGCCGTTCAGGATCGCGAGGGCCACGGCCAACCACGCACTGACCGACAACGCCATCCACGACAGCCCCCAAAGGAACAGGAATGGGACCAGCGTCGCGCCCAGCTCGTACAGGCTGCGCCGGGTTGACGGTTCGCGATAGCGGGCCAGCGTGGTCAGCCAGTCGCGGGCGGAAGAGGGAAGATCGGGCATCATGGCCTTTGGTTTTGCCGGACAAATGCGGCTGCTTCTGGACAGCCTTGCCAGGAACCGCGTGCGTGGCATCTTTCAGGCCGGACCGGCGTAGGCCGAAGCGGTGCGAACATCAATCAAAATGATTGAGCGGCGCGAGGATGACGCTGCCTGCCGGGTGTCCGCTGCTTGACTTTCCCCGGCCCGCTGCGCCTTCATCTGGACCTATCGCCACCCTTGCGAGGCCCCATGGCCACCATCCCCGTCGAAGCCTTCTACCTGACCCCCGGCGCGACCGGGTCGCTGCAACAGCAGATCCGCGCCATGGTCACCCAAGGCATCCTGACCGGCCGCTTCCGCCCCGCCGCGCGGATGCCGTCCTCCCGGGGTCTGGCCGAACACCTCGGCGTCAGCCGGATCACCGTGACGCTCGCCTATGCCGACCTCGTCTCCTCGGACTACCTCACTGCGCAAGGGCGGTCGGGCTATTTCGTCTCGGACACTGCCCCCCTCGCGCCCGAGTTCCCACAGTCCGAGCCCCGCGCGGAAGCCATCGATTTCAAGGGCTTGACGCAGGGGCGCTTCACCCTTGTCCCCAAGGTCGAACGGCCCGAGGACTGGGACCGCTACCCCTATCCCTTCATCTACGGCCAGGCCGACCCGACGCTCTTCGACCACCAGAACTGGCGGCAATGCGCGCTCCGCGCCCTGGGAAAGCGCGACTTCGCGGCCCTCACAACCGACTACTACGAACGCGACGATCCCCTGCTAATCCAGGAGCTCCTCCGCACGATCCTCCCCCGCCGGGGCATCGCCGCGCGGGAAGATGAGGTTCTTCTCACCTTGGGTGCGCAGAACGCCCTCTGGATAGCCGCCAACGCGCTTCTGGGCCCGGGACGGAGAGCCGTCGTCGAAAACCCCGGCTACCCCGCCTGGCGCGCCATCGTCGCGGCCACCGGTGCCACTGCCGTTCCCGTGGACGTCGACGCCCAGGGCCTGCCGCCGCAAGCGCTTGATGCAGATGTGGTTTTCACCACTCCCTCGCACCAGTGCCCCACCAACGCCACCATGCCCGTCGACCGCCGTGTGGCGCTTCTGGAAGCCGCCGAGGCGAAGGGCTTCGTCATCATCGAGGACGACTACGAGTTCGAGATGTCCTTCCTGAAACCCGTCGCCCCGGCTCTCAAATCCTTGGACCGGGGCGGCCGGGTGATCTACGCCGGCAGCTTCTCGAAATCCGTCTTCCCGGGCCTGCGCCTCGGATATCTCGTCGGCCCCCCCGGCTTCATCGCAGAGGCACGTGCCCTGCGGGGCTTGATGCTGAAGCACCCGCCCGGCCATATCCAGCGGACGATGGCCTATTTCCTGGGCCTCGGCCACTACGACGCTCTCGTCAACCGCATGAAGAACGCCTACCGCCGCCGCCGCCAGGTCATGGCCGAGGCCATCGCGGCGGAAGGCCTGACCGTGGCAGGGCAGGGCGGCTTCGGCGGCTCCAGCTTCTGGATGCGCGCGCCCGAGGGGGTGGACACCGAACAGCTTGCCCTGTCCCTGCGCGCCGAGGGCGTCTTGATCGAACCTGGACAGGCTTTCTTTGCGGGAGATGGTCCGCGCAACTTTTACCGCCTCGCCTATTCCTCGATTGCCCCGCAGAAGATCGCCGAGGGCGTGGCCCGGATTGCCAAGGCGTTGCAGCGTTACTGATCTCAGGAGGCTTTCCGATGGTGAACTTGGAAGAAATCAATCACCTGCTCGCTAGGGTAGAGTGCATCAGGCAACTCAGGCTGAGTCTATCGCCGGACCCGTATATGCCTGATCCTGTTTATCACTATGACTTGAAACTGGAATTGTTCAATTCGGATAGCTCGGCCAATGTCGAACTGATCTTTCGTGACGTTGGAGAGCTGCAGGTGCCGGAGTTTGGCGGCCTTTCACAAGTAACAATGCTGATGGTCGAGAAGAACCATCCCGGCCACGAGCGCACACTGCGGGTGAGGCAACTTGAGGACGACCGGCTCAGCTTCACCTGCAAGCGAGTCGAGATTGTGTCGCAGCGTTTCTGACTGGATATACCGGGCTGAAACAACTGGCCCTAAGTCATGCTCTGGCGCGGGGCTAGTGTGCGCGCAACTGGCCTTATCGGGCCGCATGGGACATGGAGACAGACGATGAAGATGACCACCGAGGAAGCCTTCGTGAAGGTCCTGCAGATGCACGGCATCGAGCACGCCTTCGGGATCATCGGCTCGGCCTTCATGCCGATCTCTGACCTGTTCCCCAAGGCAGGCATCCATTTCTGGGACTGCGCGCATGAGGGCTCCGGCGGGATGATGGCCGACGGGTTCACCCGGGCCTCCGGCAAGATGTCGATGATGATCGCCCAGAACGGGCCGGGGATCACCAACTTCGTCACCGCGGTGAAAACCGCCTACTGGAACCACACGCCCCTGCTTCTGGTGACGCCGCAGGCCGCAAACAAGACCATCGGGATGGGCGGCTTCCAGGAAGTCGAACAGATGGCGCTCTTCAAGGACATGGTCTGCTACCAGGAAGAGGTCCGCGACCCCTCGCGCGTGGCCGAGGTGCTCAACCGCGTCATCCTGCAAGCGAAACGCCAGTCGGCCCCGGCGCAGATCAACATGCCGCGGGACTATTTCACCCAAGTCATCGATGTGCCCCTGCCGGCCGTGGTGGAGTTCGAGCGGCCCTCGGGAGGCGAGGACGCGATCGCGCAGGCCGCACAGCTCCTGTCCAGCGCGAAGTTCCCGGTGATCCTGAACGGCGCCGGCGTGGTGATCGGGGGGGCGATCCCGGCCTCGATGGCGCTGGCGGAGCGTCTGACCGCCCCGGTCTGCGTCGGCTACCAGCACAACGACGCCTTCCCCGGGTCGCACCCGCTGTTTGCGGGGCCGCTGGGGTACAACGGGTCCAAGGCGGGGATGGAGTTGATCGCGCAGGCCGATGTGGTGCTCGCGCTGGGGACGCGGCTCAACCCGTTCTCGACGCTGCCGGGCTACGGGATCGACTATTGGCCGAAGGGGGCCAAGGTGATCCAGGTCGACATCAACCCGAACCGGATCGGCCTGACGAAGCCGGTGACGGTGGGGATCGTCGGCGACGCGAAGAAGGTGGCCGAGGGGATCCTTGCGCGGCTGTCGAAGACTGCGGGCGATGCAGGGCGGGCGGAGCGCAAGGCGCTGATCGCGCAGAAGAAATCGGCCTGGGCGCAGGAACTGTCCTCGATGGACCATGAGCAGGACGATCCCGGCACCACCTGGAACGAACGCGCCCGGAAGGCCAAGCCCGAGTGGATGTCACCGCGAATGGCCTGGCGCGCGATCCAGTCCGCGCTGCCGAAGGAGGCGATCATCTCGTCGGACATCGGCAACAACTGCGCCATCGGCAACGCCTATCCGTCGTTCGAGGCGGGGCGGAAGTACCTTGCACCCGGCCTGTTCGGGCCATGCGGCTATGGCCTGCCCTCGATCATCGGCGCCAAGATCGGCTGCCCGGACACGCCCGTCGTGGGCTTTGCCGGGGACGGCGCCTTCGGCATCGCGGTCACCGAACTGACCGCTATCGGCCGCAAGGAATGGCCCGCGATCACCATGGTCGTCTTCCGCAACTACCAGTGGGGGGCGGAGAAGCGGAATTCCACGCTCTGGTATGACGACAACTTCGTCGGCACGGAACTCGATACCGACGTCAGCTACGCCGGGATTGCCAAGGCTTGCGGGTTGCAGGGCGTTCAGGCCCGCACGATGGAGGAGCTGACGGCGGCCCTGCGCAAGGCCATCGACGACCAGATGCACCACGGCAAGACCACGCTGATCGAGGCGCTGATCAACCAGGAACTCGGCGAGCCCTTCCGCCGCGACGCGATGAAGAAGCCGGTCGAGGTCGCAGGGATCTCCAAGGCCGACATGCGGCCGCAGGTCGTCTGATGCCCTTTGACCTTGGCCCCGGCGCGCTGCTTTGGCTCGCCGTGGCCTGCCTCGTCGCGGGCTTCGTGCGGGGCTATTCGGGGTTTGGCTTTTCGGCGCTGCTCATCGCAGCCTCCAGTCTGGTGACCAATCCGCTGAATTTCGTCGCGGTTGTTGTCATTCTGGAAACGGTCATGTCCCTGCAGCACGCCAAGGGCGCAGGGCCTGACGTCGACTGGCGGCGGGTCGGCTGGCTTCTCGGCGGGGCTGCCATCGGGTTGCCGCTGGGCCTCTGGATCCTGACCGGGGTCAGTGAGGACACGGCGCGGGCGGTGGTCTCTGCTTACGTGCTGCTGATGTGCGTCGTCCTTCTGGCCG
The DNA here is from genome assembly GCF_057219935.1 of Tabrizicola sp. T74. Lineage (NCBI taxonomy): Bacteria > Pseudomonadati > Pseudomonadota > Alphaproteobacteria > Rhodobacterales > Paracoccaceae > Tabrizicola > Tabrizicola sp. T74. The sequence goes on along the minus strand of NZ_JBXVVT010000006.1, from coordinate 164,311 downwards.
GGTGGCGTCTGGCCGCAGAGGTCAAGGGTGCTCCGAACGGGGTGGCGGGGGTGATCTCGGGCCTCGCCAATGCGCCCGGCATGGGGGGGCTGCCGGTTGCGGCCTTCTTCGCCGCGCAGCCGATGTCGGCCAGTGTGTTTCGCGCAACGCTGATCGCCTATTTCCCGCTCCTCGATCTCTACTCTGCGCCACTGTACTGGCTGGCGGGGCTGGTGACCTGGGACACGCTCTGGGCCGCCCTCATCGCGCTGCCGGTCACGCTTCTGGGCAACTGGCTGGGGGGACGGCATTTCTTCGGCACCGACCCGCAAGAGTTCCGGCGCTTTGCCATCGTTCTGCTCGCTGGACTTGCGGCGCTGGGGCTGGGAAAGGCGCTGATCTGATGTGGCTGATTGTGAACGCCGGTTCGTCTTCGCTGAAGCTGAAGGTGTTCGACGGAGACCGAGAGGTCGCAAAAGCCAGCGTCAGCGAAATCGGTCCTGACGGGCACCAGGCGGCAATGGCCGAGGGGCTGGCGCAGGCCGGAGTGTCCCTGAACCGGCTGACGGCAGCGGCGCATCGGGTGGTGCATGGGGGCGCAGGATTGACGGCAACCTGCCGGGTGACGCCCCAGGTGTTGCGGCAGATCGAGGCCTGCGTGCCACTCGCACCGCTGCATAACCCGGCGAACCTCGTGGGAATTCAGTCTGTTGCGGCGCTGGCTGCCGACCTGCCGCAATACGTGGCCTTCGACACCGCCTTCCATGCGACCAACCCGGATGTGGCTGTCACCTACGCGCTTCCCAAGGCAGAGCGCGACCGGGGCCTTCGCCGCTATGGCTTTCACGGGATCAGCTATGCGGCCCTGGTTCGGGTCCTGTCGGCGCGGGGGACGCTGCCGACGCGGCTCCTCGCCTGCCATCTGGGCAATGGCTGTTCCATGGCTGCGATTGTGAACGGTCATTCGGTTGCATCAACGATGGGCTATTCACCCCTCGACGGTCTGACCATGGGTACCCGATCCGGCGCGATTGACGGAAATGCAGTCCTGCGACTGGCTGAGATGCATGGGGTGGAAAAGGCGGGGCGGATCCTGAACCGGGAGAGCGGGCTTCTCGCCCTTGGTGGGGCGAGCGACGTGCGAAGCTTACGCGCGGCGGGGACGCCAGAGGCGCGGTTTGCACTGGACCATTTTGCCTATTGGGCGGTTCGTCACGCAGGTAGCATGGTCGCCGCGATGGGCGGCCTTGATGCCTTGGTCTTCACCGGTGGGATTGGCGAGAACGACCCTGACATGCGGAAGGAAATCCTGTCCGGGCTTGCCTACTTGGGAGTATGTCCCGACCTGTCCGCCAATGCGCGGAACGAAACCACCCTGCATGATGCGACATCGCGTGTCGTTATCCTTGTTGTGCCCGCGGACGAGGAGCGCCAGATTGCCCTTGAGGCGCAGGCCGTGATGGCCGGGGAGGGCTGAGTGAACCAGCCGAGGGTAGAGACGCAGCGAGAGGTCGGCGACGAGGTCCGCCAGACCACCTGCTACATGTGCGCCTGCCGCTGCGGGATCAACGTGCATCTGAAGTCTGGCAAGGTTGCCTACATCGAGGGCAACCGGGATCATCCGATCAACAAGGGCGTCCTCTGTGCCAAGGGGGCGAGCGGGATCATGCAGGTCACCGCGCCGTCCCGCTTGAAAGCGCCGTTGCGGCGCGTGGGGCCGAGGGGATCGGGCGCCTTCGAGGAGATTTCCTGGGAAGAGGCCCTGTCCACCGCCGTCTCCTGGATGAAGCCCCTGCGGGAAACCGCGCCGGAAAAGCTCGCCTTCTTCACCGGCCGCGACCAGAGCCAGAGCCTCACCGGCTGGTGGGCGCAGAACTTCGGGACACCGAACTATGCGGCCCACGGGGGCTTCTGTTCGGTCAACATGGCGGCGGGGGGCATCTACACCATCGGCGGCGCGTTCTGGGAATTCGGCCAGCCGGATTGGGAGCGGACGAAGCTGTTCGTCATGTTCGGGGTGGCCGAGGATCATGACTCGAACCCGATCAAGATCGGCCTCGGCAAGCTAAAGGCACGGGGGGCCAGGGTGATCTCCGTCAATCCGGTCAGGACGGGCTATTCGGCGGTGGCCGATGACTGGATCGGGATCACTCCCGGGACGGATGGCCTTTTGATCCTGTCGCTGATCCATTGCCTGTTGGAATCTGGGAAGATCGACCTCGACTATCTCGCGCAATGGACCAACGCGCCATTGCTGGTGACGGAAGCTGACGGCCCCGAGAAGGGCCTCTTCGTCAGGAACGCCGAAAGCCAGCCCTTCGTCATCGACCGCCGCACCGGCCATCCTGCGCCCTGGGACGGGAAGGACGTGCAGCCGGACCTTGGCGCGGAGTGGCAGGGCAACCGCACCGTCTTCCGCCACATGGTCGAGGAATACCTGAAGCCCGACTATGCGCCCGAGGCGGTGGCCGCCCGCTGCGGAGTGACCGCGACCCGGATCCGACAACTCGCCGCGGAACTCGCCGACGTCGCTTTCAACCAGGCCATCACCCTCGACCGCCCCTGGACCGACTTCCGGGGCAACACGCACAAGGACATGCCCGGCCGCCCGGTCAGCTTCCACGCCATGCGGGGGATTTCGGCCCATTCCAACGGCTTCCAGACCGCCCGCGCGCTGCATCTCCTGCAGATCCTGCTGGGAAGCCTGGAGACCCCCGGCGGCTACCGGCTGAAACCGCCATACCCCAAACCCATCGAGGCGCACCCGACGCCCCATTTCGTCACCACGCCCGGCAAGCCCCTGACCGGACCGCACTTGGGCTATGTCCGCTCGCCCGACGACCTCTGCCTGCTTTCCGACGGCCAGCCGGCCCGGATCGACAAGGGCTTCTCCTGGGAAAATCCCTTCTCGGCGCATGGGTTGATGCACATGGTCATCCCCAACGCCCATGCCGGGGACCCGTACAAGATCGACACGCTCTTCCTCTACATGGCGAACATGTCCTGGAACTCCAGCATGAACTCCGCCCGCGTGATGGAGATGCTGACGGAACAGCGGGACGGGGAGTACGTGATCCCGAGGATCATCTACTCCGACGCCTATGCCTCCGAGATGGTGGCCTACGCCGACCTGATCCTGCCCGACACGACCTACCTGGAACGCCACGACTGCATCAGCCTGCTGGACCGCCCGATCAGCGAACCCGACGCGGCGGGGGACGCGATCCGCTGGCCCGTCATCGAGCCCGACCGAGAGGTGCGCTGCTTCCAGTCGGTGCTCCTTGAGCTTGGCGCGCGGCTGGGCCTGCCGGGGATGGTCAACGAGGACGGCACGGCGAAATTCAAGGACTACGCCGACTACATTGCCAACCACCAGCGTCGCCCGGGCGTGGGGCCGTTGATGGGGTTCCGGGGGAATGGCGAGGCAGAGGGGCGGGGTGCGCCGAACCCCGATCAACTCAACCGCTACATCCAAAACGGCGCCTTCTACCAGGCGCATGTGCCCGAGGAGGCGGCCTTCTACAAACCCTGGAACGCCGCCTACCAGGACTGGGCGGTGAAGCTGGGCCTCTATGAAACCCCGCAGCCCTACCTCTTCAACATCTGGTCCGAACCGATGCGCCGCTTCCAGCTGGCCGCCGAGGGCTACGGCCCCCGCCAGCCGCCCGACCACCTGCGGGATCGGCTGAAACAAGCGATGCACCCCTTGCCGATCTGGTACGCCCCCTTCGGTGACGAGGACGCGGCCTTCGGCTACCCGGTCCACGCACTGACGCAGCGACCGATGGACATGTACCACTCCTGGGGCAGCCAGAACGCCTGGCTGCGGCAGATCAAGGGGCATAACTATCTGTATCTGCCCACGAAAATATGGGAGGCGCAGGGGTTCTGCGAAGGCGACTGGGCGCGGGTGTCGTCGCGCGCGGGGATCATCGTGGTTCCCGTCGCGCATATGGCCGCGCTGAACGAGAACACCGTCTGGACCTGGAATGCCATCGGCAAGCGCAAGGGGGCCTGGGCGCTGGACGCGGACGCGCCAGAGGCGACGACGGGGTTCCTGCTCAATCACCTGATCTCCGAACTCCTACCCGACCGCGAGGGCGTACGGCTGTCGAACTCCGACCCCATCACCGGCCAGGCCGCTTGGTTCGACCAGCGCGTCCGGGTAGAGCGGGTTGCGGCCGAGGACCATCCGCGTGGAACGGTGGAGCCGATGTTCGAGCGCCTTCCCGACCCGCCGCGCGCCGGGGGCGGCCGAGACCAAAATTCTTCGAAGAATCTTGCCAAAAGTTTTCGAAAACTTTTGGTCCCCGGCGGGGAGGCGGAGCGATGACGGCTTTGCCGGGAACCACCGAAAAACGTCTGGGCCTGGTGATCGACCTGGACACCTGCGTCGGCTGCCAGGCCTGCGTGACCGCCTGCAAGGGTTGGAATGACTCAGGGATAGGCCTCTCCGACCAGGACCCCTACGGCGCCGACCCCTCGGGCACCTTCCTGAACCGGGTCCATTCCTACCAGGTCGCCATCCCCGACGCGCCCGCCCAGGTCGCGACCTTCCCGCGCTCCTGCCTCCATTGCGACAACGCTCCTTGCGTCACCGTCTGCCCGACGGGGGCCAGCTACAAGCGGGCCGAGGACGGGATCGTGCTGGTGAACGAGGACGCCTGCATCGGTTGCGGCCTTTGCGCCTGGGCCTGCCCTTATGGCGCGCGCGAGATGGATGCGGCGCAAGGCGTGATGAAGAAATGCACGCTTTGCGTCGACCGGATCTACAACGAGACCCTGCCCGAAGAAGACCGCGAGCCCGCCTGCGTCCGCACCTGTCCGACGAACGCGCGCCACTTCGGCGATCTGGCGGACCCGGAAAGCAAGGTGTCGCAGCTGGTGGCACAGCGCGGCGGCTATGATCTGATGCCCGACATGGGCACAAAGCCCACCAACAAGTACCTGCCGCCGCGCAAGAAGGGACCGGGGGAGGCGAGCCCGCTGGCCCCGCTCCTCGACATCAAGGCCAGCGGGATCGCCGGGTGGCTCGACCGGATGCTGGGGAAGATCTGAGATGCATCCCGCTCCGTCGGTCATCCTGTTTTCCACGCTCTCGGGCCTGGGCTTCGGCTTTCTGGCCTTCCTCGGCTGGGGCGCGCTGACGCCTTCAGGCTGGGCGGCCTTCTTCCTTTGGGGCCTCGGCTACGGGCTGGCGGTGGCGGGCCTTTTGGCCGCGACCTTCCACCTCGGCAATCCGAAGAACGCGCTGAAGGCCTTTACCCAATGGCGCACCAGCTGGCTGTCCCGAGAAGCCTGGGCCTCGGTCGCCACTCTGCTGATCCTGGCGCCCGTCGCCCTCTCCGACATCTTCGGCCTCGGCCTAGCCCGCGCGGTCGGACAGGTCGGCGGGGCGCTGGCCATCCTCACTGTCTTCACCACCGCGCTGATCTACACCCAGATCAAGGCCGTCCCGCGCTGGCACCACTGGCTGACGCCAGTGATGTTCCTCAGCTTTGCCCTGGCCGGGGGCGCGCTGCTCTCTGGTCGCGGCTGGGCGCCGCTGCTGCTCCTGGCAGTGGGGGCGATTCTGTACGCCGTCTGGCAGGTCGGAGACCAGGCTTTCGCCAAGGCAGGCCAGACCATGGGCACGGCCACGGGCCTTGACCGGCTCGGCGTTCCGTCCGTCCTTGACCCCGCGCACACGGCGGGGAACTACCTCAAGCGCGAGATGATCTTCGTCGTCGGCCGCAAGCACGCGGCCAAACTGCGGAAGATCGCCTTGGTGCTGGCCTCCATCGCCCCGGCGCTGATCCTGCTCTTGCCGCTGGGCGACTGGGCCATCGCGATGGCCGCCGTCCTGCACCTGGCAGGGGCTCTTGCCGCCCGCTGGCTGTTCTTTGCCGAGGCCGAGCATGTCGTGGGGCTTTACTACGGCGCTCGGGGATGATCCTTATCGCGCCATGAGCGCGTTCAAGACCTATGACATCCGCGGCCGTCTTGGGACGGACCTGACCGAAACCATTGCCCATCGGATCGCCCGGGCCTTCGCCACGGTAACGGGGGCGGATGCCGTCGTGCTGGCACGCGATTGCCGGGAAAGCTCTCCGGGGTTGGCCGATGCGGTGGCGGCGGGGCTGATGGCGCAGGGGGTGCGGGTGCTTGACCTTGGCATGGCCGGGACCGAGGAGATGTATTTCGCCACCGCCCATCTTGGGGCCGGGGGCGGGATCTGCGTCACCGCCTCGCACAATCCGCGGGAATACAACGGGATGAAGCTGGTGGGCCGGGGCGCCGTGCCGCTCCCGGACGCCGATTTCGCCCTCATCCGGGCGCTGACCGAAGGCGAGACGTCCTTCACCACCGCCCCGGGTGGCGCACGCGAGGACCGGTCAGCCACGCGCAAGGACTATGTGGAGCATGTCTCGCGTCTGGTTGGGCAGGGGATCGGCCCGTTGCGCCTGGTAGTCAACGCCGGGAACGGCGCAGCAGGGCCGACGCTGGATGCCCTGGCGGAGGGGCTGGCCGCCCGAGGGGCGCAGCTGGACCTTGTCCGGATGCACCATGACCCCGACGGCAGCTTTCCGAACGGCATCCCGAACCCGCTTCTGCCCGAAAACCGACCGGTGACGGCGCAGGCGGTTCAGGCCGCAGGCGCAGATTTCGGCGTGGCTTTCGACGGTGATTTCGACCGCTGTTTCCTGTTCGACGGCGAGGGCGGCTTTGTCGATGGCGAGCTTGTGGTCGCGCTCCTCGCTGCGGCTCATCTGGCGGCGGAACCGGGGGCAACGATTGTCCACGACCCAAGGGTGATCTGGGCCGTGCAGGACGCGGTCCAGAGGGGCGGCGGGCGGTCGGTTCTGGCGCCGACGGGGCACATCTTCCTGAAAGCCGCGATGCGCCGCGAAGGCGCGGTCTATGGCGGCGAAATGAGCGCGCACCACTATTTCCGCGGCTTCATGGCCTGTGATTCGGGGATGATCCCCTGGCTGCTGGTCGCGCGGCTGGTTTCACAGTCGGGGCGCAGCCTGACTGACCTTGTCGGCGCGATGCGACGCGATTTCCCCTCCTCAGGAGAGATCAACTTCCGCGTTGCCGATGTCCCGGGCAACGTGGCGCGGGTCGAGGCCGCACTGGGCCAGGCGGCGCGTGGTGTCGACCGCACGGATGGGCTGAGCTTGGATTTCGGGGACTGGCGGCTGAACTTGCGCGCCTCGAACACCGAACCGCTCTTGCGGCTGAACGTCGAGGCGCGGGGCGATGCGGGCCTGGTCGCCGCTGGCGTGGCGCGGGTGCGGGCGCTGATCGAAGCCTGAGCGCGCCCGCGGTCGGAGGGATCAGGCGGTGACGGACGAGGTATTGGGCTTGCGGATGATCGGCCAGCCGCGGCGGAAAACCGGGATCGGCGGCAGGTCATCGGCCAGGGCCTGAAGCGACGCCTCCCGCCGCTTCAGGCGGGCGATTTCGGCGCGGATCTCGACAAGTTCATCGGCGAGGGTCAGACGGGAAGCGGACATTTGGTCCTCCTTTGTTCTTCTCGACCACCATCGACTCGAAACCTAAAGACTTTGCTAAACGCCAGAGCGTTGGCAGACTGTTTCCATCCGGGTGACTTGTCAGGAGCCTGCAACAGGGCCAGTCTTTCAGAAAATACTGGACTGCTTGCATGTGGAATTTCAGCCTTCTCAGGGCCCTGGCCGTTTGGGCCCGGCTTCTACCGCTTATGGCGATCCGGCTTGTCCTGTCCGGGCTCGCCGCGATTGGCTTCGGACTTGCGATCCTGCTCGGGGTCTGGGCGGGCAGCACCCTGGGACAATGGGATGCCGTCATCGGCGGAGGTGTCGGGCTGGCGCTTGCCGCTCTGGTTCTTGAAGGCCTGGGCCGGGCACAGCTGCAGGCGGCCCAGTCCAGGCTGGTAGCGCTGGTCTCCGACATGCTGGACGGGGTACGCGTACCCCTGGGGCAGGGGCAGATCGCCCATGCCCGCGCTGCGGTTGCCGCACGTTTCGGGTCGGCGGCGCAGCTGCAGGCGATCCACCGCTTCGTGCATGGCGTGTCCGGCCGGGTCGGGCGCATGGGCGAGGGCGTTGGGGCCCTCTTGTCCGTGCCGGTTCTCGGTCGCATGGCAACCGGCAGGTTGATCGACCAGACCGTTCTGGCCCATGCCTATCGCGCGCGGCCGGAAAACGCCTGGGAGGCCACGCATGACGGCCTGGTCCTGGCGACCCAGAACGCGCGCGATCTCTTGGGCAACGCCTTCCGGGTCAATGGGATCGGCTGGCTGCTGACGCTTGCCGTCTTCCTTCTCCTCCTGCCGCCCTTGGTCCTGCTGTCGGCCCAGATGCCGACCCTCGGCCCGGACGCCGCCGCTGTCGCCGCCGCTCTTGCGGCCCTGGCGATCCGCTGGGCCGTGATCCAGCCCTTCGTCCTGGCCTGCCAGCTCCAGGCCTTCCTGCGGATCACCGCGGGGCAAGAGCCGCTGGGCGAATGGCGTGGCCGGTTGACGCAGATTTCGACGCTGTTCCGCGATCTGGGGGACCAGGCGATCAACTGGGCACCGGACTCCGGGTCGAACGCCTGATAACCGCGCTGTAGCAGCCGGGTCCAAGCCCATGAAAATGCACCGAAGGCCGGTTGCGGCATCGCGGCAACTGTGGCAAGACTGAACGCAGCAGCCAATCAGACCGATGAGTTCAGAATGAGCGAATTCGCCAGCCGCCGCGTGATGATGGTGGATACGCAGGTCCGCCCCTCGGACGTGACCAAGTTTCCGATCATCGATGCCATGCTGCGTGTCCCGCGCGAAACCTACGTGCCCGAGGACAAGCGCGAGGCGGCCTATGTCGGCGACAATCTTCCGCTCGGCCCCGGTCGGGTAGTGCTTGAGGCGCGGACCCTGGCCAAACTGCTGGATGCGCTGGACATCCAGCCGGGTGAACTGGTGCTCGATATCGGCTGTGGCCTGGGCTATTCCTCTGCCGTGATCGCGCGGCTGGGCGAAACCGTCGTCGCCGTGGAAGAGGACGAACAGCTGGGCGCCGAGGCGCAGCGGCTGTTGTCGGAAGAGGGCGTCGACAATGCCGTCGTGATTGTAGGCCCGCTTGCCGAAGGCGCGACCAAATGCGCGCCCTACGACGTCATCACCGTCGAAGGCGGCGTGGAAACCATGCCCGAGGCGATCCTTGCGCAACTCAAGGATGGCGGTCGCATCGGCGCGATCTTCATGGACGGCGCCGTCGGCACCGCCCGGATCGGCTACAAGACGGATGGTCGCGTGACCTGGCGGCCGGTGTTCAATGCCGCGGCCCCGGTCCTGCCGGGCTTTCAGGCCAGGCAGAGTTTCGTGCTATAAGGCCGCATTAGGCCCTGTCCGGCCCGGCCCTTCGCCGTCCGGACCAGCTTGCAACGCCTGCATCTGACTTGCGGGCACGGAAAAGGCGAAGATGATGCGTGCATGGCTTTTGTCTGCAGTCGTGGTCCTGGCGGGTGTCGTCTCCGCGCCCATCGCCCGGGCCGAGACCCTGGCCGACGCTCTGATCGCGGCCTACAAGAATTCGAACCTCCTCGACCAGAACCGCGCGGTACTGCGGGCCGCCGATGAAGACGTGGCGGTCGCCGTGTCCGCCTTGCGTCCGGTCGTGTCCTACGCCCTGCAGGGCCAATGGCAGCGCGCCGATGTCATGGGACTGCTTGGCCCCAGCGTCAACGAAGAGCTTTCGGCCTCGCTGACCCTGAGCGCCGAGATGACGCTTCTGGATTTCGGGCGCCGCAAGCTGGGGATCGAGATTTCAAAGGAAAGCGTGCTGGCCACCCGGCAGGCGCTGGTCGAGGTTGAACAGAACGTGCTCCTGGCCGCTGTTCGCGCCTATGTCGACGTGCGCCTGGCGCAAGAGGTGGTGGCGTTGCGGCAGTCGAACCTGCGGCTGATCACTCAGGAACTCCGCGCCGCGCGCGATCGGTTCGAGGTGGGCGAGATCACCCGCACCGACGTGTCCATCGCCGAGGCGCGGCTGGCCGCGTCCCGGGCCGCACTGGCTGCGGCCGAGGGGCAGTTGATGATCGCGCGCGAGGCCTACAAGGCTGCAACCGGTGACTATCCGCATTCCCTGGCGGCCTTGCCCCGGGCTCCCGCCCTGCCGCGCACGCAGGAAGAGGCGCAGAACGTCGCGCGGTCGACGCATCCGCTGATCCGGCAGGCGCAGCATCAGGTGACGATTGCCGATCTGCAGGTCGAACTGGCCAAGGCGAACCGCAAGCCGGTGCTTGGGGCAGGGGTGACGCTGCGGGCCGATGATGACGACCAGGAATCGCAGACCTACGGCCTGACGCTGAACCAGACGATCTACGCCGGTGGCCGGCTGTCGGCGCTGCAGCGGGCCGCACTGGCAGGCAAGGACGCCGCGCGCGCCGGTCTGCAGCAGACTGCGGTCGGCATTGTCCAGAACGTGGGCGTCGCCTGGGCCAATCTCGCTGTCGCCTCCGCTTCGATCGAGGCGTCCGACCTGCAGATCCGCGCCGCGCAGGCTGCCTTTGACGGTGTGCGCGAGGAAGCCGCCGCCGGGACACGCACCACGCTGGATGTGCTGGACGCCGAGCAGGAGCTGCTGGACGCGCGCAACGCCCGGCTGGAAGCCGAGGCTCAGCGCTATGTCGCGGTCTACCAGGTGCTGGCGACAATGGGCCTGCTGACGGTGGACCATTTGCAGCTGGGCATTCCGACCTATGACCCCGAGGCCTACTACGGCGCGGTTGAAAAGGCGCCTTCGCACAGCGCCCAGGGGAAGAAGCTGGATCGGATTCTGGAAAAGATCGGCGACTGATGTTGCCGGTCGGGTGACAATCCGCGAAATCTGTTGCGATTCGGGGGGTTGTGGCGTTAAGTTGAGATCGCAATACGCGCAAGCGAGCGGATCACCTTGATGGCCGGACCCCTAAGCTCGGAAGAGATTGAGGATGTCGTTTCCTCGGTGCGGCGACTCGTGTCCAACGAACAGCGCCCGCGCAACCTCAGTCGTGACCTGAATTCCGAACGCTTACTGCTGACACCGGCGCAACGGGTGATACCTGACAGCAGCCCGTTGGCCCCTCTGATGCTGGATGCCTCGCTTCTGGAACCCCGCTTGGTCGGGGCTGCCGTGGCTGCTGCCGAACCCACCCTGGTTGCCGAGGCCGCGCCGGTTGATGCGCAGGCCGCACCCGAGCAGGCCGACGCGGTGACCCTAGTGGTCGTTCCGGACGATCCCGAAATCGACCTTGACGATGACCTGCTGCCGATCGACCCAGAGCCCGTGGCTGACCCTGAACTGGCCGCTGACCAGGCCGAGGCTGAGATGCCCGAGCCAGAGGCAGAGTGGGAAGACGAACTCTGGACCGAACCGGCGACCATCTCGCTGGGCGAAGTTGCCCTTGCCGCCGAAGAGGCTGAGGTGCTGACCGGCCCGGCCGTGGAAGACGAAATGCCGGACGGCGAGGAGATGGACGATCAGGTCGAAGCCTGGTCGGAAGCGGACCGCGACGGCGATGACGCCGCGCCGATTCCCTTCGTGCCGCTGCGTCGCAGGGCCGAACATCTGGCCGCCCGGCTGGCTGCGGGCGAAGTCGTCGAGACCATCCGCGCCGAGGCCGCAGCGGATGTCATCGCGCAGCCCGATGCTGTGCCGGACACGGACCTTCCCATCGCCGCAGAGGCCGATCCGGACCCGGCCGCGGGGCATCTGGCGACGGAATTCGTCGACGCCGATGGGATGCAGCTGGACGTGCTGGACGAACAGGCGCTGCAGGACATCGTCCGCCAGACGCTCCGCGCCGAGCTACAGGGTGAGCTGGGTGAGCGTATCACGCGCAACGTGCGCAAGCTTGTCCGGGCTGAGATCAACCGCGCCCTAATGGCCCGCGATCTCGACTGACGCCAAATACCTGATCTGCAAATGAAAACGCGCCCCGCTGGGGCGCGTCGACGTCTGCTTTTCGGGCCGGATCAGGCGGCCTCGGCCTGTTCCAGTTCCAGCGCGTGGCGGCGTTCGGATTCTTCGCGCGACAGCGCGACCGAGGTGCGCACGCCCTTGGCGACGAACTCCATCAGGCCCTTCACGACACGCTCGTTCGGGTCGATCCCGGCGCAGGACAGCACTTCACGGCCGTCGCGCGACCGCGCCCAGCGAGCGATCTGGTCCGGGCCGTTGCCGTACTTCTTGTCGTCGGCAATGGCATCGTCCAGGGCCGCCAGAACGACGGCGGCGAAAAGTTTGCGTGCACGCTGGCCCTGCTCGAAGTTGAAGGCGGTGCTGTCGATGGTGTCACGCATGTTGGTTTCCCTTATTCTTGCTCTTGTATTTCCGAGTGTCCGCGGTTTGTACCGGTTTGAACCCGATTCGGGGGTTACCGGTTTGGAATGACTGCCATGCATAGGGCGCATGGCTTGTTCGCGACTCATCAGCATCTAGTCGGTAGCCGGCCCGAACATAGACGAGATTTAGAGACCTGGGTGAATATTTCAACCATTGGTTAAGATAATCTTGGTCATGCGCGCGGAGGTGGCTCAGGCCACCCGCACCTGCGCCGGACCGGCCTGTAGAACGCCGTTCATGCGGTCAAACCGCAGGTAGGCAAGGCCCGTCCCAGCTGATTGCGTAAAAATTGAGCCAACCGGCTTGCCGTCACTGTCCAGAATCTCGGTCCCGACGGGGGCCGAGCCTTCCACCGCGACCCGCACCAGACCCTTGCGCAGCTCGGTCTTGTGCTTCATCCGCGCGGTGACCTCCTGGCCGACATAGCAGCCCTTGCGGAAGTCGACGCCATGCAGCCGCTCGAACTCGTGCTCCAGGATATAGCTGTCATCCGGCACCAGTTCGATGCCGCTTTCCGGGATCAGGTTGGCGACACGTATCGCGTCCCAGTCGATCACGGGTTCGGCCCCCGGGGCCTCGCTCCAGGCCCGCCAACCAAGCGCCGGATGGCGTGGGTCGGGCAGGGCGCCGTCCGGGGCGGGCCCAAGACCGCGCAGGACATGCAGCCCCGACGGCGCGATCTGCACGTCCGACCGCAGCCGGTACAGGGTCAGCCGGCGCAGGGTGTCCGCGGCCAGCGGGGTCGCAATGTCGATCAACAGCGCACCGTCCTGCCGCCGGACGACGAAGAAATCCGCCAGATACTTGCCCTGCGGCGTCAGCAGCGCACACCAGACGATCCCCGGCCCGCTCTCCAGCGGACGGACGTCATTCGACACCAGGCCTTGCAGGAAGCTGATCGCATCCTTGCCGGTCACGGTCCAGACAGTGCGGTCAGGGGCGGTTTCTCCGGGCATCATGCGCCGACAGATAACCCGGCCCGCTGCGCACCGGAAGCCTCAGTCACGCAGTTGTGCCCCGTGCAGCCGGGCATAGGGGCCCGCTTGGGCCATCAGGCTGTCGTGCGTGCCTTCCTCGACCACCCGGCCCTGGTCCAGCACGACGATCTTGTCCGCCCCCTTCACCGTCGACAGCCGGTGTGCGATGACCAGCGTGGTCCGGCCCGCCTGTGCACGCGACAGGGCGGCAGACACACTGGCCTCGGTCCGCGTGTCCAGCGCCGAGGTCGCCTCGTCCAACAGGAGGACCGGCGCGTCGATCAGCAGCGCCCGGGCAATCGCCACCCGCTGGCGCTGGCCGCCGGATAGGGCCGAGCCCCGCGTACCGACGGGCGTTTCCAGCCCCAGTGGCAGACCGGTCAGGAAGTTTGTCATCTCGGCATCCGCCAGTGCCTGCGTCACGCGGTCGGGGTGCCGGTCTTCCCGGCCCAAGAGCAGGTTCTCGCGCAGGGTCTCGTCGAAAAGAGCCGCTTCCTGGCTGACCGAGGCCAGAAGCGCACGCTGGTCGAACAGGCTCATCTCCTGCACGTCCACGCCGCCGATCAGGATCCGGCCCGACTGCGGCTCGATCAGCGCGGCGATCAGATGGAAGACAGTGGTCTTGCCTGCGCCGGACGACCCGACCAGCGCCGTGACCTTCCCGGCCTCGGCGACAAAGCTCAGCCCGTTCAGGACCGGGCGGTCAGGGTAGCTGAAGCCTACGTTCTCAAAGCGGATTTCCGGTGCGCCCGGGGCGGGCATAGCACGACTTACGGCAGGACGGCTGTCGGTCGGCTTGGTGTCGAGCAGAAGGAAGATCCGCTCAAGACTGGCCTCTGTCACCTGCCACTGCCCGGCAAGGTCGCTTAAGCGGCGAATCGGCTGAAAGGTCAGCGTCATCGCGGTGAAGAACGACATGAACTCGCCGACGGTGCGCTCGCCACTGGCGACCCCGGTGCCGCCAAGGATCAGCACCGCGAAAAAGCCGATCCCGGTGACCACATCGACCATGGCCGGCATCGCTGCTCGGGCGACAGCGGCCTTTTCCTCGGCCCGGACGATCGTCTTGATGATGTGGTGAAAACGCTTGGTCTGATACTCTTCCAACCGGTTCACCTTCACGGCGTGGATGCCGTGAAAGATCTCGTCCATCCGGGTGACCCGATTTCCCGCCTGTTCGCGCGTCTGCATGGCCTTGCGGTGCAGGTATCGCCGCAAGAAATAGGCCGGCACCAACAGCAGTGGCACGCCGATCAGGGCGGCCAGGGTCCATAACGGGTCGATATTCACCGCGACAATGAACAACCCGATCAGCGAGAACAGGTCGCGCCCCACCCCGGCGACCAACATTGCCGAGGCACCCTGCACGGCCAGAGTGTCGCCCTGCACCCGCTCGATCAGCGCGCCGGGCGCATTCTGCTGGAAAAAGCTGGCATCCAGCGTCAAGAGGTGGCGCACCAGGTCCACCTGCATCGCCCCCGCAGCGCGCTGGTTGACCCGGGCAAGCAGCCAGCGCCCGATGACCGAGACGACGGCGCGGAAAATGAACAGCGCGAAGATCGCGCCACCAACCCAGACAAGCAGACTCGACCCGCCAGGGGCAAAGACCTTGTCGAACAGCGGCTCCAGCATCGAGGACAAGAGGCCAAGCGTGGCGCCTTCCATCATCATCACCAGGAAGGCCAGCACGATGGTCCAAAGATGCGGCCTGAGATAGCCGCGCCACAACCGCAGGAACAACTCGCGCGAGGTATAGGGACGTCTGGTGTGGTGGTCTTCGTCGCTCATGCGGCGGGTTTAGCGGTAAAGGTCCGAACCCTCAAGGCGGCCCCGATCAAGACCGCCGGTTGACGCCGACCGGGCACAGGCCTAGCCATGGCGGGCAGTGACAGGAGAGACCCATGAGCCTTGCCAACGGCCGCCCCTATCTGGCCATCCCCGGCCCTTCGGTGATCCCGGACCGGGTCCTGCGCGCGATGCACCAGGGCTCGCCCAATATCTACGAAGGCCCGCTGATCGAGCTGGTGGCCTCGCTGTTCCCCGACCTGCGGACGGTCGCCGGGACCACGGGCCACGTCGCGATCTACATCGGCAACGGTCATGCCGGGTGGGAAGCGGCGAACGCGAACCTCTTCAACCGGGGCGACAAGGCCTTGGTGCTGGCGGTGGGGCAGTTCGGCCTGTCCTGGGCCAATTCCGCCCGTACGATGGGGGTGGAGGTCGAGGTGCTGGACTTCGGCAAATCCACTCCCGCCGACATGAACCGGGTTGAGGCCGCGCTGCGGGCGGACGCAGGTCACAAGATCAAGGCGGTGCTGACGACGCATGTCGACACGGCAAGTTCGATCAAGACCGACATCGCCGCCCTTCGGACCGCGATCGACGCGGCTGGCCACCCCGCGCTTCTGGCGGTGGACTGCATTGCCTCGCTTGGCTGCGACGAGTTCCGAATGGATGCCTGGGGCGTCGATGTCATGGTGGCGGCCTGCCAGAAGGGGCTGATGACGCCTCCTGGCCTGGCCTTCGTCTGGTTCTCGGAGGCCGCCCGCCTGCGCTGTGGCCGCAGCGACCTTGCCACCCCCTACTGGGCCTGGGGTCCCCGCGCCGAGCCCGAAGAGTTCTGGCAGATCTGGGACGGCACCGCGCCCACCAGCCACCTCTACGGCTTGCGTGAGGCCTTGGACATGATCGCCGAGGAAGGCCTGCCGAATGTCTGGAAGCGGCACCACACGCTTGCCAGCGCCGTCTGGGCCGCCTTCGACGCCTGGAACGCCGGCAACCCGGCCATCGCGATGAACGTGACGAACCCCGCGGACCGCGGCTGGTCGGTCACCGCCGCGCGCCTCGGTGCCCCCCATGCCACCCGCCTGCGTGACTGGTGCGAAAAGCAGGCAGGTGTCACCCTTGGCATCGGCCTCGGCATGGCGCCCTCGACCGACCCGGCCTACCACGGCTTCCTGCGCTTAGGCCACATGGGACATGTGAACGCCCATATGACCCTTGGCGCGCTGGCGGTGATGGAGGCGGGGATGACCGCGCTGGACATCCCGCATGGGGACGGGGCTTTGGCAGCGGCGGCAAAAGTGGTGGCGAAAGGTGCGCTGTAGCGCACCCTACGCCTTCGCCTGCCGCTCCCGGACCGAGATGTAGATTGCAGAGGCAATCAGGATCGCCACGCCCAGCACGGTCCAGCGGTCTGGCAGGTCGCTGAAGAACCACCACCCGACGACAGTCGCCATGATGATCTCGCTGAAGGCCAGCGGTGCCAGCAGCGAGGCTTCGGCATGTTCATAGGCCCGCGTGATCAGCACATGGCCCAGCGTCGCGATCACCCCCAGGCCCGCCAGCATCACCCATTGCATGGGCGTCGGCGTCTCCCACAGGAAGGGCAGGGCCAGTGTCATCAGCAGCGCGCCGATGGCCGAAGTCTGGAACGTCAGCACCATCGCATCCGCCGCCCCGGCGATCTGGCGGGTCATCACGAAATAGGACCCTAGCGCCACGCCAGCACCCAGGGCATAGATCGTCCCCGGGTTCATCTCGACCAGCCCGGGCCGGATGATGATCAGCGTGCCCAGGAACCCCACCGCCACAGCGGCCCAGCGGCGGGGGCCGACCCGTTCGCGCAAGACCAGCGCCGACAGGATCACGATCACCAGCGGATTGACGAAGAAGATCGCCAGCGCGTCCGCGATGGGCAGGTGTTTCAGTGCCTCGAAGAACAGGAAGGTCGCGCCGAACAGCAGGCAGGCGCGCGCCAGGTGATGCCAGGGCTGCGCTGGACGGAAGGCCCGTGCCCCCTCGGCCCGCAACGCGAAGGGCAGCGTCATCAGCCCCCCGAACAGCGCCCGCGCCCAGACCACGATCAGGATCGGCAGCCCGGCCTGGCCCAGCTTCTTGGCGATCACGTCGATGAAGGGCAGGATCGCCATTGCCGCCAGCATCAGGGCTATGCCGATCAACGGGCGGGGCGGGCGGGCAGGGGGCATGGTCAGTCCTTGACAGTCGTGCCACGCTAGGGGGCCGGGGGGCGCCGCGCCTGCCCGTTTGCGACATGGAGCATGTCATGTGGTTTCAAACCCGCGAACTGGCCCCGGGCGTCTTCGTCACGCTGGAGCCCGCAGTCGACCCGATGTTCCGCGCCGCGATGGTCACCGTCCTTGGCCGCGACCGTGACCTGCAATTCGACTTCGGCTGCGGCCTTGCGCCCCTACGTACCGCAATGCCCCTGTTGGGCAAGCCCGTCCTCGCGGTGGCCAGCCACGCCCATGTCGACCATATCGGCGGGTTCCACGAATTCGAAGGCCGCCTTGGACACGCCGCAGAAAGCCTTGGTTTCGCAGGAAAACCGGGGATCGAGACCTTCGCCGAGGAGTTCCGCACCTGGCCCGACGTGGTCTCTGCCATGCCCCGCGACGGCTGGACCATCGACCAGTGGTCCCTGCGTCCCGCGCCATTGACCGGCATGCTGACCGAGGGCGACCGGATCGACCTTGGCGACCGCAGCTTCACCGTCCTGCACCTGCCGGGCCATTCGCCGGGCGGGATCGGTCTTCTGGACGAGAAGGACGGCCTTTTCCTGACCGGCGACGCGATCTACGACGACGAGATCCTCGACGATCTGCCGGGTGCCAGCATCCCGGACTATCTGCAGACCATGGATCGGCTGCGAACCATCGACTGCCACCTGGCCATCGGCGGGCATGGTCCCGAGATGACGCAGCCAAGGATGCGGGCGATTGCCGAGGACTACCTGCGCCGACGCGGCTAACCGTTGCGCCCCTGGCCAGCCCCGGAGGGTTTCACACCCTCCCGCGACCATTGGTGCTTGAACCAATGGCGCACCACTGGTCGCACTCCCGTGGGATATTTGCAGAAGAGAAAGACAATTTTAATCAAATGCTTCGAGCCGGAAGCTCATCCTCTAGATGGACCCGGATGATCTCGTCAAAGCTCGTCTCGGCGGTGAAGCCCAGGGCGCGCGCCGTTGTGGCCTCGCAGGCCTCGGCCCAGGGTTCGACGATGGCCTGGATCACCGGGTCGGGCGCGTGGCGGATCAGGTCGACCGCCTTCTGCCCGGCGACGCGGCGCAGGGCCTCGATCATCTCGGCGATGCTGGCCGACAGGCCCGGCATTGACAGGGCGCGGGTCGCCTGCAGCCCGCTGGTGTCGAGCGTGGCAGCACGCAGGAAGAACCCGGTTGCGGCGCGGGGGCTGGCGAACCAGTGGCGCAAGCTGTCGCGGACGGGCAGGGTGGCGGGCAACCCGTTCAACGGCTCGCGCAGGATCGAGGAGTAGAATCCCGAGGCCGCCCGGTTGGGCTTGCCGGGCCGGATGCAGATCGTCGGCAGGCGCAGCGCCACCCCGTCCAGGAACCCCCGGCGCGAATAGTCGGAGAGCAGCAGCTCGGTCATCGCCTTCTGCGTCCCGTAGCTTGTCCGCGGGGTCAGGTGGAAGTCGTCCGGAATGACTTTGGGGAACGGCGCGCCGAAAACGGCCAAGGACGAAGCGAAGACTACCCTCGGGCAATAGCCGGGGATGGCTGCGATGGCGTCGAACAGCGCGCGCGAAGCGTCAAGGTTGATCGCATAGCCCTTGGCAAGGTCCGCCTCGGCCTCGCCCGAGACGATGGCCGCCAGGTGGAAGATCAGCGCGGGCCGGTCCTTCAGCAGGACCCCGGCCGCCCCCGGATCGGCCATGTTCAGCGCAATGGACGTGGCGCCGGGCACGGCAGGGGGTTCCACCACATCGGCCAGCGTCAGCTGCGAGAAGGGCAGGGCGCCGCCGGTGATTGCCGCCGTCAGCTTGCGGCCCAGCATGCCTGCCGCGCCGAGGATCAGGATATGCATGGGTCCCCCTCCGGTTTCCCGGCAGGGGACCACATCAGGGCTGCAAAGCCAAGCGGATCAGCCGCCGTTCTTGGCCAGCCAGTCGGTCATCCATTTGATCTCGGCTTCCTGCGCCGCGATGATGTCTTCGGCAAGCTTGCGGACCTCGGGGTCCTGCCCGTGCTCCAGCACGATCTTCGCCATCTCGACCGCGCCCTGGTGGTGGGGGATCATGCCCTTGATGAAATCGACATCGGCATTGCCGGTGTATTCGATCGCCATGCTTTGATGCATGCGGTCGTTGGCCTCCATGAACGCCATCGAGGCCGGGCCCATGTCGCCCATCATCGCATGGCCTTCGTGGCCAGTGGTCTTCTCTTGTGCAAGGGCCGAAACGCCTGCGGCTGCGGCGGCCAGTGCCAGGACAAGGGTCACGGGTTTCAGCATGATGGAACTCCTTCCTTTTCGGGACGCCTGTTTTCCAACCTTCCGGCATGGGAAGGAAACTCATTTTGGCGTGAGGCGCGATTGTGCCGCAGCTGTGCACGACCTCAGGCGATCTGTGCGGGCTGGCCCCCTTTCCGCTGCGCGCGCATAGGGCTATCCTTATGGTGTGGGAAGCAAGGACGCGGTGGCAAGGGTGAAGCGCAAGGGGCAGAGGCCCGTCGTAGGGATCATCGGCAACAGCTACATGATCAACAACAGCTATCCCGCCCACTCCAGCGGGACGATGAACTCTGCCGCTGTGGCCGAGGTCGCGGGCTGCGTCCCCCTGATCATCCCGTCCGACCCGCGCTATGTCAGCGTGGCCGAGCTTCTGGACCTTTGCGACGGCTTCCTCCTGACCGGGGGCCGCCCCAACGTCCACCCCAGCGAATACGGCGAGGAGGAGACCCCCGCCCATGGCGCCTTTGACCGGGGCCGCGATGCGATCACTTTGCCGCTGATCCGCGCCTGCGTCGACCGGGGCCAGCCCTTCCTCGGCATCTGCCGCGGGTTCCAGGAGGTGAACGTGGCCCTGGGCGGCACGCTGCATCCGGAAATCCGCGACCTGCCGGGCCGGATGAACCACCGCATGCCGCCAGACGGCACGCTGGAGGAATGCTTTGCGCTGCGCCACACCGTCACCTTCTCTGACGGCGGGGTGTTCCACCGGCTGATGGGCGCACGCGAGGTGATGACAAACACGCTGCATGGGCAGGGCATCGCGCGGCCCGCCTGCAGCATCGTGATCGACGGCCATGCCCCCGACGGCACGCCCGAGGCGACCTACGTCAAGGACGCGCCGGGATTTACCCTGTCGGTCCAGTGGCACCCGGAATGGAACGCGGGCAACGACCCCGTGTCCCGCCCCCTGTTCCAGGCCTTCGGCCGCGCGGTCACGGCCTGGGCGACCGGCGAACGGCATTCGGCAATGGCCTGGTCGGCCTGAGACTTGACGCGGATCAGGGCGCAGGCTGCCCATCGGGTGTAAGGGGAAGCCTTCGGAAACGGAGGCTGCCATGTACGTCCTGATCGCCTATGCCACCACCGACGGACAGACCCGCAAGATCGCCCGCTTTGCCGCAGACCGGCTGGCCGGGCAGGGCCACGCCGTCGAGCTCTTGAACGTCGAGGACGCCGAGGGGCTGGACCTCTTCCGCTTCGACGCCGCGATCCTGGGCGGGTCGCTCCATGCCGGGGGCTACCAGAAATCCCTCGCTCGCTTCGCCACCACGGCGAAGGTCGACCTTGCACTGATGCCGACGCTGTTCCTGGCTGTGTCCCTCTCTGCCGCTGGGCAGGACGCGGACGACTGGGCCGGCCTGCGCAAATGCCTGGCCACGTTCGAGGCTGACACAGGCTGGACCCCGGGCCGTGTCGAACATGTCGCCGGGGCGTTCAAGTTCAGCGAGTACGACTTCTTCCGCGCCTGGGCGATGCGCCGGATCGCCGACCAGAAGGGCGAGGTGGTCGAACCCGGCAAGGACAAGGAATACACCGACTGGGCAGCGCTTGGTCAGACGCTGGACGGCTGGATCGCGGGCCTTGGCCCCCGGGTCACAAGGGCCGCAGCTTCAGCTTGACGATCCGATTCTCGCGCTTGGCGATCACGGTGAAGCGGAAGCCGTGAAAGCTGAAGACTTGGCCCTCGTTCGGGATCATCTGCGCCTCGTGGATCACCAGCCCGGCGATGGTGTTGGCCTCGTCGTCGGGCAGCCGCCAGTCGGTCGCCCGGTTCAGGTCGCGGATCGTCATCGCCCCGTCGACCAGGAAGGCCCCGTCCTCGGTCTGGCTCAGGCCCGAATCCTTGCCCACCACATCGAATTCGTCGGTGATGTCGCCGACGATTTCCTCCAGGATGTCCTCCAGCGTGATCAGCCCCTGCAACGCACCGTATTCGTCCACCACCAGCGCGAAATGGGTGCGCCGCGCCAGGAACTCGCGCATCTGCTCATCAAGGCTGGTCGTGTCAGGGATGAAGTAGGGCTTCATCGCGACCTTCTCGATGTCGAGCGCCTCGATCCCCTGGACCGAGCCGTCCTCGCCCCGCACCAGCCGGTCGACTTCCCGCAGCAGGTCCTTGGCATGGACGACGCCCAGGATGTTGTCGTCACTGTCCCGGTAGATCGGCAGCCGGGTATGCTGCGAGGCCAGCACCCGGGTGATGATCTCGCCCGGCGGCAGGCTGGCGTCGATCATCTCGATCTGGCGGCGATGGCGCATGATCTCGTCCACCGTGCGGTGCGACAGGTCGAGCGCGCCCAGAAGCCGGTCGCGGTCGGCCTTCTCCACCGCACCCTCGGAATGGCCAAGCGCGATGGCCCCGGCGATCTCCTCGCGCAGGGCCAGCATCGCGCTGCCTTCGTCGGACTTCAGCCCAAACAGCCGCAGGATGCCGCGCACCACGGCCCGCACCAGCGTCACGATGGGCGAAAAGATCAGGATCAGGATCCGGATCAGCGGCGCAACCTTGGTTGCCACCGGTTCGGGGAACGTGATCGCCACGGTCTTGGGCATCACTTCGCCGAAGATCAGGACCAGCGCCGTCATCCCGAAGGTTGCCAGCGCCACGCCGCTGTCCCCGAACATCTTGGTCAACAGCGCGGTCGCCAGCGAGGCCGACAGGATGTTGACGATGTTGTTGCCCAGAAGCAGCGCGCCGATCATCCGCTCGCGGTCCTCTGTCACCCGCATCGCGGCCTTTGCCCCGCGCGATCCCTTGTCGGCCATCCCCTTCAGCTTCCCGCGCGAGGCTGCGGTCAGGGCGGTTTCCGAGCCGGAGAAGAAGGCCGACATGACCAGAAGGGCCAGGATCGCGGCACAGGTTATCCAGAAGGCGGCATCAAGCGAGGCGTCGGGCATGGGGTCCTTCGGTGGGTCAGGCGCGGCCCTTGCGGGCCAGGGGGTGCTTGGTCAGGACAAGGTCCTTCAGGTGGTCATCAAGGACATGCGTGTAAATCTCGGTCGTGGCAACATCGGCGTGGCCCAGAAGCGTCTGGATCACCCGCAGATCGGCGCCATGTGCCAGAAGATGGGTCGCAAAGGCATGACGCAGGACATGCGGCGTGACGCGCGACGGCGACAGGCCGGCCAGCACCGCCACGTCCTTGACCAGGCTGTGGAAATACTGCCGCGTCAGGTGCCCCTCTCGGCCCTCGCCGGGGAACAGGAACCGCGACTGCGCGCGCCCTGCCTTGCGGCCGGCTTCCTCGTCGGCGTCGCGCTGCGCCAGCCAAGCCGCCAGAGCCGCCCGGGCGGGGCTGGACAGGGGCACCATCCGCTCCTTGTCGCCCTTGCCGCGCACCAGGATCATCCGCGGATCGCCCCGCACCGCCGCGACCGGCAGGCCGACCAGCTCGCTGACCCGCAGGCCGGTGGCGTAAAGAAGCTCGAACAGCGCCGTGTCGCGCAGCCGGTCAACGGGGTTCCGCCCCCGGGTTCGCGCCGCTTCCATCAGCCGGGTGACTTCGTCCTCGCTCAGGGTCTTCGGAAGGCTTTGGGCCTTTCCCGGGCCAGTCAGCCGCAGGGCAGGGTTGTCCTTGCGCCACCCCTCCTCGAACGCGAAACGGAACAGCTGCCGGATCGACGACAGCCGCCGCGCGCGGGTGGCCTTGGACAGGCCCTGAGCGTCACAGAAGACCAGGTAATCCTCGACCGCCGCCCGGTCCGCCGTGGCAAAGCCCTGGCCGCGCCGCGCCAGCCAGTCGGCGAAATCCACGAGGTCGCGGCCATAGGCCAGCTGGGTGTTCCGTGCCGCGCCCAGCTCGGCCGAACGCGCGTCCAGGAAGGTCGAGATCCAGCGACCCGACTCGGCATCCGGCATGGGTCAGCCCCGCCGTTCCAGGATCATCAGCTCCAGCGCCGTCCGCCGCGCGACGCCTTCCAGACCAACCTGGCGGAGCAGCGACAGGCCCTCCGTCACCCCGCGCAGATCGCCTTGTACCCCGCGCCCGATGCTGTCGATGGCGGCAATGATCGCCTCGCCCTTGCGGTTGCCGTCCAGAAGCGCCTGGCCTTCGGTCGACAGGGCAGGGGTCCGGAACGCGGCCGAGATCGCCCGCGCCAGGCTGTCGGGCGGCAGCGCCGTCGCGGCCTTGCCAAGCGCGATGGCCGACAGGAAGGCATCTTCGGCCGTCACCGCCTGATAGCGGCCCGCGACCGTTTCGGCATAGGGCGACAGAAGCCCGACGCGGAAGGCGATGTCGGCGGCCTCGCCCTCCAGCGGCAACTCGATCAGCGCCTTGCTGAACAGGATCGCAAACGGCACCTCCAGCTCGGCCTCCTGCATCCGGGTCCAGACCGCGGGCAACGTGGCCGCCACCTGCGCCGCATCGCCTGAGCTGATCGCCCGGTCAAAGGCCTGAAACGCCGCCACCCGGTCCCAGACCCCGCCCGAGGCCGCCGGGTCATGTTCGGTATAGAGACCCAGTACCACGTTGGGCGGGATCGTCCCCGCCCGCGTCAGCCGCTCTGCCGCCTCGATCCGGGTCTTCCAGCCTGACCGCGGGCTGAGTTCCGCATAGGAAAACGCGATCGGCAGGCCCTCGGTCGGCAGGGGCTCGCCAATCGCGGCAAAGATCATCCAGTCCAGCGGAGTAATCGGATTAGGGGCCGCAGGGACCGGCTCGCCCTCATAGAGGTCCGGGTCCAGGAAGCGCGACAGAAGCATCGCCTGATCCGGGCTGATCTGGCCTAGCGCCTCGGACGTCCGGATCGTCAGCGCCGCCGTGTCCCAGTCGCCCGACCGCGCCAGGCAGAAGATCCGAGCGGGCACCGTCGGCGCCAGGTGCGGCTCGCTTGCCATGCCCTCGCAGGCCTTGTCCTGCGCGCCGGTCAACAGGGCCACGTCGAAGGCGCGGCGGAAGAGGTCCGGCGTCGTCGCCCCCGCCGCGTCGATCAGCGCCGCCGCCTGCTCCAGCGCCCCCAAAGCCAAAAGCTTGTCGATCCGGACCAAGAGCAGTTCACCCTTGCCTCCGGCATCCACCGGAGCAGCGACTTCGGCCAACAGGATCGTCAGGAACAGTTGGCGCAGCGCGGGCAGGTCCTCGTCGGGATGGCTGACCAGCCGCTCGGCAATCTCGCGCGTCAGGCCCGCGCCCCACAGATCGCGCGGCAGGCCCGAAACCGCCGTCGGGATCAGCCCCACCCCGTCCGGCGAAGGCCCGTCCAGCGACGAGGTCGTGACCGTCGACGGCAGCGCACTGCCCGCCTCGGCGACCGGAGGCTCGACAATCCCCGGCGTGTCCGTGGCCGCCGTTGCGGGTGTCGCGACCGATTGCGACAGCCAGTCGATGGCCGACAAGGGCCCCTCGGCGGTCTCCGCCTCCTGCGCGGCTGCGGGCAGGATGGAACCGCCCAGCAGGATCAGCGACAGAAGACCCGCCTTACTCGTCCGCATTCAACACCACTGGCTTCTTGACCTCGCCCTGAACCGGGGTCAGGTCGCCCAGATAGGCATAGACGGTCAGGCCAACAAAGCCAAGAATCACCAGCAACAGCAAGGCCTTGATGATCCGACCCATGGCTTAGCCCTTCCTCGTCTTCTGCCGGCAGGCTTCATCCCCCCGGCGCTTGTTGCCGCATGGGCCGCGCCAGAAGGCCGGTCCCTGCGGGTTTCGGTGCGAATGTATATAGCATTCGGCAAGAGTTCACGCCATTGAGGGGGGAAGATTTCCCGTCGGCAAGTCCTTGCCCGGGAAGGTCTGTCGCGGCAGGATCGGGGGCCATGGTGCGGCTTGCGAAGACGGTAGTGCTGGTGGGGATGATGGGGGCGGGCAAGACCGCCGTCGGCACGGCCCTTGCCCGTCAGCTGGGCGTCGACTTCCGCGATTCAGACGAGGAAATCGTCCGTGCCGCCAACCGCTCCATCGCCGAGATCTTCGAGCGTGACGGCGAGGCCTTCTTCCGCGCCCGCGAAACCGAGGTGATCAGCCGCCTGTTGCGCGGCACACCTTGCGTGCTGTCCACCGGCGGCGGCGCCTTCCTGTCCGAGACGAATCGCACCCTGATCCACGATGTCGGCGTCTCGGTCTGGCTGCGCGCCGACCTTGACCTTCTCTGGCAGCGCGTCCGCCACAAGACGACCCGCCCCTTGTTGCGTACCGCCAACCCGCGCGAGACCCTGCGCGAGCTTTACGAAAAGCGCCAGCCGTTCTATCGCCAAGCCGACATCGCGGTCGACAGCCAGGCGGACCGCTCGGTGGAAGAGATGGCGACACGGGTCCGCGACGCGCTGAAGTTGCGGCCGGACGTGCTGGAGGAAACGGCGTGAACAGGGTTGCAGTCGAACTTGGCGACCGGTCCTATGAGGTGCGGATCGGCCCCGGCCTGATCGCGCGCGCGGGCGCCGAAATCGCACCGCTCCTCCGCCGCAAGCGCGTGGCGGTGGTCACCGACGAAACCGTGGCCGCGCGACACCTGTCGGCTCTGACCGCCGCGCTGGAGCGTGAGGGGATCGCCGTCTCCGCCCTGGCCCTGCCTCCGGGCGAGGGCACCAAGGACTGGGCCAACCTCGCGCGCTGTACCGAATGGCTGCTGGACCAGAAGGTCGAACGCCGCGACGTGGTCATCGCGCTGGGTGGCGGGGTGATCGGCGACCTGGTGGGCTTTTCCTCGGCCATCTTGCGCCGAGGCGTCCGCTTCGTACAGCTGCCGACGACGCTGCTGGCCCAGGTCGATAGCTCGGTCGGTGGCAAGACCGGCATCAACACCGCGCAAGGCAAGAACCTGGTCGGCGCCTTCCACCAGCCAAGCCTCGTCCTGGCCGACATCGACGTCCTTTCCACCCTCACCGACCGCGATTTCCTGTCGGGCTATGGCGAGGTGGTAAAATACGGCCTTCTGGGCGATGCCGACTTCTTCGATTGGCTGGAACAGAACGGCCCGGCGATCCGCGGCGGCGACGCGGCAGCGCGGCTGCATGCGGTGACCCGCTCGGTCGAGATGAAAGCCGGGATCGTCAGCCGGGACGAGACCGAGGAGGGTGAACGCGCCCTCCTCAACCTTGGCCACACCTTCTGCCATGCCCTTGAAAAGGCGACCGGATATTCCGACCGGCTTCTGCACGGCGAAGGCGTTGCCATTGGCTGCGCACTGGCCTTTGAACTCTCTTCGCGCCTGGGCCTTTGCAGCCAGGAAGACCCCAGCCGCGTCCGGGCGCATCTGCGGGCGATGGGCATGAAGGTCGACATCCGCGACATCCCGGGCGACCTGCCGGGCTCTGACGCGCTGATCGCGCTGATGGGGCAGGACAAGAAGGTGATCGACGGCCGTCTGCGGTTCATCCTGGCGCGCGGCATCGGTCAGGCCTTCGTGGCCGAGGACGTGCCGGGCGACGCGGTCCGTGCCGTCCTGGCCGACGCCCTGCGCGCCTAGGACAGCCTCACCGCGCAAGCCTTCGAATTTTCGCAGAAAATTCGTGGACCGCGCCAATCCGTCAGAACAAGAGCTTGTAGACGTTGCCGTTGGTGTCGGTGGCCTGGCCCGTGCCGCTGGCGGTGCCCGACCCGATGACGAAAGTGCCCTGGACCCGGGTGCCGTCGTCACAGACGGCGTAGATCTCGCCGTTGTTGACGCCAGCGACGGTTTCGCGTTCGGTTCCCATCTCGCCCCCGGTCTTCTTCCAGGTCAGCGCCAGCCCCTTGGAATGCGACACCGTGCGTGGCGTCAGCGAGGACCAGGTGCCGGTGCATCTGCCCCGCTCCGGCAGGCGGAAGGACAGCGCGCCCGAGGTACCGGTGGTGTTCTTCGCCGTGGCGCGGATGACCAGCGTCGGGTCGGCCTCGGCGATTTCGCCCTGCAGCGGATAGAACTGCATCGTGCTGGTCGACGGCGCGCAGGCCGCCAGCGGCAGGATCAGCGCAATTGCCAGCCCGCGCAGGGCAGGGCGAAGACGCGAGGGAAAGGAAAGCTCAACAGGGGTCATCGGCGGCGGTGTCTCTCAGGGGACGTCACGGGGCCAAACTTGGGGACGGACAAGCCGTTCCGCTAGGTGCGGTCTGCCCGACCCGGCGTCTATGAAATGAAACCGCTCGCCTGTCCAGCCCATAGCCCCCGCCGGTCACACCGGTGCCACCCGGTCAGGGTTCCTATGCAACAGCCCCCATCAGCAGGGCCCGCAGCGAGGTCAGCTCTTCCCCTCCCACTCCCCTAAGCGGGCTTTCACGCGGATGCCAGGCACCGCCCTCCTGGTTCAGGATCGACTTGGGCATGTGCTTCAGCAGGCCCACGATCGTGTCGGCGATGATGTGGCTTGCCGCAGGACCCAGCCGTTCGCCGTTCTCGAAATGCCGCGCCTCGCACAGGAAATACAGCCAGGCCGGCGTTTCCTTCAGCATCCCCAGCCGTTCGGCAATGGCGCGCAGGCTTTCCGCGCCTGGCTGGGCCGGGTTCGCATCCGGCAGGGCAGCGCGCAACTGCTCTGGCGTCAGGGCATCCAGTCCGCAGGCGCGGGCCAGCTCCTGACCAAAGGCGATCCGCCGCTGAAAGCCGCGCATCAGGTTGCGGAACAGGATTGACCCATGCGCCGCGACATTCGACGTGCCCATCCGGTTCAGCATGTCGATGGCAAAGGTCAGGTCGATCTTCTCGGCCCCGCCGGGGCCCTGGGCGGCGTGGGGCGGCTGCGTCATCCGGTCCCAGTCGATCACCCAGTGGTCCGGCAGTTGCAGCGTCTCGGCCACGTCGGGCTTGCCCATGTTTTCATGCGTGGTGAAGTCGAACAGGTCGGACAGCGAGGCGCCCTTGGGGTCGATCTTGCCGTCACGCCCGAAATTCGCGTTGAAGTCATAGGTCGCCCCGATCATCGAATGACCAAAGCGGAAGGCGGCGGTGGTGAACTCCAGCGGCACGGTCCGAGCGTTGGTCAGCTTCTGCGGCCTCATCGCCAGCGGCACCTGCAGGGCCAGGGGCGACAGGAGGTTCGGCAGGAAGTCGTTCAGGATCAGCCAGTGGTAGTGCAGCGTCACCAGCCGCCGGGCCTCGGCAAAGCAGGCGGCGGGGTCGGTGAACTTCGGCTCCCGCTCTAGCTTCTTGACCATCTTGTTGTGGAACAGCATCAGCGCCAGGTGCAGTTGGCTGAGGATCAGGTTTTCATCATTGCGCTGGTCAGCGATCAGCGGGGTGCGGTCCTGCCGCAGGATGTCGGGGGCGCCCTCGTCGTGATGAACGTCCCCGGGTTCGATGCCAAGCGCCTTGAAGAACGGCGCATCCTCCCCCCGGGTCTTGCCGAGCCGGAACCGCTTGCCTCCCTCGTAAAGCTCCTGGATCGCCTTGTCCCTGCTGCCCGGCCCGTCGCCATACAGGCTGTCCAGCGCCAGCGGGTTGGGCTGTTCGTTGACGAAGAACTCCAGGATCACCCCCGGTGCTGCCCGCTCTGACCGCTCCAGCCCCGCTGGCAGGGCGGTGCCGATCACACCCACCGCCTCCACCGGCTCAAGCAGCGTCACCACATCGCCCACGGGGGCGGAAATGTCGTGGTTCACGAACTGGCCGAAATAGGTATAGACCGCCGGCAACCGCATCGGCAGCGTCTCGGGAGAGCTCAACGCCTCGCGGCTGGCTTTCTCGAACTCCACCAGCCGGGCAAAGCTGTGCGCGGCGCCGATCCCGGCAAAGCAGCCGACATCGACCTTCGCGGCCAGTTCCGGAAACAGGAAGCAATACCCCGATTGCGACGGCTGCGCTGACCTTGGTCGCGGGGTTCGCGGGGCCGTATTGCGGAAAATGCTGTGCGGGCTGGTGATCGGCGGCATGGCGGCCTCGCTTTGCTAAGGGGGGTCAAAAAGGTTCGGGCAAAATCAGGCGGGGTTGGCCGGGACAAAGCCGGGCAAAACGGGCGCAATCGGTGCGACCCTGCATCGCGCAGAGGCCCGGGACCAGCACCCGCATCGTGGGCAGGGGGTCGCCGGGCAGCGTCAGTTCGACCGCCAGCGCGCGATGGCCAAGCGCCTCCAGCCGCGCCAGCACATCCGGCGTCTCGGCCGCAGCCCGCTCTGGCCCCGGCTGGAACTGCGGCTGCCTCAGCAACGAGGCCGCCGCGATCCATTCCGCCGCCTCAGCGTCGCCCGCCTCGGCGGCCTGGTCCAGGCTGACCTCGGTCTGCACCATCTCGCTGACCGCGGCCAGCGCCGCATCCGCCAGCACCGGCCGCGCGGCCGAACCCACCGCGACCTTGCGACCGTCCGGTTCTGCCGCCACGGCCACCACCACCGGCAGGCCGATATCGGTCGTGACCTCGATCAGCCTAGTCTTGCGCCGCCGCTCATGCAGCCACCAGAACAGCCGCGGCTGGTGCGCATCGATGATCTCGGTCGCCACGGTGCCACCCGGGCGCTTGCCATGCCACCACAGCGCCACCGCGTCGCGTTCCACGCATTCCCACAGCGCCCGTACCGTCGCGCTGATGCGGTCCGGCCCGACGGCGCACCCGGTCGACGTCGCATCCTCCCGCAACGGCTCGGCCAGAACCGCCGCACAGTCGAGATAAACGCTTTGCGCAGGGACCTCGACCACCACGCCGCTGGCCAGGTCCTGCGCCTCGACCATCGCCAGACCGTCCTTGCGCGGCCGCGTCCGCAAGTCGCCTGCATGCTGCTGCGCGAGGCTTGCCCGCAGCTCCAGGGCCTCGGCCCCCGCCGCCAGCTGCGCCTCCTGCGGGCTCATGCCCCGACCCGCCGGCAGCCGCGGTTTCAGACCAGTCGCTCCGGGCTCGATCGGCAGCGCGACCGCCAGGAACAGCGGCGCCTCGGGCGCATCCAGTCGGGTGATCCGGAAATCATCCGCCAGGGCCCGCGCCAGCCGCGCAATCGTCTCAGCCTGGTTTTGCTTCATGGCCTTATTCAAGGCAGGATGGCCCGGCGGATCAAGGCAGGATTCTGGGACCGTCCCGGCATTTCACGCTGGCATCACGGTGCTGACCAATAGTGATCCGGCAAAGGCAAAAGAATTGCCCCAACAAGGGAAGGGAGAGTGAAATGGTAGGGTTCTTCAAGTTGAAGAGTCAGGTCGTCGCAGACCACGCGGAGACCGGCGAAGCGATCACGCGTGTCAGCCAAACCGCCTTCAGCAACGACCCCAATTCGGAATGGTGGAAGTTCAACGAAAACACCCGGAAATGGCTGTATGACAACGGCTATCGCTATGAGACCGCTGATGGGAAAGTCCTTGGCGAAATTCCCGCCAATGTCGAGATCGTGCCGGTCTACGACACGCCGAACCGGATGCACGTGAAGGTCCCGTGGTCGGGCGATCTCGTCACGCACAAGGTGGCTGATGAACAGGACTACGGCGCCACTGACGAAGTCCGCTCCAAGGTGGTGCTGGCGCGCTATTTCATGCGCAAGTGCCGCTAGGGTTTTTCCGGCTCAGGCTTGCGCGGCCATCTGCCGGGCAAGCCGCAGGCCTTTCAACAGGCTCTGCTTGCCCTTGGGCCAATGGATCGGCAGGACCTCCATGATCCAGCTCTCCAGGTCGTTGTCGTCCGGCTGGCCGCTCCCTTCCCAGCGCGAGGCCGTCAGGTCCGCGAAGTACTGGTAGACCGTCTCGGCCTTCTCGATGCGGCCTTGCAGCGCCCAGGCGGCGGCGGCCAGGGCCGAGCGGTCGGGAAAGCCTTCATAGCACTTCTCGACCGTCTCGATCGTGGCCGCATAGTCGCCGTCCAGGAACTGGATCGCCGACAGGTAGTCGGTGTAATACTCCGGATAGACCGGGTTCATCTGCACCGCTTTCGCGGCAAGGCCCTTGGCGTCCCCGACATGTCCCAGGAAGGCCAGCCCGCAGGCTGCCGCGATCAGCGCCTCGGCATCGTTCGGGTTCAGGTCGACCGCCATCCGGAAATGCGTGTTCGCACGTTCCGGCGACTTCGCGATCAGCCAGTTCCAGGCCATGCTGATGTGGCAGCGCGGGTCGTAAGGGTCCAGCGCAATGGCCTCGCGCGCATGGCGAAAAGCGGCCGCGCAATCGGCCTTGCGGTTGGGATAGCCCGGGCGCACCAGGCTGCGGCTGCACAGAATCTGCGCCAGGCTTGCGTGGCTGCCCGCAAGCCCTGGGTCCAGGTCGATCGCTTTCAGGAACATCGCTTCGGCTTCGGCGTCTGCCTCGGCCGTCCAAAGCCGCGACAGTTGATGCCCCTTCAGCCAAAGGTCATAGGCGACCGGGTTGCCGGGCGTCGAACGGGCGTGACGCAGCAGGGTGATGTGGTTGACCTGGCTTGCCAGGTTGGCTGCCACGGCCCCCGCGACGGATGAGCTGACCTCCTGCAGGTCATGCTCGGTGACCGGATACAGCGCAGACCAGACCTCGCTGCCGTCACGGCAATCGATCAGGCTGACGAACAGCTTGCCCTCGCCAGTGCGCCAGTCCAGCACGCAGTCGACCGCGAAATCGGCGTCGATCACCTGGCCTACCGCCGTGAAGTCGACTGCAGTGGTCGACTCGAACCCGCTTGAGGGCCAGGGGATCACGATCCAGCAGCGAAAGCGCGACAGGCAGGACTTGGCCAGGAAGGCAAAGCCCTCGCCCAGGTAGTTCTTGCTGGCATCGCCATAGCGGGTCAGCGGCGGGCGGATGGTGATCCGCGGCGGCCCGTTGCGGCCGCGCGCCGGGGCAGGGGCCACCGGTTGCGCCGGGGTCCGCTGCAACGACACCTCGCCGCTCTTGATTGCGACCAACAGCTCGTTCGACGCCTCACTCGGCTCGCTGTCCAGCTCTTCGGCCAGCGCCTGCTCCAAGAGCCCGTACTGGCGCAAGGCCGCCGACTGGTCGCCGCGCTGGGCGTGAAAGCGCATGATGAACTGATGCGCCAGCTCGTGGCTGGGTTCGATCCGGACCAGCTCTTCTGCGATGCGCGTGTCGCCATAAGTGCCCGTGGCAATCAGCTTTTCCAGCTGGTCGGTCAGCGCCGTGGTCAGGGCCGAGCGCAATTGCGACCGCTCGATCTGCAGCCAGGCCTCGAACACCGGGGCGCTGGGCTGGGCCGGACCGAACAGCTCACCCTGCCACAGCGCCGCCGCCGAAATCAGCGCGTGCTGGTCCTGTTGGCCCCGCGCCAGAAGCTCCTTGAACCGGCGCACATCCAGATCGAAGGCTGCAGCCTTCAGACCCACGGTAAAGCGATCCGCCTCGACCACATCCTCGCCGTCCGGGCCAAGGACCTCCTTCAGCTCGCGCAGCGCCTGCCGCAGGCTTGACCGCGCCAGCGCCTCGGGGGCGGGGTCCCACAGCAGCGAGGCCAGCTGTTCCCGGTTCATCCGGCTGCCGGGGCTGAGCAGCAGAAGCCCCATCAGAAGCCGCGTCTTGCGCGTCCGGAACGCCACCTCTTCCCCGGTCGCCATACGGGCGACCCGGCAGGAACCGAGGAGATCGACTTGGAACCGGAACATGCAGCGCAGCCTCAGAGCAACCTTCGTTAACGATGCACACAGATGGGCGGGCTTTCAACAGACGAAGGTGCTGAAATCCATCCGAAAGCTCGGGGTGTGGTGCCGGGGACTGCGCTGGTGGCCCGGACTGTGGAATTCCCGCGGGCATCACGCCCAGATCACGTTGCTCCTGCCATGGTCCGGGGCAACCTGCCACACGGCGCGGCATGCGTGGCGCGGTGGGCAGGCCACACGCTTTGGAACCACACATTTTGATGGAGATAATGATGAAAGCTGCTTTTGCCTTGATTCTCTCTGCCTGCGCCGGCCTGACCGGTGCCGCTTCGGCCGAAACCGGCGAGGCCGCGCGACAGGATTGCCCGCTGTCCGGCCCGATCGCGGCGGCAGGTGAGGCGTGCCTGACGCTGCGCGCCGCCTATACCGCCGAGGTCAGCGACTGCCTGGCCGAACGCCACGCCGCCGCGGCCAGCCGCACCGACGGTATCCAGTCGCATGGGGCGCATAGCAGCCGGGCAAGCTATCTGATCTGCACGCGTGCTGCGCAGACAAAGCTGGGCTTGACCGGCGGCTGACCCGGTCCGCGCCCTTCAGCGCGACAGGAAGGGCGCGGCCTGCATCGTCGGCGGCACCGGCACCCCCATCCGCGTCAGGATGGACGGGGCCAGCGCGAGTTGATCCAGAACCTCATCTTCGCCCGGCAAGCCACTGTCACCAAAGTAATAAAGCGCAAAGTCGCGCTGATCCTCGCCCGTCCCGCCATGATGCCCCCGCGCATCCTGACCGTGGTCGGCGGTGACGATCACTTCATAGCCGTTCTGCCGCCAGCGGTGAAGAAACGGGGCCAGCGTCGCATCCATGCGGTAGCAGGCATCGTCCATCTCTTCGCAGTCGTGGTAGAAGCGATGGCCCAGACTGTCGAGGGTACAAGTGTGCAGTATGCCGTAGTCTATTGATTTCACCTCACAAAGCCGGGTCAGCGTGCCAAAGAGGTCATAGTCCGCCGGGGTCATCTGGTTGTATTCGGTGTCGCGATGCATGGTGTGGAACCGCCCGTGGGTGATCGGCCCGCCAGGCTCGTCATACTCGATGTCACGCACCACATCGAACGGCGCCCGGTTGAAGAACTCGCTCCAATAGCTGTGGGTGACCGCCCCAGTCGTCTTCCCCGCGCCGGTCAACGCACTGAACACATCCGGAAACTCCAGACGGCGGGTGTCGGCGTTGGCCCAGATTCCATGCACCTGCGGCGGAAGACCGGTATGGATCGAGGCATAGCAGGAGGCCGAGGTCGACGGCAGGACCGACCGCATGCGCCGCACCCGCGCCTCGCCCCGTTCGACCCAGCCTTCCAGATTGCCGAAAAGCCGCCGCCAGTTCCGGTAAGGCACTCCGTCCAGGATGATGAGCAGAAGCTTGGTCATGGCTTTCGACGCCTCCCACGTCGCGCCTTCGGCTTCTCGTCGGAGACCCTCAGCGAGGAGGGACGAAGTCCAACGACGAGCGGTGGTTCAATTCCCCGCGCTTTCCATCTTCCGGTGCGCGATGACCTGTTCCAGCCAGCCCTGTTCCATCTCGGGCACAGAACTCAGCAGCAGGTCGGTGTAATCGTCAAACGGCGGCGTCAGCACGTCGGACTTCTGCCCATAGCGCACCACCGCGCCCTTGAACATCACCGCGATCTTGTCGGAAATCGCTTTCACCGTCGCCAGGTCATGGGTGATGAACAGGTACGCCACTCCCGCCTCGGCCTGCAGCGCCAACAGCAGCTTCAGGATGCCGTCCGCGACCAGCGGGTCCAGCGCCGAAGTCACCTCGTCGCAGATGATCAGCTTCGGCTTCGCGGCCAAGGCGCGCGCAATGCACACCCGCTGCTTCTGGCCACCCGACAGCTCGGCCGGATAGCGCTGGGCAAAGCCCTTGCCCATCTCGATCTGGTCCAGAAGCTCCTGCACCCGGGCGTCCCTCTCGGCCCCGCGCAGGCCGAAGTAGAACTCCAGCGGCCGCCCGATGATCGTCCCCACCGTCTGCCGCGGGTTCATCGCGGTATCGGCCATCTGGTAGATCATCTGGATCTCGCGCAGGTCGTCCTTGGTGCGCCCCGCAAGCTCTGCCGACAACTGCCTCCCGGCAAAGGTGATCCGGCCCTGGCTTGGCGGCAACAGCCCGGTGATCGCCCGCGCCAGCGTCGACTTGCCCGAGCCGCTTTCCCCCACCACAGCAAGCGTCTGGCCAGCCGGCAGGTCGACCGAGACGTTCTTCAGCACGTCGAAGTTCGTCCCTCGATACCGCGCCGTCAGGTTCTGCACCTGCAACACCGGCGGGGCAGGGGCCTTCTCGGTGTGTTCCAGCCCCCGGACCGACACCAATGCCTTGGTATAGTCCTGCGTCGGCCGATGGATGATCTGCCCGGTCTCGCCCAGCTCCACCATCCGGCCATGCCGCAGCACCATGATCTCGTCCGCGACCTGGGCCACCACGGCAAGGTCATGCGTGATATACAAGGCCGCCACGTGCGTATCCCGGATCGCCTCCTTGATCGCGGCCAGCACGTCGATCTGCGTCGTGACGTCCAGCGCCGTTGTCGGTTCGTCGAAGATCACCAGGTCGGGCTTCGGACACAAAGCCATCGCCGTCATGCAGCGCTGCAGCTGCCCGCCCGAAACCTGATGCGGATAGCGGCTGCCGATCGTTTCGGGGTTCGGCAGGCCAAGCTTCCTGAACAGCGCCACCGCGCGCTTTTCCGCCTCGGCCTTGCGACACAGCCCATGCGACAGGCAGGTCTCGATCACCTGCTCCATGATCTGCCGCGCCGGGTTGAAACTCGCCGCCGCCGACTGCGATACGTAAGTGACCTCACGCCCCCTCAGGGACCGCAGGGCCTTGGCATCCGCCAGCCGAATCTCCCGCCCGTTCAGGTGGATCGTCCCGCCCGTCAGCCGCACGCCGCCCCGCCCGTAGGCCATGGCGCTAAGCCCGATGGTCGATTTCCCCGCCCCGGATTCGCCGATCAGCCCCAGCACCCGACCGCGCTTCAGGTGCAAGTCCACCCCATGCACCAACGTGACGTTCTTCGGCGGTTCCCCCGGTGGATAGGACGTGGCCTCGATCACCAGGCCCTTGATCGCAAGAAGCGTGTCGTCAGCCACCGCGGCCCCCTTTCAGGCTGGAGGTCCGGGTCAGGATCCAGTCCGCCACCAGGTTCACGCTGATCGCCAGCGCGGCAATCGCCGCAGCGGGCAACAGCGCCGCCGACTTGCCGTAGATCAGGCCGTCCTTGTTCTCCTTCACCATCCCGCCCCAGTCGGCGAGCGGTGGCTGCACGCCAAGGCCCAGGAACGATAGCGTCGAGATGAACAGGACCGCGAAGATGAAGCGCAGCCCGAATTCCGCGACCAGAGGCGACAGCGCGTTGGGCAGGATTTCCCGGAAGATCACCCAGCCCCATTTCTCGCCCCGCAGACGGGCCGCCTCGACATAATCCATCACCGCGATGTCCACCGCGACAGCGCGTGACAGGCGGAAGACGCGGGTTGAATCGAGGATGCCCATCACCAGGATCAGCACGGTCAGGTTCAGCGGAAGCACTGACAGCATCACCAGCGCCACGATCAGCGAGGGCACCGCCATCACCAGATCGACGATCCGCGACAGGACCTGATCGATCCAGCCGCCCTTAACCGCTGCAAGGAAGCCGAGGAAGGCCCCCAGCGAAAAGGCCAGGACCGAGGACGCCAGCGCCACGAAGATGGTGATCTGTGCGCCGTAGATCAGCCGCGAAAAGATGTCGCGCCCGATGGTGTCGGTCCCGAGCCAGAACTTGGCCGATGGGCCCTCCCACTGACCGCCCGAGACGTCCGAGATGTCGTAGGGCGCGATCCACTGGGCAAAGACGGCGACGAACAGGAAGGTCCCGGTCAGGATCAGGCCGATGAGGGCGGACAGGGGGATCCTCATTTCGGGTGCCTCAGCCTTGGGTTGGCCAGGATGCCGATGATATCCGCCAGCATGTTCAGGAAGATGTAGACGGCGGCGAAGATCAGGCCCACGGCCTGCACCACCGGCAGATCACGCTTTGTCACATGGTCGACGAGGTATTGCCCAAGGGCGTTGTAGCCGAAGACGACCTCGACCACGACGACACCCACGACCAAGTAGGCCAGGTTCAGCATGACGACTGACACGACAGGCGCGATGGCATTCGGGAAGGCGTGCTTCCAGATCACCGTCATCGGCGACAGTCCCTTCAGCTCTGCCGTCTCGATATAGGCCGACTGCATCACGTTCAGGATCGCCGCCCGCGTCATCCGCATCATGTGCGCAAGGACGACCAGCACAAGAACGATCACCGGCAGGGCGACGGCCTGCAGACGTTCCCAGAAGCCCATGCCAGGGAAGACCATCGCCACAGGCTGGAAGATCGGGACAAGCTGGGTCAGCAGGAAGATCACGAAGTAGGCCGCAACGAATTCGGGCAGGCTGATCGTAGTGAGCGTCACGCCCGAAATCAGCTTGTCCGGCCAGCGCCCGGCATAGCGCGCGGCGACCAGGCCCAGGATGATGGCCAGCGGGACCGCGATGACGGCGGCACAGCCCGCCAGGAACAGGGTGTTGCCCAGTCGCTGCCCGATCGAGGTCGCGATATCCGCGCCATTGGTCAGCGCGGTGCCCAGATCCCCGGTCAGCACGCCGCCCAGCCACTGGAAATAGCGGGTCAGCGGCGGGTCGTTGAGCCCCAGCTTCTCGCGCAGGTTCGCCAGCGCCTCGGGTGTCGCCTGCTGCCCCAGGATCGCCTGCGCGGTATCCCCCGGCAGCGCCTCGACGCCCAGGAAGATGACTGCCGAAACACCAAGCAGCAGAAGCAGGCCCAGCGCAATGCGCTGGACCAGAAGTTTCAGGATCGGGTGCACCGGCGTGGCCTCAGGCCAGCCAGCACTTGATCAGGGCCTTGCCGTTCATCAACTCGCCGTTCGGGTCCGGCGTCCAGCCAGCCACTTCGGCGCGGCGGGCTTCGACCCAGTCGTTGAACATCGGCAGGATCAGGCCACCCTCGTCGCGCAGGATGTTGGCCATTTCCGAGTACATGCCCTTGCGCTTGTCCTGGTCCAGTTCCGCCCGGGCTGCGATCATCAGCTCGTCGAACTTGGCGTTCTTGAACTTGGTGTCGTTCCATTCCGCAGTCGAGAGGTAAGCGGTGGAATACATCTGGTCCTGCACCGGACGCCCGCCCCAGTAGCTGGCGCAGAACGGCTGCACGTTCCAGACGTTCGACCAGTAGCCGTCATCGGGCTCCAACTGCACCTGCAGCGGGATGCCCGCCGCATTGGCGCTCGCCGCGAACAGGTTCGCCGCATCCACCGCGCCCGGGAAGGCACCCGGTGCGGTGCGCAGGATGATGGGCGAGCCGTCATGGCCCGACTTCTTGTAGTGCTCGGCCGCCAGCGCCGCGTCGTACTCGCGCTGCGGGATCGTGTCGTCGAACAAGGGATAGGCCGCGTTGATCGGGAAGTCGTTCCCGACCGAGCCGAGCCCGCCCAGGATTTTCTCCACCTGCTCCTGCCGGTTGATCGCCAGCTTCAGCGCCATCCGCAGGTCGTTGTTGTCGAACGGAGCCTTGTCGACATGCATGATGAAGACATAGTGGCCGCGGCCCGGAGCATGCTCGATGGTGATGCCCTCGACGCCCTTCAGAAGCTCCACGATCTTCGGGTCGACCCGGTTCATCATGTGGATCTGGCCCGACTGCAGCGCTGCCGTCCGCGCCGTGTTGTCGTTGATCACCAGGATCTCGACCTCATCGGCATGGGCGCCATTCGCCGCATCCCAATAGTTCGCGTGCCGCTCGAACACATGGCGCACGCCCGGCTCGTTGACCTTGACCTTGTAGGCCCCCGCCCCGATGCCCGCGGCCGGATTGTCGATGCCGCCACCCGGCTGGATGACAAGGTGATAGTCCGCCATCAGATAGGGCAGGTCGGCGTTTCCGCTCGCCATCTTCAGGGTGACCATGTCGCCCTCAGCCTTCATTTCGCTGATGCCCTGCACGATTCCCAGCGCGCCGGACTGCGACTTCTCGTCGG
This sequence comes from Tabrizicola sp. T74, assembly GCF_057219935.1. NCBI lineage: Bacteria > Pseudomonadati > Pseudomonadota > Alphaproteobacteria > Rhodobacterales > Paracoccaceae > Tabrizicola > Tabrizicola sp. T74. Next base: position 125,259 of record NZ_JBXVVT010000006.1, on the reverse strand, counting down.
TGTGGCGCTTCAGCGTGGCGATCACGTCCTCGGCGGTGACGGTCTTGCCGTCATGGAACTCGACGCCAGCGCGGATCTTGAACTTCCACTCGGTCGCATCGGCGTTCGAGCTGATCTCCTCCGCGATGCGGTAATCGATGGTGTTGTCGGGGGCGACGTCCACCAGCATCTCGCCCCAGGTCATGTTGATCGCGAACGGCACTTCCGAGGCGGCCAGTGCCGGATCAAGGCTGTTGGTGGACTCGCCACCCTGCATCCCGGCGCGCAGCACGCCGCCCTTCTTGGCCTGTGCCTGCGACGCCTTGGTGAACAGCGCCGAGGCCAGAGCCGTCGACACCCCAAGGGCCGTTGTCCGGCCGACAAACTCACGCCGGGTCATCCGGCCGCTCTTGGCCTGCGCTACCATCCAGTCAAGCTGGTTATGCTTGTCGTTCATGCTGGTCTCCCTATTGGCCCCGTTTCGGGGATTCTTTTGTTGATTGCAGAATCAATAAACCGCGAACCCTGCCTCGCGACAAATGTTTTCTCGCAGGTCTCAGACAAACTTTCGTTCCACCGCCTCGTCCCAGTTGCGCTCGAAGACCAGCCGCTCGCCTTCAAAGGCAGCCAGCCGCGCCGTCATCCGCAAATGATCGGCCGTTGCCGTCATCTCGGCCCGCGCTTCGGTGCGGACCGACCAGCCCCCCCGCGACAGGCGCTGCTCCCAGACATGCAGCGCCCGCGCCGACAGGGGATCGTCCGGGTGGATCTCCCAGCGTTCGGTCAGGCTTTCGCCGCTGACCAGGCCGTGGTCCAGGTTCTCGCGGTCGCCGCCATCCTCAACCACCACCAACGCCTGCCGGCCGCTGATCAGGTCGCGCTCCACGTACCGGCGGCTTTCGCCCTCGCGGACCACCCGGTGCTTCCAGGGCGCGGCATGTTCGGCGGGCGGCGGGTCCCATTCGCCCGCATCCGCCCCGGTCTGGACCGGCAGGGTCAGGCTGCCACTGCTTACGGTCAGCGTCGCCGCCTCGGGCGACGGCCAGAGGAACGGCCAGTAACTCGTCGACAAGGCGAGCCGCAACCGATGCCCCGCCGCCAGCCGATAGCCCATCTGGTCCAAGGTGAAGGCCACCTCCACCTCCGCCCCCGGCACCATCGGCGCAGGGTTTTCGCGGCTGTCGCGATGGCAGAGGTTCAGCATCCCATGCGCGATCCTGACCGAAGACCCATCCGGCGCCACATCGCACAACCGCGCCACCACGAAGGCCAAGGGCTTGTCCGAGGCCAGCCGCAACCGCACCTCCGCCGCGCCCAGCAGCTGCAGGTCCGCCGCCAGCACTTCGCCGTCAAAGCACAGGGACAGCGCATCATCCGCCGCCTGGTCGCCCGGCATTTCGGCATTCAGCCCCATCGGGAAATATTCGCCCGCCTCCAGCCCCAGGGTCTGCGGCGTAGAGACCGGCAGAGAAAACTCCGGGCTTTCATCTGTCCTCAAATATCCTGCGGGGTAGGCCATCGGTCTCGCCATCGGTTCAAGAGACCGATGGACTGGGGGGTGCAAAACCCCCGGCTCCGCCGCGAGGTGCAGGGTGACCGGCGTCACGCGGGGGCTGGGCCAGTTCGCCTCCTGCACCCAATGCCCCGCCCGATGCGCCGGGCTCGCGTTCGGCGGCTCGGAATGCAGGATATAGGCGCGATAGGCCGGGTCATCCTCGGCCCCGTTGGGTGCGCCCTTCAGCCAGCGATCCCACCAGCGCAGCGCCACCTGCAGAAAGCCGATCCGCGGCCCCGGCACGGCGGTATGGGGGTACTGGTGCACCCAAGGCCCGACGATCCCCTGCACCGGCCCCGGCGCATGTTCGACCATCGCCGCGACGGTGTTCATGTAGTTGTCGGCCCAACCGCCCCAGACCAGCGCCGGAACCCTATTCCGCCCCCAGTCCTCGCCGACCGAGCCGTGCTTCCAGTACCCGTCCCGCGTCTGATGCACGGCCCAGCGGGGCGCAAGCCAGGGCTGCGCCTCCAGCCGTTTCAGCCAATCCTCGCGCCAGTCATTGCGCAGCAAGGGGTCGGCAGGACGCGAGGAGTAGGCCAGCATCACCGCGCCCCAGCCGAAGTTCTCGCCCAGCAGGCAACCGCCCTTGAAGTGGATGTCATCGGCAAAGCGGTCGGTGGTCGAACAGACCGAGATGACCGCCTTCAGCGCGGGCGGCTGGTTGAAGGCCGCCTGCAGGCAGTTGAACCCGCCCCAGCTTTTCCCCATCATCCCCACGGCGCCCGAACACCAGGGCTGACGCGAAAGCCAGTCGATCACGGCGACCGCGTCGTCCATCTCCTGCTGGCTGTACTCGTCATCCATCAGCCCCTGGCTGTCGCCATTGCCGCGCATGTCGACCCGCACCGCCGCATAGCCATGCCCGGCGAACCAGGGATGCATCATCTCGTCCCGGGGCAGCGTGCCGTCCCGCTTACGGTAGGGGATGTATTCCAGCACCGCCGGAACCGGGTTCGTGCCCGCGTCCTCCGGCATCCAGACCCGCGCGGACAGCCTCGTGCCGTCTGGCATCGGGATGCCCATGTCGGGGGTTTCGGTGATGTCATGGGGAAACTCAGATCGGACCGTCACGCGCCACCTCTTCGATTCTCTGCCGACCATCCGAACTTGATCGTTCGTGCAATTCAAGCGTTCCGTTAACTGATTGACCCAATTGCGTTCGCCCCGAAGGTCGATACTCTGGCGACCATACACACGCGTCCTTGGGTTCGGTTGATGGTTCGGCTTTATCTCATTCTTCTTGCGGTCTGTACCGTCCTCACTCTACTTCTCGCCATTCCCGGCATCGCACTGATGGCCATGGTCCTGACGGTCGGACTGGGCCTGCCGTTGCTCTTCATCCTGCCGATGGCGACAATCCTGCTCTGGGCGCTGCTTCCTGCCGTCCTTGCCCGCAACAGCTGGCTTCGCTGGCCTGCACTCGCGCTTGGCCTCGCGCTACCCGCCTCGCTGCTGCTTCTCCCAGGCATGGCCGACCGCGAGGCACAGGCGCTGGTCGTCCAGAAATCCCCCATGGCGCCCAAGCCGATTGCACTCGACGCACAGGTTGGCATTGAGATCATCCGCAACGCCAGGCACGCTCCTGATCTCTGGAACGAAGATGGAGTTCGGTCGGACTTCTACGATCAGGCCCCGTGCTTCGACCTTTGCGAACGCCTGCTGACCGGCGGCGATGTCGCTTGGGTCCGCATCGTCCTGCGCGACTTTGAATTTGCCAACGCCAAGACCGTCACCAGCGCCCGCTTCGTCAAGGCGACCGATGCCGCCTGCCATGCTGCCAGCGCCGACTTCCCGGAAACCGGGACGACCTGCATCCTCTTTTCGGCTGACGACGGTCAGGCCGCCGATCTGGTTCTTGATCTGGAAGACGACCGTGTCTGGCGCGACCGCGCCACTGCCGCTTGGCCCCTGGAAGAGATCGGTTATCGCTACGCAACGGCCCATGCGGGCAGCACCGTGGACGCCCCCGTCGTCTTCCGCGCCGCACAACTGTTCTATTTCCGTCCCAACGGCCTTCTGGTCCTCGATCCATCCTATTCGGGCAACAGCGACGCAAGTGGCGGCTTTGCGTTCTTCCGCAATCGTGCCGTCACGCAGCCCATTGATCTGGACAAGGCACTCGCTGACCTAGGGTTCGCGCTCGGCCCACCGCGACTGCCCAAGCCGAAAACGCCGGGCACCGAGAACAATGTTTTCATCGCTCCACCGCCGGACGCTCAGGATGCCGCCTATGTCGCGTCTCTTCTTTCGCTTGGCCCTGTGCCTGGTCCGCGCGGCCGCTTCATCGGTTCCGCCCAGGTGGTGAACGACTGGCACGCGCGTCTGCGATGGAAAGAACCGATTACCGCCGCCGACCAAGCCATTTTTTGCAAGTCGCTGCTTGAAAGCTCGATCCAGCTCTTCTTCTGGGCCGATCAGCTGCGGACCAAGGGATTGAGTTGCAACTGAAGTGATCTGGCGCGGGTTAAGAAACCCCTAACGTCCGCGACCAACCCATTGATCTCAAACACCATCCAGCGTTTGTCCACCGTGGACACTTTTCCCCTGTTCACCCCCGCACAGCCTCCGCGCGGCCAGAACGGGATGAAATTCCGCCCTCCCGGGTCTACCTTCCCATCCAAAGGAGAGCCCCCATGTGGAACCCGCTTCTCGACCCCTCCATCCCGATCGGCACCCAGGTCGACCAGATCGAGACCGTCATCGTCCCCCGCGCCCGCGACCTCGGCGGGTTCGAAGTCCGTCGCGCCCTCCCATCCGCCCAGCGGCAGATGGTCGGCCCCTTCATCTTCTTTGACCAGATGGGCCCGGCCGAGTTCCTGACCGGCACCGGCATTGATGTCCGCCCTCACCCCCATATCGGCCTCGGGACCGTCACCTACCTGATTAAGGGCCGCCTCCACCACCGCGACAGCCTGGGGACCGACGCCTGGATCGAACCGGGCGCCGTCAACTGGATGCTGGCGGGGCAGGGGATCACTCATTCGGAACGGACGGATGGTGCGGCCCGCAAGGCCCCCCTCTCGATGTTCGGCCTGCAGACCTGGCTCGCGCTTCCCAAGGACCGCGAGGAAGACCCGGCCGGCTTCACCCACCTCGGCCGCGACAAGCTCCCCGAACTCGAAGGCGAGGGGAAACAGGTCCGCCTGATCCTCGGCCACGCCTGGGGCGAACGGGTCGGCCTCGACATGCCCTCCGAGGTCTTCTACGCCGACGCCGTCCTCCAGCCCCACGCCTCCATCCCCCTTCCAGACGACCACGAGGACCGCGGGGTCTACGTCCTGAAAGGCGACGTCACCTGCGCCGGGCAGACCTTCGAGGCGGGCCGCATGCTCGTCTTCCGCCCCGGCGACCGGGTCTCGGTCCAGGCGGGACCGCAGGGTGCCCGGGTGATGCTCCTCGGCGGGGCCACGATGGACGGCCCGCGCTTCATCTGGTGGAACTTCGTCGCCTCCTCGCGCGAGAAGATCGATGCCGCGAAAGAGGCCTGGAGGGCGGGCGACTGGCAGCACGGCCGCTTCCATCTGCCCCCCGGCGACGACCACGAGTTCATCCCGGCCCCGGATCGGTGAAAAACCCGCACGTCCCCCATTGACGACCCCGGGGGAAGCCTCTATCCCGCCCCCCACGCGCGGTGGTAGCTCAGTTGGTTAGAGTACCGGCCTGTCACGCCGGGGGTCGCGGGTTCGAGCCCCGTCCACCGCGCCAGCTTTCCCCCAGATCGACCGAAACTGTCCACGGTGGACATTTCTGGATAGTCCATTTATAACAATGGCTTGCCTGTGGACGTTAGAGGTTTCTTAACGTCTTTTTTGTGCCGGAAGGCACTGAAGCGTTTCATGGACTTCGGCCTCAGACGTCCTGTCCGCTTGCATGGGAAACCACCCTAGTCGCCCTCCCCAGCGGGTCGGCCTGCAGGGATCTCCCCGTCGTCGGGTCGTAGTCGCGCATCCAGTTCTGGTGGAGGCCGCTTTCGGACTGGAACCACTGGCCGGGGAAGCGGTTGGTGGGGAGGGTGCCGGTTGACACATGCACTCCGCCGAAGGGGTGGGGGGGATCAGAAAACAGTCCAGTGGACTGTTTTCCCCCCGAACGCCCGAGCACGCTTGCGAGGGCCGGGGATGGCGGACCAGACCTTCACCCCGGTGGCGTTCGTCGCAAACACGGGCCTGCCGATGTGGTCGGCGCGGACGAAGGAGATGACGCCGCCTTCGATCACCGTGATGGGGGTCGGGCCGGAGGTGGTCGTGGATCAGGGGGCGGGTCGGCTGGGTGTGCTCGACGGCGCTGCGAATCGGGGGTGGAGGGGAGGGGTGCCGGGGCGGCGCGGAGAGGGGGCGGAGGGAGGGGGCGCGAGGGAGGCTTTTGCGGCCTCAATGGGGACGTGTCCACGGTGGACAGTTTCGATAAAGGCCGCCGGATCAATGACTTGATCGCGGGCGCTAGGGTGGTGTTAAGGATTGAGAGGGACTGGCCTGGCGGGGTAAGTAGGGGTGCCAGTCAGTACCGTTCTGCGCCAAATGATGCGTGAAATCACGCACCCTACAGCTCGCTGACCGGAGTGAAGCGGGTTAAGGGGTGGGAGCGGTGGTTGCCTCCCAAGCGTAGATCAAGAATGATGAGTGAAATCATGAACCGCGATTGAGTCGCCCGTCGCTTCATTGGTCGCCATGCTCTTTGACCAAGAGCCAGTCTACCACAAGGACAAATACAATCGCAGACCCAGCCAACATACCTTCCTCAAACTGGCCTGTGTGACTCGCTGAAAGATTAACAGTCCAACCAACCGCAAAGACACAAAGCATTGCGACCCAGGTGCCTGCTCTACGTAGTCGCGATCTGCCCTTCACAATTGATCGCAGAATGAAAAGGACAACAGCAAATGCTGCTGGCGGCAGCAGATAGAAACCCAAAATTGGCCAATCCAGGCCGAGATTTGAAAGCGCATTCATTGCCCCATCTCTTCTCCCATCATACCACCCAGAGCACCTGGCAGCGCTCCTGTGGTCTCCTCAATTGCGGACGACAAAGGGCCGTTGCCATTTCCAAATGTGTTTCCAAGTGATTCTCCCATAGGCCCACCCATTGAACCGCCAAGGCCACCACCGAACATAATCAGTAGTAGGTTTCTCAGGTCTATCTCCGGTGGTGGCTTGCAGTCGCAGTCGTCTGCGGCGAATATACCTGTCCCTACTGCACCGGCGCCAGCGGTCGCTGCGCCCCAACCCGCCGTCACAACTTTGCCGCCGAAGCCCCAGGCGCCTAAACCGCCAAACAATGCCCCAACAGCGGCACCTTGCCAGCATCCTGTTTCATAGTAGCCGATCAGGCCACCTACGATTGCTCCTCCCAAAATGAGGAACGGTATGGCCTCGCCGGTCGGGTCTGTGAACCGCATGGGCGACTGCTTCACATACCCATACACGCTCGCCCCATCGATCAGCCCCAGCGGATCAGCCTGGAGGTATCTCCCCGTCGTCGGGTCGTAGTCGCGCATCCAGTTCTGGTGGAGGCCGGACTCGGACTGGAACCACTGGCCGGGGAAGCGGTTGGTGGGGAGGGTGCCGGTTGACACATGCACTCCGCCGAAGGGGTGAGGGGGATCAGAAAACAGTCCAGTGGACTGTTTTCCCCCCGAACGCCCGAGCACGCTTGCGAGGGCCGGGGATGGCGGACCAGACCTTCACCCCGGCGGCGTTGGTCGCGAAGACCGGGCGGCCGATGTGGTCAGCGCGGACGAAGGAGATGACGCCGCCTTCGATGACCGCCACCCCGGCCCTCGCAGGTGTGCTCGGGCGTTCGGCGCTGACGTCCTTCCACTGGAAGGCCGTCCGGGCGCGCCTCACCCCACCCGTTCCAGACATATTCGCGGATCAGCGCGCCGGAGGTCTCATTGGACTCGGCGATCCGGCGGCCCTGGCTGTCGAACACCGAGTGGATGGTGACAGCGGTGGGGGAGGAGCGGGTGCGGATCGCCTGCCTCCCCATCGCGTCATAGCGGTAGGAAGCCTGGAGGACGCCGTTGATCCGGAATTCGGACATCCGGCCGGCGGCGTTGTAGGTGTAGCCGTAGGTGCCGCCCGTCCGCGCCTCGGCCGTGACATTGCCCGCGGCGTCATAGGTGAAGCCCCGCGTGCCGCCGGTGGCGAGGTTGATCATCGAGAGGCGGTTCGAGGTGGCGGGCTGGACCAGGTTCCGTTTCCCGCTTGACGCCCCCCGTCCAACCCACTATCTGCCCCATCCAGCGCGCGGTGGTAGCTCAGTTGGTTAGAGTACCGGCCTGTCACGCCGGGGGTCGCGGGTTCGAGCCCCGTCCACCGCGCCAACCTCCTCCCCTAAGGTCATGCTTTCCTGTCTCGCCTAAGGCGCGGGCTGCGGGCTATTGCTGTGGCATGATCCTGAAGGAGCTTCCCATGATCCGCCTCGCCCTTGCCGTCTTTGCACTGACCGCCGCCTCCGCCCGGGCCGAGGACGCTGTCCTGCTGCCGACCGGCTTTGACGGGGTCTATGCGACCGAGGGCTTGGGCTGTGACGACCTTGGGCGGGTCGAGGTGAAGGACGGGGTGATGCTGGGCGCCGAGTTCGCGATCATCGTCACCGACCTGATCGAGTTTCCGGGCGAGCCGAACAAGGTCGAGGCCTCGCTTCTGAACGACGCCGGTGGCGGGCAGTGGACGGATTCGGCGGTGATAACGCTGGCCGCAGACGGGTCGCTGCAGTTCACCTATGCCGACGGGTCGGTGGCAGTGTGGAGACGGTGCAACTGAAGCGGATCGCGATTTCCACACTGCTGGGTCTCGTGATCTCCACCCAGTGCGCGTTGGCTCAGGGACGCCTTCCCGAGGAGTTCCAGGGCTGGTTTGTCCCGGCACCGCAGACCTGTGCTGCCGCCGTCTTGATCGAGGTCAGTGCCAGCGACATAAGGACCGCCGCGGGCGTTCAGCAGATCACCCTGCTAAAGCAGTCCGGCCGCTTTCCCCGCTGGCTTCGGTTGGGCCTGGAGACGGTCGGCGGTGCCGGGACCGAGGAAGTGGTGATTGAGCTTGCGCAGAACGGGATGGATTTGCGGGTCTTCTACGGCGACGGCACCTGGCTGACCTGGCGCCGTTGCCTCTAGCAGGGACGAGCCGGCGCAGGTCGCGCAGTCCCGGCACTGCCCGAAGTACCCCCGGCGGTGCCGCCGAAATTGGGCTTCGGGCCCTCAAATTCGTCCGCGTGAAAATGCTTCGAAGGATTTTGCAAAAGTCTTCGAAGACTTTTGGCCCCGGTCCAGGCGTCGCGTTACAGCGTCATCCGATACCGGATATGCCCGTCATTGTCGCAGAACTGGTCGTACAGGCGGCGGGCGGTGGCGTTCTCGATCTCGGTCAGCCAGTAGAGCCGCCGCCAGCCGTTCTGGCGGCCGATGGCAACCAGATCCTCGATCAGCGCGCGGCCGAGGCCACGGCCCCGCGCCTCGGGGGCGACGTAGAGGTCCTCCAGGTAGCCGTCGTCGCCCTGGACCCAGGTCGAGGGGTGGTGCTGGTGGATCGCAAAGCCATGCGGGATGCCGTCCAGGATTGCCAGCCGGGCCTTCATCGGGTTCGCGGGGTCCATCAGGCGGGTCCAGGTGAAGGCGGTGACTTCGGGCGGCAGGGTCATGCCGTAGCCGTCGCAGAACCCCTGCCAGAGCCGCAGGAAATCCCCTTCATCCGAAGCGGTTGCATCCCGAACTTCAAACATCACGCGATGCGCGCCAGGATGCGGGCCCAGGACCGGATGCCCTTGTGGAACGATTCCAGGTCGTATTTCTCGTTCGGGGAATGGATCTGGTCGTCGTCGCGGCCAAAGCCGATCAGCATCGCGTCCATCCCGAGGATCGACTTGAAGTAACCCGCCACCGGGATCGACCCACCGGCCCCCACGAAGGCGGCGGGGCGGCCCCATTCCTGGGTCAGCGCCTGGCGCGCGGCCTCGAAGGCAGGGTCAGAGATTTCCATGACCGACGCAGGCGCGCCGTCGCTGCCGCCGTGCCAGACGATCTCGCAATCGGCGGGCATCTGCGCCTCGGCCCAGGCCTTGAAGGCGGCGCAAATCTTGGCGGGGTCCTGGCGCGAGACGAGGCGGAAGGACACCTTGGCATGCGCCTCGGACGGCAGCACGGTCTTGAAGCCCGCGCCGGTGTAGCCGCCCCACATCCCGTTCACTTCGGCGGTCGGGCGCGACCAGATCTTTTCCAGCGGCGTCCGGTCCTGTTCCCCGGCCGGGACCGAGAGACCCACATCGCCCAGATAGCCCGCATGGTCGAAGGCCAAAGCCTGCCATTGCTGGCGGAGCGTGTCGGGCAGTTCGTCCACGTCGTCGTAGAAGCCCGGCACCTGCACCCGGCCCTGGGAATCGTGCAGGCCCGCCAAGAGCCGCGCCATCAGATGCAGCGGATTTTGTGCAAGTCCGCCGTACATTCCCGAATGCAGGTCGCGGTTCGCAGCGCAGATGGTGAATTCGACCTTCGCCATCCCGCGCAGCATGGTGGTGATCGCGGGCGTCGCTTCCTCGAAGAGCCCCGTGTCGCAGATCAGCGCGAGGTCGCAAGACAGTTCGTCCTTGTGCTGTTCCAGGAAGGGGATCAGGGATGGCGAGCCCGATTCCTCCTCACCCTCCAGGAAGATCGTGAGCTTCCCGGGCAGGGTGCCGTGCACATGCTTCCAGGCGCGGCAAGCCTCGATGAAGGTCATCAGCTGGCCCTTGTCGTCCGAGGCACCGCGGGCGCGGATCACCTTGCCCTTGGGAGTGTCCTGCAGTTCGGGGTCGAAAGGCGGGCGATCCCAAAGTTCCAAGGGATCAACGGGTTGCACGTCGTAGTGGCCGTAGAAGAGCAGATGCCGCTTGCCCTCACCGCCATGCGCCACGACCATCGGGTGGCCGGGGGTCCGTGCCGCGCGGGCCTCGAAGCCGAGGGATGCAAGGTCGGCCGCCAGATGCTCCGCCGTCCGCGTGCAATCGTCCTTGTAGGCTGGGTCGGTCGAGATCGACGGGATGCGGAGTAGCGCCATCAGCCGGTCCAGCGACTGCGGCAGGGTCTCGTCGATGCGGTTGAGGACGGCTTCCAGGGTCATTGCGCTCACATGAGGTCAGGTTTTCCGGAAGCGTATCAGGCCGGTTCGCACTGTCCATAGGGGGCGGGATCGGGTAGGATGACAGCATTGTTAAGGACATTCTGCGTAAGTCGGGGGTGACAAATCGTCCCCTTGGCCGTAAGCGGCGATTGACCCAAATCAAGGCACCAAGGGGGCGGGCTGCTCAGATAGCCCTGCCCAAGGGACCAAGACAGATGACCAGATACGACGACGCGCTCGACGCCAGCCTGCAACGCCTGCACGACGAAGGGCGCTATCGCACGTTCATCGATATTGCGCGGTCGCAGGGGCAATACCCGCACGCGGTCTGGACCAAGCCCGACGGGTCGCAGAAGGACATCACCGTCTGGTGCGGCAACGACTATCTGGGCATGGGCCAGCGCCCGGAGGTCCTGGCAGCAATGCATGAGGCGCTGGATGCGACCGGCGCGGGCTCGGGCGGCACGCGGAACATCTCGGGCACCACGGTCTGGCACAAGCGGCTTGAGGCAGAGCTGGCCGACCTGCATGGGAAAGAGGCGGCCCTGGTCTTCACGTCCGCCTACATCGCCAACGATGCGACGCTGTCGACCTTACGGGTGATCTTCCCCGGCCTCATCATCTATTCCGACGCGCTGAACCATGCGAGCATGATCGAAGGCGTCCGGCGCGGGGGCGGCGAGAAGCGGATCTTCCGGCACAACGACGTGGCCCATCTGCGCGAGCTTCTGGCCCAGGACGACCCGGCGGCGCCGAAGCTGATCGCCTTCGAATCGATCTATTCGATGGACGGCGACTTCGGGCCGATCAAGGACATCTGCGACCTGGCGCAGGAGTTCGGCGCGCTGACCTACCTGGATGAGGTCCACGCCGTCGGCATGTACGGCCCGCGTGGGGCAGGGGTGGCGGAACGCGACGGGCAGATGCACCGCGTCGACATCATCAACGGGACGCTCGCCAAGGCCTATGGCGTCTTCGGCGGCTACATCGCGGCCTCGGCGCGGATGGTGGATGCCATCCGCTCCTATGCGCCGGGGTTCATCTTCACCACCAGCCTGCCGCCCACGGTAGCTGCCGGCGCGGCGGCCAGCGTCCGCTTCCTGAAGGGCGAGGGCGGGGTCGCCTTGCGCGCCCAACACCAGACCCAGGCGCGCATCCTGAAGGCGCGGCTTCGCGCGTTGGGCCTGCCCTTCATCGACCATGGCAGCCACATCGTCCCGGTCCATGTCGGCAATCCGGTGCACTGCAAGCTGATCTCGGACATGCTGCTGGAAGACCACGGCATCTACGTCCAGCCGATCAATTTCCCCACCGTCCCGCGCGGCACGGAACGGCTGCGCTTCACGCCCTCGCCGGTGCACGGCCCGGGCGAAATCGACAAACTGGTGCGCGCGATGGATGCACTCTGGTCGCACTGTGCGCTGAATCGCGCCGAAGCGGTCGCCTGAGGCCCCTTGGCCTGTGGAAAACCTCTTGCCCTATGCTAGGGTTTGTCCAATAGAACAAGGCAGTGAGTCGCTGGGGAAGGCGGCCACGGTACAGGTGCACCGAAGGGGACAGCGGGCATATGATCGGTTGGAGGTCGAAACCTTCCACGACCGAAGAGGACAAGCCAAAAGGCTTTGACGACTTCGAGTTGCGCCTCGGCGATCTGATGCGGGGCGAACGCGCCACGCTGGGCAAGTCCCTGCTTGATGTCCAGCGTGAGTTAAAGATCAAGGCCACCTATATCGCCGCGATCGAAAACGCCGATCTTTCCGCCTTTGAAACCCCCGGATTCGTGGCAGGCTATGTCCGGTCCTACGCGCGCTATCTGGCGATGGACCCGGAATGGGCCTTCGAACGCTTCTGCGCCGAGGCCGGCTATTCCGTGTCGCACGGCTTATCCGCAGCCGCCGCGCCGCAGCAGATCGTCAAGGCCCGCGCCCGCCGTGACTTCGCCGATCCGCTTGCCGATCCCAATGCCAGCTTCATCCCGCGCGGCGAGGCGCTGTTCAGCGGTGTCGAACCCGGTGCCGTCGGCTCGATTGCTGTCCTGATCGCGCTGATCGGGGCCATCGGCTATGGCGGCTGGTCGGTCCTGCAGGAGGTTCAGCGCGTGCAGCTGGCCCCGGTGGACGAGGCCCCGACCGTGGTGGCCCAGATCGACCCCTTGTCGAATGTCGGGACCACTGCGCCGAACGTCGTGGCGACCCGTCCCGCCGAACCTGCCTCCGAGGCCATCGCCAGCGCCGAAGGCACCGCTTCTGTCGACGTGATGGACCGCCTGTATCGCCCACAGGCGCTGGACGTCCCCGTCCTGACCTCGCGCGATGGGCCGATTGCCGCGATCAACCCGCGTGAAGCCGGGGTCCTGGCAGAAGTGGCCGAGGCCGATGCTGTCGAAGCCGCGGTGGATGAGGCGCTGGGCAGCGAGGTCCAGGTCATCGCCGATGCCAAGGAAGGCGTCGAGGTGCTGGCCGTCCGCCCGTCCTGGGTGCGGGTGAATGCGGCTGACGGGACCGTGCTGTTTGAAAAGATCCTCGATGCGGGCGAACGCTATGTCGTGCCGTCCTTGGAAACCGCAGCCGTGTTCCGGACCGGCAATTCGGGGTCGATCTACTTTGTCGTCGATGGGGTTCCTTATGGCCCGGTCGCGCCTGGCGCTCAGGTGGTGAAGGACATCGCCCTGTCGCCCGAGGCGTTGACCCAGAGTTTCGCCCAGGCTGACCTGACTGCGGATCAGGACCTGGCGAATTTCGCGACGGCGGATGCATCTGACGTCGTGGCAGCGCCTGCGACCGAAGCAACCGACTGACCTGCCCCCATTGCCGGTTTCGGTGCCGCGGCCTATGCTGCGCGGGCAAGAACCGGAGCCGCTCACGATGACCCACAATCCCGTCCGCCCCTGGCGCAACATCGAGCGCAGGCCCTCGCGACAGATCCGGGTGGGCAAGGTGCTGGTGGGCGGGGATGCTCCGATCAGCGTGCAGACGATGACGAACACGCTGACCACCGACGTGGCGGCGACCATCGAACAGATCCAGCGCTGCGCGGTGGCCGGGGCGGATATCGTCCGGGTCTCCACGCCGGACGAAGACTCGACCCGCGCGCTGAAGGAAATCGTGGCGGAAAGCCCGGTCCCGATCGTCGCGGACATCCATTTCCACTACAAGCGCGCGATCGAGGCGGCAGAGGCAGGGGCAGCCTGCCTGCGGATCAACCCGGGCAACATCGGTGATGCCCGGCGAGTGGCCGAGGTGGTGAAGGCCGCAAAGGACCACGGCTGCAGCATCCGCATCGGGGTGAACGCGGGGTCCCTGGAACGGCATCTCTTGGAGAAGTACGGCGAGCCGTGCCCCGACGCGATGGTGGAATCCGGTCTCGACCACATCAAGCTGTTGCAGGACAACGATTTTCACGAATTCAAGATATCTGTGAAGGCATCCGATGTGTTCCTCGCCTCGGCCGCCTACCAGCAACTGGCCGGGGCCACCGACGCGCCGATCCATCTGGGGATCACCGAGGCCGGGGGGCTGGTCAGCGGCACGGTCAAGTCGGCCATCGGGCTGGGCCAGCTTCTGTGGTTCGGCATCGGCGACACGATCCGCGTCTCGCTGTCGGCGGACCCGGTGGAAGAGGTCAAGGTCGGCTACGAGATCCTGAAATCCCTCGGCCTGCGGCATCGCGGCGTCACGATCATCTCATGCCCCTCCTGCGCGCGGCAGGGGTTCGACGTCATCAAGACCGTCGCGACGCTGGAGGAGCGGCTGGCCCACATCACCACCTCGATGAGCCTGTCGATCATCGGCTGCGTGGTGAACGGCCCCGGTGAGGCGCTGATGACCGACATCGGCTTTACCGGTGGCGGGGCGGGGAAGGGGATGGTCTACCTTGCAGGCAAGCAGGACCACACGTTGTCCAACGACCGCATGATCGACCACATCGTCGACCTCGTGGAACAGAAGGCCGCCGAGATCGAGGCCGCGGAAAAGCTCGCCGCCGAATGAGCCGTCCGCCCGAGATCGTCCGCTGGCAGGACATCGAGCAGGACCCATGGTCCTATCCGGGCCGGACCGAGAAGATGGGCCGTGACGCGGACTACAGCACGCATTTCGGCTTTGACCTCTTCGGCGTCCACCATGTCAGGCTGGAACCCGGTCGGCGCACTTCGCTGCCGCATGCCGAAAGTAACGAGGACGAGTTCATCTTCGTGCTGGAAGGAACGCCCGATGTCTGGATCGACGGGCATCTGCACGCGCTGGCGCCGGGCGATGGCGTGGGGTTCAAGGCGGGCACTGGAGTCTCGCATACCTTCCTGAACAACAGCGCCGCCGAGGTCCGGCTGCTTGTGGTGGGCGACCGCAAACGTCCGGGGGGCCGTATCCTCTATCCGCTGGACCCGGACCGAAAGCCCCTGCGCAGCGACTGGTGGGATGACGCGCCGGAACGTGTGCTTGGGCCCCACGACGGGCTGCCCGCGAAAAGTCGCTAGAGACCGTCCGACGCTTGTCAGTGCGGGATCGACTTCGAGAAGAGGTTCACGATCAGGACGCCCACCAGAATGAAGGCCAGGCCAAGGATCGCGGCAAGGTCCAGCGACTGGCGATACCAGATCCAGGCGACCGCGCTGATGAGCACGATCCCCATGCCCGACCAGATCGCATAGACGACCCCGGTCGGCATCACCCTAAGGGGGTAGGATAGCAGCCAGAAGGCCACCGCATAGCCCGCAACGGCCATCACCGACGGCCAAAGCCGGGTAAAGCTTTCCGACCGGGCAAGCGCAGTGGTGGCCACGACTTCGGCCACGATGGCGGCCAAAAGGAAAAGGTAGGTTCGCGTCATGGGGACATCCGGATTCGCCAGTTCGCGCCATCCTGCTTCCCAAGGGCTGCCAAGTCGAGCAAGCGGCAGGAACGCCGCGCGGGTCCGTGGCTTTTCGGTCAGCCGCCCGCGCGCACTTCCGCAACGAAGTCCTGCATCACATCCAGAGGCGCATAGCCGCGCATCACCCCGTCCCCCATCACAAAGGCCGGCGTGCCGTTGATCTCCATCTCGGTGGCGAGAGCATGGTTGTCCTGGATCACCCGCATCACCTCGGGCGCGTCCATCCGGTCGAGGATCGGCTGGGCCTCCAGCCCCAGGTCCCCGGCCAGCCGCGCGAGCGTGTCAGAGGTCGGCTCGCCCCGCAAGGACATGAGTGCGTCGTGTACCTTGGCGTAAGCCTCGTCGCCATGCAGCTGCCGGACCGCGATCGCGAACTGCGCCGAGACCAGCGACGCCTCGCCCAGGATCGGGAACTCCTTGACGACAAAGCGGATATTGCCGTCGGCCTCGATCAGTTTCTCGACCTCTGCATAGGCCTTGCGGCAATAGCCGCAGCGATAGTCCATGAACTCGACCAGGGTGATGTCACCGTTCGGGTTGCCGCCGACCCAGTCGTTCGGGTTGTTAAAGATCCTGTCGTTGTGGGTCGACACCATCTGCACGTCGCGGAGGAGCGCCGCCGCATCCTCGCGCGCCTGCAGGATGTCCATCGCCTCGACCAGCAATTCCGGGTTTTCCAGCAGATAGGCGCGGATCTCGTCGCGGAGGGCCTGCCGTTCGGCATCGGTCATGGTCGCGGGCTTGTCTTCGGCAAGTGCCGGAACACTGGCAAGACCAGCGATCAGGCCAAGGGCAAGGCGGTTCATGGGGTCTCCTGCAGGCCGTGACTGGCGGGCGCGAGGATAGGGGCGGGGGCAAGGCGTGACAAGCCGCTCGCCGCTTTGTGATCCCGCTGCCACGGCGGCAGCGTCGGGGACGGGCGCGGAATTTACTTCTGCCCGGCACAGGGGGATAAGTCCGCCATGACCCTGCGCGCGCTTGTCTTCCTGTTCGTCCTTTTGTCCCTGCCGCTGCGGGCCGAGGAGCTGTCGGCGCTCGCCCGGGTCGATCCGATGCGGTCCGCTCTGGTGGCGACGGGCGAGGGGCTGGAGCTGCGGCTTGGGCTTAGCCAGCCGGTGCCCTGGCGTGTGCGGATGCTGGACAACCCGCCCCGCCTGGTCATCGACACGCGCGAGGTGGACTGGGCCGGCGCCGAAGTGCTGGCCCTGGTGCGCCCGGCGCTGGCGATGCGGGCAGGGTCCTTCCGTCCCGGCTGGTCGCGGCTGGTCCTGGAACTGGATGGCCCCTACCAGCTGGCCCGGGCCGAGATGACCACCGGGACCGCCGTGCGCATCGACCTGGCGCTGGCCAGGACCGACGCCGAAACCTTTGCGCGTGAGGCTGCGCGTCCTGACCTGCCGGAATGGGGCCTGCCGGCCGCTGCCGACCTCTCGGCGCCGCAGCCCCAAGGCGCAGGGCCCGTTGTCATCGTGCTTGACCCCGGCCACGGCGGGATTGACCCCGGGGCCGAACGCGACGGGCAAAGCGAGGCCGCGCTGATGCTGACCTTTGCGCGGGAACTGAAAGAGGCACTGCTGCGCGACGGCCGGTTCCAGGTGGTGATGACGCGCGACGAAGACATCTTCGTGCCTTTGGAAACCCGCACCTCGATCGCACGCGAGGCAGAGGCGGACCTGTTCCTGTCGCTCCACGCCGACGCCCTGACCGAAGGCGATGCGCAGGGGGCGACGATCTACACGCTGGCCGATGAGGCCTCGGATGCCGCCTCGGCGGCGCTGGCGGAACGGCATGACCGTGACGACCTGCTGGCCGGGGTCGACCTGACCGAACAGGACGATGTGGTGGCCGAGGTCCTGATGGACATGGCCCGGGTCGAGACGCAGCCCCGCACCGACCGGCTGGCCAAGGCCGTGGTGGGCGCGATCAAGGCGGCCGAGATCCGGATGCACCGGCGCCCGCACCAGCAGGGGGGATTTTCCGTGCTGAAGTCCCCTGACATTCCCTCGGTGCTTCTGGAAGTGGGGTTCCTGTCGTCGGATCGCGACTTCAAGCGGCTGTCCGACCCGGCCTGGCGGGCCAAGCTGGCCGAGGCGGTGGTGCAGGGCATCATCACCTGGTCGGTCGAGGATGCGGCCTTGCGGGGCACGGGAAACCCGTGAGGCCCGCAAAAGCCCGCCTGCGCCGGGACTTGTGACCGGCCAAGGTTTTGACGCGGGCGCGCGTCTGCTATACTGCGGGACGAAATCGGAAGGGGTTTTGGGTGCTACGCTTCGTCGGGAACGTGTTGGGCGGGATCTTCTCCTTCGTCACGCTGGGGCTGGTCTTTGCTGCGCTGACGCTGGGCGGCATCTTCTACATGTACTCCCGCGACCTGCCGAGCCATGAGAATCTGGCGCAATACACCCCCGCGACGATCAGCCGGATCTATTCCGGCGAGGGCCGGATCATCGACGAATTTGCCCAGGAACGGCGGCTGTTCGTCGCCAGCGATGACATTCCCGACCTCGTCAAGCACGCCTTCATCAGCGCCGAGGACAAGAATTTCTACAAGCACCACGGCTATGACACCCGCGGCATGGTCGCGGCGCTGGTCGAGGCGGTGCAAAGCCGCGGCCAAAGCATGCGCGGGGCCTCGACGATCACCCAGCAGGTGATGAAGAACTTCCTCCTCGACGGCTCGCGGTCGGTGGAACGGAAGATCAAGGAAATCATCCTGGCCACCCGGCTGGAGCAGACCCTGTCCAAGGACAAGATCCTGGAGCTGTACCTGAACGAGATCTTCCTCGGCCAGAACTCCTATGGCGTGGCGGCGGCGGCGCAGACCTATTTCAACAAGCCCCTCAGCGAGCTTGCCCCGCATGAGGCGGCGATGCTGGCCGCGATGCCGCAGGCGCCGGGCAAGTACCATCCGGTGACCGCCAAGGAACGGGTGACAGAGCGGCGGAACTACGTCCTGCGCGAGATGTGGCAGAACGGCTATATCGACGAGGCGACCTATCTGGCCGAGAAGGAGCTGCCGCTTCTGTCGGTGCAGAACGGCGATTTCGAGGCCTTCCGCGACGCCCTGCCGCCGCGCGACTATTTCACCGACGAAATCCGCCGCCAGCTGTCGGGCGTCTTCGGCGAAGAGGAATTCTTCTCGGGCGGCCTGACGATCCGCGCGACCGTCGACCCCGAGCTGCAGAAGGCCGCCGCCGAGGCGTTGCGTCGGGGCCTGGAACAGTACGACCGCAATCAGGGTGTCTGGCGCGGCACCGGCAAGACCCTTCCGGCCGAGGTGCTGGGCGATGAGGCCTCCTGGCGCGACGCTCTGGCCAAGGTCGAGGTCCCGCGCGACGTGGAAAGTTGGTTCCCTGCCGTGGTGCTGGAAGTCGGCGAAACCGCCGCCCGGATCGGCATCGAAGGGGTGATGGACGACGAGGACGGCCATTTCATCCCGGCCGAGGACGTGACCTGGGCGAGGAAGCGGCTGGAGGGCGGCGAGCTGAGTTCGAAAGCCAAGGTCGCCGGTGACCTCGTCTCGGTCGGCGACGTGGTCCTCGTGCGCGCGGTGACGAACGACGATGGCACCTTCAACCGCTGGTCGCTGCGCCAGGTGCCGGAAGTGCAGGGCGCCTTCATGGCGATGGACGTGAACACCGGCCGCGTGCTGGCGATGCAGGGCGGGTTCTCCTATCAGGACTCGGTCTTCAACCGCACCACCCAGGCCACGCGCCAGCCGGGCTCCAGCTTCAAGCCCTTCGTCTATGCCGCCGCGCTGGATTCGGGCTTCACCCCTGCGACCATCGTCGTCGACGCGCCCATCGAGATCGACACGCCGCAGGGTCTTTGGACGCCGAAGAACGCGTCCGGCAAGTATTACGGGCCGACGCCGCTCCGCACCGGGATCGAACAGTCGCGGAACCTGATGACGATCCGGATCGCGCAGGAAATCACCATGCAGACCGTCGCCGGTTATGCCGAACGCTTTGGCGTCTATGACCGGATGGGGCCGTTCCTGGCAAACTCCCTGGGCGCGCAGGAGACGACGCTCTTCAAGATGGTCGCCGCCTACGCCATGTTCGCGAACGGCGGCGAACGGGTGGAGCCCACCCTTGTTGACCGCGTGCAGGACCGGTTCGGCAAGACGATCTACCGCCATGACCAGCGCGTCTGCGAGGATTGCGGCAACCCGACGCTGCCGCCGGGGCAGGGGGTCAGCATCGACACCAACCGCGAGCGTGTGATGAACGCCATCACCGCCTACCAGCTGACCAGCATGATGGAAGGCGTGGTCCAGCGCGGCTCGGCCAGCCGGTTGAACCTGCCGGTGCCGATTGCCGGCAAGACCGGGACGACGAACGACGCCAAGGACGTCTGGTTCATCGGCTATTCCTCGAACATCGTCGCGGGCTGCTATATCGGCTTTGACCAGCCGCGCACGCTGGGCGAAAGCGCCTTCGGCGGCACGCTTTGCGTCCCGGTCTTTCAGGACTTCATGGAGGACGCGATCAAGAAATACGGCGGCGGTGAGTTCAAGGTCCCCCCCGGCGGCTATTTCCGCAAGATCGACCGTTTCTCGGGCATGCCCTTGCCCGATGACGCCACCGGCGACAACGTCGTGGCCGAATATTTCCGCGAGGGAGAAGAGGCGCTGGTCGGCCTCGGCCTCGTCGTCGACGGCGGCTTTGCCATGGGGGAAAACCTGCCCCTCTTCGCCTATGGCGAGGGCGAGGGCGGTGGTGACCAGGGCACCACGGTCACCAACTCGGAAGGCGAGACGGTCGTCGTGCCGAAGAAGGCCGATTTCGGCACCGTCTCCTCCGGCGGGCTTTACTGACCCCTCTGCGCCACCTGGGCCGCGCCCTTGCCGGGGCGCGGTCAAACCCTTATGACCCCTGCCCAAGACCAAGACAGGACCCGATCCCATGCGCGCCGAAACCCAAGGCTATGTAGAAGCCATCGAGAAGACGCTGAAGCTTCTGGCGCAGCGGATGGACTGGGAAACCGCGCCGCACCGGCTGGAAGAGTTCGACGCCATGATCGAAGCGCCGGACCTGTGGAACGACCCTGCCAAGGCGCAAAAGCTGATGCGCGACCGCCAGGCGCTGATGGATGCGGTGGCGGCCTACAAGCTGATCGACAGCGGGCTGAAGGACAATGTCGAGCTGATCGAACTGGGCGAGGCCGAGGGCGACGCCGAAATCGTGAAGGAGGCCGAGGCGGCGCTTGCGGACCTGGTGAAGGTCGCCGAGGCGAAGGAGCTTGAGGCGTTGCTGGATGGCGAGGCCGACGGCAACGACACGTTCCTTGAAATCAACGCGGGCGCCGGCGGCACCGAAAGCTGTGACTGGGCCTCGATGCTGGCGCGGATGTATGTCCGCTGGGCCGAAGCGCACGGCTTCACCGTGGAACTGCAGTCCGAAAGCGAAGGCGACGGCGCGGGGATCAAGTCGGCCAGCTACAAGATCAGCGGCAAGAACGCCTATGGCTGGCTGAAGACCGAAGCCGGGGTGCACCGGCTGGTTCGCATCTCGCCCTATGACTCCGCGGCCCGTCGCCATACCTCTTTCTGCTCGGTCTGGGTCTACCCGGTGGTCGACGACAACATCGAGATCGAGGTCCAGGACAAGGACATCCGCATCGACACCTTTCGCTCCTCGGGCGCGGGCGGCCAGCACGTGAACAAGACCGACTCCGCCGTGCGGATCACCCACTTCCCGTCCGGAATCGTGGTGACCTCCTCGCTGAAATCCCAGCACCAGAACCGCGACATCGCGATGAAGGCGCTGAAGTCGCGGCTTTACCAGCAAGAGCTTGACCGCCGGAACGCCGCCATCAACGAGGCGCATGAGAACAAGGGCGATGCGGGTTGGGGAAACCAGATCCGGTCCTATGTCCTCCAGCCCTACCAGATGGTGAAGGACCTGCGGACGGGCTATGAGACTTCGGACACACAGGGCGTGCTGAACGGCGACCTTGACGGGTTCATGGCCGCGACGCTCGCGCTGAACGCCTCCGGCAAGAAGCGGGGCGAGATCGCGGACGTCGATTGACGCAGGTCAAGGCGGCTCCGGCCCGGGCCCGTAGCCTTGCGGGATGAGCGACAGGCACCCCACAGCCCCCGAAGTGAACGAGGTCGACGCCTCAGACCTCCGCGCCAGCCTTGCGGCCGGATGGCAGGACTTTCGCCGCGCGCCTCTCCTCGGGGCGGTCTTTGCGGCGGTCTATGTGCTTGGCGGCTGGCTGATCCTTTGGGCGATGACGACCAAGGGCCAGGTCTGGTGGACGCTGCCCGCCAGCGCGGGCTTTCCGATCCTTGGACCGTTCATCGCCTGCGGCTTCTACGAAATCTCCCGCAGGCTGGAGGCTGGGCAGCCGCTGGTGGCATCGGAAATCTTCGGCGTGGTCTTCCGCCAGAAGGACCGCCAGATCCCGGCCATCGCGGCGGTGATCGTGGTCTACTTTCTGTTCTGGAACTTCCTGTCGCACATGATTTTTGCGCTGTTCCTGGGGAACGCGACGATGACCAATGTCTCATCCTCGCTGGCCGTGTTCCTGTCACCCGAAGGCTTGGCAATGCTGGCCTTCGGCACGGCAGTGGGCGCGGCCTTCGCGACGCTTCTGTTCAGCCTGACTGTCGTCAGCCTGCCGATGCTGCTGGACCGCGAGGTGGATTTCGTGACCGCGATGCTGACCAGTTTCGCGCTGGTGAAGGAGAATCCGGCGGTGATGCTGGGCTGGGGGCTTCTGATTGCGGTGTGCCTCTTCGTCGGCATGATCCCCGGATTCCTTGGCCTGTTCCTCGTCCTGCCGCTCTTCGGGCACGCCAGCTGGCACCTTTACCGCCGCGCGATCACCTGACCGGACGGGCCACCAGCAGGGCCAAGACGGCGGCCAGCGCCGCCATCAGCGCTGCCACCAGCGCCACCGTCCCAAAAGCCGCGCCAGTTGCCGCAAGGTGCTCCGCCCCCGTGCCCGCGACCCCGAACCCTGGGCTCCCCGGCCCGTAGGCATCAGCAGCCATCCGCCCCAGCAGCGCCACCGCGATCAGCCCCGCGACCCGCGCCACCGCGTTGTTCACGCCCGAGGCTGCGCCCTGTTCGCCATCCTCGGCCCCCTGCATCGCGGCTGCGGTCAGAGGCGCGACGACAAGGCCAAGCCCCAGGCCCGCCATCGCGGTGAAGGGAACCACATGGGTCCAGAACTGCCCGTCCGGCGCAAAGTGCCAGAGGCCCGCATAGGCCACCGCCACCAGCGCCGAGCCCGCCGCCATCAGTGGCCCCGCGCCCCAGCGGTCGGCCATCCGGCCAGCGGGTGCGGACAGGACGCCGATCAGGATGGAAATCGGCAGGAAGGCCGCCGTCACCTCCAGCGCCGTCACGCCCCAGGCGGTGACGGCGGTCATCGGCAGGTAGAACATCACCCCGTTCAGCGCGAAGTACAGGACGAAGGTCACTACATTCGTCACCGCCAGGGTCCGGTTGCGGAACAGGCCCAGCCGTAGCATCGGGGCAGGGGCCACGGCTTCCCAGACGACAAAGGCAATCAGGCTGGCGACAGCGGCAAGGGCGATCCAGCCGGGCGCAGCCGCATCGGTCAGAGCCCAGGCCATCAGGCCCAGCCCCAGCGTCGCCAGCCCCGCGCCGGGCAAGTCGACCCGAACCCCGGGCTTGCCGATATCGCCCGGCGTGCGGCCACGGACCAGCCACAGCGCGACCAGGCCCAGTGGCAGGTTCAGCGCGAAGACCAGACGCCAGCCCAGCTCTCCGCCCCAAGTCACGAACATGCCGCCCAGAACCGGCCCCAACGCCGTGGTCAGGGTCGAGGCGGCGGCCCAAAGACCCAGCGCCCGACCGCGTTCGTCCCGCGGATAGGCGCGCGAGATCATCGCCATCGACCCCGGCACCATCATCGCCGCGCCGACGCCCTTTACGGCGCGGGCAGCGATCATCTGCTCGGGCGTCGCCGCAAAGGCACAGGCGAGCGATCCGCCGACAAAGATCAAGATGCCCAGCGAAAAGATCCGCGCGATGCCGAACCGGTCGCCCATCGCGCCCCCGACCAGGACCAGCGAGGATAAAGCCAGCAGGTAGGCGGCGTTGATCCACTGCGCTTGCGGCAGGCTTGCCCCCAAGGCCTCGCGCATTGCGGGCAGGGCGATCGAGGTCACGGACGAGTCGATGAACCCCATCGACGAGGCCAGGATCGCGGCCCAGAGGATGATCCGGCGGTCGGCATCCGCACAGAAGGAAACGGGCACCGGAGTGCCCTCCGATGCCCGCGAAAGCGTCATGGATAAGGGGCTTTACTCGGCGTCTGCAGCCGGAGTGTCCAGCCGCACGGTACCGGCGGGGCTGCGGCCGTTAGCCAGCGGGTCTTCCTGCCGCTGCACTGACCCTTCGAAATGCGCACCAGACTCGATGGCGATGGTCTTGTGGATGATGTCGCCCTCAACCCGCGCGGTCGAGGTCAGGCGGACCTTCAGGCCACGGACCCGGCCAATGACGCGGCCATTGACGACGATGTCGTCGGCCACGATCTCGCCGCGGATGGTGGCGCTTTCGCCGACCGTCAGCAGATGGGCACGGATGTCGCCCTCAACGGTGCCCTCGACCTGGATGTCTCCGGTGGTCCGCAGGTTGCCGACCACGGTCAGGTCCGACGACAGCACCGAGGCCCCCGCCTTGCCCTTCGGAGCGGTGGGGGTGAAGTCCATCGTGGGCTTGGTCATCGGGGTCTCCGGGGCTTTGGGCTTGTCGGCCTCGGCCTTCGGGCCCGGCTCGTTGATGCGGCTCTTAGAAAACATTCTTCGCTGCCTTTATGAAGGTCATCGGGTTTACCGCTTCACCGCCAAGGCGAACCTCGTAGTGAAGGTGGGTGCCGGTGGACCGGCCTGAATTGCCCATATCACCGATCCGGTCGCCGCGCGAGACCCTTTGGCCGACCTCGACCCGGATCTGGCTTAAGTGGGCATAGCGGGTTTCCACACCGAAATCGTGCCGGATCTTGACCAGGCGGCCATAGCCGTTGTCCCAGCCGGCGTGCACCACAACGCCATCGGCGGTGGCATAGATCGGCGTGCCGTAGCTGCCCGCCATATCGGTGCCCTCGTGCATCCGGGTGCCCGCGCCCTTGGGGTCGCGGCGATAGCCGAAACCGCTCGTCCAGCGGAAGCTGTCCTTGACCGGCATCGCGAAGGGCAGCTTGAAGGCCGCGATCCGGTACATGTTCATCCGGTCCAGCCCGTTCAGGATCGTGTTCGCCCGCACCTCTTCCGGCGAGAGGACCCCGCCGGAGGTCGAGAAGGTGATCGGCGTCAGCGGACCGCCCTGGCCGGAGTAGCCCTCGCGCACCGCGCCGATCAGGTCCTCGGGCGACATGCCCGCCTCGCGGAACATGTTGTCCAGCGGTTCGACCGAGATCGTCAGCGCCTCTTCCAGCTTGGTGAAGATGGCGTCGTTGCGCAGTTCCAGCGCTTCCTTGGCATCGGCGATCAGGCGCGCTTCCTCGCGTGCGGCTTCGGCCTCGGCAATTTCCTCGTTGCGCTCCTCGGCCGCCTCGCCCAGGGCGCCGGTCAGGAACTCCAGCGTCGCCATCGTGTCCGCGGCCCGCCCGGCCTCGGTCGCGCCGCCGTTCTGTTCGTTCAGCGCCAGCGTGACCTGTTCCAATTCGGCGCGTGCCGCGTCGCGTTCCTTGATCGTCTCGCGCAGGGTGTCCTGGATCGCCTCGATCCCGGTCTCCAGCTCACGCCGCCGGTCTTCGGACGCGAGCAGCCGCTCCTGCATCTCGGACACCTGGGTCAGCGCGATGTTGAACCTTTCCTGCGCCCGCACGGCCTCTTCGGCGCGCAGGTCGCGGTCGGACGACAGCGCGTTCAGCCGCTGTTCGTACAAAGCCTGCTGGCGCACCGACTGTTCGCGGGCCGATCCGGCGCCGATCGAGTCCATCATGATCAGCGCGGTGGCGACGATGGTCCAAGCCAGCGCCAGCGTCCCACCAACCAGCGCGATGATCTGCGTGGCAGGGCGCAGGCGGATAAAGCGGGTTTCGGTGTCGGATTTCAGGAACAGCCGTTGCTCGGGAAAGTGCCGCTCAAGGCTTTGGTGGAAGCGATAGGCTAGGCGATTCAGCACGTTGGGGTCATCCGTTCATAGCCTTGGCAGAGGCTTCGCTACGTTGCCCCAAGACGCTGTGCCCCGGGCCTGCCCTGATTATCCACACGGTTACAGGGCCGCAACAATTTTGACCATGTTAAGGGTTTTTCCGCATGGTGCAGGCTTTTCATCGGCAAGAAACCGCCGATCAAGCCGCCGTTTCGGCCAGCGGCCAGTAGAAGTCGGGCGGAAGGCCGGCGTCCGCGCGCTTTTCCTCGTTGAACGGCGGCTTTAGCGATCCGTGGAAATACTGCCGGACCAGGCGGTGGAACACCTCTTTCGGGTCGGTCCCCTCGCGCCCGCACAGCCAGTTGAACCATTTCGAGCCATAGGCGACATGCGCGACCTCTTCGGCATAGATCACCTCCAGCGCGGCCAGCGCCTGGGTCTCGCGATGCTTGCGGAAGATGTCGATCATGCCGGGCGTCACGTCCAGGCCGCGCGCCTCCAGTACCATCGGCACGACGGCGAGCCGACCGAGCAAGTCGCCCGCCGTGTCTTCCGCCGCGCGCCACATGCCCTGATGGGCGGGCAGCGCGCCGTAATGGCTGCCCATCGCCGCAAGACAATCGCAGATCAGGTTGAAATGCTTGGCTTCCTCGTCCGCCGACTTCACCCAGTCGTCGTAGAAGCCTAGGGGCATCGGCTGGTCGGCGAAGCGGGCGATGATGTCCCAATGCAGGTCGACGGCGTTCAACTCGATATGCGCGACGGCATGGAGCAGCGCGATCCGGCCTTCGGGTGAGCCGGGGCGGCGGCGGGGGACGTCCTTCGGCGCCAGAAGCTCGGGCTTTTCCGGCCGGGCGGGGCGCAACGGAGGCTCGGCGTGACCGATGGGCAGGGGCTGGCCCGCCGCGCGGGCGGCGAACCAGGTGGCGGCGTGCTTGCGCCCGAGTGCCGTCTTGGCGCGGCCATCCGCGGTGGTCAGCACCTCCACCGCCATCTCTGCCAGGCTTTGCGTCATCGCGTGTCTTCCCCGGGTCCACAATTCTTCTGCGAAGAATTGCTGCCCCGATTTTTCGCAGAAAAATCGTGCCCTTACAACGCCTGCGCTGCCGCCAGCACCTCGTCGGCATGGCCCTTGACGCTGACCTTGTTCCAGACCCGCGCCACGGTGCCGGTGCCGTCGATCAGCACGGTCGTGCGTTCGATCCCCATGTAGGTCTTGCCGTACATGCTCTTCTCCAGCCAGACGCCGTAATCTTCCGAGGTATGCCCGGTCTCGTCCGAGGCCAGGATGATCCCGCCCAACCCATGTTTCTTGCAGAACTTGTCGTGGGACTTCACGCTGTCCTTCGACACCCCGATCACCGTGGTGCCTGCCGCCGCAAAGTCGGCATGGCGGGCGTTGAAATCCTGCGCTTCCAGCGTGCAGCCGGGGGTGTCGTCCTTGGGATAGAAGTACAACACCACCTTGCCGGGCTGCAGGCTGGAAAGCGTCACGGTTCCGCCGCCATCGCGGGGCAGGGTGAAGTCGGGGGCGGTCTGTCCTTGGGAAATCATGCGCGGCTCCTTGCCCGATCAGGGGCTTGTCAGGGATTGTGACTTTCCATCTAGCGGATGATCCGCAAAGATAAAGGTGCATCGTGGAAGGTGCATCGTGGACTTGGGGGGTTCGCGACGGGCGGGGAACATGCCGTAGGGCAGGCCGGGCAGCGGGGCAGAAGAAGAAAAATGCAGGACCAGTCTGCGGGCTTGGAAGACGGGGCTGACCCCGTTGCCGCGCCGCCGCGACCAAGGCTGCCGCTTCTGCGTTTAGGCCGGGCGGACCGGGCGGAAGCGGAACCCGAGGTGCCACCCGTTCGACGGCGTCCCGCGCGGCGCGGCCGGCTTTCCCTCACCGTTGTGGTGACGCTGGTCCTGCTGGCGCTGGCCTTCGGCTATCTGACGCTGGCCTATACCGGCAAGACCTTGCGCTTTCCGGTCTGGGGCGTGGCGCAGATCGAGGAGCAGCTGAACGAAAGCCTGGCCTCGGCCCGCCTGCCGAAAGGCTCTGCCCTGTCGCTCGGGGCGGTGGAACTGGCGGTGGACCGCGATTTCGTGCCCCGTTTCCGGCTTGAGGACATCCGCCTGCTCGACGGCAATGGCCGGTCGCTCCTGGCCCTGCCCGAAGCGACGCTGGCCTTTGATCCGACGGCTCTGTTATCCGGCAAGGTCCGGCCCAGCCAACTGCGGCTGACCGGCGCGCGGATCGCGATCCGCCGCGACGAAAATGGCCGGATCGACCTGCAACTCGACAGCCGCGCCCCGGGTGCCGCCCCAAGGGACATTGATGCCGTGCTGGCCGAGGTGGAGCGGGTGTTCGCGACCCCTGCGCTAAGCGCCTTGCAGACGATCGAGGTCGAGGGGCTGACCTTGAACCTCACCGACGACCGCGCCGGGCGCAGCTGGGAGGTGGGCGATGGCCGCCTGGTCATTCAGAACGACGCGGACGCGATCGCGGCCGAACTTGGGGTGACGCTCTTGGACGGGACCGACCCGGCCCAGGCCGTGCTGCGGCTGGTGTCGGACAAGGATGCCAAGACCGCGCAACTGACCGCCAAGGTCGACAACATCGCCGCGACCGACCTTGCCGCCATGGCCCCGCCGCTGGCCTTCCTGGGTTTCGTCGACGCGCCGATCTCGGGCCAGCTGGAGGCACGGCTGGACGACAGCGGCAGTTTCGCGGGCCTGTCCGGCACCTTGGGCCTTGCGGCGGGTAACCTTGCCCCCGGTCGCGGGGCGCGGCCCGTGGCCTTTGACCGGGCCTCGCTGTCCTTGTCCTATGATCCTGCCAGCGCGCGGATCCAGCTGGCGAATCTTTCCGTCGAAAGCGCCTCGCTGCGGCTGACCGCGCGTGGGCATGGCGACCTGCTGGACCCGACCGGTGCGCCTCTGGCGGCGGGCGATTTGCCCGCCAGCATTCAGACCCAGATCGCCTTCGAACAGGTGATGGTCGATCCCGAAGGCCTGTTCGAGGCCCCGGTCGACTTTGGCCAGGGCGCGCTGGACCTACGCCTCAGGCTCGACCCATTCCGTGCCGACATCGGGCAGCTGTCGCTGGTCGAGGGCGACGAGAGGCTCCTCCTCTCCGGCTCCGTGGCACCCGAGGCGGGGGGCTGGGGCGGGGCACTGGACCTGCGGTTGAACCAGATCGCGACCGACCGGCTGTTGAAAGTCTGGCCGGTCTCGGTCGTGCCGAGGACGCGCGCCTGGTTCGGCGACAACGTGGGGCAGGGCCAGTTGACCGACGTCCAGGCAGCGCTTCGCCTGACGCCCGGCGCGCAGCCCCGCTTCACCCTGTCCTACGAATTCCTCGACACCGAGGTCCGCTTTGTCCGCACCCTGCCGCCGATCCTGAATGGTCGCGGCCACGCCACGCTGGATAACCTCACCTACACTGTCGCGCTGGACCAGGGCCATGTCATCGCCCCCGAAGGCGGCTGGATCGAGGCCGACGGGACGGTGTTCCAGATCCCCGACATCACCCAGCGCCCGGCCACGGCCAAGGTCGACCTCGTCACCTCGGCCAGCCTGACCGCGACCCTATCGCTTCTCGACCAGGAACCGTTCAGCTTCTTTTCCAAGGCCGGGCAGCCCTACAACCTGGGCGACGGGCGGGCCGACCTGACTGCGACGATCCTGATGCCGATGAAGCCGAAGATCCCGTTCGAAGAGGTGAACTTCACCGTCGCGGGCACGATCCACGACTTCACCTCGCCCGCGCTGGTGCCGGGCCGCATCCTGACCGCGCCCGAGGTGCAGGTCGCTGTCACCACCGATGGCCTCCAGCTGTCCGGCAAGGGCAAGTTGGACCGGATGCCGATCGACCTGACCTACCTGCAGGGCTTCGGGCCGGAACAGAAGGGCCGCGCGCGCGTCAACGGGACGGTCACGCTCTCCGACGCGATCCTGCGCGACTTCGGGCTCGACCTGCCGCCAGGCTCGGTCAAGGGCGAGGGGCCGGCGGCGATCGACGTGGCGCTCGTCAAGGACCAGCCGCCGCAACTGACGCTGACCTCGAACCTCACCGGTCTCTCGCTGCGTCTGGATGCGCTTGGCTGGTCCAAGGGGGCCAAGACCAAGGCCGCGCTTGACCTTGAGGCGCGGCTGTCGCGCGAACCCGTGGTGGAACGCCTGACCCTGAAGGCCCCGGGGCTGGAGGCGCGGGGCCGGATCACCACGCGCGAAGGCGGCGGCCTCGACACCGCCGAATTCGAGAGGGTGGTGGCGGGCGACTGGCTGGATGCCCCGGTCACCCTGACCGGGCGCGGCAAGGGTGCGGCGCTGGATGTCGCGGTCACCGGCGGCACGCTGGACATGCGGCGGATGCCGGAGGGCGGGGGCGGCGGGGACAGCGGCCCGGTCACCGTCCGCCTCGACGCCCTGCGCATTTCCGACGGCATCCGCCTGACCGACTTCCGCGGCGAGTTCGGCTCGAACGGCGGGTTCAACGGCAGCTTCGTTTCCGGCGTTAACGGCAGCGGGCAGATTTCGGGAACGGTCGTGCCGATGCAGAACGGCAGCGCGGTCCGCATCCTGTCGGACAATGCCGGGGCCGTCATGGCGGCGGCGGGCATCTTCGACCAGGGCCGCGGCGGCAGCCTCGACATGTCGCTGGTCCCGCGCGGGCCCAAGGGCGAATACAATGGCCTTGCCACTTTCACCCGGATGCGCATCCAGGGCGCCCCCGCCTTGGCCGAGCTTTTGTCGGCCATCTCCGTCGTGGGCCTTCTGGAACAGATGAACGGCGAAGGCCTCGCCTTCAACAATGGCGAGGTGAGCTTTGTCCTGACGCCCAAGGCCGTGGAAATCAGCCAGGGCTCGGCCGTCGGCGCTTCGCTTGGCATTTCCTTCGCGGGCCTCTATCTGACCGACAGTCGGCAGATCGACCTGCAAGGGGTGATCTCGCCGATCTATCTGGTCAACGGGGTGGGACAGATCCTGACACGGCGCGGCGAGGGACTTTTCGGCTTCAACTACCGGCTCACCGGCACGACCGGCGATCCCAACGTCTCGGTCAACCCGCTGTCGGTGCTGACCCCCGGCATGTTCCGCGAGCTGTTCCGTCAGCGCCCGCCCAATCTGAAGGACACCGAAAGGGCCTCGGGCGGATGAAGCTGTCCGATTTCGACTTCGACCTGCCGGAAAGCCTGATCGCCACCCGCCCCGCCAAGCCCCGCACCTCGGCGCGGCTCTTGCTGGCGGAAGGCGACCGGATCAGTGACCGGCATGTCTTTGATCTGGTGGACATCTTCCGCCCCGGCGACCGGCTGGTCCTGAACAACACCAAGGTGCTGCCCGCGCGCCTGTTCGGCACCCGCCAGCGCGGGGAGGCGGTGGCCAAGGTCGAAATCACGCTGCTGGAGCCCCGCGCTGTCGGCTGGCGAGCGCTGGCCAAGCCGCTGCGCAAGGTCCAGCCGGGCGAGGTGATCCGCTTTTCCGACCGGCTGTCCGCGACGGTCGCCGAGAAGTCGGAAACTGACCTCGTGCTCACATTCGATCTGAGCGGCGACGACTTCGACGCGGCCTTGGCTGAGGCGGGCGTGATGCCATTGCCGCCCTATATCGCTGCCAAGCGCGCCGCCGATGACCAGGACCGCACCGATTACCAGACGGTCTTTGCCCGCCATGCCGGGGCGGTAGCTGCCCCCACGGCGAGCCTGCATTTCGACGAGGACCTGCTGCAGCGCCTTGCCGCGAAAGGCGTCGACTTCACCGAAGTCACGCTCCACGTCGGCGCGGGCACCTTCCTGCCGGTCAAGGTCGAGGACGTGACCACCCACAAGATGCACGCCGAATGGGGCCGGGTCTCGGCGGCGGCGGCGGATGAGATCAACGCGACGAAATGGGCAGGGGGCCGGGTGATTCCCGTGGGCACCACCGCGCTGCGGCTGATCGAAAGTGCCGCGGCTGCGGACGGCACCCTGCAGCCGTGGGAGGGCGAAACCGACATCTTCATCTACCCCGGCTACCGGTTCCGGGTGACCGACGCGCTGATGACGAACTTCCACCTGCCGAAGTCGACGCTGATGATGCTGGTCTCCGCCCTGATGGGCGAGGCGCGCATCCGCAGGGTCTATGCCCATGCGATCCGCGAAGGGTATAGGTTCTTCAGTTACGGCGACAGCTCGCTTCTGGTCCCTAACGGCTAAGGACGAAGCCCAGCCAGTCGCCCCGGTCCCGCCCGCGCGGGGCAAGGTCCAGCGTGGCCCGGTCGCAGGGCTGGAAGCCGCAGGCCGCAAGCAGCCGGGCCGAGGCGCGGTTCTCGGGATGCACGCGCGCAGTGAAACGGGTGATCTGCGGCGCGGTGATCTTCTGGCGGTCCAGGAACCGGGTGACCATCTGCCGCCCCAGCCCCTTGCCGCGATGCGCCGCGCCGATCCAGTAGCTTACTTCGCCCGAGGTCGGGTCCGCGCCGAACTCCAGCCGCACCTGACCCACCGGCTGCGCGCCCAGCGTGGCGACGCGCACCTTGTGATGCGCGCCTTCCGTCGACAGCGCGATCAGCGCCCGCGCCATATCGTCGTCGATCCGGCCCGGCTGTTCTTCCAGCATCCACGACCAGAGGACCGGATCATTCATGAGAGCGCGGTAGATGGCCAGGTCATCCTCGACCCAGACCCGCAGGGTCAGCGTTTCGGGCCGGGGGTAGACCGTGGTGCCGGTGATCTGCTTGTGCAGGGGCAGCCGGCTCACCTGCCAGGACAGTGGTGGGGCGGTGTCCTCTTCCGCCTCGTCAACGTGATGCACCCAGCCCTGCTGCAAAGGGCAATAGGCCAGCGGCAGCCCTGCGGCCCGTGCCCGAGCAAGTTCGCCCGCATCCAGAACGCCCGCAAAGCGGCTGCGAAGACTCCGGTCGGTCTGGTCGGCCATGGCGTCTCTCCACATTCTGTGTTTCGTGCTAGGTGGGAAGTGGCGCCGGGAATTCAACCAGTGTACCCGACACAATTCCTGCGTGATGTGGAAACAGTCCGCCGACCCGGACCGCCCGGCTTGCGCTGCGTCGGAACTTCGGGCAGTCACGCGCAATATTCGGGCGGCAGGAACGACGATGCTGAAGGTGATCACCCAGTCCTGGCCGTTGCTGATGGGCGTCATGCTCTTGATGGTCGGCAACGGCATCCAGGGCACGCTTCTGGGCATCCGCGGCAATATCGAGGGCTTTTCGACCTACCAGCTGTCCTATGTGATGGCCGCCTATTTCCTGGGGTTCCTGTTCGGCTCCTGGGCGGCCCCCCGGATGATCCGGCGGGTGGGGCATATCCGGGTTTTTGCCGCGCTTGGCTCGCTTATCTCGGCGATCCTGGTGATCTACCCGGTCTACCCCGACTGGATCATCTGGACCCTTCTGCGCGTGCTGGCGGGGTTCTGCTTTTCCGGCATCTACATCACTGCCGAAAGCTGGATCAACAACACGGCCAGCAATGACACCCGTGGCCAGGCGCTGTCGGCCTACATGATCGTGCAGATGATCGGGATCATTGCCAGCCAGGTCCTGCTGAACCTGCCCGACCCCACCGGCTTTGCGCTGTTCATCCTGCCCTCGGTCCTCGTCTCGCTGGCCTTCATGCCGATCCTTCTGGCCCCCACCCCCGCGCCCGCCTTCGACAGTTCACGCCGGGTGTCCTTTGCCCGCCTGTTCCGCATCTCGCCCTTAGGCTGCGTCGGCATGCTGCTGACCGGGGGCGTCTTTTCCGCCATGTTCGGCATGGCCGCCGTCTGGGGCGCGCAAGAGGGGCTTACGGTCGGCCAGATCTCGGTCTTCGTCGGCGCGATGTATGTGGGGGGCCTTGTCCTGCAGTACCCTGTCGGCTGGGCCTCGGACCGGATGGACCGGCGCATGCTGATCATGGGCCTCTCTGCCGTCGCCGCCGTTGCCATGGCCGTCGCGGCCTTCCTGCCGCTGCCATTTTCTGCGCTAGTCGTGGTCGCCATGCTTTTGGGCGGGATCACCAACCCGGTCTATGCGCTCCTCATCGCCTACACCAACGACTTCCTGCCCCGGGAACAGATGGCCGGAGCCTCGGCTGGCCTCATCTTCCTGAACGGCTTCGGTGCGGTCTTCGGGCCAACCGCCACCGGCTGGATGATGGAACGCATCGGCCCCTCGGGCTTCTTCCTGTTCATCGGCGTCCTTTATGTGGCCCTTGTCGCCTACGCGATCTACCGCATGACCCGCCGCGCCGCCCCCGCCGTCACCGGCGCCTTCCGCACCGTCACCCCCGGCGCCTCGCCCCTGGCCGTCGAGGCGGTGCTGGACGAGGCCGCCAAGGACTGACGATCAGCGGTTGCGATATCGGCCATTCCCTGCAAGGCTTGACTGATGCAAGGGGGGCCCAATGTCCGATCCGATCGAACTTCTGGACTTCTGGCTGCATGAGGTCGGCCCGGAGGGCTGGTATGCCGGCGGGGAGGAGATCGACACCCTCTGCCGCGACCGGTTTCAGGATCTCTGGCAGGCCGCGCATGACGGGGGCCTTGAGCACTGGGTCGATGGCACCGTCGGCACGCTCGCCTACCTGATCCTGACAGACCAGATCCCGCGCAACATCCACCGCGGCACGGCGCTGGCCTTCGCCACCGACGCCCGCGCCCTGGCCGCGGCCCGCACGGCGGTCGAGTCCGGCTGGGACCAGAACGCCCCGGAACCTGAACGCCAGTTCTTCTACATGCCCTTCGAGCATTCCGAGGACCCCGATGACCAGGCCCTCGCCGTGAAGCTGCTGACCGAACGCCTGGCCTCGGACCCGGACATGGCGCTTCACGCCCGCGCGCATCAGCAGGTCATTGCCCGCTTCGGCCGCTTTCCCACCCGCAACGCTGCGCTGGGGCGGGTCAGCACGCCAGAGGAACAGGCCTACCTCGACCAGGGCGGCTATGCGGCCGTGGTGGAGAGGTTGAAAAGCCATGCGCCCGATGCATAGGGCCACGGCAACCCCAGTGTTGCTTGGGGTTTCCGGATAGTTTAATGGCAAACTACTTTTTCCAGGGAGGGAAGAATGGCTGCCCAAAGCTTCGACGTGATCGTGATCGGTGCCGGACCGGGGGGCTATGTCGCCGCCATCCGCGCCAGCCAGCTTGGCCTGAAGGTCGCCATCGTCGAACGTGAACACCTGGGCGGCATCTGCCTGAACTGGGGCTGCATCCCGACCAAGGCCATGCTGCGTTCGGCCGAAGTCTTCCACCTGATGCACCGCGCCAAGGAGTTTGGCCTGAAGGCCGACGGGATCGGCTATGACCTGCCCGCCGTCGTCGCCCGCAGCCGCGCGGTGGCCAAGCAGCTGTCGGGCGGCATCGGCCATCTGATGAAAAAGAACAAGGTCACCGTCTTCATGGGCGCGGCGACGCTGCCGAAGAAGGGGACCGTCAGCGTCAAGACCGACAAGGGCACCGAAGAGCTGACCGCGAAGTCGATCATCCTCGCCACCGGCGCGCGGGCGCGTGAGCTTCCGGGCCTGGAGGCCGACGGCGATCTCGTCTGGTCCTACAAGCATGCGCTTGTTGCCAGCCGGATGCCGAAGAAACTCCTCGTGATCGGCTCGGGCGCAATCGGCATCGAATTCGCCAGCTTCTTCAACACCCTGGGCGCGGACACCACGGTGGTTGAGGTGATGGACCGCATCCTGCCCGTCGAAGATGCGGAAATCTCCGCCTTCGCGAAAAAGGCTTTCATCAAGCAGGGGATGAAGATCCTGGAAAAGGCTGCGGTCAAGAAGCTGGACCGGAAGCCCGGCGTTGGCGTAACCGCCCATATCGAACAGGCGGGCCAAGTCACAACGCAGGACTTCGACACGGTGATCAGCGCCGTGGGGATCGTCGGCAATGTCGAAAACCTTGGCCTTGAAGCCCTGGGCGTGAAGATCGACCGCACCCATGTCGTGACCGACGAATTCTGCCGCACCGGGGTCGAAGGCCTTTACGCCATCGGCGACATCGCGGGCGCGCCCTGGCTCGCCCACAAGGCCAGCCACGAAGGCGTCATGGTGGCCGAACTGATCGCGGGCGGCCATCCGCATCCGATCAAGCCCAATTCCATCGCGGGCTGCACCTATTGCCACCCGCAGGTGGCCAGCGTCGGCCTCACCGAACAGAAGGCCAAGGACGCAGGCTACACGGTGAAGGTCGGTCGTTTCCCCTTCATCGGCAATGGCAAGGCCATTGCGCTTGGCGAACAGGAAGGCATGGTGAAAACCATTTTCGACGCCAAGACCGGCGAACTTCTGGGCGCCCACATGGTCGGCGCGGAAGTGACGGAACTGATCCAGGGCTATGTCGTCGGTCGCAGCCTGGAGACCACGGAAGAGGACCTGATGAACACAGTGTTCCCGCACCCGACGCTGTCCGAAATGATGCACGAGGCCGTGCTCGACGCCTACGGGCGGGCGCTTCACATCTGATGGCGTCCCTCAACCGGGTCGTCATGCAGAAGGAAAGCCGGGACTGGATCAACAGTCTCGGTCCGGAGACTCTGGACGCCCTGGAGCTGTCGGGGAAATGGGGCGAACGGTTTGCGTTCCGCAGCTACAAGGCGCTGAACCGCTGGAAGTTCGACCCCTGCAAGGGGCCGATGCTGGATGCGGGTGGCAAGGTTGTCCGATTTGACCTGATCATGGCGAACCAGGTGTGGGAACATCTCGACCGCCCCTATGCAGCGACGCGCAACATCTACCGGATGCTGCGATCCGGCGGCTGGTTCTGGGTCGCCGTCCCGTTCCTCGCGCCCTTCCACGGCGCGCCCGTGGAC
Source organism: Tabrizicola sp. T74 (assembly GCF_057219935.1). Classification (NCBI taxonomy): domain Bacteria; kingdom Pseudomonadati; phylum Pseudomonadota; class Alphaproteobacteria; order Rhodobacterales; family Paracoccaceae; genus Tabrizicola; species Tabrizicola sp. T74. Next base: position 88,899 of record NZ_JBXVVT010000006.1, on the reverse strand, counting down.
TGTTCCCGCTGGACCGCGCGCGGGCTGAAGAACCTGCTGATCGAGGCCGGGTTTCAGGCAGAGCGGGTCCAGTCCTATCAATGGGGCAACCGTCACGTCGCACAGCGCAACCTGGAGATCCCCTGGCCGCCCGCCCTGCGCGAGGACGATGACCTGACCAATGACCCCGACTGCCCGGTCGTCACCTGGGCAATGGCCCAGAAAGACTGATCCCGGCGCCTCCTCGTTCGCCTTCGGCTCCTCGTCGGTGACGACCTCCAGCGACGAGCGACGAAGTCGACGAGGAGCCGCCCGTCAGTACTCCGGTGACGTCCCGCAGTTGCCCAGCTGGTCCCCCAGCATCCGCGTCAGAAGCGCATCGCGCATCAGCCCCGCGTCCTGCAGGAACTGCGCCTGCACCCGGTAGGCCTCGGCCTCCAGCGCGGCGGGGCAGGGCGCCCGGGCATCCGCGCCCTCGGCGAATTGCGCGGCATGGACCAGCTCGTGCAACAGGAAGCTTTGCCCGTAGGCCGTGCGGAGGTCCAGGTCTGGGGCCAGCTCGATCTGGCCGGTCTCGGGGAAATAGGCCCCGGCTTGCGACCGCAGGCCTGGCTGGTTGTCCAGCGCCGCAAAGCCGATCTCGGGGCAGGGGACGGCCCGGTAGCGGGTCCCTTCGACCAGCGCCTGGTTCAACTGGGCCACCAGCGGACACAGGTCCGCCGCCCGGGCCTCGGGGACGAACGACAGCACAGCCAGAAGCAGCGTGGTGGCAAGGGCTTTCATGAAACCTATGCTGAAGCTTCATGAAGACTTTGCAAGACCGACATGAAGCTGTGCATTCACGATTTGTGACGCTCTCCAGGCCCTGCCGAATCGCAAAAGACCAGGGGTTAAGAAACCCCTAACGTCCGCGAACAACCCGTTGGAATCATTGGACGACCGGCCTTTGTCCACCGTGGACACGCCTCTGGCATCCCCTCGGCAATCGCGCTACCAAGGCCCCATGCGCCCGCTTCCCCCGATGTTCCTCGTCCTCCTCCTCTGGTGCGCCGGCCTTGGTGCGGCGGCCCAGTTCGGGAAGATTTCCATTCTCTACGACCCCCTCCGCGCCACCTACGGAGGCCACGGAGAGGTCGCCCTCGGCCTCGTCGTCTCGATCGTCGGCATGGTCGGCCTGATCTTCGGAACCTCCGCCGGGCTTCTGGTCGCCCGCATCGGCCCCCGCCGCGCCATCGTGGCGGCGCTGGCCGCCGGGGCCGCGATGTCTGCCCTCCAGTCCCTGATGCCCGCCTACCCCCTGATGCTGGCCTCTCGCATCATTGAGGGCGCGAGCCACCTTGCCATCGTCGTCGTCGGCCCCACGATGATCGCCGCCCTGGCCCCCGAACACCGGAGGCCGCTGGCCATGACCCTCTGGTCCTCGTTCTTCGGGGTGACCTACACGATCCTCGCCCTGATCGGACCCTACCTCATGCCGACCGGCCTCTTCCTCGGCCACGCCGCCTACATGGCCGCCCTCGCTGCAGTCCTCGCCCTCACCCTGCCGCCCGACCCGCGTGGGGTGGCTCTGCCGATGGGCAACCTCCTTTCCCAGCACGTCGCGATCTACGCCTCTCCCCGCCTCGCCGCCCCGGCGATGGGGTTCTGCTGCTATACCTTCCTCTATGTCGCGGTCCTGACCCTGCTGCCGCCGGAAACCCCCGAGACCCACCGCGCCCTCATCGCCGCCGGGATGCCCCTCGTCTCCATCGCCGTCTCGCTGACGCTGGGGGTCTGGCTTCTGGGCCGGATGTCCGCCGTCCGCCTGGTTCAGTCGGGCTATGCGGTCGCGATCCCCGGCTTTCTGCTGTTGTGGTTGTTCTGGGGGCAGGGGGCAGGCATGGTGGCGGGCGGGTTTCTTCTGTCAGCCGCGCTTGGCATCGTCCAGGGCGCCAGCTTTTCCGCGATTCCGGAACTGAACGCAGGCGCGGATGACCGTGCCCGCGCCGCCGGGGCGGTGGCCCAGCTGGGGAACCTGGGCACCACCACCGGCACGCCGGTTCTGGCCGCACTTCTGGCCAGTGCCGGACCGGCGGGACTTGCCGTCGCGGCCGTCTTGCTCTGCATCCTCGGAATTGTCCTCCACGCCCTGCAGAAGGCGCGGCGAGGGCATGGCTGATCAGTAGGCGACCACGGGGCAACCGGCTGCGGCCAGATCGCGCAGGCCGCCAAGGTTCACCACCGGACCATAGCCCAGCCGGCTCAGCGCATCCGCCGCCATCCCCGACCGCCCGCCCGATGCGCAGTAGACCGCCACCGGCAGGCCCTGTGGCAGGTCACAGCCTGGCTGGCGCGGATCGCATTTCACCGGCACCAGCGACAGCGGAATCAGTCTGGCCCCCTGCGCCACGCCCGAGGCCTTGGCCTCGGCCACCTCGCGCACATCGATCAGCAGCATCTTGCCCGCGGCGACCTGTTGCAGGACCTCGGCAGGGGAAGGGCGGGCGGCGGATTGGCCGGAGCGGAGAAAGGACAGCATGCGAACCTCAGGATCGTGTCGTTATCTATATAGCTTATAAGGTGAGAAAGTGAAGTCACTTTATCGAGGATAGCGATCGTTCATGATCCGTTCACTTTTTCCGGTTGGAGACTCAGCCAAACCGTCCTATGTCTTGCCCCTGCACCTTTGGGGTCGGCCATGGCGGAACAGAAGTTCATCGAAGTGCGCGGTGCGCGCGAGCATAACCTGAAGGGCGTGGACGTCGCGATCCCGCGCGACCAGCTGGTGGTGATCACCGGGCTGTCAGGGTCGGGCAAGTCGTCGCTCGCCTTTGACACGATCTATGCCGAAGGCCAGCGGCGGTATGTGGAGTCGCTGTCGGCCTATGCCCGGCAGTTCCTCGACATGATGGGCAAGCCGGATGTCGACCACATCTCGGGCCTGTCGCCCGCCATCAGCATCGAACAGAAGACCACCTCGAAGAACCCCCGTTCCACCGTCGGCACGGTGACCGAGATCTACGACTACCTCCGCCTGCTCTTCGCCCGCGTCGGCACGCCCTACAGCCCCGCGACCGGCCTGCCGATCACCGCGATGCAGGTGCAGGACATGGTCGACGCCGTGATGGCGATGGAGGAGGGGACGCGGGCCTATCTCCTCGCCCCGATCATCCGGGACCGGAAGGGCGAATATAAGAAGGAATTTCTTGAGCTTAGGAAGCAGGGCTTCCAACGCGTCAAGGTCAACGGGGCCTTCTTTGAGCTGGAGGAGCCGCCCACGCTCGACAAGAAGTTTCGCCACAACATCGACGTGGTGGTGGACCGGATCGTCGTGCGCGAAGGGATCGAGACGCGGCTTGCCGACAGCTTCCGCACCGCATTGAACCTCGCCGACGGGATCGCGGTCATCGAACTCGCCGACGTGAAGGAGGGCGAGGAGCCGACCCGCATCACCTATTCCGAGAAATTCGCCTGCCCGGTCTCGGGCTTCACCATCGCCGAGATCGAACCGCGCCTCTTTTCCTTCAACGCCCCGTTCGGCGCCTGCCCGGTCTGCGACGGGCTGGGGATGGAGTTGTTCTTCGACGAACGGCTGGTCGTCCCCGACCAGAACCTGACCCTCCTGCAAGGCGCCATCGCGCCCTGGGCCAAGTCGAAATCGCCCTACCTGACCCAGACGATGGAGGCGCTCTCCAAGCACTATGGCTTCAACCTGAAGGCCAAGTGGAAGGACCTGCCCGAGACCGTGAAGGAACTCTTCCTGCGTGGGTCCAAGGGCGAGGAGATCGAGTTCCGCTATGACGAGGGCGGGCGCGTCTATCAGGTCAAGCGGGTCTATGAGGGGATCATCCCCAACATGGAACGCCGCTATCGTGAGACCGACAGCGCCTGGAGCCGCGAGGAGATGGAGCGCTTTCAGTCGAACCGCGCCTGCGGGGCCTGTGGCGGCTATCGCCTGAAGCCCGAGGCTTTGGCGGTCAAGATCGCCGGGCTGCACATCGGCCAGGTGGTGCAGATGTCGATCACCGAGGCCTTCGCCTGGGTGGAAGGCGTGGCTGACACGCTGACCAAGCAGCAGAACGAGATCGCCCGCGCCATCCTGAAGGAAATCCGCGAACGCCTTGGATTCCTTGTGAATGTCGGGCTGAACTACCTGACGATGAGCCGCGCGGCGGGGACGCTTTCAGGCGGAGAATCGCAGCGGATTCGGTTGGCCTCGCAGATCGGGTCGGGCCTGACCGGGGTGCTTTACGTGCTGGATGAGCCGTCTATCGGCCTGCACCAGCGTGACAACGACCGCTTGCTCACGACGCTTAAGCGCCTGCGCGATACCGGGAACACGGTGCTGGTGGTGGAGCATGACGAAGACGCGATCCGCGAGGCGGATTATGTCTTCGATATGGGGCCAGGCGCGGGGGTGCATGGCGGAATGGTGGTGTCGCACGGCACGCCGGCCGAAGTGGCTGCGGACCCGGCGAGCCTGACGGGCCAATACCTGTCGGGCGCGCGGGAGATTTCGGTGCCGAAAACCCGCCGCAAGGGGAGTGGCAAGACACTGACGGTGGTGGGCGCGACGGGGAACAACCTCAAGAACGTCACGGCCGAGTTCCCGCTGGGCAAGTTTGTCTGCGTGACGGGCGTATCGGGCGGGGGCAAGTCCTCGCTGACCATCGAGACCCTGTTCAAGACCGCCGCGATGCGCCTGAACGGCGCGCATGAGACGCCCGCGCCTTGCGAAACGATCAAGGGGTTCGAACACCTCGACAAGGTGATCGACATCGACCAGCGGCCCATTGGGCGGACCCCGCGGTCAAACCCGGCGACCTACACCGGGGCCTTCACCCCGATCCGCGACTGGTTTGCCGGTCTGCCGGAATCGAAAGCACGCGGCTATGGGCCGGGGCGGTTCAGCTTCAACGTCAAGGGTGGCCGCTGTGAGGCCTGCCAGGGCGACGGCGTCCTCAAGATCGAGATGAACTTCCTGCCCGACGTCTACGTCACCTGCGAGACCTGCAAAGGCCACCGCTACAACCGTGAGACTCTGGAAATCAAGTTCAAGAACAAGAGCATTGCCGACGTTCTTGACATGACCTGCGAGGACGCCCGCGACTTCTTCCAGGCAGTTCCCGCGATCCGCGAGAAGATGGAGGCGCTGTGCGAGGTTGGCCTTGGCTACATAAAGGTCGGCCAGCAGGCGACGACGCTGTCGGGCGGCGAGGCGCAGCGGGTGAAGCTGTCCAAGGAACTCAGCCGCCGGGCGACAGGGCGGACGCTGTATATACTCGACGAACCGACCACGGGCCTCCACTTCGAGGACGTGAGGAAACTCCTGGAAGTGCTTCATTCCCTTGTGGAACAGGGGAATGCGGTCGTGGTGATCGAGCACAACCTGGACGTGGTGAAGACCGCTGATTGGGTCATCGACATCGGCCCGGAAGGCGGCGACGGCGGCGGCGAGATCGTCGCGACCGGCACGCCCGAGGACATCGTCAAGGTCGAGGCGAGTCACACGGGGCGCTACCTGAAGGACCTCCTGCGCCCACGCCGGGTAGCGGCGGAATAGGCTAGCGCAGGCCCCAGGTGCGGCTGTCGCGGATGACCTCGATCACCTGTGCGGTGGAGGTGTCGACCTTGTAGACCGCGCCATCCATCGCGTAGTAGCGCCAGGTTCCGTCGGTTCCTTCAAGGCCATAGCGCGTCGGGTTCATCAGCAGTGAACGCTCCTCGACCGGGAAGCGGTCTCCGATGGCGTAGGCCGGGGGGCGGACCTCGACCTTCAGCACCCGGCGTCCGGTCGGGTCGGGGGTCGCCCCTGCCTCAGCGCTTGCCCCGGGGCACATCGATTTGACAAGTGACGTGCAGCCGCCCGCCAGCGTGGGGACGGACAGGGCGGGCAGGATCGTCAGCGCAAGCAGGGTACGATGCATTTGGGGACTCGATACACGAACCCTTAGCAGCATAGCCCGGAAGAGCCGCGCGGCAAGGCATTTCCTGCCGCGCGGCAAGGGCTTAGTCCAGCGCCTTGAAGTTCAGGCTCGCGCCTTCCTTGATGCCGCTGAACCAACGTGCCGTGACCGTCTTCGTCTTGGTGTAGAAGCGGAAGGCATCCGGCCCGTACTGGTTCAGGTCGCCGAAGGCCGATTTCTTCCAGCCGCCAAAGCTGAAGTAGGACAGCGGCACCGGGATCGGGAAGTTGATCCCCACCATGCCGACGTTCACTCGGCTTGCGAAGTCGCGCGCGGTGTCGCCGTCGGCGGTGAAGATCGCGGTGCCGTTGCCGTATTCGTTGTCCATCACCAGCTTCAGCGCCTGCTCGTACGACCCGGTGCGGACGGTCGACAGGACCGGCCCGAAGATCTCCTGCTTGTAGATCTCCATCTCCGGGGTGACGTGGTCGAACAGCGACGGGCCGACGAAGAAGCCGTTCTCGTAGCCCTGCAGCTTGAAGCCGCGGCCGTCGACCACCAGCTTCGCGCCCTGTTCGACGCCCGAGTCGATCAGGCCCAGGATGCGGTCCTTCGATTGCTTGGTGATGACGGGGCCGAAATCGATATCGTTTCCAGCGGTATAGGGGCCGACCTTCAACTTCTCGATCCGCGGGACGAGGCGTTCGATTAGCGCATCCGCGGTCTTTTCACCGACAGGTACGGCCACGGAAATCGCCATGCAGCGTTCGCCCGCTGCGCCGTAGCCCGCGCCCACCAGCGCGTCGGCGGCCTTGTCGAGGTCGGCGTCCGGCATGATGATCATGTGGTTCTTGGCGCCACCGAAGCACTGCGCGCGCTTCCCGTTCGCGGCGGCGCGGCCATAGATGTACTGCGCGATCGGGGTGGAACCCACGAAGCCCACCCCCTGGATCACCGGATGGTCGAGGATCCCGTCAACCACCGTCTTGTCGCCGTTCACCACCTGCAGCACGCCATCCGGCAGGCCGGCCTGTTGCAGGAGCTCCGCGAGGAAGAGCGAGGTCGAAGGCACCCGTTCCGACGGCTTCAGGATCATTGCATTGCCCGACGACAGCGCCGGGCCAATCTTCCATAGCGGGATCATCGCCGGGAAGTTGAACGGCGTGATTCCGGCAACGACGCCAAGGGGTTGGCGCATAGCGTAAAGGTCGATGCCGGGGCCGGCCGAGTCCATCGCCTCGCCCTTCAGCATCGCGGGCGCGCCCATGCAGACCTCGATCACCTCAAGCCCGCGCTGCACGTCGCCCTTGGCGTCGGGGATCGTCTTGCCATGCTCGCGGCTGACCATCTCGGCCAGCTTGTCCATGTTCTGGTTGATGAGCGCACCGAAGGCCATCATCACGCGTGCCCGGCGCTGCGGGTTGGTCGCGGCCCAGCCGACCTGGGCCTTGGCGGCCTCCTGGATCGCGTGGTCGAGCTCGCCCGGGGTGGCCAGCGCGACTCGCGCCTGCACTTCGCCGGTGGCGGGGTTCATGACATCGGCGAAACGGCCCGAAGTGCCTGCAACGCGCTTGCCGTTGATCCAGTGTCCGATCTCTTGCATGGAATCCTCCCTTGGGTTGGCACCCCTTTTACTCTTGCACAAACGCCAGACAAAGCGGCAATGTGCCAAAAGGGTTTTGCAGGAATGCAAAGTAAGGTGGGCGCGTCGCCCACCCTACGAGGGGTTCGGATGGACTGGGACGACCTGCGCGTGTTCCTTGCCGTGGCGCGAACCGAAAGCCTGTCGGCAGCGGGGAAGCGGCTGAAGATCGACCCGGCCACTGTGGGCCGCCGCATCGCCCGACTGGAAGAGGCGACGAAGGCGCGGCTTTTCACCAAGTCGCCACAAGGCTATGCCCTGACCGAGGAAGGTGCGCGCCTCATCCCGCATGCCGAACAGGCCGAACGCGCGGCGCTGGGGGCCGAGGAGAGCCTCTCTGGCCCCGGCGGCCTCACGGGTCTCATCCGCCTTGGCGCGCCCGATGGCTGTGCGAACTACCTGCTGCCTCAGGTCCTGGCACGCATTTGCGACGCGAACCCGGGGCTCGAGGTGCAGATCGTCGCTCTTCCCCGCGTCTTCAACCTGTCGAAGCGCGAGGCCGACATGGCCATTGCCGTCAGCCGACCGGAAGCGGGCAGGTTGACCGTCCAGAAGCTGACGGATTACCGCCTGCACCTCGCGGCCAGCCGCGACTACCTGGCCAAAGCCCCGCCGATCCGCGCGCCGCAGGACCTGCAGGCGCATCGCATCGTCGGCTACATCCCGGACATGATCTTCGACAAGGAACTCGACTACCTGGCCGAGATCGGGATCGGCCCGGCGACGCTGACTTCGAACTCGGTCTCGGTGCAGCTGAACTGGCTGCGCAGCGGGGCAGGGGTCGGCGTTGTCCATGACTTCGCCCTTCCCGCCGCGCCCAACCTGACCCGCATCCTGACCGAGCGGGTCTCTCTCACCCGCGCCTTCTGGCTGATCCGCCACGAAAGCGACGCCCGGCTTGACCGGCTGAACCGGTTCGCTGACCAGTTGACCCGCGAGGCGCGAACCGAGATGGCGCGCCTCGACGCAATGGTCGAATCGCGCGCTTGACAGAATCTTGTGTCAGGCCGACCCTTTAGCTCCGGTCAGAGGAGGGGCCGTCCCATGCTCGTACAGCAAATCCTCACATCCAAGGGCGATCTCGGCGTCATCACGGTGGAACCTGGCACAACGGTGCAAGAGGTAGCCGGAATACTTTCGGCGAAACGGATCGGGGCGGTGATCGTCTCGGCGGACGGCAAGACGGCGAAGGGCATTGTCTCGGAACGCGACATCGTGCGCGAGCTGGGCAAGCGCGGTGCCGCCTGTCTGAAGGAGCCGGTCGAAAGTCTGATGACCGCGAAGATCGTCCATTGCACCCGTACCGAAGGGACAGATGCGGTCCTCGGTCGGATGACCGACGGCCGTTTCCGCCACATGCCGGTGATTGAAGAGGGCCAGATGGTCGGCCTGATTTCCATTGGTGACGTGGTCAAGGCCCGGCTCATGGAGCTGGCGGCGGAAAAGGACGCGCTGGAAGGCATGATCAAGGGCTTCTGAGGCGCGGAATTCCGCTTGCACCCGCGCGCGCAATATCGTTGCGTGCGCCTGTCACGCGACCGTGGGGAGGGGCCATGCGCATCGGGCTTTATCCGGGGACCTTCGATCCCATCACCTTGGGCCATACCGACATCATCCAGCGCGCGATGGCCCTGGTCGACAGGCTGGTCATCGGAGTGGCGATCAACCGCGACAAGGGGCCCCTGTTCAGCCTGGAAGAGCGCGTGGCGATGGTCGAGGCGGAATGCGCGGCGATCCAGGCCCGGACGGGCGGCGAGATTGTCGTCCACCCGTTCGAGAACCTGCTGATCGACTGTGCCCGCGACGTGGGCGCGGGAATCATCGTGCGCGGGCTGCGGGCGGTGGCGGATTTCGAATATGAATTCCAGATGGTCGGCATGAACCGGGCGCTGGATGCATCCATCGAGACGGTGTTCATGATGGCCGATGCGCGGCGGCAGGCCATTGCGTCGAAGCTCGTGAAGGAAATCGCGCGGCTTGGGGGCGATGTGTCCAAGTTCGTCACCCCGCCGGTGGTCGAGGCGCTGGCGGCCAAGTTCCGCTAGACATGCAAAAGGGGCCCGTGGGCCCCTTGTCCGTCGTGTGCCGTGGCGTGTCGCCAGTTCAGGCGGCCTTGCCGTAGACGGCTTCGCGCGCGATCCGATCAGCGTCGCCCGGAAGGATCCCAAGGTCCAGCGCGATGTCCGCGGGCAGGTTCGCGATTTCGTCGCGGGTCTGGCGATACAGCGCATAGTTGGCGGCGGCGGTTTTCAGCATTTCGTACACAGAGATCATCATCATCGTCCTTCTACATCCGCGAGGGTCTGCTCTTCCGTCTCGCTTGACCGGAAGATAGGCATCCTGTTAGCGCCAACAACGCCCAATGCTGCGGTGCGGCTATGCGCCTATCGCATAGCTTCGGGCATGAAAGAAGGCGCCGAATGGCGCCCTTTTGTGTTTAATTTGAAGGGTTTTCAGATCAGCTTGCCCATCGCCACGGCCGTATCAGCCATGCGGTTCGAGAAGCCCCATTCGTTGTCATACCACGACAGGATCGACACGAAGGTCCCGTCCATCACCTTGGTCTGGTCCATGTGGAACACGCTGGAATGCGGGTCGTGGTTGAAGTCGCTGCTCACCAGCTTTTCGAAGGTATAGCCGAGTATGCCCTTCAGCGGGCCATCGGCTGCGGCCTTGATCGCTGCGTTGATCTCTTCGACCGTGGTCGCGCGCTTGGCGATGAACTTCAGGTCCACAACGGACACGTTCGGCGTCGGCACGCGCATCGCGAACCCGTCCAGCTTGCCCTTCAACTCTGGCAGCACCAAACCCACGGCCTTGGCAGCACCGGTCGAGGTCGGGATCATCGACAGGGCAGCAGCCCGGGCGCGGTAGAGGTCCTTGTGCATCGTGTCCAGCGTCGGCTGGTCGCCGGTGTAGCTGTGGATCGTGGTCATCATGCCCTTTTCGATCCCGATGGCGTTGTTCAGCACATAGGCCACGGGCGAGAGGCAGTTGGTGGTGCAGGACGCGTTCGAGACGACGATGTCATCCTTGGTCAGCGTGTTGTGGTTCACGCCGTAGACGATGGTCTTGTCCGCGCCGTCGCCGGGTGCCGAGATCAACACGCGCTTCGACCCGTTCTCCAGATGCGGCAGGCACTTTTCCTTGGACGTGAAGATGCCGGTGCATTCCAGCACGATGTCGACGTCGCCCCAGGGCAGGTCGGCGGGGTTCTTCAGCGGCGTCACGCGGATCGGGCCGCGACCGACGTCGATGGTGTCGGGGCCGGTGGTCACGGTGACCGGGAACTTCCCGTGCACCGAATCATAGCGCAAGAGGTGGGCATTGGTCTCGACCGGGCCGAGGTCGTTGATCGCGACCACCTCGATGTCCTTGCGGCCGGATTCGATGATGGCGCGCAAGACGTTGCGCCCGATGCGTCCGAACCCGTTGATGCCAACCTTCACGGCCATGACTGTTCCTCCGAAGCTTGGGCCAAGAAACTGCCCCATTTCCCGATAGCGCTAACAAAGCCATATCGGCGGGAATTGCAACCGCAGTTTGACGGTGTCAGTTCCAGAAATCCACCCATTCCACCAGGTCGAGGAATTTCCGCGCCAGAAACAACAGCGCCGCGCCATCGTTCAAGGTGAAGTCGGCGATGATCCCGGCAACGATGACGAGACCAAGCCAAAGCGCGATCGTGTTGGTCAAGACGGCCCCCCGGGGCCAGCCGCCCCGTTACTGCGCGAGCCGCCCCATGACGCCGGCCACATCGGCCATCCGGCAGGAGAAGCCCCATTCGTTGTCATACCACGCCAGCACGCGGACGGAACGCCCGGCGACCTTGGTCTGGTCCGGCGCAAAGATAGAGGACTGTGGCGTGTGGTTGAAGTCGATTGATACCTTGGGTTCGGGGTCATAGGCCATTACCATCCCCATGTAGCCTGCGCAGGCTTCCCTGACGATTTCGTTAACCTCGGCCACCGTCACCGATTTCTGGGCGATGAAGGTCAGGTCCACCGCGCTGACGTTTGGGGTCGGGACCCGGATCGCCGATCCTTCCAGCTTGCCCGCCAGTTCCGGCAGCACCTCGCCGATGGCCTTGCCCGCCCCGGTCGAGGTCGGGATCATCGCCATGGCGGCAGAACGCGCGCGGTACAGGTCCTTGTGCCGCCGGTCCAGCGTCGGCTGGTCACCGGTGTAGCTGTGGATCGTGGTCATGATCCCCGATTCAATCCCGATCGCCTCGTTCAGCACCTTCACCAAGGGGGCAAGGCAGTTCGTCGTGCAGGAGGCGTTCGAGACGACGAGGTGTTCGGGAAGCAGGCTGCGGTGGTTCACGCCATAGACCACCGTCAGGTCCGCCCGCTTGGCCGGGGCCGAGACCAGAACCCGCTTCGCGCCCCGTCCCAGGTGCACTGCAGCCTTGTCGCGGTCGTTGAACTTGCCGGTGCATTCCAGCACCACGTCGACGCCCTGCCAGTCCAGCTCCTCGGGGTTGTAGGTCGACATCATCCGGATCGGCCCCCTCCCGAGGTCCAGCCCGTCCTCCGTCACCTTCACCACGCCGGGAAAGCGGCCATGCACGCTGTCATACCGTAACAGATGCGCATTCGTCTCCACCGGACCCGTGGCATTGATCGCCACCACCTGCACGTCATTGCGGTTCGATTCCGCGATATGCGCCAGCGTGCAGCGCCCGATGCGGCCAAAGCCGTTGATGCCGACAGTCACGGTCATGAAGGGGGTCTCCTGTGGATGCGTGCGGAAGGCTTAGCCGGTCCGCGAAAGCATGCAAGGTAGAAAACGACGCGTTTTCAGCATGTTAGCGCAATCTTCCGCTGTTTGCGCTAACCCTTGGCACGGCTTTGCCGAATCCCGCGTTTCCCGCTACATCCAAGGTTGCAGACGCAAGGGACCAGGCGCATGAGCGGATTACTCGCACTTCTCGACGACGTGGCGGCCATCGCCAAAGTGGCGGCTTCCTCCGTCGACGACATCGCGGCCGCCGCCGCCAAGGCCGGGACCAAGGCCGCGGGGGTGGTGATCGACGACGCAGCGGTCACGCCGAAATACGTCCACGGCTTTTCCGCCGACCGCGAGCTGCCGATCATCTGGCGCATCGCGCTGGGGTCGCTGAAGAACAAGCTGATCGTCCTCCTCCCGGGCCTTCTCGCGCTGGACCATTTCGCCCCCTGGGTCATCACGCCGCTTCTTATGCTCGGCGGGGCCTATCTCTGCTTCGAGGGGGCCGAGAAACTGGTCCACGCCTTTGCCCCGCACGCCGACCATGAGATCGAGGAAGATTTCGACACCAAGGACCCCGCGCATCTGGAAGAGGAAAAGGTCGCCGGTGCGATCAAGACCGACTTCATCCTGTCGGCCGAGATCATGACCATCGCGCTGGCCACGATCGAAAGCCCCAGCTTCTGGATGCAGGCGATCACTCTTGCAGTCGTCGGCACCCTGATCACCGTCGCGGTCTACGGCGCGGTGGCGCTGATCGTGAAGATGGATGACGTGGGCCTGCACATGGCGGCCACGGGACGCACCAGCGGGGGCAGGGCGCTTGGCCGGGGACTGGTCCTGGCCATGCCGAAGCTGATGGCCTTCCTGTCGACCGTGGGGACAGCGGCGATGCTGTGGGTCGGCGGGAACATCGTGATCCATGGGCTGGAGGTCACGCATCTTTGGGAATGGCCCTACCAGACGATCCACCACATTGCGGAAGCTGTGGCCCATGCCGCCCCCGTCGCGCAGGGCTTTGTCGAATGGCTGGTCACCGCTGCGCTGGATGGCGTCTTCGGGCTGATCCTGGGCGTGATCCTGATCCCCGTCGCCACCCGGGTCATCGGACCGCTGTGGGGGGCGGTCACGGGCAGGAAGGCCGCAGCGCATTAGGCGCTGCGGTGTGTGAATTTTCGAAGAAAATTCTGTATTTAGCCCGAAGCCTTAAAGCAAGGCCTTGGCGGCTGTGATCGTCGCTTCGGCAGTGATGCCAAACTCCTGGTACAGCCGCTCCATCGGCGCGCTGGCACCAAAGGTCGACATGCCGACAAAGCCCGCCTTGGCCTCGCGCCCGCCCTGGCCCAGCAGCCAGCGGTCCCAGCCCTGCCGGACACCCGCCTCGATGGCAACGCGCACCGGGCCGGGCGGCAGGACCTTGCGGCGCCAGGCCTCGTCCTGCGCGGCGAACAGCTCCATCGACGGCATGGAGACGACGCGGGTGCCGATGCCTTCGGCTTCCAGGGCGTCCCGAGCCTTGAGCGCGATTTCCACCTCGGACCCCGTCGCCATCAGGATGACCTGACGCTTGGCCGAGGCTTCGGCCAGCACGTAGGCGCCCTTCGAGACAAGGTTCGCGTTGGTGTGGGTCTTGCGGACGGCAGGCAGGTTCTGCCGCGACAGGGCGAGAACCGTGGGCCGGGTCTTTTCCGTCAGCGCGATTTCCCAGGCTTCCGCCACCTCGACCAGGTCGGCGGGGCGGATGACCAGCGTGTTCGGCGTCGCCCGGCTGATCGCCAGGTGCTCCACCGGCTGGTGGGTCGGGCCGTCCTCGCCAAGGCCGATGGAGTCATGCGTCATGACATAGACGACCGGGATCCCCATCAGTGCCGACAGACGCATCGAAGGCCGGGCATAATCGGTAAAGCACATGAACGTCCCGCCGTAGGGCCTTACGCCACCATGCAAAGCCATCCCGTTCATCGCTGCGGCCATGCCATGCTCACGGATGCCGAAGTAGACATAACGGCCCTTGCGATCCTCTGGCGTGAAGACGCCCAGGTCCGCCGTCTTGGTGTTGTTCGATCCCGTCAGGTCGGCCGAGCCGCCGATGGTCTCGGGCAGGACCGGGTTCACCGCCGCCAGCACCTTTTCCGAGGCCGCGCGGGTCGCAAGCTTCGGCAGGTCGGCCACCGCCTGCTTCTTCACCCCGCGAATGGCCGAGGCTAGCTTAGCCGGGGCCGCAAGCGCGAAGATGCGGGCGAATTCGGCCTGCTTGCCGGGCGACAGGGCGGCAAGCCGCGCCTCCCACTCCGCCCGCGCCTTTGCCCCACGGGCACCGAGGCCTTCCCACCATTTCTTCACATCGGCGGGAACCTCGAACGGCCCGCCTTTCCAGCCATAGCCGTCCTTCGCCGCCTGGAGCTGTGCCTTGTCGGTCAGCGCGCCGTGGCCCTTCGACGTATCCTGCGCCGCGTGGCCGATGGCGATATGCGTCTTGCAGGCGATCATCGCGGGCCGGGGCGAGGCCTTGGCGGCCGTCAGCGCCCGGTCGATGTCCGCCGGATCATGGCCGTCGCACTCGAACACGTCCCAGCCCGAGGCCGCAAACCGCGCCTTCTGGTCGGTCACGTCGGCAATCGACACCTTCCCGTCGATGGTGATGCCGTTGTTGTCCCACAGCACGATCAGGCGGCTCAACTGCTGCTTGCCCGCCAGGCCAATCGCCTCCTGGCTGACACCCTCCATCAGGCAGCCGTCGCCCGCGATCACCCAGGTGTAGTGGTCCTGGATCTTCGCCCCCCAGCGTGCGCGCAGGTTCTCTTCGGCCATCGCAAAGCCCACGGCATTGGCGATGCCCTGGCCCAGGGGCCCCGTGGTGGTTTCCACCCCCGCGACATGGCCGTATTCCGGGTGGCCCGCGGTGATCGCGCCCCACTGGCGGAAGGCCTTGATCTGGTCCAGCGTCATGTCGGCATAGCCGGTCAGGTACAAAAGCGAGTAGATCAGCATCGACCCATGGCCCGCTGACAGGATGAACCGGTCGCGGTCCGGCCAGCGCGGCGCCTTGGGGTCAAACTTCAGGTGACGCTCGAACAGAACCGTCGCCACATCGGCCATCCCCATCGGCATGCCGGAATGGCCCGAATTCGCGGCGGCCACCGCATCCAGCGCCAGCGCGCGGATCGCGGTCGCGCGCATCCAGTGATCGGGGTTCTTCTGGCGGAGGGTCTGGATGTCCAAGGCGGCATTCCTTTGGGCTGAACGTGGCAAGGGGTCGCATGCGTCCTAAACACCGCGACCGGCAAGATCAAGCTTGCTGCCCAAGGCCTTGGGAAGAAAGGCCGGTCGCCTTTCGCGGGTTTCGCGCTAAGATCGCCGGACAGCGATAACCAGCGATTCGGGACGGAATCGTGCAAGGCAAGATGGGCGCGTGTGCAGCGTCTGCGGGGGTAAGGGGGACGGGATGCAGGAAATCACCGATCTGGAAAAGCGAATCGCCACCGCGTTGGAGCGGATCGGCAAGGGGCTGGACCGGCTGGCCACCCAGCCACGCCCCATGGGCGCGGCCCCGGCCGGCGTCGCTCCCGCTGCAGACGCAGCCCTGCGCGCCCAGCTGGAGGAGGAGAAGTCCCTGACCGCCCAGCTGCAGGCCCGCCTGCGCGCCGCCAAGGACCGCGAGGCGCGCGGCGACCTGCAGGAAAAGGTCGACCGGCTGACCCAGGAACTCGACGTCCAGGGCCTTGAACTGCAGCGCATGCGCCGGGTCAACGCCTCGTTGCGCGAACAGCTGGAAACCCTGCGCACCGCCCAGGCCAGTGGCGTGACCGAACCCGGCCAGATCAACAAGGCGATGCAGGCCGAGCTTGACGCGCTCCGCGCTGCCCGCCTGACCGAGATCGCGGAACTGGACGAAATCCTCGCCGCCCTCGAACCCCACCTGACGGAGGCCCGCAATGCCTGATCTTGAAGTCACCATCGGCGGTCGCCCGTTCCAGGTCTCCTGCCAGCCCGGGGAAGAGCATTTCCTGCGCTCCGCCGCCGGGATGCTGGATGCCGAAGCCCAGCCGATCGTCGCCCAGCTGGGCCGCTTGCCCGAAGCGAAGATGCTGCTGATGGCGGGCCTGATGCTGGCCGACAAGACCGCCGCGCATGAAGACGAAATCCGCGCATTGCGCGCCCGGGTGGCCGAGCTTGAGGCCCGCCCCGTCGCAACCCGTGACGTGGCTGTGGTGCCAAAGCAGGTGTCGGACACGCTGGCCGAACTTGCAGCGCGGGCCGAGGCGATGGCGACACGGGTGGAAGAGCAGATTCGCCCATGATGGCCCGGGCGGCATTCTGCCTTTTCGCGCTGGCCATGCCAGCCGCGGCACAGTCCTATGCGACACGGACCTATCTGTGCGACCGCGGGGTCGAGGTGCCCGCCACCTATGTCGTCGGTCCGGATTATGACCTTGTCGTCATCAACGTGGACGGTCGCCAGGTGACGCTTGTCAGCGAACCCGCGGCTTCCGGTTCGCGTTACAGCTGGCCCTCGGACGGGGAGGTCTATGTCTGGTGGTCGGAAGAGGACGCCGCAGCGCTCTTGTGGAAGACGCCAGAAGGCGAAACGCCGCTTCTTTCCTGCATCATCCCCTGAAAGGCCGGACCGGGGGCGCACCCGCCATCCCGGCCCGCCATACGCTCAGGCGTTCGCTTCGCGGATCTTGTCGGCGGCCGCCTTGTCGAAGGCCACGCCCTTGGCTTCCAGCAGCTGGTCCAACTCGCCCGACAGCGTCATCTCGGTGACGATGTCGCAACCGCCGACGAATTCGCCCTTCACGTAAAGCTGCGGGATCGTCGGCCAGTCCGAGAAGTCCTTGATGCCCTGCCGGATTTCCGGGTCGGCCAGCACGTTCACGTCCTGGAACTCCACCCCCATGAAGTTCAGGACCCCCGCCACGCGCGAGGAGAACCCGCACTGCGGCATCATCTTGGTGCCCTTCATGAACAGCACCACATCGTTCTTCTCGATCGTATCCTTGATCGTGTCCTGCGCGCTCATCGCCCGTTCTTCCTTTTCCATTTGCGGAACTCCCATTTCCGGGTGACCCGCCAGTGCCTTGTCCCATATTTCAACAGCGGCCAGTTGCTTGCAACCGACAGGACCGCATACAGCACCAGAAACCCGACGATCCATGGCGCAGCCCAAGGCGCCTTCTCGATCAGCCAGGCACCGAACTCCTGGGTCACGCCCTAGCGCTGGTCCCTACTTGCCAGATAGGCCGCCATCCGCCGTTCGGATTCCAGCGTCGCTGCGCGGCGCTTTTCGTACTGCTGGTCCACCGGTTCGGGCTCGCCCTTCTTGCGCCTGTTGCGGTTCCGGACCATCGCCACGATCCCGACCAGCGGCAGAAGCGCCGTGATCACGCCATAGCCTGCACCCGTAGCCATCGTCTTGCCTTTCGCTATGCGTCGCTGCCAGATTTAGGTGTCTTCGGGCCGTGACACAAGCCACGGGTCGGTGTGGCTGACCTGGCTCACTCCGGCGCCTTCGTTGTCAGAGCCAGCGCATGAAGCGCGCCGTTCGGGCCATCCATCTTGCCCTTCAGCGCCGCATAGACCGCGCGCTGCTGCTGGACGCGGTTCAGGCCCCGGAAGGATTCGTCCACCACCTCGGCCGCGAAATGCGCGCCATCATCACCCTGCACGCTGATCTTGGCGTTCGGGAAGGCCTCCCGGATCAGGGCTTCGATGTCGCGGGCTTCGATGGGCATGGGCGTCTCCTTCTTCGTCTTGAGCCTAGGCCCGGGGGGCAAGCGGTTCAAGGGATTCCCATTCGCGCCGCAGCATGCCGTACAAGAGCAGGTCGACGGCCCGGCCCAGGGCCGGGCGGTACCAGTGCTGGCGCTGCCGACCCTCCAGAGTGAACCCGGCACGGGCATAGGTCGCCTGCGCGCGCGGGTTCTCGCCCGAGGCGTCCAGCCAGACCCGGGCCGCGCCCAGGGTGCCGAACCCAAAGTCCACAAGGGCGCGCACGAAGACCTGGCCCTGTCCGCGCCCCGTCTCGTCCAGCGCAAGGCGCCGCAGTTCCACCGCACCCGATGGCGCGCCGATCTCGCAGAACAGGGCATAGCCCGCAGGCCGCCCGGTCTGCTCCCAGATCAAGAGGCGCGCAGCCGGGTCGGCAAGGTAGTCTGCAAGTGCTGCCTCATCCTCGTCGGTAAGGAAGGGCGCGTTCTCTGCCCGCCCCGCGATGGCCCGGATCACCTGGAAATCCGCCGCTGTCGCCGGACGCAGCATCAGACGCCCACGGTCGCCGCAAAGGCGGTGCGGTAAAGCTGCGACAGCTCGGCCAGGGGCGCGCTTTCGGTGCCAAGCGTCACCTTGTCCCCGCCGAACCGGCCGACCTGGGTCACCTTGACCCCACCCGCCGCAGCCATGAAGGCCGCCAGGTCATCATGCCGGATCGCCACGACGTACCGCGCCTGGTCCTCGCCAAAGAGCTGCCCGATGTCGCCGGTCTTGAGCGTCAGCCCGATGCCCGCGCCTTCCGCCATCCGGAACGCCGCCAGTGCGAGCCCGCCGTCGCCCAGGTCCCGCGCCGCGTGGATGCGCTTGCGGTTGGCCAGAACGGCCTTCGCCACTGATATCTCGGCTGACAGTTCGACCGGCGGAGGATCCCCCGCCTCGATCCCGAAGGCCTCGGCCAACAGCGCCGACTGCCCCAGATGCCCCCGCGTCTCGCCGATCACGACGACAATGTCGCCATCCGCCGGTTGCCCCGCGATCAACTCGTCCGCCTTCATGATCCCGACCGCGCCGATGGTCGGCGTCGGCAGGATGCCCGAGCCGTCGGTTTCGTTGTAAAGGCTCACGTTCCCCGACACGATCGGCATGTCCAGCGCCTTCACCGCCGCCCCGATCCCCTCCAGCGCACCGACGAACTGCCCCATGATCTCGGGCTTTTCCGGGTTCCCGAAGTTCAGGTTGTCGGTCGTGGCCAGAGGCCGCGCCCCCACTGCCACGAGGTTCCGGTAGGCCTCGGCCACCGCCTGCTTGCCACCCTCGAACGGGTTCGCCTTCACATAGCGCGGCGTCACGTTCGAGGTGAACGCCAGAAGCTTCCCTGTCCCATGCACCCGCACCACGCCCGCGCCGGCCCCACAGGGCACCACGGTATCGGCCCCAACCTGGCTGTCGTACTGTTCATAGACCCAGGCCTTGTGGGCATAGGAGGGCGACCCGATCAGCGCCTTCAGCGCCGCGATGGGCGTGATCGCCGGGATCTGCGGCAGGGGCGCCGGGGCAGGGGAGGGTACCCAGGGGCGGTCATACTCCGGCGCAGACGACGACAGCTTCGACAGCGGAATGTCCGCCTTAACCTCGTTGCCGTGCAGGATCAGGAAGCGGTCCTCCGGGATCGTCTCGCCCACAATGGCGAAGTCGAGGTCCCACTTCACGAAAATCGCCCGCGCCTCGGCCTCTTTCTCGGGCTTCAGGACCATGAGCATCCGCTCCTGGGATTCCGACAGCATCATCTCGTAAGCCGTCATCCCCGTCTCGCGCTGGGGCACGTCGTCAAGCTGCAGCTTGATGCCAAGCCCGCCCTTGTCCCCCATCTCCACCGCCGAACAGGTCAGCCCCGCAGCCCCCATGTCCTGGATGGAAATGACGGCACCGGAGGCCATCAGCTCCAGACAGGCCTCCAGCAGGCGCTTCTCGGTGAAGGGGTCGCCCACCTGCACCGTCGGGCGCTTCTCTTCAATCGTATCGTCGAACTCGGCCGAGGCCATCGTCGCCCCGCCCACGCCATCCCGGCCCGTCTTCGCGCCCAGATAAACGACCGGCATCCCCACGCCCGACGCCGCCGAGTAGAAGATCTTGTCGGTATCCGCCAAACCGGCGGCAAAGGCGTTCACCAGGCAGTTGCCGTTGTAGCTGCGGTGGAACCGCACCTCGCCGCCCACGGTCGGCACCCCGAAGGCGTTGCCGTAAGACCCCACGCCCTCCACGACGCCTTTGACCAGATGCGCGGTCTTCGGGTGGCTCGGCAGGCCAAACGACAGCGCATTCATCGCCGCAATCGGCCGCGCGCCCATCGTGAACACATCTCGCAGGATGCCGCCCACGCCGGTCGCCGCACCCTGATGCGGCTCGATGTAGGAGGGGTGGTTGTGGCTCTCCATCTTGAAGATCACCGCCTGGCCGTCGCCGATGTCGACGACGCCCGCGTTTTCGCCCGGTCCGCAGATCACCTGAGGCCCGGTGGTCGGCAGCTTCTTCAAGTGAATCTTCGACGACTTGTAAGAGCAATGCTCGTTCCACATGGCTGAAAAGATGCCCAGCTCCGTGAACGTCGGTTCCCGTCCCATGATCCCCAGAAGCCGCTCCCACTCGTCGGGCTTGATCCCGTGGCTGGCAACCAATTCCGGCGTGATCGCGGGCTCTTGCATGGCATCCCCTCTGGCAGCTTGGCCGCCTCATAAGCGAAAGGCTGCAAAAGCGCAAACTGGCCGCGCTCCAGATGACCCGCCATTTCTGCAACGATTACAGTCGTTTCGCCACAGTGGCCGAAAAAACCCATCACCGTCGCAGAAAATTTTCATGCCCCATGTCGAAATCGGCAAACTGACTGCGTCCTTGGGTCACGAAACCCAAATCACAAAGGAACCGAACCGAATGTCTTTCCCGATCACCACCCTGTACGCGCTTCCCCTGATCCCGATCTTCCTGATCCTGTTCTTCCGCGTCTCCGGCAAGCGGACCGAGCTCAAGGCCTCCATCGGCCATGCCAATGATGCCGCCCTGCACGAGCGCATCCGCCATCACGGCAACTTTGTCGAATGGGTGCCCTTCGTCCTCCTCCTCCTTGCCCTGGCCGAGGCGAACAGCGGCAACTCCATCGCGCTGCACTGCGCGGGCGGCTTCCTTGTGCTGGGGCGCATCATGCACCCGTTCGGGCTGAAGGCCGACAACCCGACGCATGTCCTGCGCATCATGGGCAATTCGCTGAATCTGCTGGCGACGGTCATCCTGCTGGTTGTCCTCGCCATGGCCCGCTTCTTCTGATCCCCCCTCGTCATCCAAGGACACATCCCATGAACTACATGATCCTGATTTACGGCGACCCGACGCGCGAACCGGCCTATGGCACGCCCGAATTCAACGAAATGATGGCGGGCTATACCGTCGTGAACCGCAAGATGCAGGCCGACGGCGTCATCCGCGGCGGCGATGGGCTGGAACGGATCGACACGGCCAAATCGCTGCGCATCACGGGCGGCCGCGTCGAGACGATGGACGGCCCCTTTGCAGAAACGCGCGAGCATCTGGGCGGCTACTACATCATCGACGTGCCCGACATGGAGACCGCCTTGTCCTATGCGGCCCTCATCCCCACCGCAGCCTTCGGCACGATCGAGGTCCGCCGGGTGATGAACTTCAACCCGGCCGGCAACTGAGCGCAGTCTGACCCTTTGCCGCCCCCGCAGTCCTGCGGGGGCGGTTTTCTTTTGTGAATGATTTCAAGGCCACAGAAGTTTTTTGACTTTTTTCGCACCCGATGTCGAAATCAGAAAGGGGCTTGCGTCCTTGGTGCAGGACCGACTGGCAAGCCCGCCAGCGGCCGCAACTGAAAGGTCTGACCAATGAAATACATGCTGACGCTTTACGCCGCCCCCGAGGCCGAGCCCGCCTACGGCACCCCGGAATTCGACGCGATGATGGGCGAATACTTCGGGCTTGAGGAAAAGATGAGGGACACCGCCACCTTCCTTGCGGGCGAAGGCCTGCAGCCGGTCGCCACCGCCACTACGCTGCGCAAGCGCGGGGGAAAGGTCGAGACGATGGACGGCCCCTTCGCCGAAACCCGCGAACACCTCGGCGGCTTCTACCTGATCGACGCGCCGGACCTCGATGCCGCGCTTCGCTTTGCCGCCGAGATCCCCGCCGCCCGCTATGGCTCGGTCGAGGTGCGCCCGGTGATGGAGTACTGATGACCCCGCAGGCGCTTCTGTCGCGGGTCCTTAGCGAAGACCGGGGGCGGCTCTTGGCCGCCCTCATTTCGCGTATCGGCAACTTCCAGCGGGCCGAGGATGCCTTGCAGGAAGCCGCCGCCTCGGCCCTGGTGCACTGGGGCAGGGCAGGGGTCCCGGCCAGTCCGACTGGTTGGCTGCTCCGCGCGGGCCTCCGCAAGGCCATCGACGGCTACCGCCGCGATTCCACCCTGTCCCGGCACCGGGACGCCATCGCGGTGCTGGCTGAGGAAGAGGCAGCCGAGCCCGACCCGCAAGCCATCCCCGACGACCGCCTCCGCCTGATCTTCACCTGCTGCCACCCGGCACTGGAGGAGAAGTCGCGTATCGCCCTGACGCTCCGCAGCCTTTGCGGACTGACGACCGCCCAGGTCGCCGCCGTCTTCCTCGACGCCGAGCCGACGATGGGCCAGCGCCTAAGCCGCGCCAAGGCGAAGATCGCCGCCGCCCGAATTCCCTATGCTGTCCCGGGGCCCGAGGACCTGCCCGACCGGCTGAATTCCGTCCTGACCGTGGTCTATCTGATCTTCACCGCCGGCTATGCCCAGGGTCCGAAGGCGGGCGTCGATCTCTGCACCGAGGCGATCTTCCTCGCCCGGCTGCTGGTGCGCCTCGCCCCCGATCAGCCCGAAGTCGAGGCCGCTTTGGCCCTTCTCCTTCTGACAAACGCCCGCGCTGCGGCCCGCATCGGCCCGGACGGCCAGACCCTGCCGCCCGCCCGGCAGGACCGAACCCTCTGGAACCAATCCGAACGGGCCGAGGGCCTGGCGTTCCTCGACAAGGCCATCGCCCGCCGTGCGCCCGGTCCGTTCCAGCTGAAAGCCGCCATCGCCGCCCTGCATTCGGCGGACGCACCGCCCGACTGGCCGCAGATCGCCGCGCTTTACGCCCGCTTGCACCAGATGGAGCCAACCCCGGTCATCGCCCTGAACCATGCCGTCGCTCTCGCGGAAAGCGGCCACCTGGCCCAGGCGCTGTCCCATGTCCAGTCTCTGGCCGACCAGTTGGACGGCTACCAGCCTTTCCATGCGACCCGCGCCGACCTGCTGGCCCGCAACGGCGACCATACTGCCGCGCGTCCCGAATACCTCCGCGCCATCGCCCTTGCGGCAAACGATGCTGACCGAAGCTTCCTGCAGTCCAGGCTCGCCGCCCTGCGCTGAAAAAAAAGGCCGAGCATAAAGCTCGGCCAAGTCCAACAGGGAGGTACGAAGGGGCAAGAGCACGCTCATCGCCGCTTCACGGATGGAATTAGTGCCCCATGCTTGCGCAAACAAGTCTGGAATGCCCGACGTTTGGGCAATCCCGCTATGCAATTGCTGCATGGCAGCAATTCAGGCGGCAGCATCCTCGGCCTGGCGGCGGCGGAAGCTCATGATCTCTTCGGTCACGAAATCGCGGAAGGCCGCTACGCGCTTGGAGTGGCGCAGCTCCTCCGGGTAAGCCAGGAACACCGGCACCTCGGCGCTTTGCACGTCCGGCAAGACCCTGACAAGATTGGGGAAATCCTCGGTCAGGTAATCCGGCAGCACCCCGATCCCCAGGTGGTTCAGCACCGCCTGCAGCACGCCGAAGTAGTTGTTCACCGTCAGCGTCGACGGAATGTCATGCGTCATCAGCTCTGCCACCAAGAGCGCCCCCGCCGCGACCTGAGGCGTCCCGGCGTGCTGACTGATCAGTCGGTGGCTGGAAAAATCATCCATCGATTCCGGCACGCCATGCGAGGCGAGATACTCCGGCGTCGCGAACAGCTGCATCTTGATGTTCATCAGCCGCTTGCGGATCAGGTCGGCCTGGCTTGGCTCCTTCATCCGGATCGCCACGTCCGCCTCGCGCATCGGCAGGTCAAGCACGCGCTCTTCCAGCATCAGGTCGATCTTCAGCGCCGGGTACTTCTCGTAAAGCCGCGCCAGCCGCGGTGCCAGCCACAGCGTCCCAAACCCCGTGGTTGTCGTCACCCGCAGCTCGCCAAAGACCTCGTCCTCGCTGTCGCGGATCCGCGCCGCCGTCGCATCCAGCCGCCGCACCATCTGCTGGGTCGCATCGAATAGAAGCTCACCCTGTTCGGTCAGGATTAGCCCCCGCGCGTGACGGTGGAACAGTGTCACCGCCAGGCTTTCCTCCAGCGCCCGGATCTGCCGGCTGACCGCGGATTGCGACAGGTGCAGCACGTCCCCGGCATGGGTCAGGCTGCCCTTCTCTGCGACGGCGTGAAAGATTCTCAGCTTGTCCCAGTCCATCCGCTGCCCTTCCCTGTGTACCGCTTACCCTAGCACTTCCGCCCCTAGATAGGGATAGCGCATTGCATGTAAACCCCGGCTTGCCTTACCCCCTGCCCAATGCTTCGCCCTTTCGCCCTCCGCCGGACCGGCCTATGATTGCCGAAAAGGCGGCGGGCGCAGCGTCTGCGCCGCAGGCGGATAGGGGCAGGCATGGCAGTAGGCGTCTTCGATTCGGGCCTCGGTGGGCTAACTGTTCTTGATGCGTTGACAAAGCGCCTTCCTGATACCCCCTTCGTCTACTTCGGCGACAATGCCCATGCGCCTTACGGCGTCCGCACCGCCGATGACATCTTCGCGCTGACCTGTGCCGCCACCGAACGGCTTTGGGCCGAGGGCTGCGACCTGGTGATCCTCGCATGCAACACCGCCTCGGCCGCGGCCTTGAAGCGGATGCAGGAAACCTGGGTCCCCGCCGACAAGCGCGTCCTTGGCGTCTTTGTCCCGCTGATCGAGGCGCTGACCGAGCGCCAGTGGGGCGACAACTCCCCCCCGCGTGAGGTCGCGGTCAAGCACGTGGCCCTTTTCGCCACCCCCGCCACTGTCGCCTCCCGCGCCTTCCAGCGTGAGCTTGCCTTCCGCGCCATCGGCGTAGACGTCGAGGCGCAGCCCTGCGGCGGCGTGGTCGATGCCATCGAACAGGGCGACGAGATCCTGGCCGAGGCGCTGGTCCGCTCACACGTCGAGGCCTTAAAGCGCCGGATGCCGTCACCTGAGGCCGCGATCCTCGGCTGCACGCATTACCCCTTGATGGAAAAGGTCTTTCAGGACGCGCTGGGGCCGCAGGTCAAGGTCTATTCCCAAGCGAACCTTGTGGCTGAATCGCTTGCCGATTACCTGCAGCGCCGTCCGCAGTTCGCAGGCTCCGGCACCCAGTCGAAATTTCTGACCACGGGCGATCCGGCTTACGTCTCCAACAAGGCCACCCAGTTCCTGCGTCGGAAGATCACCTTCGAGGCTGCCTGATGCTCCCCCTGGCAGTGTGGCGCGCTGCCCGCCTTGCCGCGCTGGCCGCCCCGGACGGCTGGCTGAACCTCGTCGCCCGGATCGAGCTTTCCCCGGGTCGCCACCTCGTCGGCGCGGGGCAGGAGGTCCAGCTTCCTTCCGGGCCTGATCTCCTCGGCACGCTGGAGATCGGCCCCGAGGGCGCAGCTTTCGCCCTTCCCGATCAGGCCCCCCAGCCGTTCCAACCCGTGCCCGACGCCTTCCCGCAGCTGCGCGTTGATCCGTTCCTTCTGGAAATCCACACCGTTGATGGAGTCCCTGCGCTCCGCGTCCGCGACCTGACGCTGGCACCGACAGTCACCCTCCGCAGTTTCCCCGAAAACCCCGACTGGACCCTTCGCGCGAAGTGGGAGAGCTTCGCCCCACAGACCGCTGAAGTTGCGATGAAAGACGGCTCCAAGGCCGCTGTGACGCTGACCCATCGCGCGACCTTTCGGCATCAGGGCAAGACCGTGACCCTTACGCCCACACACTGGAAATCCGGCAAGCCGATGTTCGTCTACCGCGATGCCACGGCGGGCGAAACCTACTCGGCCTGCCGGTTCCTGTTCGGCGAGGACCCGGCCGACACGGAAATCACCCTAGACTTCAACCGCGCGATCAGCCCGCCCTGTGCCTTCACCGATTTCGCCATCTGCCCCCTGCCGCCCCCTGGCAACATCCTGCCCTTCCGCATCGAGGCCGGTGAACTGGCCCCGTAGGTCGGGGTTCACCCCGACTCACTAGGCCGGCGCGTAGGGTGGGCGAAGCGCCCACCGCCCTCACCCCCGCATCGCGCCATAGGCAAAGCGATAGGCCAGCGCGACGCCCCCCGCGCCGCCGACGATATTGCCCAGTGTGACCCAGAAAAGATTGGCGAAAACCCCGGCCACCGACGCATCCGACCCCGCCCAAAGCCCCGCCGGGAACAGGAACATGTTCGCCACCGAATGCTCCAGCCCCAGCGTGACGAAGGCCGCCACCGGCCAGAGCACCCCCAGAATCTTGTCCGTCGCCGTCCGCGCCGCGAAACTCAGCCAGACTGCCAGGCAGACCAGCGCATTGCACAAGGCCCCCCGGACAAAGGCCTCCAGCGGCGGCATGCTCGCCTTGGTCGTCGCCGCCTTGGCCGCGACCTCGCCCATCGGCCCGTCGAGGAGCCCGCTCAGCCCGAAAGCCACCGCCAGCCCGACCGCGCCGATCAGGTTGCCCAGGTAGACGATCCCCCAGTTCCGCATCAGCGCCCCAAGGGTAATCCGCCGGTCCACCGCCGCCATCACCATCAAAGCGTTCCCGGTGAACAGCTCCGCGCCTCCGACCACGACCAGGATCAGCCCCAGCGCAAAGACCATCCCGCCCAGCACCCGTTGCGGCCCGAAGCCCGGGTACGCGCCGACCATCGCCATGCACCAGAAGGCCGAGCCAAACCCGATGAAGGCCCCCGCCAGCATCGCGAGCGTCGCCATCCGGTGCAGCGGCAGGGCGGCTTTGGCGACCCCCGCCGTCTCGATCAGCGCGGCTATCTCGGCGGGCTTGTAGGCGTCATGATCCCCGGGCATCGCGGCCTCCCCTTTGCCCGCAGCATAGCCCTTTGCGGCCCCGGCCAAAGCAAAAAGGCACGTCTTGCGACGTGCCTTTCCGATGGTTTACAGATCCCTAACGTCCACGACCAAGTCCTTGATAACGCAAGGATCGCGGCGTTTGTCCACCGTGGACAGGTCAGTCCTTGGCGCGCTCGACGTAAGAGTCGTCGTCCGTGTTGATCACGATCCGTGTGCCCGGCCCGATATGCGGCGGCACCATCACCCGCAGTCCATTGTCGGTCATCGCGGGCTTGTACGAGGACGAGGCAGTCTGCCCCTTGGTGACCGGCTCGGTCTCGACGATCTCGACGGTGATCTTCTGCGGGACTTCCAGGGCAATCGGGATCCCGTCGAAGGTCTTGACGTAGCACTTCATCCCTTCCTGGAGGTAGGGCTTGTTCGCCCCCATCACGTCCTCGGTCACGACGACCTGTTCGTAGGTGGTCGGCTCCATGAAGTGGAAGCCCTCGCCGTCCTCGTAGAGGAAATCATACTCCCGCTCGTCGACGGTGGCCTTCTCGACCATCTCGGTCGTCCGCCAGCGTTCCGAGACCTTCACCCCATCCGAGATCCGGCGCATGTCGACGCTGGTGGTGGGGGTGCCCTTGCCGGGGTGGAAGTTCGAGGCGGTCAGCACGACGTAGAGCTTGCCGTCCATCTCGACGACGTTGCCCTTGCGGAGCGAGGAGGCGATGACTTTCAAAGGTCGGGTCCTTGTTATATCGGGGGCGCGGTCCCTCTGGACCCGCATCTGCCCGCGCCCGTAACCCATCCCGACCGGAATTTCCAGATGAATCCCTCGTCTCCCTGGTGGAGCCCCTCCCGCCACGCCGACCGCCGCCCGATCCTGCTGACCCGCAACCGCATCCAGGCGGCGATCCGGGGGTGGCTGGCATCGGAGGAGTTCACCGAGGTCGACCCCGCGGCGCTGGCGATTTCCCCTGGGAACGAGGCGCACCTCCACGGCTTCGCGACCGAGGCGATCGGGAACGACGGGGAGGGGCGGCGGATGTACCTCCACACCTCACCCGAGTTCGCGATGAAGAAGCTCCTCGCAGCGGGTGAGACGCGGATCCACGCCTTCTCCCACGTCTGGCGGAACCGGGAGCGGGGAGCGCTGCACTCCCCCGAGTTCACGATGCTGGAGTGGTACCGGGTGGGGGAGGGGTATGAGGTCCTGATGGCGGACGTGATGTCCTTCCTGCGGGTCGCCGCGCGGGAGGCGGGGGCTGAAGTGCTGCGGTTCCGGGACCGGACCTGCGATCCGTTTCTGGAACCTGAGAGGGTCTCGGTGGCCGAGGCCTTCCTGGTCCATGCCGGGATGGATCTGATGGCCTCGATCCGGCGGGACGGCACGACGAATGCGGTGGTCCTGGGGGCGGAGCTGGACCGGATCGGGGTGCGACGGGCCGCGGATGATACCTGGTCGGACATGCTGAGCCGGGTTCTGTCCGAGAAGGTGGAGCCGAAGCTGGGCATGGGTCGGGTGACGATCCTGGATCGGTATCCGTCGGCCGAGGCGGCGCTGGCGCGGCGGGTGCCGGGGGACGCCCGCGTCGCGGAGCGGTTCGAGGTCTACGCTTGCGGGGTGGAGCTGGCGAACGGGTTTGGGGAGCTGACCGATCCGGCCGAGCAGCGGCGGCGGTTCGAGGCGGAGATGGCGGAGAAGGCGCGGGTCTATGGGGAGGAGTATCCTCTGGATGAGGATTTCCTGGCGGCGCTGGAGGGGATGCCCCCGGCGGCGGGGATTGCGATGGGGTTTGATCGGGTGGTCATGCTCGCGACGGGCGCGCCCCGGATCGACGACGTCATGTGGACGCCCGTGCCGTGAGTTTGTCCACGGTGGACAATTTCTGATTTTTTATGTGAATCAGATAGATAGTCGCGGACGTTTACCGCTCGTAAAGGATGTTTTGCGGTGCCCCCCCACCCCCGGCCCCTCCCCACAGAGGGGGAGGGGAGGCGCCTGGCTTTGGCCTTGGAGCGTTGCCTTGGACGGCAGCGCCTGGCTTCTGACCGCAGCTGCCTCCGGCGGGAGTATTTGCAACATGGGCAAGCAGCTGGCCGGAATTGTGCCGGTGACATTCGCTGGTCTTGCATTGGGGGCGCTGGCGGCGCAAAGAGGGCGCGTTTCGTTGCAGGAGGCGCGTCATGACCCATCGCATCGCCATTCTCGGGGCCTCGGGCTATACGGGGGCGGAGTTGGTCCGCCTGATCGCAACGCATCCGTCGATGCGCATCGTGGCCCTGTCGGCGGACCGCAAGGCGGGGATGTCGATGGCGGAGGTGTTTCCGTTCCTGCGGCATCTGGATCTGCCACGGCTCACGAAGATCGACGAGATCGATTTTGCCAGCGTGGACCTGTGCTTCTGTGCGCTGCCGCATGCGACGACGCAGGAGGTGATCGCGAAGCTGCCTAAGTCACTGCGGATCGTGGACCTGTCGGCGGACTTCCGGCTGCGCGACCCGGCGGAATACGAGAAGTGGTACGGCCAGCCCCATGCGGCGGTGGAGATCCAGACGGAGGCGGTCTACGGGCTGACCGAGTTCTACCGGGATGAGATCGTCAAGGCGCGGCTGGTGGCGGGGACTGGCTGCAACGCCGCGACGGGGCAGTTCGCGCTGCGGCCTTTGATCGCGGCGGGCTGCATTGATCTGGACGACATCCTGATCGACCTGAAGGCCGGGGTCTCGGGCGCGGGGCGGTCGCTGAAGGAGAACCTGCTTCACGCGGAATTGTCCGGGGGCACGCATACCTATTCGGCGGGCGGCAAGCACCGGCATCTGGGCGAGTTCGACCAGGAGTTTTCCAAGATCGCCGGGCGGCCGGTGCGGGTGCAGTTCACGCCGCACCTTCTGCCGATGAACCGGGGGATCCTTGCGACGGTCTACGTGAAGGGCGACGCGAAGGTCGTGCACCAGACGCTTGAAAAGGCTTACGAAAACGAGCCTTTCCTGCAGGTTCTGCCCTTCGGGTCGCTGCCGTCCACCCGCGACATCGCCGGGTCGAACTTCTGCCACCTCGGGGTGATCGGCGACCGGGTTGCGGGGCGCGCGGTGGTGGTTTCGGTGCTGGACAACCTGACCAAGGGGTCCTCCGGCCAGGCGATCCAGAATGCGAACCTGATGCTGGGGCTGCCCGAGACGGAAGGGCTGATGCTGGCGCCGGTTTTCCCGTAACGCTCGTCGTGCGCCTGCGGCTGCTCCTCGCACGTCAGCGACGAGTGACGAAGTCATCGAGGAGCGGGGGTTGACGCCGCTCAAGGCGTGCCCACCTTGGGCGTGGCAGTTGAGCCGGACGGCAGAGGATGGGAGCGATGAGCGCGAAGACCGAATTCCGGGGGCTGAAGGGCCTGAAGAAGCAGCGGCGCATCCAGATCATTTCCTTGGCTGCGGCTGCCCTGGTGGCGATGTTCGGGGTGATCTACTTCTTTGTCCCGTCGGATGCGATGAACTTCTTTCGCAGCCCGACCGAGGTGGTGACTTCTCCGCCCCCGGCAGACGAGACATTCCGCATTGGCGGTTTGGTCGTCGAAGGGTCCATCGTGCGCGGGGAAGGCACCGAGGTCGCCTTCTCGGTCACCGATACCAATGCGACGGTGCCGGTCCGCTATAACGGCATTCTGCCGGACCTTTTCGCCGAGGGGCAGGGAATGGTCGCTTTGGGCAGGATGGAGGGTGACACCTTCATGGCGACCGAGGTGCTGGCCAAGCATGACGAGACCTACATGCCGAAGGAAGTCGTCGACGCGCTGAAGGAACAGGGAGTCTACGTCGACCCCAATGCCAAGCCGGAAAGCTGAGCGCAGGCCGCGACCGAGCGCTGGTGCAGGGCGGCGTTAACGGCGCTTTGCGAGGCTTTCCCCGCTGCAACGGGGGTGTGCCATGCCGGATGTGCGTCAGATTGCCGAAGAGATCGTGGGCCGCGAGGGCGGCTTTGTGAACGACCCGGATGATCCGGGTGGGGCGACCAATCACGGGGTGACCATCGGGACCTTGCGGCGGTTGGGGATCGACGTGAACCGCGACAGCCGGATCGACGTCAAGGATGTGAAGGCCTTGACCCGCAAGCAGGCGGTCGAGATCTACCTGAAGCATTACTACGAAGGCCCGGGGATCGCGGCCTTACCCGAGGTGATCCAGGCCAGCGTCTTCGACATGTATGTCAACGCGGGCGGCAATTCGGTGAAGATCCTGCAACGGCTCTTGACCGACATGGGCTATCCTTGCGACCCCGACGGGGCCATCGGGCCGCAGACGATCCGCGCGGCGCAGATGGCCTACGAGGCGGCGCCGTCGCATCTGGCGGATGCCTACGGGATCGCGCGGCGGAACTATTACTACGCCATCGCGGACAACCGGCCGGCGAGCCGAAAGTTCGCCCGGCGCAGGGACGGCGGCAAGGGCGGCTGGATCGTGCGGGCGGAGGAGTTCATTTCTCCGAAGTACCACCTGACCGAGGCGCAGCATCGGGCGCGGGTCGCCAAATGGGGGTGATCGGGAAGCTGATCGGTGGCCCGGGGGCGGTGACGGCCCTCGGCGAGGCGGCGAAGGGGGTGGCAGAGGTCTTCGTGCCCTCGGCCACCAAGAAGATGGAGTATTCGGCCGAGGCGCAGATGGCGGCCCTGCGGCAGCTGGGCGAGGAGTATCAGCATCCGGCCTTAAGCTGGTTCGACCGGCTGGTGAACGGGTTGAACCGGCTGCCGCGGCCGTTTCTGGCCTTCGGGACCATCGGGCTGTTCGTCTATGCGATGATCGATCCGGAGGCGTTCGCGTTCCGGATGGTGGGGCTGAACGCGGTCCCCGAGCCCTTGTGGTGGCTTCTGGGTGCCATCGTCGCCTTCTACTTCGGCGCGCGGGAGACGCATTACTTCCGCAACCGGGCCGTGGTGTCGCCGTTTGCCGGACAGGCGGCGGTGCCCGAGGAGAATGCGGCGCTGGAGGAGTGGCGGCGGGGCTGATGCTTGACCTCTGATCGGGCCTCTGGCATGGCCAAGGGCATCAGAGGATGTGATCAAATGAACCTGTTCGCCGATATCCGTGAGCTTGTGGTGGCCGAGCTTGAGGCCCTGATGGCCCAAGGCGTGCTGCCCTCGGGGCTGGACCTGAGCGCCGTGGCGGTGGAGCCGCCGCGCGACCAGGGGCATGGCGAGATGGCGACGAACGCGGCGATGGTGCTGGCGAAACCGGCAGGGATGCAACCCCGCGCGATTGCCGATGCGCTGGCGGCCAAGCTGATGGAGGACCCGCGGGTGGCGGGGGCCGATGTGGCGGGGCCCGGGTTCCTGAACCTGCGGCTGGAGCCTGCGGCCTGGCAAGGGCTGGTGCGCGAGGTGCTGGTCAAGGGCATGGGTTATGGCCGGTCCTCGATGGGCGCGGGGCGCAAGGTCAACGTGGAGTTCGTGAGCGCAAACCCGACAGGGCCGATGCATGTGGCGCATGCTCGGGGGGCCGTGGTCGGCGATGCGCTGGCGGCGCTGCTGGACTTTGCCGGCTATGCGGTCACGCGGGAATATTACATCAACGACGGCGGGGGCCAGGTCGACGTGCTGGCCCGGTCCGCCTATGAGCGCTACCGCGAGGCGCACGGCCTGTCGCCCGAGATTGCCGAGGGGCTTTATCCGGGCGACTACCTGATCCCGGTGGGCGAGGCGCTGAAGGCGAAGTATGGCGACAGCCTCTTGGAAAAGGGCGAGCAATACTGGCTGGCCGAGGTACGGGTCTTTGCCACCGACATGATGATGGAAATGATCCGCGAGGATCTGGCGGCGCTTGGCGTCACGATGGATGTCTATTCGTCGGAAAAGGCGCTGTACGGGACGGGCCAGATCGAGGCAGCGATTGATCGGCTGCGCGGCCTTGGGCTGATCTACGAGGGCGTGCTGGAACCGCCGAAGGGCAAGGCCCCGGAAGATTGGGAGCCGCGCGAGCAGACGCTGTTCCGGTCGACCGACTTTGGCGATGACGTGGACCGGCCGGTGAAGAAGTCGGATGGGTCCTGGACCTACTTCGCGCCGGATATTGCCTATCATTTCAACAAGGTGCAGCGCGGCTTTGATGAGCTGATCAATATCTTCGGTGCCGACCATTCGGGCTATGTGAAGCGGCTGAAGGCGGTCGTCTCGGCCCTGTCGGAAAACCGCGTCTCGCTGGACATCAAGCTGATCCAGCTCGTGAAGCTTCTGAAGGGCGGGCAGATCGTCAAGATGTCGAAGCGCGCGGGCACCTTCGTCACCCTGCGCGACCTGATCGACGAGGTCGGGCCGGATGTCGTCCGCTTCGTCATGCTGACGCGGAAGAACGACGTGGCGCTGGACTTTGACTTTGACAAGGTGACGGAGCAGTCGAAGGACAACCCGGTCTTCTACGTGCAGTACGCGAACGCTCGGGTGAACTCGATCCTGCGGAAGGCGCGGGAGGCGGGGCTCAACGTGAGCGATGCCTCGCTTTCGCAGGCGCACCTTGCGCATCTGGGCCATGAGGCCGAACTTGAGGTCATCCGCAAGCTCGGCGAATGGCCGCGGCTGGTCGAAATCGCCGCCAAGGGGCACGAGCCGCACCGCGTGGCCTTCTACCTCTACGAACTCGCGTCCGACTTCCACGGGTTGTGGAACAAGGGCAATGATGACGACACCTTGCGGTTCATCCAAGGGGATACCGCAATTTCTGCGGCAAAAATCGCCCTTGCGCGGGCCGTGGGCGTTGTTATTTGCGCAGGCCTTGGTATCCTTGGCGTGACCCCGGTCGAGGAAATGCGCTGACAAACGGCGCCCGCCCGGGTTTGAGGCGTTATGAATGCAGGGGTGGATCAACCATCCCGCGGACAGGGGCAGCAGATGGCGGACGCGGACTACGACTTCGGCGGCGGCTTTACCCACGACAACACCACGCCTCGGCAGGGTGTGCGTGACCTGCAGGCTGCGGCCCGGGTCCAGCGCATGGTCAACATCGCGGGCGCGGTCACCTCTCTGGCCCTGGTGGTGGGCTTAGGCTTCTGGGGCTACAAGCTGGCGGTTCGCGATGTGAACGGCGTCCCGGTGATCCAGGCGATGGACGGCCCGATGCGGATTGCCCCGGCCGATCCCGGCGGAGAAGTCGCCGACCATCAGGGTCTGGCGGTGAATGATGTGGCCGAAGCCGGGGTGGCGACGCCGCCGCCCGAAAAGCTGGTGCTGGCACCGCGCCCGATGGAACTGGCTGAAGAAGATACCTCGGGACTGGGTGGGCCAGTGCTGCCCGGCCTGACTGAAGCCTCGGCCCCGACGGGTATGATGGCCACCGATGCCGATCTGGCACTGGCGGCGACCCCGCCCACCGAAAGCGCCGACCCGACGGAAGTCGCGATTGATGCCGCCCTGGCCGAGGCCCTGGGCGAGGTCCCCGTGGCAACCGAGCCGGATCCGACGGCAGAACTGCCCATCGAGCTGATCGAAGAACCGGTGCCGGAAGGCGCGATGCTGGTCTCGCTGCGGCCAAAGGCGCGTCCGGGCGCGCGGGCTGAAACCGTGGCCGCCCCGGCGGAGATGACCGCCCTGCCGCCCGCGAAAGAGATTGACCCCTCTGCGATCACCCCCGGGACGCGGCTGGTGCAGTTCGACACCTTCGACACCGCCGACGAGGCGCGCGCCGCCTGGGCAGTGCTGCAGGGCCGGTTCGGTGAGCTGATGGCCGAGAAGGCCATGGTGGTGCAGCCGGCCGAAAGTGGCGGTCGCACCTTCTATCGCCTGCGCGGCCACGGCTTTGACGGCGAGGACGACGCGCGCCGCTTCTGCTCCGCCATCGTTGCGCAGGGCGGGACCTGTATCCCGGTGCCGCACAAATGACGGTTGGCTCTGGCGCGATGATCTTCGGCTGCGCCGGTCCCCGGCTGCTGCCGGAAGAGCGCGCCTTCTACCGCGATGCCGACCCATTCGGCTTCATCCTGTTTGCCCGGAACGTGGAAGACCCCGACCAGCTGCGACGGTTGACCGGCGATCTTCGCGAGGCGGTGGGGCGCAATGCTCCGGTCCTGGTCGATCAGGAGGGCGGCCGGGTGCAGCGCATGCGTGCGCCGCATTGGCGGGAGTGGACGCCGCCCCTGGATACGGTGGACGGGGCCGGGTCGGTTGAGGCGGCCGAGCGGATCATGCGCCTGCGCGCGACCGTGATCGCGGCGGAACTGGCCGAGGTCGGGATCGACGCGGACTGCATCCCGACGCTGGATGTGGTGCGCCCCGAGACGCACCCGTTCTTGATGAACCGCTGCTATGGCCGCGACCCCGGCACCGTCGCGCGGATCGGGCGGGCGGTGGCCGAGGGTTTGATGGCCGGGGGCGTGCTGCCGGTGATGAAGCACATGCCGGGGCATGGGCTGTCCCATGTCGACACGCACCACGATCTGCCACGGGTGGACGTGCCGCTGGAGGACCTGCAGGCCATTGATTTCGCGCCGTTCCGCGCGCTGGCCGACCTGCCGATGGCGATGACCGCGCACCTGGTCTTTGCGGCGCTGGACCCTGACCGGCCCGCGACGCAGTCGCCCACGATGATCCGGGCAATCCGCGAAAATATCGGGTTCAAGGGCCTGCTCATGTCCGACGACCTGAACATGCAGGCCCTGGCCGGGACTCTGGGCGACCGCACGGCGCGGACGATTGCGGCGGGGGTGGACATCGCGCTGCACTGCAAGGGCGACATGGCCGAGATGGTCGAGGTTGCGGGGGCGGCGGGAACCATGGGGCCTGCCACGCTGGCCCGGGCCGAGGCGGCGCTGGCCGCGCGGCCGGTGGCGCGTCTGGACATGAAGGCGGCGCTGGCCGAGCTGGCCGATGGCTGAGGAAGACTGGGACCAGCCCGAGCGGATCGCGCCCGAGGACCGGCTGGCCGCCGAGGCGCTGATCGTCGATGTCGACGGGTTCGAGGGGCCGCTGGACCTTTTGCTGACGCTGTCGCGCACGCAAAAGGTGGATTTGCGGAAGATTTCCGTTCTGAAGCTGGCCGAGCAGTATCTGGGCTTTGTCGAACGGGCCCGCAGCCTGCGGATCGAGCTTGCGGCGGACTACCTGGTGATGGCGGCCTGGCTCGCCTTTCTGAAGTCGCGGCTGCTGCTCCCTCCGGAGCCCGGGGACGAGGGGCCTTCAGCCGAGGACCTGGCGGCGCATCTGGCCTTCCAGCTGGAACGGCTGCAGGCGATGCGCGATGCGGCGGCGCGGTTGATGGGGCGCGACCAGTTGGGGCGGGATTTCTTTGCCCGTGGTGTGCCCGAGGACCTGACGCATCAGAAAAAGGTCAAGTGGACGGCGACGCTGTTGGACCTGATGCGCGCCTATGCGCAGATCCGCACGAAGGACGAGTTCCGGCCTTTCGTGCTGGACCGCGAGCATGTCTATACGATGGAGCAGGCGCTGGACCGGATGCGCGGGCTGATCGGCTATGCGGGCGACTGGGCGACGCTGGTGAGCTTCCTGCCCGAGGGCTGGGACGCGAGCCCGATGGCGCGGCGGTCCTCGCTGGCAGCGCATTTCGCGGCTGTGCTGGAACTGGCAAAGCGCGGGCAGGTGGTCTTGCGGCAGGGTGAGACCTTTGCGCCGATCGAGTTGCGGCTGAAGGACGGATGATGGCGACCGAGGACGCAACCGAAGAAAGCCTGTTCGACGCCCCGCCGATGGGCGAGCAGGAGCGGATGGTCGAGGCGATCCTGTTTGCCTCGGCCGAGCCCGTGACGCTGGCCGAGCTGCAGGCCCGGATGCCGCATGGCGCGGACCCGGCCGAGGCCTTGGTGCATTTGCGCAAGCGGTATGAGGGGCGGGGGGTGAACCTCGTCAAGGTGGGGGATGCCTATGCGTTCCGAACCGCGCCGGACCTGGGGTTCCTGATGCGGCGCGAGACGGTGGAGGTGCGGAAACTGTCGCGCGCGGCGATCGAGACGCTGGCGATCGTGGCCTACCACCAGCCGGTGACGCGGGCGGAAATCGAGGAGATCCGGGGCGTTGCGGTCAGCCGGGGAACGGTGGACCAGCTGTTGGAGCTGGACTGGATCAGGCTCGGCCGCCGCCGGATGACGCCGGGGCGACCGGTGACTTTCGTGGTGACGGAAACCTTCCTGGACCATTTCGGGCTTGAGTCTGCCCGCGACCTGCCGGGGCTTAAGGAATTGCGGGCGGCAGGGCTGCTCGATAACCGGCCCGCCCCGGGGCAGGCCCTGTCGAGCGACGACGAGGACGAGGCCACGGCGGGACAAAGCGAGCTTTTCGAGGACTGAGAGGCTCTGGAATTGGCGGCGAGCGGCCCCATATCAAGCGGGCGGTGAGGCGGAGGTTGAGATGGATCTGAACGGTCTGCTGAGGATGCTGACACGGATGTTCATGGGTAAGGCGATCAACGCCGGGATCGACTATGCCGCGCGTCGGGGCAAGCCCGAGGCGGAAATGACGCCGGAGGAACGCGAACAGGCCCAGAAGGGGCGCGAGATGGCGGCGCGCGCCAAGGAAATCCAGAAGGTCACTCGCCGGCTTTGGCGCTGAGGCCGCAGGGCTGGCCCAGGCCCAGCGAGGCAAGAGTCTGCGACAGCGGTTCAGGCAGGGCCAGGCCGCGCTGGATGTAAAGACCCGAGGCGAGTCGGTCATCCAACCGCGTCATCCAGGTGACTGACAGGAAGGGTGCGGGCGGCTGGCGGGAATGGTAGGCGTCCACCGAACCCAGATCTCCGGCAACCAGTGCCTGCAAGCCATATGACACGGCTTCGACCTCGGCCCGGGTTGCCCGCCAGCGCATCGGCTTCGGCGCCGGCATTCCCACCCCGGTCACCTGGACCAGGCTGATCCAGCCGTCGGACACCGCGAAGGTGCAGGACACCACATGGTCGGGCGAGGCATCGGGCCAGACCTCGAAGGTCAGGCGGTTGGCACAGGCGGGCAGGGCGGCCAAGGCGGTCGCGATGCCCCACACCAGACCCTGCAGACGTGACTGCCCCATCGGCGGCCCCTCTGGTCCTGGGGGAAGCCTAGCACGAATTGGCCGTCAGGCCGACCGGAATTGCTTGGCGAGTTTCAGCCCCTGGCCCTGATAGTTCGAGGCGATGCCCGCGCCGTACAACGTATCGGGCCGTTCCGACATGCGTTCATAGACGAGGCGGCCCACCACCTGCCCGTGCTCCAGCACAAAGGGTGCCTCGTGGCAGCGCACTTCCAGCACCCCGCGCGAGCCCGCCCCGCCCGCCGCGGCATGGCCGAAGCCGGGGTCGAAGAAGCCCGCGTAGTGCACGCGGAATTCACCGACCATGGCCAGGAAAGGGGCCATTTCGGCGGCATAATCGGGGGGGATCGTCACCGCCTCGCGGCTGACAAGGATGTAGAAGGCACCGGGGTCGAGGATGATCCGACCGTCAGTGGTGTGGAGTTCCTCCCAGAAGTCGCGGGCCGGGTAGTGGCCGATCTTGTCCAGATCGACGACCCCGGTATGCGGCTTGGCGCGGTAACCGACCAGCGTGCCCATGGCGGGTTTCAGGTCGACCGAAAAGCCCAGACCTTCGGAAATCATCGCCTCGCCCGAGACCAGCGGCTCGACGGCGTGAAGCGCGGTCAGCTCGGCATCGGTCAGGACCGCCTGACCCTGCCGGAAGCGGATCTGGTTCAGTCGCTGGCCTTCGCGGACCAGCACCGAAAAACTGCGCGGGCAGACCTCGGCATAAAGCGGGCCGGCATAGCCGTCGGGAATCCGGTCGAATTCCGTCCCGCCATCGGTGATCGTCCGGGTCAGAAGGTCCAGGCGGCCCGAAGAGCTCTTGGCATTGGCGACGGCACGGACGCCCGGGGGCAAGGCGACGCGTTCGGCCAGGGGAATCACGTAGACGCAGTTCTTTTCCAGGACCGCACCTTCGGCGAGGTTGACCTGGTGCATGGTGAATTCGGCCAGCCTCTCTTGCACGCTGCGGCCATGGCCGGCCAGGAACGAGGCACGGACCCGGTAGGCAACGGGGCCAAGCCGCAAGTCGAGACTGGCGGGCTGGATCTGGTCGTCGCGGATGTCAGGCGTTCCGGCAAGCGCGCCTTTGGCGATCAGCTGGCGCAGTCCTTGGGCGGGCAGCACTCCGGATGTCATGGCGTCCCCCCGTGGGCCAGATATGAAACCGCCCGCACTGCCGGGTGGCAGGCGGGCGGGTTTTCGATGGTCGGGCCGGAGAGATTCGAACTCTCGACCTCCCGCCCCCCAGACGGACGCGCTAACCAGGCTGCGCTACGGCCCGACACGGGGCGATACATACTGGTATTCCGGGCCGGTGCAAGCGGGAAAGCGCATGACGGACTTAGTCGCCGATGCCTTCGGCGCGGGCGGCAAGCCGGGCGCGGTGGCGGCGCAGGCGCGCGGCAATGCCCGCGAGTTCCGGCCGGTGCGCCTGTAGCGAGCCGTGCGGCAATCCCCTGATCAGGCTGGCAAAAGTCGCGTCGTCACGCAGGGTGGGTTTCCGCGGGGCGGCTGCCGTGGCAAGGGCGGGCGGCGCGTCGAACAGGGGCAGCCCGGCCTGGGCGGGCGCAACCGGGGCAGGCGACGCGACCGGAGGTGCTGGCCGGGTGTCGGGCATGCTGGCCGCTTCGACTGGCGCGACCGGTTCACGGTCGTCCATGGCAGGCGCAGTGCCGGTTTCGGCAACCGTCAACTCGTCCAGGGAAACGCTGTCATCGGTCAGCCCGGCCACCTGCCGCACACCGTGGTCGCGCAGGATCTTCTGCACACCCCGGATCGTCAGGCCCTCATCATGCAACAGCCGCTTGATGCCGGTCAGCAGCGCCACATCCGAAGGGCGATAGTACCGCCGCCCGCCCGCGCGCTTGACCGGCTTGATCTGCGGAAACCGGCTTTCCCAGAACCGCAACACATG
Source organism: Tabrizicola sp. T74 (assembly GCF_057219935.1). Lineage (NCBI taxonomy): Bacteria > Pseudomonadati > Pseudomonadota > Alphaproteobacteria > Rhodobacterales > Paracoccaceae > Tabrizicola > Tabrizicola sp. T74. Next base: position 48,965 of record NZ_JBXVVT010000006.1, on the reverse strand, counting down.
CGCAGGCGTGTCGAGATGTTCGGCAACCTCGCTGATGGTGCGAAAGGCGTCCGGCGATTTGTCCACCCGCTAGACCCCTTTCAGCGCTTCTTTCCGGCCGCCACGCGGTCCTTCATCAGGTGCGAGGGGCGGAAGGTCAGGACGCGGCGGGGGGAGATCGGAACCTCTTCGCCAGTCTTCGGGTTGCGGCCGACGCGGGCGGTCTTGGACCGGACCGAGAAGGTGCCGAAGGACGAGATCTTCACCGTCTCACCGGAGGCCAGCGCATCCGACATGTGCTGCAGGACCGCCTCGACCAGATTGGCGGATTCGTTACGGCTGAGCCCCACTTCGCGAAAGACGGCTTCGCTGAGGTCCATCCGGGTCAGTGTCTTCTCGCTCATCTCGTCCCCCCATTGAGCTTGTTCGGACAAGCTTGTTGTCGGGGGAGATTGGGCCGGATGGATTTACGAGTCAATATCAACCACTTGGGAAGCGCTGTTAAAGGCGCTTACCAGCGCAGGACGACCGATCCCCAGGCCAGGCCGCCGCCGATGGCCTCCATCACGATGAGGTCGCCCGGCTTGATCTGGCCGCGGGCCTTGCCGACGGATAAGGCCAGGGGAATCGAGGCGGCCGAGGTGTTGCCGTGGTCTTGGACGGTGACGACAACACGCTCCATCGGGACCTGCATGCGTTTGGCGGTGCCCTCGATGATCCGGATGTTGGCCTGGTGCGGGACGATCCAGTCGATGTCCTCGCCGGTCAGGCCCGCCTTGTCCAGCGCGGTGTGGGCGGTTTCTGCCAGCTTTTCAATGGCATGGCGGAAGACTTCCTTGCCTTCCATCACCAGGTGCCCGGTGGTGCCGGTCGAGGTGCCGCCGTCGACGTAAAGGATGTCCTTGTAGCGGCCGTCCGAGTTGAGGTCGGTCGCCAGGATCCCCCGGTCCTTGTTGGTGCCGGCTCCTTCGACCGCCTCCAGCAACACTGCCCCGGCGCCGTCGCCGAAAAGGACGCAGGTGGTGCGGTCCTTCCAGTTCATCAGGCGGCTGAACGTCTCGGCCCCGATGACCAGCACGCGGGTGGCTTGGCCCGAGACGACAAGGGCGTTGGCATTCGCCAGGGCATAGACGAATCCCGCGCAGACGGCCTGGACGTCGAAGGCAAAGCCCTTGGTGATGCCAAGCGCGGCCTGGACCATGGTAGCGACGGAGGGGAAAGTCAGGTCGGGGGTCGAGGTCGCCACGATGATCGCGTCGATCTGGTCTGCGGCGATCCCGGCATCGGCCAGCGCGGCCTGGGCGGCGCGGGTAGCCAGGTCGCTGGTCATCTGGCCGTCGGCGGCGAAATGGCGGCGTTCGATCCCCGAGCGGGACTTGATCCATTCGTCCGAGGTCTCAACAATGGCTTCGAACTCGGCGTTGGGGACGACACGTTCAGGCAGGTAATGCCCGACGCCCCTGACTGCGGCGCGTATCGTCATTCGGTCGGATTGCCTCCGGTCGCTGGCCCCGCTTGCTGACGGTCGGCCTCCACACGGGCGGCATCCTGCCCCGCGGCTTCGGCGGATGCAACCCGCGCTGCAAGGCGTTCCAGGAAACGCACTTGTGCCAACTGGTAGGCCAGCCCGATTGCGGCGGCGACGCCCGTGGCATCGGCCGAGCCATGCGACTTGACCACCGTCCCGTTCAGGCCCAGGAAAACCCCGCCATTCACCCGGCGCGGGTCGATGCGCATTTGCAGGCGCTTCAGCGCCCCGCGGCCCAGAAGCGCGCCAAGCTTGGCCATCAGCGTCGAGGTCAGGCTTTGCCGCAAGAGGTCGCCCACCAGCCGCGCGGTGCCCTCGATGGCCTTCAGCGCGACGTTGCCGGTGAAGCCGTCGGTCACGATCACGTCGACGCGGTCCGAAAGGATGTCCGTGCCCTCGACAAAGCCCACATAGTCGAAACTGCCCGCCTCGGCGCTGTGACCCAGAAGCCGGTGCGCCTCGTGCAGCTCGGCCCGGCCCTTGTGTTCCTCGGTGCCCACGTTCAAGAGGCCCACGCGCGGGCGGGTGATCGACAAGCCGTTCCTGGCATAGGACGCGCCCATGAAGGCGTATTGCAGAAGATCGCCCGGATCGGCCTTCACGTCGGCACCCATGTCCAGCATGACGTTCATCTTGCCGGGGGTAGGGGTCGGGAAGAGGCTTGCGATGGCAGGACGGTTCAGGCCGGGAAGCTTCCTCAGCCGCAGCATCGACACCGCCATCAGGGCGCCCGTGTTGCCGCAGGACACCGCCGCCGCCGCCTCGCCATCCTTGACCGCGTCGATGGTCCCGAACATCGACGTGCCTTGCCCGTGTCGCATGACCTGGGCGGGCTTGTCCTCCATCTTCACCACGCGGTCGGCGTGGCGAATGGTGATGCGCGGGGCGAGATCGGGATGCCGGGTCACAAGCGGCCGCAGCACAGCCTCATCGCCGTGCAGGATCGCATCCATCCGGGGATGGCGCGCCAGGGAATCGATCAGGCCGGCAACGACGGCTGCCGGCCCGCGATCGCCACCCATGGCGTCAACCGAAATGACAACGCGCTCACTGGCCGGGGCAGACGCAGACTCTGGTCCGAGTGCCATCGGGACGGGCGCGGCGCGGGCGCGGCTTACGCCGCGTCTTCGTCCAGGTCGACTTCCCGCGCCATCGAAACGACTTCGCGCGAATCGTAGTGGCCGCAAGCGCTGCACACATGGTGCGGACGCTTCAGCTCGCCACAGTTCGGGCATTCGTTCGGGTTGGCGGCAACCAGGGCGTCATGCGCACGGCGCATGTTGCGGCGGGACTTCGTGGTGCGGTTCTGCGGGACAGCCATGTCTCAACCTTTGGGCAGTGGGGACATGCCCCGGATTTCCTTTGCGATTCAGCACCCTGACCGTCCCTTCGGACAGTAGCCTACGGATGCTGCTTCACAGCTTGAATGAGGCGCGGAACATACTCGGATTCCCGTGCTGCGCAAGCCCCTTTTCGCGGGTGCGAAACCGGCTTGGGCGGGAGTTCACTCAGCCGCCTTCCGACCCCGGTTCATCCTTGGCCGCAAGCTTGGCGGCAAGCCCTTGCAGCCCGGCAAAAGGCTTCAGATCCGCATCCGAAAGGGGCGTCACGCCCTGTTCCGCATGCACAATCTGGCCCAGCTCTGCCCCCGGCGCACGGGGATAAAGCGGCAGCGCCAGGGCCAGCGCCTCGGCCGCAACCTCGGCAAGGTCGATCACTTCGGGCATCGGCTCCTGGCTGTCGTCTTCGGGCATCTCGACCTCGTCGCCCTCGGGCTCTGCCAGCCCGGCGATATAGCGGCGGCGCACGGGTTCGGTCACGCTGGCCGGGACTGGGGCCAGGGTGATGCTGCAGGCCTGATCGGCGCGGGCGACAAGATTGGCTTCCAGCACCAGCTCATCCCGACCCGCGGGCCGGATTTCACCGGTCAGGTCCAGCGCATAGAGGGCCAGAAGGCCCAGCTCTTCGGCCAATGCCGCCCGTTCGGCGGCATCGGGGTGGTAGGCAAAGCGCGTGGGCTTTCGCGGGCTGAGCGCGCTGGTGCGAAAGCGGGTCGGGCGCGGTTGCGCGGGGTCGGACATCATCTGGGCCTTTGCGGCTGGGGCCTGGCTCCGGTCTGGCGGCGCCAAGCGGGCGGCTTGACGGTCACAGGCGGCAGGGTGCGGCGTTCCATTCTTGAACTTTGGGCTGATAGTCTGTTATCCCGAAGCCCAAGGGTTTTGAAGAACCCGCGTCGACATTCGGCGTTTCAGCGGGCATGAGGGCAGGCATGGCAGATTTCCGGTTGGCACGGTCGGTCCTTGCGGCCTGCCAGCATGTGCGGCGGCAGGGGCTGGTCCTGGTGCTGGTCGGTACGGTCGCGGCCTGCTCGCCCGTCTTCCGCAACCATGGCTATGTTCCGGCCGAGGATGAGCTTGCCCTTGTCGAGGTCGGCACCGACACGCGGGAAACCGTCGCCCAAAAGATCGGCCGCCCCTCGACCTCGGGCCTGTTGAACGACGTCGGCTGGTTCTACGTGCAAAGCCGCTACAAGCTGGTCGGCCCGCGCGAGCCGCAGGAAATCGACCGTCAGGTGCTGGCGGTTACCTTCACCGAGGCCGGCGTGGTCGAGAATATCGCCCGCTATGGCCTGGAAGACGGCCGCGTGGTCGAAATCTCGCGGCGGGTGACAGAGCCCAATGTGCGGGGGCTGTCGTTCATCCAGCAGATCCTGGGCAGCTTTGGCCGCTTGCAGGCCGGGGAAATCCTGTCCGACTAGTCTTTCGGATCGAAGGTCAGCGCGACGCCGTTGATGCAGTAGCGCAGGCCTGTGGGCCGGGGGCCGTCGGGGAAGACGTGGCCCAGATGCGCGTCGCAGCGGTTGCAATGCACCTCGGTCCGGCGCATGAACCAGCTGTTGTCGGACTGCTCGCCCACCATCTCGGGGTCGAGCGGGGCGTAGAACGAGGGCCAGCCGGTGCCGCTGTCGAACTTGGTCGCCTGGTCGAACAGCGGCGCGTCGCAGCAGACGCAGCGGTAGGTGCCGGGGTCCTTCGGGAAGTTGTCATGGGTGAAGGCGCGTTCGGTCGCGTGCTTGCGGGTCACCTTGTAGGCGAGGTCGGAAAGCTGGGCCTGCCATTCGGCATCGGTCTTGACGATCTTGTCCATCGGGGTCTCCTTTGTGGGCCAATCTAGGCTGCCTGTGGGCGGGGGGAAAGGCGTGGAAACACTCCGTAAAGGCAAGTTGATGGCGCGGCTGGCCGAGGGCCGGGACATGGACCGGGTCATGGCCTTCCGCCGGGCGGCCTTTCCCCGGGTTTCGGGGGCGGAGGAGGACGACCAGGATGCGCTGTCGGCGCATGTGGTGGTCGAGGGCGAGGGGGAGGTGCTGGCCTATTTCCGGGTGATGCTGTTCGGCTGGGGCGCGGGGCTGACGCAGGGCTATGCGGCGCGGTTCTATGATGTGGGGCCCTTGTCGGGCTATGCCCGGCCGATTGCCGAAATGGGCCGGTTCTGCGTCCGGCCCGGGGGAGTGCATCCGGATGTGCTGCGGCTGGCCTGGGGGGCGATGACGAAGGTGGTGGACGAGGGGCAGGCGGGGTTGCTCGTTGGCTGCACCTCGTTCCGCGGCGCGGGGTGGGAGGCGCATCGGGCGGGCCTGGCTCTGCTGGCGGCGGAGTTCGTCGGGCCGGTGGAGCACTTGCCGGGGCGGAAGGCGGCGGAGGTGGTGGAGTTGGCTGCGGCCGGGCCGGTGGGGGAGCGGAGGGTGACGCTGGCCTCGCTGCCGCCGCTTCTGCGGACCTATCTGGCGATGGGGGGCTGGGTGTCGGACCACGCTGTGGTGGATCGGGAACTGGACACGCTCCACGTCTTCACCTGCGTCGAGGTGGACCGGGTTCCGAAGGCGCGGGCGGCCAGTCTGCGTGCGGTGGCGGGGTAGTTGTCCACGGTGGACAGATTTCCAATCTTAGGGGTTTCAATGGGTTGGGCGCGGACGTTAACTTTCCGTCAGGGATTGGTCACCCCCCGCCGTGGAGTGCCTTGACGGCGTCGCCGATGGCGTAGGCTTCGGCTTCGACGGCCTGGTGGTCGCGGACGTAGCGTCTGGCGAATTCCAGGAGGCCCCAGCGGCGGAACTGTTCGACGTGCTTCACCTCATGCGCCCAGAGGGCGACGTTGTTTTCCGCATCCCACGCATTGGCGAAGACGATGGTGTCGACCAGGGTGATCGCGGTGGCGTCGCCGTGCCGCATCACGAGGGACTGTAGCGTCGAATCCTCGGGGATGCCGGTGCGGTATTCGATGCTGTCGAGGAGGTCGGCCGGATACCAGTCGAGAAGCGCCTGGCGGATGTGCGGTGGCATGGGCTGGGTGCCCTCGGCCCAGGCGGCGTCACGGGAGAGGACGAGCGCGTTGGCGAGCGAAGCGGCGGCGATGTCGAGGCTGGTCTCGACGATGGCGCGGCCGGTTTTCTCCCACGGCTGGCTGGGGTTTTGGGCCAGTGCGGGGGTGGTGAGAGCGAGGGCGAAGAAGAGGCTGCGCATGGCGGAAGGGTGCCAAGAGTGCCGCTGTCCTGCAACCGGGAGGCAAGGGTGGTGCCGGAAAGGTGACCGGGGGCGGGGCGACTAGCAGATTGAGCGCGTTCCGCGCGAAGACTCTTTGTCTCGTGATCTTGCGTGAAGGACGCAAGATCACTCGGAACTGCCTCCGGCGGGGATACTTGAAGACATGAAATGGGGCTGCCTTCAGGGCGAGGGCAGCCCTTGGGGCTTTACGCCCGCCCGCGACGGCCGCCGCGACGGCCACCGGCGGATTGGGTGGCGGCGGCGGATGCGTCGGCGAAGCTCAGGCCGCCTTCGACGGCTTCCAGCACCTTGGCGAAGCGGATCCATTCGCCGCCGTTCGCGTCGTGGTTCATCAGGAAGTTGGCGGCGCGGATCGCCTCCATTTCCTGCTGGCGGACCGGGTTCATGATCGCCGAAGTCATGCCCGCGCCGATGGCCATCGGCAGGAAGGCACCGTTGATGCCGTGGCGATGCGGCAGGCCGAACGAGATGTTCGAGGCGCCGCAGGTGGTGTTGACGCCAAGCTCTTCCCGCAGGCGACGGACGAGGGTGAAGACCTGCTGGCCCGCGCTGGCCATCGCGCCAACCGGCATCACCAGCGGGTCGACGACGATGTCATGCGCGGGGATGCCGAAATCGGCGGCGCGTTCGACGATCTTCTTCGCGACGGCAAAGCGGACATCCGGGTCGGGCGAGATGCCGGTGTCGTCGTTCGAGATGGCGACGACGGGGACGTTGTATTTCTTGACGAGCGGCAGGACGAGTTCGAGGCGTTCCTCTTCCCCGGTGACCGAGTTCAGAAGCGGGCGGCCTTCGCAGGCCTGCAGGCCCGCCTCAAGCGCGCCGGGGACCGACGAGTCGATGCACAAGGGCACGTCGACGGTCTGCTGAATGATCTCGATCAGCGCCTTCATCAGCGGCGGTTCGACGAAGTTGTTGTCGGCATAGCGTGGGTCTTCGGCCATCTTGTTGGTGAAGACGGCGCCGGAGTTCACGTCGAGGACCGTTGCCCCGCAGGCGACCTGTTCGAGGGCGTCCTTGATGACGGTCTCGAAGTTGCCGGCTTCCAGTTCGGCAGCAAGCTTCTTGCGGCCCGTCGGGTTGATGCGTTCGCCGATCACGCAGAAGGGTTCATCGAAACCGATGATGACGGTTTTCGTTTTGGATTCAACGACGGTACGGGTCATTCTTGAAGCTTTCTATCAGGCGGTGGCGGAGGCGGGAACGCCCGAGGCGCCGCCGTGTTCGGTGACCCAGGTGGCATTGGTCTTGATGCCGCCCAAGGGGAAGAAGTGGACCTGCTCGATCCCGAAACCAGGATTCGCGGCTTTGTGGGCGGCGAGGGCCTCGAGGACTTCGGTGGGTTCATAGGGCAGGAGGAGTTTGGTGACGTCCATCGCGCGTTTCTGCAGCACGCGGAGGCTTGGCCCCACGCCGCAAGCGATGGCGAACTTGATGAGGGTTTGCAGCTTGGCGGGGCCCGCGATGCCGATGTGGACCGGCAGCTTGATGCCCTCGGCTTGCAGGCGGTTGACCCAGTCGATCACCGGCTGCGCCTCGAAGCAGAACTGGGTAGTCATCGCCATCTGCGCGTCGGTGCGTTCCGCGAAGGCCGATTTCCAGCGGGCGGCTTCCATCACCATGCGGTCGGAGCCATCGGGATCGATGTCGCGGTTCCCCTCCGGGTGGCCCGCGACGTGGAGTCGTTCGAAGCCGGTAAAGGCCCCGGATTCAAGGAGTTCCATCGAGGAGCTAAAGTCACCGACCTGCGCGGCGGGGTTGCCCGCAAGGATCAGGCCTTGCTTTACGCCCACGTCCTTGTAGCGCGCGACCCAGTCGAACAGCGTGGCCTTGTCCTTGATGATGCGCGCGGGGAAGTGCGGCATCACGTCAAAGCCTTCGTCGACGATCCGCTTGGCGGTGGCGGTCATCTCCTCGATCGGGCTTTCGATGTTGGCGATGTAGACGCGGGTGCCCGAGGGTAGGATGTCGCGGAAGCTTTCCACCTTTTCGGCGGTCCGGGGCATGACCTCGATGGAATAGCCCTTGAGAAAGGCCTCAAGCCCGCCGGTCGCGGGGGCGGCTTCTTCCTTGCGGCGGAAATTGAACAGGGCCATCACGGTCTCCTTAAAGGTGGAAGGCTTGGGCGGGGTCATCAGGGCGTCAGGCCTTGGCCCAGCCTTCGGCGTCGATCAGGGTCTTGATGCGGGCGGTGTCGAATTCGGCTTCGAGCTTCGCGGCATAGTCGGCGGCGATGGTGTCGGGTTCGCCCTCGAGGTCCGCGACGACGACCTTGCGCCATTCGGCGAGATAGGCGTCGGCATCCTTGGCGCCGATCTTCATGGCGCAGCGGTCTATGGCTTGCTCAAACCGTTCGGGAAGCTGGACCTTGGAGCCGCGCCGGCCCTTGCCGACGATGACCTGGGCCGGGATGTCGCGCCAGTAGACGATGGTAACCTCGGCCATGTTCAGTTGATTCCCTGCGCTTCGTGTTGCCCTGTTGATAGACGTCGGTCCCCGACAACCGGTGTCGGTTTTCGACATGGCGCGCAATGGATGCGACCCCGGCTGCACTGCCGGAGCGGAAGGTAACCAAGCGCAGGGCGAAGGGCCAGCCCGTGGCAGCCCAGAAATCTTCATGAAGGTGATGAAGCGGGCTGGAGCCTGCAGGCTTACCAGCGGACGTTCATGCCGACCTGCAGCTGGTTGAATTCGACCTGCGAGGTGGTGGTGTCGAGGTAGTTCGACAGGTCAAGCTTGCCGAGATCGACGTGATCGTAGGACACCGCAAGCGTCACGATTTCGCCGATCCGCTGTTCGACCCCGACGCCCAGGGTCCAGCCTTCAAGGCTGGCATCGGCGATGGTCACCGCGCCGCCCACGTTGGTGGCAAGGGCGTCCGCCCTGGCGTAACCACCGCTGGCGAACAGAAGCGTGTTGTCCATGGCATAGCCGGCGCGGCCGCGCAGCGTCACCAGGTGGCTGATCTCGGTCTGGCAGTTGACGCAGGTGAAGTAAAAGCCGCTGGTCGGGGTGGCGGCAAGATCGCCGGTGTAAAGTGAAAGTGCCGCACCGAAGGCCAGGTTGCCGCGCTGCCAGTCATGGCCCAGCGAATAGGCGGAGACGCCGCCGTTCCAGGGGCCCGGGATCAGTTCGTGGTCGTCGAGGCTTTCGACCCGCCAGCTGTTGTCGCCCTGCGGCGTGGCGACGGCCGCCCCGAAATAGAATCCGGTCCAGTCGCGCGGGGTTTCCGTCCCCTCGGCCAGGGCGGGTGCGGCAAGCGCAAGGGTAAGCAGGCTGGCTGCCAGCAGGTCCGGTCGGTATGTCATCGCTGCCTCAATTCTTTTTCCGGCATTGTGCGGGCTGCGACTGCCTGCCGTCAACGCTTGCCGACAGTCTGGGTTAACGTCGCAGGCGGGTCGAACACGGATGCAACAGGGGGGTGACCGTGCCGTCCGCGGCCGTGCTTGTCAGGGCGGCAAAAGGCGACTACCTTGGGTCCAACCACAGATGGAGGGCGGTCATGACGCCCGAGCGTCCCCGTAGGGCGGACGCGACTGACGCGCAGGTCGAGACGCCAATGGCAGTTTCCCGCGCCGAGGAGCCGTCAGCCCTATCCGACCCGGGGTCGGCACCGTTGTATGCGGCGCTTGACCTTGGGACCAACAGTTGCCGGATGCTGATTGCCCAGCCGCTGGGCAGTCAGTTCACGATCATCGACAGCTTCTCGAAATCGGTGCAGCTGGGTGTGGGGCTGGAGGCCTCGGGCCGGTTGTCGCGGTCCTCGATGGGGCGGACGATCCAGGCCCTGCGGATCTGCGAGAAGAAGATCGAAAAGCACGGCGTGCGCCGGATGCGGCTGGTGGCGACCGAGGCCTGCCGCCGGGCGCGGAACGCCAAGGACTTCATCCGCCAGGTGCGGCGCGAGACCGGGTTGGGGCTGGAAATCATCGCGCCCGAGGAAGAGGCGCGGCTGGCGGTCATTTCCTGCGCGCCGCTGGTCAACCCTTCGACCGAGCAGCTTCTGGTGGTGGATATCGGTGGTGGGTCGACCGAGCTCGTCTGGATCGACCTTTCAGCGGTGGAGCCGGTGGATCGGCCGCGGGCGATCATGCGGCTGCACATGGGGTTCAACGCGCAAGGTGAGGGCGCGGTGGCCCGGGTGGTGGACTGGATCAGCGTGCCCCTGGGGGTGGCGACGCTGAAGGACCAGTTCGGCGATGTCGACGATGACGCGGCGCGGTTCGCGCTGATGAGCTGGTTCTTCGAGGAGAACCTCGCCAACTTCAGCCCCTACAATGCCAACAACCCGCGCGAGGGGTTCCAGATCATCGGGACCTCCGGGACAGTGACGACCGTGGCGGCAAGCTTTCTGAACCTGAAGCGCTATGACCGGACCAAGGTCGACGGGCTGCAGATGACCTCTGACCAGATCGACCTGGTGATCCGGGAATACCTGTCGCTTGGGCCGGAAGGGCGGCGGAACGACCCGCGGATCGGGCGCGACCGGCATGCGCTGATCATGTCCGGCGCGGCGATCCTGCAGGCGCTGATGCGAATCTGGCCGACAGACCGCTTGTCGGTGGCCGACCGGGGCCTTAGGGAGGGGCTTCTTTACGCGCAGATGAGCGCGGATGGCGTGCTGGCGGACGGGCCCTATACATGAGCGAGAAGCAAACTTCGGGGCGTGGCCAGCGCGAGCTGCGGGTGCGGGTGAAGACGGCGAAGGGGCGGAAGCTGTCCTCGACCCTGTGGCTGGAGCGGCAGCTGAACGACCCTTACGTCCAGCGGGCCAAGCGCGAAGGCTATCGCGGGCGGGCGGCCTACAAGATCATCGAACTCGACGACAAGTACGGCTTCCTGAAGCCCGGGGCGCGAGTAGTGGACCTGGGCTGTGCGCCCGGCGGCTGGTGCCAGGTGGCGGTGGACCGGGTGAATGCCCTTGGCCAGAACCCGAAGAAGCCGCAGGGCACGGTGCTGGGCGTCGACCTGCAGGAGGTGGAGCCGATTGCGGGGGCCGAGATCCACCAGCTGGATTTCCTGGCCGATGATGCGGATGAAAAGGTGAAGGGCTGGCTGGGCGGGCGGGCCGATGTGGTGATGTCGGACATGGCGGCGGCGGCGTCGGGTCACAAGGCCACGGATCACTTGCGCATCGTGGCGCTGGTCGAGGCGGCACTGGCCTTTGCCTTCGATGTGCTGGACGACGGCGGAACCTTCGTTGCCAAGGTGCTGGCGGGCGGGGCCGAGAACGAGATGCAGGCGATGCTGAAGCGGAACTTCCGCAAGGTCGCGAACGTGAAGCCTCCTGCCAGCCGGGCGGACAGTTCCGAGAAGTTCGTCGTGGCGATGGGCTATCGCGGGCGCGAGCTTGCGGGACCGGCGGAAGAATAGCGGCTCCTCGTTCGCCTTCGGCTTCTCGTCGCGGGGGCCCAGCGAGGAGTGGTCGAAGACCATCGACGAGCGGGTTCGGTCAAATGCAAATGAAAAAGGCGCCCGAAGGCGCCCGTTTTCCAGACTTGACCGGGGTCAGCCGCCCCAGCTGCGGACCGGGCCGCAATCCATGTGGACGAAGTTCGACCGCGAGTACTTGCCGACGCCACCCGCCGAACAGGCCGCCGCCGCCTTGGCCATCTGCCCGACGGACCGCGACGACAACCGCAGGTCGGCCGCCTGGCCCTTCATGTGCAGCGAATTCTTGGCCACGCCGCGCGACTTGGACCGCAGCATCGCGTTGGTCTTCGGGCAGCGGTAGCCCGAGAGCAGCATGTAGGGTTCCGAGACATCCATCAGCCGGTGCGCGGCTGCCATGATGTCGATCGTGCGCATGTCCATCTTGGTGGTGTCGTTCGACCGCCAATCGCGCATGAAGTAGTTGATTTCCTTGACGACTTCCGGGATGTACTCGCCTTCGATCCAGTAGATCGTGTCGATCGCCTCACCGGTGCGGCCCGAATACATCCGTATGCGGCGGATATCGCCTGCACCCTTGAGGACACCGAAGGCATTGCTGAGGGTGGGGGCTGCGATCACTGCTGTCGCTGCGAAGACACCAAGAAGACCGCGCCGAGAGACGCCCAAAAGTCGATTGTCCGTCATTCTAACGTCTGTCCCCGTGCTGTCTTCGACTGCGTGTCGCAGTTCTGCTGCCACTTCTTCCCCAAGTGCCCCGACCTTATGGCACAAGTCGAATCGAAGCTGAAGCGCCGATTGTCCGCGATGGGGGCAACACAACCTGAATCGGCAAATTTCTGCTTAACCGCCGCGAAATCCGCCGACTGTGCCCCTTCTGCATCGCTTGCCGCACCGTCTGTTGCCGGAGGCGACACAATTTTGCGGCCAAAGCGCGGGTCTTCGGCTTTGTGAATGGACAAGGTTCACGGTTCCGGCAAAAGATGATCACAGCGCTTCAAGGTATTGAGATCGAGGGTGGAATGACCTTTCTTGCCTTGCGCGGGCGGACCGTCCGGTCCTGGCTTGCGCCTTTGTCCCTGGTTGTGGTCCAGGCCGTTGCACCCGTCGCTTTCTCACAGACTGCCGCCTTCACCCAGTCGCTTGCCGCAAGCGCCTCGTCCGATGAGGTCGTGGCCGCCTGGTACCGCGAAACCGGCTATGAAACGCTGTGGACCGGCGCGGATGACGCCGCGCGCCGGACGGCGTTCCTGACCGCGATCCGATCGGCTGCGGATCACGGCCTGCCGGTGGCGCGGTATGATGCCGATGCGCTGATGGCCAAGCTGCGCGCCGCCGAGACCGAGGGCGACCGGGGCCGGGTCGAGGTGGAGATGACGCTGGCCTACCTGGCCTGGGCGCGGGACCTGACCTCGGGTGCGCTCGACCCGAAAGAGGTGGACGCGGGGATCCTGCGCGAGATCGACAGGGTCGACCCCAAGACGCTGTTGACCCGGATCGCCAATGGCAATCCCGAGGCAGTGCTGAAGTGGCTGGAGCCGAAGTCGACGGTCTATCTGCAGCTGATGAAGGCCAAGTTCGGGCTGGAAGCACAGATCGCGGCGGGCGGCTGGGGCGAACAGGTTCCGGCGGGGGCTCTCGGTCCGGGGGACACGGGGCCTGCGGTGGTGGCGCTGCGCGACCGGCTGGTGCGGATGGGCTATCTGGCGCCCACGTCAGTGGCCAGCTACGACCGCATGCTGCAGGCGGCAGTGACCGGGTTCCAGTTGAACCACGGGCTGACTGCGGATGGCGTGGTGAACGAAACGACGCTGGCCGAGATCAACATCGGCCCCGAGGCGCGGCTGAAATCGGTGATCGTCGCGCTGGAGCGTGAGCGTTGGATGCACTACGACCGGGCCAGCAAGCATGTCTGGGTAAACCTGCCCGACTTCCGCGCCCGCATCATCGACGGCGGCAAGACCATCTTTGAAACCCGCGTCGTGATCGGCAAGAACGTCCCCGACCAGCGCAGTCCCGAATTCTCGGACCAGATGGAGCATATGGTGATCAACCCCTCCTGGGGGGTGCCGCGGTCGATCATCGTCAAGGAATACCTGCCGCTCTTGCGCCAGAATCCGAATGCCGTCGGGCATTTGCAGATCATCGACGGGCGGGGCCGGGTGGTGCCGCGCAGCGCGGTGAACTTCGGGGGAAGCTTCCCCTATGGGATGCGCCAGCCTCCGTCGGATGGGAACGCGCTGGGGAAGGTGAAGTTCATGTTCCCGAACCCCTACAACATCTATCTGCACGACACGCCGTCGAAGTCGCTGTTCGACCACGAGGTGCGCGCCTACAGCCATGGCTGCATCCGGGTGGCTGACCCGTTCGACCTGGCGCATGAGCTACTGTCCTGGCAGACCGACAATGCCGAGGCCGAGTTCGAGGCAGCGCTGGAGACCGGTGACGAGACCACGGTCAAGCTGAAGCAGGTCCTGCCGGTGCATCTGGTCTATTTCACCGCCTATCCCGACCAGCGCGGCCGCATCGGCTATCGCCGCGACATCTATGGGCGGGATGCGGCGCTGTGGGAGGCGCTGCAGGCCGCCGGGGTGGAACTGGCGGGCGTTCAGGGGTAGACCTTGCGCTGATACAGCCGGGGGACCCATGGGCCACAAGATCCGTGACATCGCAACCGCGCTTGGCGCCGAGGCGGAGGGCGACCTTGACCTGACCGTGCGGGGCGCGGCCGAGCCTGCGGCGGCGGGTCCCGACCAGTTGGCGCTGGCGATGGACCCTCGGTACGGGGACGGAATCGCCAAGGGCGGGGCGCGGGCGGCGGTGGTCTGGCCGGGGGCGGATTGGCGCGGCATGGGGCTGCAGGCCGCGATTTTCGCCCCGCGCGGGCGGCTGGCGATGGCGGGGCTGACGCGGCTGATGGACCCGGGGCCTGCCATTGCGCCGGGGGTGCATCCGCTCGCAGTCGTGGAACCCACGGCCGAGATCGGCCAGGGGGCGGCAATCGGGCCCTTCGTGGTGATCGGCGCGGGCGTTCGGATCGGTCCGGGGGCGCGGATTGCAAGCCACGTCTCCATCGCCGAAGGCGCGCGGATCGGGGCCGAGCCACTGATCCTGCAGGGCGCGCGGATTGGCGCGCGGGTCACCATAGGCAACCGCTTCATCTGCCAGCCCGGCGCGGTGATCGGGGCGGATGGGTTCAGCTTTGTCACGCCCGAGAAATCCGGGGTGGAGGAGATCCGCGAGACGCTGGGCAGCCGCGCCGAGATCAAGGACCAAAGCTGGACCCGGATACATTCGCTTGGGGCCGTAACCATCGGGGATGACGTGGAAATCGGCGCGAATGTCTGCATCGACCGGGGCACGATCCGGGACACGCAGATCGGGTCGGGGACCAAGCTGGATAACCTTGTCCACATCGGCCACAACGTGCAGATCGGGCGCGATTGCCTGCTGTGCGGACAGGTGGGGATCGCCGGTTCGGCCCGGATCGGCGACCGGGTGGTGATGGGCGGGCAGTGCGGGGTCAACGACAACATCTTTGTCGGCAATGACGTGATCTGTGGCGGGGCAACCAAGATCTTCACCAACGCGCCTGCGGGGCGGGTGCTGCTGGGATACCCGGCGGTGAAGATGGAGACGCATGTCGAGATGCAGAAGGCGCTGCGGCGGCTGCCACGGCTGGCGGCCCGGGTGGCGGCGCTGGAAAAGGGCGATGCGGGCGAGGCGTCGGACGGCGAATGAGCAAGGCAGAGATCGAGGCGGATGTGATCGCGATTCTGGCCCGGCAGCTGTTGCTGTCGCCTGCCGACATCGCGCCGGATGCCGACATCGATGCGCTGGGACTGGACAGCCTTGGCAAGGCCGAGGCGATCTTTGCGCTGGAGGAACGGTTCGACATCTCGGTCCCGTTCAACGCGAACGAGCCCGACTTGCCGGATTTCGATTTCACCTCGGTCGACAGCATCGTGCGCGGGGTTGAGGAGCTGATTGCCCGGAAAGCCGGATGAGACGCGTCGTCGTCACCGGGATCGGCACGGTGAATGCGCTGGCGCAGGATGTGCCGGGGACCTTTGCCGCGTTTCGGGAGGGTCGCTGCGGGATCGGACCGCTGCAGTTCCGCGATGCCGACCGGTTGACGATCCGGATCGGGGCCGAGGTCCGCGACTGGCAGCCCGAGGCGCGGTTCAGCGCGAAGGACCTGCCGCTTTTCGACCAGGTGACGCAATACGCTCTGGTGGCGGGGGCCGAAGCGGTGGCGATGGCGGGCCTGCGAAACGGGATCGGCGCGCGCGGCGGGGTGATCCTGGGGACGGCGGCAGGCGGCATCCAGACCTGGGAGGACAGCTATCGCGCGGTCTTTGCCGAGGGGCGGAACCGCGTCTCGCCGCTGGTCGTGCCAAGGCTGATGCACAACGCTCCGGCCTCGCATCTGTCGATCCGGTACGGGTTGTCGGGGCCTGTCCTGGCCGTTTCCTCGGCCTGCGCCAGTGCGAACCACGCGATGGGGCTGGCGTTCCAGCAGATCCGCATGGGCGTGGCCGATGTGATGCTGACCGGCGGGGCCGAGGCGATGCTGTGCTTTGGCGGGGTCAAGGCCTGGGAGGGGTTGCGCGTCCTGGCCCCCGACGCCTGCAGGCCGTTCAGCCTGGGCCGCAAGGGCATGGTGATCGGCGACGGCGCCGGGGTGCTGGTCTTCGAGGCGGAAGAGCATGCCCGCGCTCGGGGGGCGCGCGTGCTGGCCGAGGTGGCGGGGTTCGGCATGACGGCGGATGCGGGTGACATCGTCGCGCCGAATGTGGATGGCGCGACGCGGGCGATGCAGGCGGCGCTGGCCGATGCGGGGCTGGGGGCCGGGGATATCGGTTACATCAACGCGCATGGCACCGGGACGCTGGCCAATGACCGGGCCGAAAGTGCCGCGATCCTGCAGGTGTTTGACAGGCCGCCGCCCGTCTCCTCGACCAAGGCGATGCACGGCCATGCGATCGGCGCGACAGGCGCGCTGGAGGCGCTGGCCTGCGTTATGGCGCTGACGGATGGGCTGTTGCCGCCGACCCTGGGGTTTCAGGCGCCCGACCCGGAGTGCCCGCTGGATGTCGTGCCGGGCACCGCTCGGGAGGCACAAGTGGCGGCGGTCCTGTCGAACGCCTTTGCATTCGGCGGGCTCAACGCAGTCATCGCCTTCCGCAAGGCTTGACGTAAAAGGGCCGACCCGAAGGCCGGCCCTCAGACCTGATCCACTGACGGTGGGTTATTCGCTTTTCTCGCCGTCTGCCGGTGCGGCCGCGGCGGCTGCGTCGGCCTTGTCATTCGCCTCTGCCACGGCATCGAATCCGGCGGTGAAGCCCTTCAGCGAGACGTTCAGCTCGACCTTGCTGTCCTGCGCCACGAAGGGAACGATGGCGATCAGCGCATTCGCGCCCTGCTTCATCTGCGCGACTTCCTCGGCGGTAAAGCCGATCCGGGCGACGCAGCCGATCTGAGTGCAGAAGGTGAAGGGGTACGCCTTCGGCGGGTTCCCATCGATCTGCAGCATCATCCCGGCGGTCAGCAGGGTTTCCAGCGGCGCGATGAAGGTACCCCCGGCGACGGCAGGACCTTCGGTGCCCTTGGGCAGATTGAAGAGCGTCAGCTCGGCGACCGAGTTGCCCTCCTTGTCCTTCAGCAGGGTGTAGAGCTGGCACGGGTCGATCCCGGTTTCCGTCTTCACGCAGCGCTGTTCCCAGGCCTCGAAGGTCGCGGCGGTGTAATTGGCACCGACGCCGTCGGCGCCGCCCACTTCCTGGCCCATCGACAGGTCGTTGGCCGGATCGGCAGCGGGGGCGGCCTCTTCGGTCTTCGGCGCTTCCTCGGTCGCCTCCTGCGCCATCAGCGGCGCTGCAGCCAGGGCAAGCAGGAGGGCCAGCGCGGTGCTCGTGGTCTTTGCCATCTTCGACATTTCCTTTGGTCGGTCGATTGTCTGGGCGGTCTCTAGCATGCAGGCCGGGGCAAGTCAGGTGCGAAAAACACGGCCCGGCGTGGTTCTGCCCGAGCCTCGCGCGAAAATGAAAAAGGGCCGGGAGAACCGGCCCTTCTTGTATCTGTTTTTTTGCTCCCTGTCGGACTGGCCGACTTCATGGGTTGGGACGCTACGGCGGAAAACTCGGCCCGTCAACGGGTTCTTTTGGGGAACGCGATAGAAAAAAAACCGCGCCTTTTCAAGGGCGCGGCCAGTCAACAGGGAGGAAGTCACCGTCAGCCCACAGGCAAGACCCGCGGCTGACCAGTTGAGTCTGGCAGAATGAAGTTAACAATGTATGTTTGCTGCGATCAGTGCAGGGACCCCGCCGGTTGGGGTCTTTCAACCACAAGTTGCAAGAGGCGAACGTGACCGATCAGGCAGGACAGGCGGACAGCATTTTCGTGGGCGGTGGCGGTGAAGGCTACGGCCTGCCGCAGCGGCTTCTCCTCAAGTACGGCAACCGGCACGGGCTGATTGCCGGGGCGACGGGGACGGGCAAGACCGTGACCCTGCAGATCCTGGCCGAGGGCTTTTCCGCGGCGGGCGTGCCGGTGTTCATGGCGGATGTGAAGGGCGATCTTGGCGGGCTGGCGGCCCCGGGGTCCGAGACGCACAAGCTGCACGAGCCGTTCACCAAACGCTCGGCCCAGATCGGGCTGGACCTGCAGTATCGCGGCTTTCCGGTGATCTTCTGGGACCTGTTCGGCGAGAAGGGGCATCCGGTGCGGGCGACGGTCGACGAGATGGGGCCGCTTCTCTTGTCCCGGCTTCTTGAACTGTCCGAGCCGCAGGAGGGCGTGCTGAACGTTGCCTTCCGCCTGTCGGATGAGGAGGAACTGCCGCTTCTGGACCTGAAGGACCTGCAGGCGCTGCTGACCTTCGTGGCCGAGAATGCCGAGGAAATCTCGGGCCGCTATGGGCTGGTGTCAAAGGAATCGGTCGGCGCGATCCAGCGGCGGCTTCTGGTGCTGGAGAACGAGGGCGGGGGGAGCCTCTTTGGCGAGCCCGCGCTGGACCTGGCGGACCTGATGACGGTGGATGCCAGCGGGGCGGGGCGGATCAGCATCCTGGCGGCGGACAAGCTGATGAACTCGCCGCGGCTTTATGCGACCTTCCTGTTGTGGCTGCTGTCGGAACTGTTCGAGCTGCTCCCAGAGGTGGGGGATCCGGACAAGCCGAAGCTCGTCTTCTTCTTCGACGAGGCGCATCTTCTGTTCACCGATGCGCCCAAGGCGTTGATTTCCAAGGTCGAACAGGTGGCGCGGCTGATCCGGTCGAAGGGCGTGGGGGTCTATTTCATCACCCAGAACCCGGCGGACGTGCCCGATACGATCCTGGGGCAGCTGGGCAACCGGGTGCAGCACGCGCTGCGGGCCTTCACGGCGAAGGACCAGAAGGACCTGGCCAAGGCCGCCGAGACTTACCGCCCGAACCCGCGCTTCAAGATCGACGAGGCGATCCGCGACGTGGGGACCGGGGAGGCGGTGACCTCGCTTCTGGAAGCCAAGGGCGTGCCGGGGATTGCGGAGCGGACGCTGATCCGCCCGCCGTCCAGCCAGCTCGGGCCTATCGACGCGGCGGCGCGGGCGACGGTGATGGCGGGCTCGCCCGTGAACGGGAAGTACGAGAAGGTCATGGACCGCGACAGCGCCTATGAACGGCTGCGGGCCCGGGCCGAGAGGGCCGCGCGCGAGGCGGCAGAGCTGGAACAGCGCCAGGCCGACGAAAAGCGCGAGTTCGAACGCGCGCGGCGCTATGATGCGGACGGCTATGCCGACAGGCCGAAGAAGACCAGCGGGGGTAGGTCGGATTCGATCGGGACGGCTTTTGCCAAGAGTTTCGCCCGGCAATTGGGCACAAGGTCCGGCCAGGCTTTGGTGCGGGGTATCCTGGGGTCGATCTTCGGCAAGCGCTAGGCGCGGCGCAGAAGGGTTTCCAGAAGCCCGGCCAGGGCGGCATGGGCGCGGGCCGGGCGGTCTTCGACTGCCGGGCCTTCCGCCGCCCAGAAGGCGAGGTTGATCGTGGCCCCGTTCAGAAGATGCCCCAGCGCCTCGGCGTCCCGGACGGCGAGCGTTTGCGCGTCGATCAGGGCCTGGATGTCGGCGACCATCTCGCCGAAGCCTGATTCCATCAGGATATCGACCGATTTCATCCCCAGGACGGCAGGCGCGTCCTGGAACAGGATGCGGCAGCGGTCGGGGCGTAGGACGCCGTCGAGATAGACGTGAAAGCAGCGCTGGAAGGCGGTCCAAGCGTCGGCGGAAGCATCGGCGGCGGCCTGCATCTCGGCGCCGATTTCGGTGTCGATCCGGCGGAGGACGGCTTCGAAGAGGCCCGCCTTGTTGGTGAAGTGGTGGTGAAGCGCGCCACGGGTGACCCCCGCCTCGGCGGCAAGGGCATCAAGCGAGACCTCGGCAAAGCCACGCTCGGCAAAGGCGCGATGGGCGACGGCGATCAGCCGGTCGGTGGTTTCCTGCGCAGCCTCGGCGCGAGTCTTGCGGTCAGTTGACATACGGCCCGTATGTGAGTAGCTGAATTGACATACGGACCGTATGTCAAACAGGAGCCCTGGGCAAGATGTCCCGCTTTGCCGCCATCCGAAAAGAGGTTCCGGCGATCCTGGCCTTGACCGTGCCCATCGTGGCGGGGCTTGGGGCATCGACTCTGCTCGGGGTCACTGATTCCGTGATGCTGGCCCCCTTGGGCCCGTTGCCGCTGGCGGCGGTGGGGATCACCAATGCAGTGGCGGTGATCCTGTTCGCAGCGATCTACGGGCTTCTCTCGGCAATGTCGGTCCGGGTCGGCACCGCATATGGCGCAGGGCAGGGGCGGGCGATACCGGCGATCCTGCGCAACGGGCTGGTGCTGGGCGCGCTGGTCGGTGTGGCGGGGGCGGTCGCGATGCTGGCGTGCTGGTGGGTCCTGCCCTGGCTGGGCCAGCCGAAAGAAGTGCTGGCTATCATGTTTCCCTACTGGGTTGCCATCTCATTGATGCTGGTTCCGTTTTCCGTGCTGACAGTGTTCAAGGCTACGTTCGAGGCGGTGGACCGGCCCTGGCTCGGCGCCGGTTTTGCCTTCCTGGCCGTGGGGATCAACGTGCCGTTGAACTATGCGCTGATCTGGGGCGTTGGGCCGCTGCCGATGCTGGGGCTGACCGGGGCGGGCATCGCCTCGCTGGCGGCGGAGAGCCTGGCGCTGGCGGCGGCCTGGGTGTTCTGGACCCGGGCGCGGTCGATGCGGCGGTTGCGGCTGCGGCGCGGGATCAGTGGGGCCGAGATCGTGTCCGTCGCGCGCGAGGGGGCACCTCTTGGCCTGATGTACGTGGCCGAAACCGGCGCGATGGCGGTGGCGACGCTGATGATCGGGACCTTTGGTGCGGTGGCGCTGGCCGGGAACCAGGTCGCGATGAGCGTGGGGGGCCTGCTGTATATGGTACCGCTGGGGCTGGCCGGCGCGGTGGCGATCCGGGTGGCGCAGGAGCGGGGCGCGGGCAATCTGGAGGCGTTGCGTCCGGTGACCTGGGCGGCGCTGGGGCTGGGGACGCTGTGGCTGGTGGGGGCGGCGGTGGCGCTGGGGCTTTACGGCGGCACGGTCGCGGGTTGGATCACCGATGAGCCCGAGGTCATCGCGGTGGCGACGGCGATCTTCCTGGTCTTTGCCTTCGCCCAAGTGATGGACGGGGTGCAATCGACGATGACTGGCGCCTTGCGCGGGCTGTCCGACACTGGCTTTCCGGCGGTGGTCTCGCTGGCGGCTTACTGGGTGCTGGGCCTGCCCTTGGGGTGGGTTCTGGCGCATCAAGTCGGGATGGGGCCAGCAGGCATCTGGGCAGGCTTCGTCATCGCGCTGGGGCTGGCGGGTGTGGTGCTCGTCTGGCGCTTCCTTCGGCAGACGGGACCGGCTAGGGTCGCCGCAACGGATGGAGGAGACCTATGAAACGATCCCGCATTAACGAGATCATGCGCGCGGCGGACGACATGATCCGCCACTACGGCTTTGTGCTGCCGCCCTTTGCCAACTGGTCGCCGGCCGAGTTCAAGGCGCGCACCGACGCAAGCGCCATTGTCGACGCCCGCTGCGGCTGGGACATCACCGATTACGGTCAGGGCAAGTTCGACGAGATGGGGCTGTTCCTGTTCACGTTGCGCAACGGGCGGCTGGCCGACCTGCAACGCGGCGGGGGCATGTGCTATGCCGAGAAGCTGTTGATCTCGCGGCAGGACCAGCTGTCGCCGATGCACACCCATGTCATCAAGGCCGAGGACATCATCAACCGGGGCGGGGCCACGCTGGTGATCGAGCTCTATGGCTCGGACGACAAGGGCAACTTCGCCTGGGACAAGGGCGGGGTGGTCTGGTGCGACGGGATCAGGCGGCCCTACGGCCCTGGCGAAAAGCTGAAGTTCGCGCCCGGCGAAAGCGTGACCCTGATGCCGGGCGACTGGCATGCCTTCTGGGGCGAGGGGGGCGATGTGCTGATCGGCGAGGTCTCGACCGTGAACGACGACCTGACTGACAACATCTTCCGCGAACCCATCGGCCGCTTTGCCGAGATCGACGAGGACGAGGCGCCCTGGCACCTGCTGGTCAGCGATTATGACCGCTGGCTGAAGTAGGCCTTGGGCAGAATGACAAAGGGGGCGCCTCCGGGCGCCCCTTTTGCAATTTCATGAGCCTTCGCTCAGTTTTCCGGCGGGCAGACGCCGTTCACCAGAGGGACCTTGCAGGCCGGGGCTGCCGGGTCCGCCGCAGGCGCGGGGGTCGTGGTGGTGGTCGTGGTCGAGGTCGTGGCCGCCGGGGTGGCGACGGCGATGGACGGGGGCGGCAACACCTTCAGCGCGGGCACGGCACCAGCGGGAACCACGACCTCTGCCTTGGGCTTGGCGGCGGCGACCTTCGGAACGACGGGAGGCGGAATATACAGGCCCTTCGGCATCTCGCCCGAAGCCGTCAGCACGATCACCTTCTCGCCGCCCTTGATCCGGCTGTAGAGGTCGATGACGTCCTGGTTGATCATCCGGATGCAGCCGGACGAGGCGTTGCGCCCGATTGACTGCCATTCCGGCGTGCCGTGGATGCGGTAGCCATAGTCGCGGCCGCCCGAGGTCAGGTAGATCGCGCGGGCGCCAAGCGGGTTGGTCGGGCCGCCGGGCTGGCCGACTTCGTCGAACTTGGCAAGCTCGGGCTTGCGGGCGATCATTTCCTTCGGCGGGATCCACCGCGGCCAGGGCTTCTTCTCGGACACGATGGCCTCGCCCGACCATTCGAAGCCGGCCTTGCCGACCGCGATGCCGTAGCGGATCGCCTTGTTCTTGCCGACGACGTAGTACAGCAGCTTGGTCTTCGGGTTGATGATGATGGTGCCGACGGGCTGGTCGGTCTCATAGGCCACGACCTGACGGCGGTGGCTTTCCGGGATTTTCTCCAGCGGCAGGGCCGGGATCTCGATCCCTGCGTCCATCGTGGCGACATACACGTTCTCGCCCGACTTCGGCAGCGGTTGGGACGACGCGGTCGGGCCGGCGGCCGGATCGACGCAGGCAGCCAAGAGTCCAAGAGCAAGGATCGCGGGCGCGAGGGTCACACGGCGCAAAAAGTGGCGGGAAGTGTCAAGCATGAACCGGTCCAATTCCAAAAGCGCTGCTAACATCATGTCGCAGGCGCGATTTTTCGCACGCTAGACGAGGCTTTTCCACAGGTCAAACCGGGGGGATGTCCAGTAGCGATCACGGGGACGTGAGAATCACCGAATCTTCCGCATAGTTGCACTCGCGCCGCAGGTTTCGCCTGTCAAAGCGTGGTGCGCAGCGACCAAAGCTCGGGGAAGAGCTCGACATCCAGCATCCGACGCAGGTAGGCCACGCCCGAGGTGCCGCCGGTGCCGCGCTTGATCCCGATGACACGCGCCACGGTTGTCAGGTGGTTGAAGCGCCAGCGGCGGAAGTAGTCTTCGAAGTCTACCAGCTTTTCGGCCAGCTCATAGGCCTGCCAATGGGTGGTAGGGTCGCGGTAGACGGCGGCCCAGACCTTTTCCACCCCGGGGTGCGGGGTCCAGGGCTGGCGCAGGTCGCGGGCCAGGATTTCCGGCGGGACGGGGTGACCGGCGCGGGCGAGGAAACGCAGCGCCTCGTCATAAAGTGGCGGGCGCGCCAGTTCCGCCTCAAGCCGCGCGGTCAGGTCGGGGCGGTGGGCGTGGGGCTTCAGCATGGCAAGGTTGCGGTTGCCGACGGCATATTCGATCAGCCGGTACTGCCAGGACTGGAAGCCGGAGGACTGGCCCAGGCTTTCGCGGAAGGTCGTGTAGTCCGACGGCGTCATGGTGCGCAGCACGTCCCAGGCCGAGTTCAGCTGTTCAAAGATTCGCGCCACGCGGGCCAGCATCTTGAACGCCTCTTGCACGCGGTCGGCGGCGATCATGCCGCGCGCCGCGTCCAACTCGTGCAGCGCCAGGCGCATCCAGAGCTCGGAGGTCTGGTGCTGGATGATGAACAGCATCTCGTCATGCGCATCCGACAAGGGCTTTTGTGCACCCAGGATGCGGTCGATCTGCAGGTAGTCGCCATAGGACATGCGGCCGTCAAAGGCCATTTGCGCGCCATCCTCGGCGGGGTTGAAGGGGCAGGTGGTCATTGCAGTCTCCGGTTTGAAAGGGGGTTTCAGGGTCGGAGAGCAGGCTTTCGGTTGAGGATCGACAGGTTGCCCATCCGCCGCCACTGGGCGATCCAGCCGGCAGGGCGGCAGACGGGGGGCAGGGTCAGCTGCCGCATGGCAGGCCCAGGGCGCGGCAGGTTTCGGGGTCCATGCGGCGGTCGGGGGCGTCTGCGCTGGCGACCCCCATGCCGCCGACATAGCCAAGGACGGCCCAGGACATCCCCGCAGCCTCGGCGGCAGTGCGCTTGTCGGCGATGAAGGCCAGATACCACTCGCGCGGATAGGACCGACCGTCAATGGTATGCAGCGCGCCGAATTCGCCCATGAAGATCCGGTCGCGCGGGATGCCGTGCTCGTCCGCCCAGGCGGCGGCGCGGTCGATCTCGGCGGTGACGATGCTGTCGGGGTAGGCGCGGTAGTCGGCGATGGCCTTGTCGATCAGCTCCCCATCCGCCTGACCCTCGACTGCGGCCATCCGATCCTTTGCGGCAGCGGCAAGCTCGGCTGCAAGGTCTTCGGTCACGGCAGAGGGCGGATAGGGCAGGTCCCAGACGTATTTCTCGGGCGCCGAGGTCCAGGTCGCGCCCTGGTGGCTGAAGAGGAAGGGCTCATAACTGTGGAAGGTCCACAGCACGTTGTCGTCGGCGATCAGCGCGGGGTCGAGGCTGGCCAGCGCGTTGGCCTGGCTCCAGCAGGCGCCGGTCAGGACAAAGGTCAACTCGGGTGCTGCGGCACGGGCGGCGGCGTGCAGTTCGGCCTGCATCCCCGGCCAGCGCGGCGGGGCGCCGGCATAGACCGCCTCGCAGTCGAAGGTGGGCTCATTGAGGAACTCCAGCACGACCTGATCCTGCGGGAGGGTGGACAGGTCGGTGGCCAGGCGGGCGACCAGCGTGACGTAATCGGGCCAGAGGTCGCCCAGGATGTCCTCCATTCCGCCGGTTTCATCGCCGCGGGGCAGGGGGTGGAGGTCGACAACCACCTTCAGCCCGGCATCCAGCGCCATCTGGGTCGCGGTGCGGATGCCCGCGATCAGCTGGTCCTGGCTCTCGCCGGGGCCGAACGCCAGCATCGGGCCGGGATCGATGGGCATCCGGACGAAGTCAAAGCCCTGTTCGGCCAGCACCTCCAGCATGCGCGGCGTCACTTCGCGCTGCCAGTCGGGGTAGGGGTCCAGCGTGGACGGGTCGGCCAGCATCTCGCCAATCGTCAGCCAGTCGATCCAGAGCCCGAGGTTCAGCCCGCGCTTCAGGCTGACCGGTTCGGCCAGCGCCGTGCCGGGCAGGATCAGGGCAAGGGCGAGGGCTGCGGCGCGGAGCATAGGAGTCCTTGTCTTGCGCGCCGGTCAGGTGACGCGGGCGCGCGCTTTGAATTCCGGCTTGTCCCAGGTGCCATAGTCCATGATCCGGGCCAGCACGGATACTGCCCGGGCAACGTCGTCCTCGTCGATATACAAGGGCGTGAAGCCAAAGCGCAGGATGTCCGGCGCGCGGAAATCGCCGATCACGCCCTCGGCGATCAGCGCCTGCATGATGGCATAGCCTTCGGGGTGGCGGAAGCTGACCTGGCTGCCGCGCATCAGGTGCGATCGCGGAGTGGCCAGCTGCAGCATCGGCGCGCGGGCCTCAACGCCCTTGATGAACTGGTCCTGCAGGCGGAGCGACTGGGCATGCACCTCGCGCAGGTCGATGCCGTCCCAGACGTCGAGCGCGGCCTCCAGCGCAGCCAGCTGCAGGACGGGCGGGGTGCCGACGCGCATCCGCTCGATCCCGGCGCCTGGGCGGTAGGACAGGTCAAAGGCGAAGGGCGCCTCGTGCCCGAGCCAGCCCGACAGGGCAGGGCGGGCGGTGTCGGCGTGGCGGGGGGCCACGTAGATGAAGGCCGGGCCGCCGGGGCCGGAGTTCAGGTACTTGTAGGTGCAGCCCACGGCAAAGTCGGCGCGGGCCTCGGTCAAGTCCACCGGGATCGCGCCTGCCGAATGCGCCAGGTCCCAGATCGTCAGCGCCCCCATCTCATGCGCGCGTTTCGTGATGTCGGTCATGTGGTGGCGGCGGCCGGTGCGGTAGTCCACCTCGGTGATCATCGTCACGGCGACGGTATCGTCGATGTGCGCCATGACTTCCTCGGGTGCCACGGTCTTCAGCCGGTACTGGCTCCCCAGCGTGCGGCAGAGCCCTTCGGCCATGTAGAGGTCGGACGGGAAGTTGCCGGTGTCGGACAGGATCACCCGGCGTTTCGGGTTCATCTCCAGCGCCGAGGCGAGCGCCTGGTAGACCTTGATCGACAGGGTATCGCCCATCACCACGGTGCCGGGGGGCGCGCCGATCAGCTTGCCGATCCGGTCGCCGATCACCGCGGGCTGTGCCATCCAGCCGGCCTTGTTCCAGCCGCGGATCAGCATTTCCGCCCATTCCTCGGTCATCACCCGCGCCATGCGGTCCGGCGCGGTCTTGACCATCGGGCCAAGCGAGTTGCCGTCCAGGTAGACGACCCCTTCCGGCAGGTGGAAACGGGCCTTGGTCGCGGCGAAGTCGATGGGCATGGCGGGGCTTTCTGGCGTCATTCGGTGTTCAGCGATCATTGTAGTGGTTCCGAAACAGTTTCAAGCTTGAAATTTCTCTGGCTTGTCGGCGGCTGGCCACTGCGCAAGACTGGCGGGATGAGACATGACCGCATTGTCGAGACGCCAGATGGCAGTCGGGCCGATCCCTTTGCGCCAGGGATGGTTCGCCTGCGCCAGGCAGTCAGGGCCGAGTTCCGCGCCGTGGTGGGCGAGGCCTCGGTGATCCTGCGGGTGGAGCAGGGGCGCAAGGTGGTGCGGGGTGCTCTGACGGGTGAGGTCGGCCCGGGCGGTCTGGCGCTGTTTCCGGCTGGCCTGGCCCTGGATGTCGAAAACCATCCGGCCGCCGATGGTCCCTACCGCGCGACGGCCATTCTGATCCCGCCGCAGGTTGCGGCCCCTCGCGGGATGTCGCGGGCTTTCCGCTGTGAGGATGCCCGTGCCGGGGCCGCCTTTGACCGTGCGTTGGACCTGTTGCGCCGCCCGGCGGTGCCGCAGGCGATCCGCGACCATGCGGTGCTGGAGGTCCTGCTCTGGCTCGACGCCGCCGGGGTCCGCCTGCCACCCCCCGCGCCGCCTGGCTTTGCCGACCGGGTGCGGACGCTGCTGGCGGCAGACCTTGCACGCGACTGGACGGTGGATGCGGTGGCCCAGGCGCTGGCGGTCAGCGAGGCGACCCTGCGTCGCCGCCTGACGGGGGAGGGCGGGTTTGCCGCCCTGCTGGCCGACCTGCGGATGAACCGGGCACTGGGGCTGTTGCAGGGGACCGACTTGCCAGTGGCCGTAGTGGCGGCCGAGGTCGGCTATGCCTCGCCCTCGCGCTTTGCCCTGCGGTTCCGGGCGCGGTTCGGGCTGGCCCCGGCGGCGATCCGGCAGGGCTGATCGGTCCGGCACCGCGATTGATCGGCGCGGCACGGCGGGGCCGGGGCCCGGCGCCTATGCTGGGGCTTCCCATATGTAGGAGTATCCCGATGCGCTTCCGCCTTGCCTTTGCCCTGTGCCTCGCCGCCAGCCCCGCCCTGGCCGAGATGACCCTGACCTCGCCCGATTTCACCGAGGGCGCGACGCTGCCAGAGGCGCAGGTCTTCAACGCCATGGGCTGCACCGGCGGCAACACCTCGCCCGCGCTGGAGTGGTCGGGCGCGCCGGAGGGCACGAAAAGCTATCTGGTCACCGCCTATGACCCGGACGCGCCGACGGGGTCGGGTTGGTGGCATTGGACGGTGGCCAACATCCCGGGCGATGTGACGGGCCTGCCCGCAGGGGCCAGTCCCGCGGCCCTGCCTGAGGGTGCGGTCGAAGGCCGGACGGATTTCGGCGCGCCGGGCTTTGGTGGCGCTTGCCCGCCGGAAGGGGCCGCCCCGCACCGCTATGTCTTCACCGTCTACGCGATGCCCGAAGCCACGCTGCCTTTGGACGCCAATGCCTCGGGCGCGATGTTCGGCTTCTATGCCAACGCCATGGCGCTGGATGATGCGACCCTGACGGCCACCTTCGGCCGCTAGGCTTGCAGCCGGTTGACGTAGCGTCTAGAGGGGCCTGAAAGGAGGCCCCTCGATTGCGTTCCTTGATCCGCGAGATCGATATCCCACCCAGCTGGCTGGCGCTGCACATCGGCGCGGCCTGGGTGCTGTCGCGGGTCTCGCCTGCGGTCTTCGGCGTCTGGGGCGCGGGCCTGGGGAAGGTCCTTGTCCTGCTTGGCGGTCTGCTGATGGCGGCGGCAATCCTGCAGATGACCTTGCGGCGGACGACGGTGATCCCGCGCCGCGACCCTTCGGCGCTGGTGACTGGCGGGGTTTTCGCCTGGTCGCGGAACCCGATCTACCTCGGCGATGCTCTGATCTTGACGGGCGCGATCCTGTGGTTGGATGCCCTCCTGGCGCTGCCCCTGGTCGCGAGCTTTGTCTGGCTGATCCAGACCCGCTTCATCCGCGACGAGGAGGCGCGCCTGACGCTGGCCTTCGGACCGGAGTTTGACCTTTGGGCTGCACGGACGCGGCGCTGGTTCGGTCGGCGTGGGTAATTTGTGCTGCGGGCGCAAACAGGGTTTGAAATATTGTTGCGCGGTGATAAGTGCACTGGGTCAGTTTATGACTGCAAAGTTAACTGCGGGGGATGCGGGTGAAGATCGGAGCCTTGACTGAAGTTTTCCCGGGCGAGAACCGGGTTGCGATGACACCGGATTCGGCGGTCCAGCTGGCGAAGCTCGGGCATTCGTCCTGCATCCAGGCCGGGGCCGGCGCGAAGGCGGGCTTCTCGGACGCGGCCTATGCGGCGGCGGGGGTCGAGGTGCTGCCCGATGCGGCCTCGGTCATCAAGGCGGCGGATGTTATCGTCAAGGTACGGGGGCCGGACGCCAAGGAACTGGCGACCCTGTCGGACGGGCAGACGCTGATCTCGTTCTTCTGGCCCGCGCAGAATGCCGAGCTTCTGGAAGCAGCGGCGAAGAAGAACCTGACCATTGTCGCGATGGACATGGTGCCGCGGATTTCCCGCGCGCAGAAGATGGATGCGCTGTCGTCGATGGCGAACATCGCGGGCTACCGCGCGGTGATCGAGGCCGGGAACAACTTTGGCCGTTTCTTCACCGGCCAGGTGACGGCGGCGGGCAAGGTGCCGCCCGCCAAGGTGCTGATCGTCGGCGCGGGCGTCGCAGGGCTTGCAGCCATCGGGACCTCGACCAGCCTTGGCGCGATCACGCTGGCCTTTGACGTGCGGCCCGAAGTGGCCGAGCAGATTGAATCGATGGGGGCGGAGTTCGTCTACCTCGACTTCGCCGAACAGGCGCAAGACGGCGCGGCGACGGGGGGCTATGCGGCGCCCTCGTCCCCCGAATTCCGCGAGGCGCAGCTAAAGAAGTTCCGCGAGCTTGCGCCGGACATGGATATCGTCATCACCACCGCCCTGATCCCCGGCCGGCCCGCGCCGAAGCTGTGGACCGAGGACATGGTCAAGATGATGAAGCCGGGCTCGGTCATCGTCGACCTGGCCGCCGAGCGGGGCGGCAACTGCGATCTGACGGTGCCGGACCAGAAGATCGTCACCGACAACGGCGTGACCATCGTCGGCTACACCGACTTCCCCAGCCGGATGGCGGCACAGGCTTCAACCCTTTATTCCACCAACATCCGTCACATGCTGACGGACCTGACGCCCAAGAAGGACGGCATCATCCTGCACAACATGGAGGATGACGTGATCCGGGGCGCGACCGCGGCGCATATGGGGGCGGTGACCTATCCGCCGCCACCGCCGAAGATCGCGGCCATCGCGGCGGCGAAGCCCAAGGAGAAGGCCAAGGAGCTGACGCCCGAGGAACGCCGGGCGCAGGAAGTGGCGGCCTTCAAGGCGCAGACCCGGAACCAGGTCGGGCTGCTGGCCATCGGCGGGGGCCTGATGCTTCTGGCGGGGCTGTACGCTCCGGCCAGTTTCATGAGCCACTTCATCGTCTTCGTGCTGGCGGTCTTCGTGGGCTTCCAGGTGATCTGGAACGTCAGCCACAGCTTGCACACACCGCTGATGGCGGTCACGAACGCGATTTCGTCGATCATCATCCTTGGCGCGCTGATGCAGATCGGGTCGGGGAGTTTCCTCGTCATCATCCTGGCAGCGCTTTCGGTCTTCATGGCCGGGATCAACATCTTCGGTGGCTTCATGGTCACCCGGCGCATGCTCGCCATGTTCCAGAAGTCGTAAGGGGGCAGACATGGCATATGGATTCACCACGGCTGCCTACGTCGTTGCGGCGGTTCTCTTCATCCTCTCGCTGGGGGGTCTTTCTGGCCAGGAAAGCGCCAAGCGCGCGGTCTGGTACGGGATCGTCGGCATGGCGCTGGCCGTCGCGGCCACGCTCTACGGCCCGGGCTTCGGCCTTTGGTGGCTGTCGGTCCTTCTGATCGCAAGCGGCGGGGCCATCGGCTGGATCGTCGCCCAACGCGTCCAGATGACCGAGATGCCGCAGCTTGTGGCCGCGATGCACAGCCTCGTCGGCCTTGCGGCGGTCTTCATCGGCTTCAACACCCATATCGAACTGGTCCGCATCGCCGGGATGGATGAGGCGGCGCGGGCGGCCCTGACCGGCTTTGCCGCGACAGTGGCGCACAAGACCGGGGTCGAGATCTCGATCCTGCGGGTCGAGACGTTCCTCGGCATCTTCATCGGCGCGGTGACCTTCACCGGCTCGGTCATCGCCTATGGCAAGCTGGCGGGCAAGGTCGACGGCAAGGCGAAGAAGCTGCCGGGGGGCCATGCGCTGAACGCGGGCGCGGCGATCCTGTCGGTCGTGCTTCTGCTGGTCTATCTGCAGTCGGGCTCAACGCTCGCGCTGATCGGGATGACCTTGGCCGCGCTCTTCATCGGCTATCACCTGATCATGGGGATCGGCGGGGCGGACATGCCGGTCGTGGTTTCGATGCTGAACAGCTATTCCGGCTGGGCGGCGGCGGCGATTGGTTTCTCCTTGTCGAACGACCTTCTGATCGTCGTCGGTGCTCTGGTGGGCTCGTCGGGGGCGATCCTGTCCTACATCATGTGCAAGGCGATGAACCGGTCGTTCATTTCGGTCATCCTCGGCGGCTTCGGCGGCACGACGGGGCCTGCGATGGAAGTCACCGGCGAGCAGATCGCCATCGACGCCGAAGGTGTGGCAGCGGCGCTGAACGATGCCGACAGCGTCATCATCATCCCGGGCTACGGCATGGCGGTGGCCCAGGCGCAGCAGTCGGTCTCTGAGCTGACCCGCAAGCTGCGGGCGAAGGGCAAGAACGTCCGCTTCGCGATCCATCCCGTGGCGGGGCGTCTGCCCGGCCACATGAACGTGCTTCTGGCCGAGGCGAAGGTGCCCTATGACATCGTGCTGGAGATGGACGAGATCAACGAGGACTTCCCCGAAACCGACGTCGCCATCGTCATCGGCTCGAACGACATCGTGAACCCGGCCGCGCAGGAAGACCCGAACAGCCCCATCGCGGGCATGCCGGTGCTGGAATGCTGGAAGGCGAAGCAGGTCTTCGTGTCGAAGCGCGGGCAAGGGACGGGTTATTCGGGGATCGAGAACCCGCTGTTCTACAAAGAAAACACGCGGATGTTCTACGGCGACGCGAAGAAGTCGCTGGATAGCCTCTTGCCGATGATCGAGTGACAAAGACGTAGGGTGGGCAACTTGCCCACCCTACCTTTTCATTCCTTCCGTGACGCGCGCTTGCGTTCGTTCGGGTCCAGCTCGCGCTTCCGCAACCGGATGATTTTCGGCGTGACCTCGACCAGCTCGTCGTCGTCGATATAGGCAATCGCCTCTTCCAGGCTCATCTTGATATGCGGCGTCAGGCGGACGGCTTCGTCGGTGCCCGAGGCGCGGACGTTGGTCAGCTTCTTGCCTTTCAGCGGGTTGACCTCAAGGTCGTTGTCGCGGGAGTGTTCGCCGATAATCATCCCCACATAGACCTGTTCCTGCGGGCCGATGAACATCCGGCCGCGCTCTTCCAGGTTCCACAGCGCATAGGCCACGGAAACCCCGGCCTCGGTCGAGATCAGGACGCCCTGGCGCCGGCCCTGGATCGGGCCCTTGTGCGGGGCGTGGCCGTGGAAGATGCGGTTCAGGACCCCCGTGCCGCGGGTGTCGGTCAGGAACTGGCCCTGATAGCCGATGAGGCCACGGCTGGGCACATGGGCAATGATCCGGGTCTTGCCGACGCCCGCGGGCTTCATCTCCACGAGGTCGCCCTTGCGTTCGCCGGTCAGCTTGTCGATGACCGCCCCCGAGTACTCGTCGTCCACGTCGACGATGACCTCTTCGATGGGTTCATGCCGCACGCCGTCGATGTCCTGCATGATGACGCGGGGACGGCTGATCGACAGTTCGAACCCCTCGCGCCGCATGTTCTCGATCAACACGCCCATCTGCAGTTCGCCGCGGCCCGAGACCTCGAAGGCCTCGCCGCCCGGCGTGTCGGCGACCTTGATCGCCACGTTGACTTCGGCTTCCTTCATCAGCCGGTCGCGGATGACGCGGGACTGCACCTTGTTCCCATCGCGGCCTGCCAGGGGCGAGTCGTTGATGCCGAAGGTCACGGTGATGGTCGGCGGGTCGATCGGCTGAGCGGGAAGGGCGGTGTCGACCTCCAGCGCGCAGAGTGTATCGGCGACGGTGGCCTTGGTCATGCCGGCAAGGGTCACGATGTCGCCCGCGACGGCCTCGTCGATCTGGGTCTGCGACAGGCCGCGGAAGGCGAGGATCTTGGTCACCCGGAACTGCTCCAGCCGGTCGCCGGTGCGCGACAGGGCCTTCAGCGTGGTGCCGGTCCCGATGCGGCCGGACTCGACGCGGCCCGTGAGGATGCGGCCAAGATACGGGTCGGCCGACAGCGTGGTCGCCAGCATCGAGAATGGCTCATTGACGCGGGCCAGGACCTTGGGCGCGGGCACATGGCGCACGATCAGATCGAAGAGGGCCGACAGATCCTTCCTCGGTCCGTCAAGCTCGGCATCCGCCCAGCCGGCCCGGCCCGAGGCGTAGACATGCGGGAAGTCCAGCTGGTCGTCATCGGCCCCAAGGTTGGCGAACAGGTCGAACACCTCGTTCAGCGCACGGTCAGGTTCGGCGTCGGGCTTGTCGACCTTGTTCAGGACGACGATGGGCCGCAGGCCAAGTGCCAGCGCCTTGGTCAGCACAAACTTCGTCTGCGGCATCGGGCCTTCGGCGGCGTCGACCAAGAGGCACACGCCGTCCACCATCGACAGGATCCGCTCCACCTCGCCGCCGAAATCGGCGTGGCCGGGGGTGTCGACGATGTTGATCCGCGTCCCGTTCCATTCGACCGAGGTGCATTTCGCCAGGATCGTGATCCCGCGTTCGCGTTCGATGTCGTTGGAATCCATGGCGCGTTCGGAAACCGCCTGGTTGTCGCGGAACGCCCCCGACTGCTTCAGAAGCTCGTCCACCAGCGTGGTCTTGCCGTGGTCGACGTGGGCGATGATCGCGATGTTGCGCAGTTCCATGGGGTCCGTTCCTGTAGGGTTGCGGCGCCCTTACAGGGTTTTGTGCCGACTGGCCAGAGCCTGTCAGGCGGCGATATAGCGGTCGCGGCGGTGGTTGACGGCCAGGAACAGGGAAAACGCTGCGGCGCCGAGGAAGCTGTAGGCGAGGGTGTCGAAGGGCATCACCAGGGCGGCGAGGCCAAAGATCACCACGTCGGATAGAAGCTGGGCATGGCCCGCGGGGAATCCGGTGCGGTCCTGAAGCTCGATCCAGAGGACGGAGAGCCCGCCGAAGCTGCCGCCATGACGGATGGCAGCAAGGGCCGCGATGCCGAAGAGAAGGCCGAAGAGGACGGCAGCGACGGCAGGCTCGATCCGGCCAAGCTCGATCCAGTTGGGCAGGACGGCGACGAGGGCAGAGAGGGCGGCGGTGGTGACCAGGGTCTTCAGGGCGAACCGTGCGCCCATCCGCTTCCAGGCAAGGCCCAGGAAGGGCAGGGTGACGGCGAAATAGACGGCGGGGAAGGGCAGGCCGGTGGCATGGGCGATCAGCACGGCAAGGCCGGTGGTCTGGCCGGTGACAAAGCCCATGTGGGTCAGGATATGCATCCCCAAGGCGGCCATCGTCACCCCGAAGGCGATCCCTTGCGCGTCGTCCACCGCACTGTGGCGCGGGCGGTCAGAGATCTGGTCGGGACGGTCGGGCATCGGGGCCTCCTGCGGGTCAAGTGGGTCATAATGGGTGACCTTTATAAAGTCAATAATGCTGACCTAAAAAAGCAGGAATGTTCTCGTTAGGTTCTTGACTGCCACGCCACATGCCGCTACGTCCACAACCTTTCGCGCAGCATGGAGGACGACATGACCGGGCAACTGCCATCGGCTGAAGTGTTCATTGCCACCAGCCTTGACGGCTTTATCGCGCGGCCTGACGGCGACATTGGCTGGCTTGTCGGCCGCCCGACACCCGAAGGCGAGGATTTCGGTTACAAGGCCTTCATGGACGGGATCGGCGCGCTGGTCATGGGGCGGGAAAGCTTCGAGAAGGTGCTGACCTTCCCGGACTGGCCCTACAAGCTGCCGGTGGTGGTGCTGAGTCGGACCCCCGACCGTGTGCGGGTGCCGGAAGCGCTGAAGGACAGGGTCCGGGTCAGCGGCGAAGCCCCCCGCGCGGTGCTGGAAGAGTTGGGGGCCGAGGGCGTCCGGCGCATCTACCTCGACGGCGGACAGACGATCCGGAGCTTCCTCGCCGAAGGCCTGGTGCGACGGATGATCGTGACGCTGATCCCGGTGCTGCTGGGGGAGGGGCGCCCGCTCTGGGGGCATGGGGCGGGGGATGTCGACCTGACGCTGGTCGCCGCGCGGCACTGGGGGAATGGGTTCGTGCAGGTCGAATACCGGGCATAGAAAAGGGCCGGAGGTTTCCCCCCGGCCCCATTTCCAAGCCACGGTGCGCAGTTGCACACCCTGCGAAGGTTACCCCTTCAGCGCCTTGTTCAGGTATTCATCCACCTTCTCCAGGTAGCCCATCGTGGTCAGCCACTTCTGGTCCGGCCCGACGAGGAGCGCGAGGTCCTTGGTCATGTGGCCGTCTTCCACGGTCTGGACCGTCACCTTTTCCAGCGTCGTGGCAAAACGCATCAGCGCTTCGTTGTTGTCCAAGGTCGCGCGGTGCTTCAGGCCCCCGGTCCAGGCGTAGATCGAGGCGATGGAGTTCGTGGAGGTCTGCTTGCCCTTCTGGTGCTCGCGGTAGTGACGCGTGACCGTGCCGTGCGCGGCCTCGGCCTCGACGATCTTGCCATCGGGCGTCATCAGGACCGAGGTCATCAGGCCCAAGGAGCCGAAGCCCTGCGCCACGATGTCGGACTGCACGTCGCCGTCATAGTTCTTGCAGGCCCAGACGTAGCCGCCCGACCATTTCAGCGCCGAGGCCACCATGTCGTCGATCAGCCGGTGTTCGTAGGTGAGGCCGCGCTTCTTGAACTCGTCGGCGAATTCCGCGTCGAAGACCTGCTGGAAGATGTCCTTGAAGCGGCCGTCATAGGCCTTGAGGATCGTGTTCTTCGTCGACAGGTACACCGGCACGTTCCGCACGAGGCCATAGTTCAAGGACGCCCGGGCGAAGTCGGTGATCGAGTCATCCAGGTTGTACATGCCCATGTAGACGCCGGCCGAGGGGGCCGAGTAGACGTCCTTCTCGATCACCGTGCCGTCGTCGCCGACGAACTTCATGGTGAGCTTGCCCTTGCCCGGGAACTTGAAATCGGTCGCGCGGTACTGGTCGCCAAAGGCGTGGCGGCCGACGACGATGGGCTGGGTCCAGTGCGGCACCAGGCGCGGGACGTTCTTGCAGATGATCGGCTCGCGGAAGATCACGCCGCCCAGGATGTTGCGGATCGTGCCGTTCGGGCTTTTCCACATCTGCTTCAGGCCGAATTCCTCGACCCGCTGCTCATCGGGGGTGATCGTCGCGCATTTGACGCCGACGCCGTACTGCTTGATCGCGTTGGCCGCGTCGATGGTGATCTGATCGTCGGTGCGATCCCGCTCCTCGATCCCGAGGTCGTAGTATTTTAAGTCGATGTCGAGGTAGGGCAGGATCAGCTTCTGCTTGATGAAGTCCCAGATGATCCGGGTCATCTCGTCGCCGTCGAGCTCGACGACGGGGTTGGCTACCTTGATCTTCGACATAAGCGACCTCCTGAGGATTCTCTGGGGGCCTCATAGCGGAAAAACCGAGCCATGGGAAGTGCGGTATGCGATTGTATACCGAAATTGGAGTGCTTACGCCGCAGGACGTCTCTTGGTTAGCCACCAAAGGATGATTGCAGAGGGAAGTGAGACGAAGACACCAAAGAGAAGGGGCCCGATTTCGGGAATGGGCCCTTTGGAGTCGCATTGTTCGTCTGTCGCCGGGCCACTGGCAATCAGCAGAGCAAACAACGACACAAGCATGCCTGCAATCATGGAAACATGGCGGACCTTGGGTTGTCTCGGGCCCGAAAAGATCAGAAACGGCAGATACGGCGCGACCGAAGATTCAAACAGACCCCAGTCCCACTTCGCTTTGCCAAGCAATTCGAGCAGCGCGGTGTCCCAACCCACGCCACTTTGGAAGCATATGTGCGACCACGATGCGAAGTAACGGAGGGCGAGCCCCCACGTCAGCGCGCTACAGATGGCGAACACTGTGACTGCGAGGAACGTGCGGATCACGAAAAGAAGCCGCGCGCTTTTGCCCGCACCCAGTCCCACAATTCCGGCGCGCCCTTGGCGATCTTCACGCCCACGCGGGATTCAAGCTGGTCGAAGGTCACGTTGTAGGTGGCCCAGGTCCCGCCGCCGGACATCAGGTTCGCCATCACCGGCTGCACCCGGTCGAGGCTTTTGGCAAACCGCGCGTCCGGAGTCTCCGCCGCCTCGAACTCCTCCCACAGCTCGCGAAGATCGTCGCGGAGGTCATTGGGGAGCAAGCCGAAAATGCGGTCGGCAGCCTTCGCCTCGGCGGCTTGCGTCTCCACACTCGCATGCGCCTGGCCGTTCTGCGAATGGATCGGCACGTCGCCCACGTCGATCTCCACCAGATCGTGGATCAACAGCATCCGGATCACCCGGTTGATGTCCACGCCCGGCCCGGCCTGATCGGCCAGCACCAGCGCGTACAAGGCCAGGTGCCAGGAATGCTCCCCCGAATTCTCTGGCCGCGTGCCATCGACCGTGGTCGTCGCGCGCATCACATGCTTCAGCCGGTCGGCCTCGTTCAGGAAGGCGAACTGGGCCTCCAGCCGGGCGGTCACGGTCAGTGACCAGAGCCGATCGTCTCGATCTCGGGCGGCTCGTCGTCGGGAACCTCGGGCATCACCCCGCCGCCACGCTTTGCGGCCAGCGCGCGTTCCAGGAACTCGCGGCCCCGGCGTTCGGCCAGGCGCACGCGGATCGAGGTCATGTAGGCCTCCTGGAAGGTGGGCGAGGCCGCCAGCAGGATCTCGCTGACCTTCTCATAGAACCGGTCGTCGCCCAGCTCACGCTCGGCGGCAAGGACATCGTCGGCCAGCTTGTCGGCCATCTGCTGCAGTGCGGACATTAACGCGTCGCCTCCGTCATCCTCCGACGAACGTAGTCGGAGACCGTCTGGATCATCGGTTGCATATGCGCCTCTTCATCCTTGAAGAAGTGGTCTGCCCCCTCGATCTCGGTATGGGTGATCGTGATGCCCTTCTGTTCGTGCAGCTTGCCGACCAGCGACTTGGTGTCCTTTGGCGGGGCAACCTTGTCGGCGGTGCCGTTGATGATCAGGCCCGAAGACGGGCAGGGGGCGAGGAACGAGAAGTCGTAAAGGTTCGCCGGCGGCGCGACCGAGACGAAGCCGGTGATTTCCGGCCGCCGCATCAAGAGCTGCATGCCGATCCAGGCGCCGAAGGAAAAGCCTGCCACCCAGCACTGTTTGGAGTTCTGGTTCATTGCCTGGAGGTAGTCGAGCGCCGAGGCCGCATCGGACAGCTCGCCGATCCCCTGGTCATACTCGCCCTGGCTGCGCCCCACGCCACGGAAGTTGAAGCGCAGGACGGTGAAACCCAGGTTGTAGAAGGCGTAATGCAGGTTGTAGACGACCTTGTTGTTCATCGTCCCGCCATAGGCCGGGTGCGGATGCAGCACGATGGCGATCGGCGCGTCGCGGTCCTTCTGCGGGTGGTAGCGGCCTTCCAGGCGTCCGTCGGGGCCGGCAAAGATAACCTCGGGCATTGCACTCTTCTCATGCAGGAGCGATTTCTTGACGCTTTCGCTCGGATAAACTAGAACCGTTCTAAAGTCGGCCCAGGACTGTTCCGGGTCGGGCTTTCGGGGCTTGACTGAGGTAATGTGCCCCGGGCTTGGCGTCAATGTGATTGCGATTCCCGAGAGCGGGAAGGGGGCGGGATGAAGCTGTCGACCAAGGGACGCTATGCAATGGTTGCGCTGGCCGATCTGGCGCTGGCCGAGGCAAAGGCGGGGGGCGATGATCTGGTGTCTCTGGCGGCCATCTCCAAGCGGCAGGACATCAGCCTCCCCTATCTGGAGCAACTGTTCGTCAAGCTGCGCCGCGCGGGTCTGGTCGAGGCGGTGCGGGGACCGGGTGGCGGCTACAAACTGGCGAAGACGCCGGACGAGATCCGGATTTCCGAGGTGATGCAGGCGGTGGAGGAAACCGTCGATGCCATGCACACCGGGGCGGGCGCAAGCGGAGGGTTGTCGGGCACCCGGGCGCAGTCGCTGACCAATCGGCTGTGGGAAAGCCTGTCGGCCAATGTCTATGTCTTCCTGCACCAGGTGCGGCTCAGCGACGTGGTGAAGAACGACCTGACCCCGTGCCCGGCGGTGCCGTCGCTTTTCCGCGTGGTGGATGAGGAATGAACCGGCTCTACCTCGACTGGAACGCAACCGCGCCGCTGCGGCCCGAGGCCAAGGCAGCGATGGTCGCGGCGATGGAGGTGGTCGGGAACCCGTCTTCGGTCCATGCCGAGGGGCGGGCCGCGAAGGGTCTACTGGAGAAGTCCCGCGCAAAGATCGCTGCGGCCCTGGGGGCGGACGGGGCGGATATCGTCTTCACCTCGGGCGCTACCGAGGCGGCTTCGCTGGCCCTTGCGGGCCGGGGGCTGGTCTGCGCGGGCGTGGAGCATGATGCGGTGGCAGCCTGGTGCGAGGCCAGCCTGCCGGTCGATGCGCAGGGCAGGGTGGCGGTCAGCGACCCCGCCCGGACGGCGCTGCAACTGGCGAATTCCGAGACGGGGGTGCTGCAGGACCTTCCCCAGGGCCTGGCGGTCAGCGACCTGACGCAAGGTTTTGGCAAGGTGCCAATGGCCTTCAACTGGCTCGGCTGCGACATGGGGCTTGTCTCGGCCCACAAGCTCGGCGGGCCCAAGGGGATCGGCGCGCTGGTGGTGCGGCAGGGGATCGACGTGCCACCGCAGCTGAAAGGCGGGGGCCAGGAGATGGGCCGCCGCGCGGGGACCGAAAACCTGATCGGCATCGCCGGTTTCGCTGCCGCCGCCGAGGCCGCTGCGCGGGATCTGGCCGCCGGGGTCTGGGACGAGGTCGCCGAACTTAGAAATATTCTAGAATCAGAGTTGTCGGCCCAGGCAAATGAGACTATTTCCGTCGGGAATGGTTTGCCTCGGCTGCCAAACACGCTGTGCCTGATCGCGCCCGGCTGGCGCGGTGAGACGCAGGTGATGGCGATGGACCTTGCAGGGTTCGCGGTCTCCGCGGGGTCTGCTTGTTCCAGCGGAAAGGTGCGGGCCAGCCGCGTCCTGACGGCGATGGGCTTTGACCCGGCGCTGGCGGGGCAGGC
Source organism: Tabrizicola sp. T74 (assembly GCF_057219935.1). Lineage (NCBI taxonomy): Bacteria > Pseudomonadati > Pseudomonadota > Alphaproteobacteria > Rhodobacterales > Paracoccaceae > Tabrizicola > Tabrizicola sp. T74. Next base: position 8,990 of record NZ_JBXVVT010000006.1, on the reverse strand, counting down.
GATCCGGGTCTCGATCGGCCCGGGGGTGACGAAAGACGATGTGCTGCGGTTTGCCGGGGTGTGGACGGCCGCCTATGCCAAGGCCCGCGCGCGGGCTGCCTGAAAGGAAACGCCGATGAACATGCTGGAAACCGTCAATGGTCCCGAGGTGCGCGAAGGCGTCGACCGTGAGACGATCGAGACCGTCCAGGCGATGGCCGGCAAGTACAAGTACGGCTGGGAAACCGACATCGAGATGGATTACGCCCCGAAGGGGCTGAACGAGGATATCGTCCGTCTCATCAGCCAGAAGAATGGTGAGCCGGAGTGGCTGCTCGACTGGCGGCTTGACGCCTACCGGCGCTGGGTCAAGCTTGAAGAACCCCGCTGGGCGATGCTGAACTACCCGGAAATCGACTACCAGGATCAGTTCTACTACGCGACGCCGAAAAGCATGGCGAAGAAGCCCAAGTCGCTGGACGAGGTTGATCCGAAGCTGCTGGCGACCTATGCCAAGCTTGGGATTCCGCTGAAGGAACAAATGCTTCTGGCCGGAGTTGAAGGTGAGGCCGAGCCGCGGAAGGTGGCGGTGGATGCCGTCTTCGACTCGGTGTCGGTGGGCACGACCTTCAAGGCGGAACTCGCCAAGGCTGGGGTGATCTTCTGCTCGATCTCCGAGGCCGTGAAGGAACACCCGGAGCTTGTGAAGCAGTACCTCGGCTCTGTCGTGCCGCCCACGGACAACTTCTTTGCCACCCTCAACTCTGCCGTCTTCTCGGACGGGTCCTTCGTCTACATCCCCAAGGGCGTCCGCTGCCCGATGGAACTGTCGACCTACTTCCGCATCAACGCCGAAAACACCGGCCAGTTCGAACGCACGCTGATCGTCGCCGACGAAGGCTCTTACGTCAGCTACCTGGAAGGCTGCACCGCGCCCAAGCGCGACACCAACCAGCTGCACGCGGCGGTGGTGGAAATCGTGATCCTGAAGGACGCCGAGGTGAAATACTCCACCGTCCAGAACTGGTATCCGGGCGACGAGAACGGGGTCGGCGGGATCTACAACTTCGTCACCAAGCGCGCCGATTGCCGGGGCGACCGGGCCAAGGTGATGTGGACGCAGGTGGAAACCGGGTCCGCGATCACCTGGAAATACCCCTCCTGCATCCTGCGCGGGGACGACTCGCAGGGTGAATTCTATTCCATCGCCATCGCCAACAACGCGCAGCAGGCCGACACCGGGACCAAGATGGTCCACCTCGGCAAGCGGACGAAGTCGCGGATCGTGTCCAAGGGCATCTCGGCGGGCCGGGCGCAGAACACCTATCGGGGCCTTGTGTCGATGCACCCCAAGGCCAAGGACAGCCGCAACTACACGCAGTGCGATAGTCTTCTGATCGGCGACAAATGCGGGGCGCATACCGTGCCTTACATCGAAGTGCGCAACAATTCGAGCCGCGTGGAGCACGAAGCGACCACGTCCAAGGTCGATGACGACCAGCTCTTCTACTGCCGCTCACGGGGCATGGACGAAGAGGAAGCGGTTGCCCTGGTGGTGAACGGCTTCTGCAAGGAGGTCCTGCAGGCCCTCCCGATGGAATTCGCGATGGAGGCGCAGAGCCTGGTCGCGATCAGCCTTGAAGGGAGTGTGGGGTGACGGGTTCGTCGGAGTTCAGGAAACGGCTGGTGCCCAACAAAGTCGACCTCTTGCGGCTTGCTTACCTGGTCACTGCGTTTGCGTTTCCTGCATTGCTTGCGGCCGTGCTTTGGCCTGATCAGGGCGAGTCGGCCCTTTGGAAGCTGGTAGCCATTGTGCTCGGAGGGACGGTCTTTGTTGCGATGAAGACCTTCTACTATTTTGTTTCACTTCGCCAAACCGAGATTGAGCTTCGGGAGTCGCGCGAATGATCCTCTCCACCACCCCCTCGCTCGAAGGCCACAAGATCACCCGCTACCACGGCATCGTGACCGGCGAGGCGATCCTTGGCGCGAACATCTTCCGCGATTTGTTTGCTTCGGTCCGCGACATCGTAGGCGGCCGGTCCGCCGCCTATGAGGAGGAATTGGGCAAGGCCCGCCGTACCGCCCTGCAAGAGATGGAAGAGCGCGCGGCCGAACTTGGGGCAACCGCCGTCGTGGGGATCGACCTCGACTATGAGGTCATCAACAACATGCTGATGGTCACCGCTTCTGGCACTGCTGTCGACATCCTTACCGCGTGACATCGCATCCGACCCGACCATGACCCAACCCTTGCCCGCATCGCCTGCCGAAGCCAAGGAACGGCCCGAGGTCGTTCTCGTCTCGGCCATGCGCAACGAGGGTCCGTTCGTGCTGGAATGGCTGGCCTACCACCGCGTGATCGGGGTGGATCGGGTGGTCATTGTCTCCAATGGGTCAACAGATGGGTCGGACGACCTGCTGGCGGCGCTGGCGGCGGCGGGCGAGGTGACCTTCCTGCGCACCACGCCCGGGTATGGCGTTGCCCCACAGGACGCCGCTGTTCAGGCCTTCGAGGCTGAGGTCGGTTATCGTCCCGGGTTCTGGTATCTCTGGCTCGACGCCGACGAATTCCTGAACGTGCACGTCGGCGACCGCACTGTGCAAGCCCTGCTGGAACACCTGGGCGAGGCAGGCGCGCTGATGCTGAACTGGCGGCTGTTCGGGTCGAGCGGCAATGACAGCTTTCCCGGTCGCTATGTCTCGGCGGATTTTATCGGCGCGTCGAAGCTGGGTTTCATTGCCAATCTGGAAACGAAACCGCTGTTCCGCGCCGGCGACAAGTTCGCGGGCTTTTCGGCCAATTCGGCCGGCCTCCCTCGTCTGGTCGAGGGGGCCGAGGTCACGGTGGCGGACTGCCTGGGCGGCAATGGCAAACCCCTTGACCCGAAGAACCCGCGCACTGCGCCCTGGCTGACCCGCCAGCCCTATGCCGGGCGCAGTAACCTGGCCTCGCGGCACGAATTCGGCTGGAACCTGGCGCAGATCAACCACTATTCGGTCCGCACGCCAGACCATTTCCAGCTGAAGGCTGCGCGGGGCAGGGGCATGGTCTCGACCGGGCCGCGCCGTCCGAATGCCCGCCACACGCCGGAATATTTTGACCGCTTTGACCGGAATGAGGCCGAGGACCGCTCGATCCTGCACTGGGAGCCTGCCGTCACCGCCGAAATCACCCGGCTGATGGCGCTTCCGGGCGTGGCTGCGGCAAAAGCGCGGGTCGATCAGCTGGTGGCCGAGGCATTGGCCGCACTGGGAACCGGGACCAGCGGCGCGGCGGACCCGCTGCCGATGCCGCCGATAGTGCCAAACCGCGGAGGGGATGGCGAGATGGAGCCGGAAGACGAAGCCCCAAGCTTTGACCTGACCTTCGCGCCGAAGGAACGCCGCTTCCTCGTCCGGCACTATGAGGCGGCCGAGACGATCCTGGAATATGGCAGCGGCGGCTCGACCGTGCTGGCCGCCAAGCTGGGCAAGACCGTGTTCAGCGTCGAAAGTGACCACGACTGGGCCGACCGGATGGAGCATTACGTGGCGAGCCTCTCGGACAAGGCCAAGGTCCATTGGGCCGATATCGGGCCGACCGGCCCCTGGGGCGTGCCGATGAAACCGCGGGAACACCGCAAGTTCAGCGGCTATGCCCTGTCGGTCTGGGATCGCCCCGATTTCGTGCATCCCGACCTTGTGCTGATCGACGGCCGCTTTCGCGCCTCCTGCCTGGTTGCGGTTCTGCTGCGGGTGACGAAGCCCGTCACGGTGCTCTTCGACGACTATCTCAAGCGGGGCTATTACCACGGCGTCGAACGCCTGGCCCGCAAGGAAGAAATGGCGGGCCGGATGGCCCGCTTCACTGTCACGCCCGGCGCGATCCCGCCCGACATGGTCTCGACGGCCATCGGCTGGTTCACCGATGCGCGCTGAGACCAAGGGAAGATAAAAATGCTTGAAATCAATAATCTGCACGTCAAACTTGAAGAAGAGGACAAGGTGATCCTGCGCGGGGTCAACCTCAAGATCGGCGCGGGCGAGGTCCATGCGATCATGGGGCCGAACGGATCGGGCAAGTCGACGCTGTCCTATGTCCTGTCGGGCCGCGACGGCTATGAGGTGACGGACGGCTCGGCGACGCTGGATGGGCAGGAGCTTCTGGAGATGGAGCCCGAGGAACGTGCCGCGGCGGGCTTGTTCCTGGCCTTCCAGTACCCGGTGGAAATCCCCGGCGTCGGCAACATGACCTTCCTGCGGACGGCGGTGAACGCCCAGCGGAAAGCGCGCGGCGAGGAGGAGCTGAGCGCCGGCGACTTCCTGAAGATCGTCCGCGAAAAGGCCAAGACGCTGAAGATCGACGCCGAGATGCTGAAGCGCCCGGTCAACGTGGGCTTCTCGGGCGGTGAGAAAAAGCGCAACGAAATCCTGCAGATGGCCATGCTGGAACCCCGCATGTGCATCCTGGACGAAACCGACTCGGGGTTGGACGTCGATGCGATGAAGCTGGTCGCGGACGGGGTCAATGCGCTCCGCAGCGCGGGCCGGTCCTTCTTGGTCATCACCCACTACCAGCGGCTTCTCGACCACATCAAGCCGGACGTCGTCCACATCATGTCGGCGGGCCGCATCATCAAGACCGGCGGGCCAGAGCTGGCGCTGGAGGTCGAGACCAATGGCTATGCCGATATCCTGAGCGAGGTGGGCTGATGGCACTGCCGAAGGCGAAGGAAGACGCGCTGCAGGCGCGGCTCACGGCTCTGCCTGCCGTGGCGGGCAAGGGTTGGCTTGGGGCCGCGCGGGGTGAGGCGCTGGTGCGGCTGCAGGCGATGGGCCTGCCCATGCGGCGCGACGAATACTGGCGCTACACCGATCCGGCCAGCCTGAACGCGACCGAGGCGCCCGTGGCGCACCGGTTTGACGCCTCTGACGAGGCCGCGCCGTTCGACGGCATGGACCGGGTCCGGATCGTGTTCGTGGACGGCGTCTTCGACCCCCAGGCCTCGGATGACCTGACGCTTGCAGGCGTCACCATCGAGCGGCTGGCCGATGCCGGGGGCAAGGACATCCACTGGGCCCAAGGCACCTATGGCGTGCTTGAGGCGCGCGGCCAGACCCCCGTCGCCCGTCCCTTCGCGGCACTGAATTCGGCCTACGCGACCGATGGCGTGCTGATCCATGTGACCGGCAAGGCGGCAAAGCCCATCTCGCTGATTTACACCCATCAATCAGAGACTTCCGACGCGATCCTCCACCATTGCGTCAAGCTGGAACCGGGGGCCGAACTGACGCTGCTGGAAAACGGCCCCGCCGCCGCGCGCTTCTCCAAGGTGATGGAGGTCGACATCGCCGATGGCGCCAGTTTCCACCACATCCGCCTGCAGGGCCGCGACCACGAACGCCGCGCGGTGACGCATATCTTCGCCCGTCTGGGCGCAAAGTCCGAGATGCGGTCCTTCACGCTGACGGCGAACGGCCGCCTGACCCGCAACGAAGCGGTGGTCGAACTGACTGGCGACGAAGGCCGGGCGCATCTGGCCGGCGCCACGGTCGGCGATGGCGAGTTCCACCACGACGATACCGTCTTCATCACCCATGCAGCCGTAGCCTGCGAAAGCCGTCAGGTGTTCAAGAAGGTGCTGATGAACGGCGCAACAGGCGTCTTCCAGGGCAAGATCCTGGTGAAACCCGGCGCGCAGAAGACCGACGGCTACCAGATCAGCCAGTCGCTGCTTCTGGATGACGACAGCCAGTTCCTGGCCAAGCCGGAACTCGAAATCTACGCCGACGACGTGAAGTGCAGCCACGGCTCCACGTCGGGTGCCATCGACGACACGGCGCTTTTCTACCTGCAGTCGCGCGGGGTCCCACGCCGGACGGCGCAGGCGCTGCTCGTCCTGGCCTTCCTCGCTGAGGCCATCCAGGAGATCGCCGACGAGGACATTGCCGAGGACATCCGCGCGCGCCTCGAACGCTGGCTCGCCCGGCACGGGACGAAATGACCGGGGCGGGCCCATGTCGATAACCACCGACCTTGTCGCCACCTGGCGGCGCCCCCGGGCCATCCTGCGCCAGCACCTGGCGCGCGGGCAGTCCGAGCCGTTCGCACTGTCCTTCCTGCTGGTGTTCCTGCTGCTCGCCTTCGTTGGCCAATGGCCCGTCGCCGCCCGCGCGGCTTTCCTGGCCGGAGAGCCCTCGGCCACCCCGCGCATCGTCGCGCTGGCCTATGGCGTGCTTCTGTTGATCCCGGTTGCCTATCTAGTCGCCGCGGTGTCGCATCTGGCCTCGCGCGCGCTTGGCGGGCAGGGGACCTGGTATGGCGCGCGGATCGCGCTCTTCTGGGCGCTGGCAGCCATCGGGCCGCTGCTCTTGTTGCAGGGCATGGTGGGTGGCATGATCGGCCCCGGGCCCGCGCTGACCGCGGTGTCGATCGTGACCGGCGTTGGTTTCCTCTGGCTCTGGATCACCATGCTGCACGAGGCGCAAAGCGGATGACCCTTACCAATCGCATGATTTCGCTCGCGCAGTTGACGTTGCAGGACCCGAAGGCCGCGACTCGCGTGCTTCTGGCCGAAGAGGTGCCGCCTTCTGCGCGCACAGCGGGGCTTCTGCTGGTGGCGGTCCTGTCGGCGCTTCTGTCCAGCCTGCAGATCCAGATCAGCCCGCAGCCGATGGACCCGATCAGCGCCATGCTGCTGGCCAGCCCGTTTCGCACCGCCGTGGTGCAATGGGCCTTCCTGGCGCTGTCGGTCGTGCTGATCCACCGCGTCGGCCGTGCCTTCGGCGGGGTGGGCAGCTTTGCCGATGCGCTGTTGATCGTCGTCTGGCTGCAGTGCCTGACCCTGGTCCTGCAGGGGATTCAGTTCGTGACCAATGTGATCTCTCCCGCGCTCGCCGGGTTGATCGGGTTGGTCGGCTTCGTCGTGTTCCTGTGGCTGATGACCAGCTTCATCGCCGAACTGCATGGCTTCCGGTCCCGTGGGCTGGTTTTCCTCGGCATGCTGATCTCGGCCTTTGCGGCGGGGTTCGTCATCATCTTCCTGCTTGTGCTGCTTGTCGGGCCGGAGGCCCTGATGCCCAATGTATGACGTCCGGAAGATCCGCGCCGATTTCCCGATCCTGGCGCGGGAAGTGAACGGCAAGCCCTTGGTTTACCTGGACAATGGCGCCAGCGCGCAGAAGCCGCAGGTGGTGATCGACGCGGTGACGCGCGCCTATTCCCATGAATACGCCAACGTCCATCGGGGCCTGCACTACCTGTCGAACCTCGCGACCGAGAAGTACGAATCCACCCGCGGCATCCTGGCCCGCTTCCTGAATGCGGGGTCCGAGGACGAGATCGTGTTCACCACCGGCACGACCGAGGCGATCAACCTCGTCTCCTACGCCTGGGCCGCGCCGCGGTTCCAGCCGGGGGATGAGATCGTGCTCTCGGTGATGGAGCATCACGCCAACATCGTCCCCTGGCACTTCCTGCGCGAACGGCAGGGGGTGGTGCTGAAATGGGTGGAGGTCGATGGCAAGGGCGATCTTGACCCGCAGGCGGTGATCGACGCCATCGGGCCGAAGACCCGGCTGGTGGCGGTCACGCATATGTCGAACGTCCTTGGCACCGTGGTCGACGTTGCCACCATCTGCCGGGGCGCGCGGGAAAAGGGCGTGCCGGTGCTGATCGACGCCAGCCAGGCGGCCGTCCACATGCCGGTTGATGTCCAGGCCATCGGCTGCGACTTCTATGCCGTCACCGGGCACAAGCTCTATGGCCCGTCAGGCTCGGGCGGGATCTACATCAAGGCCGAGCGTCAGGCCGAGATGCGCCCTTTCCTCGGCGGCGGCGACATGATCCGCGAGGTCACGCGCGACAAGATCACCTGGAACGACCCGCCGATGAAGTTCGAGGCTGGCACCCCCGGCATCGTCCAGCAGATCGGCCTGGGCGTGGCGCTGGAGTATCTGATGGGCCTCGGCATGGCCAACGTGGCCGCGCATGAACGGTCTATCCGCGACTATGCGCGGGATCGGCTGAATGGGCTCAACTGGCTGAACGTGCAGGGGAATTCAGCGGGGAAGGGGGCGATCTTCAGCTTCACGCTGGACGGCGCGGCCCATGCCCACGACATCTCGACCATCCTCGACAAGCGCGGCATCGCGGTCCGCGCGGGCACGCATTGCGCCATGCCGCTGATGGAGCATCTGGGGATCACCGCGTCCTGCCGGGCGTCCTTTGGCCTCTACAACACCACCGAAGAGGTGGACGCCCTGGTGAGCGCGCTGGAACTGGCGCACGAGCTTTTTGCCTGATGGCGGGGCCCGAAAGCCCCGCCTGTCGCCCTTAGAACGACCACTTCATCCCGATCACCGCCGCGCTGTCGCTGGCCCCGGCGATGTTGCCGTAGTTTTCCGCGTGCAGGACTTCCATCAGGAATTCCGACTGCTTGCCCATCGGCACGGCATAGCTGATCGACAGGTCCATCTGCCGTTCCTGCGGCGCAAGGTCGATCCCGACCGAACGGACCTCGGACCCGCCGCTTGTGCGGACCGGAACCAGCATCTCGGCTGCGCCCGCGGTCACGGCGATCGGCATCGCGATGCCAAAGCTGATCCGGTCGCCTGCAGAAAACACGTCCCGCCCGCCCAGGTCCAGCCGCACCGCGTTGAAGTTCGCCTGACCGGAGCTGGAGATCGCCGTGGTGCTGCCGAGATCGGCGACGCCCAGCTCGCCCGACAGCGCGAAGAAGCCGCCGGCCTCGCCGGTGTCCGAGGACAGCGCGAGGGTGAGGGAGGCCATCGACGCCCCGCCCGAGCTGCCGCTGCCGGAAAAGCCCATCAGGCTGCCGCCGTCGCGCGCCAGCTTGATGCCCACATCCACCGCCAGGTCGCCGTCGCCCATCCGTTGCGACAGGGCGATGCCATAGTCCTCGGCCCCGCCCATCAGCACCGATGCCCGCGCGCCCTCGGGGCTTGCCAGTTCCATCGACTGGCCGGGATGCGCGGCGAAGGTGTCGGCCAGGGGCGACAGCGGTTGC